>NZ_FONM01000002.1 GCF_900112935.1 Trichococcus pasteurii
GTCACGCAGGAGATCGCGGGTTCAAATCCCGTCGGAGCCGCCATGCGGGTGTAGTTTAGTGGTAAAACCCCAGCCTTCCAAGCTGATGTCGGGAGTTCGATTCTCCTCACCCGCTTTTTTTAAGAAGGGCCTATAGCTCAGCTGGTTAGAGCGCACGCCTGATAAGCGTGAGGTCGATGGTTCGAGTCCATTTAGGCCCATTGATAAAGCATACAGATAGTGGAGTTCTCTTTTTTAGGGGAAGTACTCAAGTGGCTGAAGAGGCGCCCCTGCTAAGGGTGTAGGTCGTTAACGCGGCGCGAGGGTTCAAATCCCTCCTTCTCCGTAGCTTTATCAGAAGAATAAAAATCATGGTCCGTTGGTCAAGCGGTTAAGACACCGCCCTTTCACGGCGGTAACACGGGTTCGATTCCCGTACGGATCATTGTCATGACCCTTATGTCATATTAATACTATCGCGGGGTGGAGCAGTTGGCAGCTCGCCGGGCTCATAACCCGGAGGTCACAGGTTCAAGTCCTGTCCCCGCAATTGATTCTGATTTCTGATGAATGATGAACTTTCATGCGCTTTTGAAGGGCCTATAGCTCAGCTGGTTAGAGCGCACGCCTGATAAGCGTGAGGTCGATGGTTCGAGTCCATTTAGGCCCATTTGCACTATCTTTATGGTCCGTTGGTCAAGCGGTTAAGACACCGCCCTTTCACGGCGGTAACACGGGTTCGATTCCCGTACGGATCATCACTGAAAAGCACTCTTCTGAGTGCTTTTTTCTTATACAGAGACGGGCAGAGGCATCAGTCAATCGACTGATGCCTCTGCCTGTTTCTGTTAGACCAAAAATAAAAATGAATAACTCAACGTGAAAAGAAAACCATAGTTGGTCAGATATTGTTCGATTCTGAGATCGCTTTGAAATTTTCTCTTGAACAAAGGGAAGACTAGCAGGATGGACAATACGAATACGCTTATGGCCCATAGCGAGCTGTTGAGGTTAAGTATCTGGAGGATTCCTGTTGCGTAGGAAAGCAGGAAAATAGTCATTTTCAAAAATTTTGAGTGCTTCAATAGCAGTTGTTGATAATAAGTCAGGGGCTGATTGCTGCCTGCAGTATTCTTGATCTGAACCTGTATTAAACCAAAGATATGGAATAGGATCAATGGAAGCACTTCGTACTGCAGTTGCAGCGGAATAAAGTTTGCCTGCGAAAAAAAGGATACAGATGAAAGGATGAGTATCTTAAAGAAAGGCCTCAGCAGTATTTCGTAAAAAGTATTTGTCATACTGTAGGGATAAAACTGCAAGATCAGGTAAATTAGATACAGTAAAAGAATGGCGGTCAGGATCAGGTTCGATAAATAGAAGATGATCGTCAACATTCCGATCGAAAGAATCCCTAAAACCAGAATCATTTTATATGGAAGTTTTGCGTCGGATTGTTCTCTTTTCGAAAGTAGACGTTCCAAGGCATGGGTAAACATCAGAAATAGATAAAGCATAAAAAGCAGCAGATAGTTGGGTCCGTTGAAGGTCATTCCTCTCCATGCTCCGAAAAGAAGCAGGGTCAAAGGGGCGGTCAGCAGTGCCAATAAGGTGTGGTTCATCAGGTGAATGAATTGTTTCTTGATTGTCAGCATAGTCTCTTCCTTCTTTATTAATGGTAGATTGTGTGTGTCAACTCATATATATTGCGCAAATTCATCATAGGTTAACGTCTTTGCGATGTCAAGTTACGGAAGAGTCAAAAGCGGCCCAAAAATATTTGGATCAGTATTTTTTTGGGCTCCATCTGTGGCACAAAGATGAAATTCTCTTATTTTTTGTTGCTTTTTTAACGATGATAGCGTATATTAGGTATGTTGCATTTCAGAGGCTAATTGCAATATCCCGATAGGATTCACAATATGTGAAGACGCCTTGTAACCAAAAAATGGGGGAATGAAAAATGGTAGAAAAAAGATTATTTACTTCAGAATCGGTAACGGAAGGTCATCCGGATAAAATCGCTGATCAGATCAGTGATGCAATTTTGGATACGCTGTTGGCTGCTGATCCAAACGCGCGTGTTGCTTGCGAAACGATTGTCACGACAGGACTGGTAGTTGTCTTTGGTGAAATCACGACAAGCGCGTACGTAAACATCCAGCAGATCGTCCGCGATACAGTAACTGAAATTGGTTATACGCGTGGTAAGTTTGGTTTCGATGCGGATAATTTGGCCGTAATGGTGTCATTGGACGAACAATCCGACGATATCGCAATCGGTGTCAACGAATCATTGGAACGCAGAGAGTCAGTGACTACGGATTACAATGAAATCGGTGCAGGGGACCAAGGTTTGATGTTCGGTTTTGCTATCAACGAAACGGAAGAACTGATGCCATTACCTATTTCACTTAGTCATAAGTTAGCGAAACGTTTATCTGAAGTCCGCAAAGACGGTACTTTGGAGTATTTAAGACCGGACGGAAAAACGCAAGTTACCGTGGAATACGATGAGAACGGCAAACCGAAACGTGTGGACACGATCGTTTTGAGCACACAACATGACGAGAATGTCACGTTGGAACAATTGAAAAAAGATATTTTGGAGCATGTCATCCATGTGGTCATCGACGATGCCTTGTTGGATGCTGATACTAAATACTTCATCAATCCTACAGGACGTTTCGTTATCGGCGGTCCTAAAGGAGATTCCGGTCTGACGGGCAGGAAAATCATCGTTGACACTTATGGTGGATATGCGCGTCATGGTGGCGGTGCGTTCTCAGGTAAGGATGCTACAAAAGTTGACCGTTCTGCAAGTTATGCGGCTCGTTACATTGCGAAGAACATTGTTGCGGCTGGTTTAGCTACAAAATGCGAAATCCAATTGGCATACGCGATCGGTGTTGCTGAACCTGTATCGATTGCGATCGACACGTTCGGTACAAGCGAATATCCAGAGGCCACTTTGATTGAAGCGGTACGCAAAAACTTCAACTTGACACCAGCAGGCATCATCCAAATGTTGGATCTGCGTCGTCCTATCTTTAAAAAGACAGCAGCCTACGGACATTTTGGCCGTGAAGATGCTGACTTCACTTGGGAGAAGACGGATAAAACAGAAGCTTTGCTTTCATATGTCCAAGCTGGCAAATAAAGCAAACACAAAATGACCAACTGAAAAAGGAAAGCGTTCCGGCAATATGCCGAACGCTTTCCTTTTTTCTATTTCATATAAGGTGTTTTCTTTTTCTCGATGGCAATCAGAATCGGTGGATGGTTAATCTGGTTGATGAAACCATATTGGAGTACCTTGTATAAAGCTTGATTCAACCCGCTTACATAATCAAGCAGGGCCTGCTTCTCTTCCATACCGCCAGGATGACCACTGTATACAACCAAGATGATGCAGCTGCCGATCCGCAACTTGGGTAACAAGGCGCTGACGGCATGGATGGTCGTATCTTTTTGGGTGATGACTGTTTTGTCGGTTCCATGCATGTAGCCCAGATTGAAGATGGCACCGCCGATTTCCGGATGATCGGCCAATACATCCGGAAGTGTTTCATGCCCTTGGTGAAGAAGGGTTACCTGATCCGTCAAGCCAGCAAACAATAGCTTTTGCTTCGTGTTTTCGATGGCTTGTTTCTGGATATCAAATCCAATCACTTTTCCTGTCGGCCCGACCAATGTAGCCAATAGAACCGTATCGTTCCCGTTTCCGACAGTGGCATCGATGACGAGATCTCCCTTACAGACCGTTTCCTTCAGCAATCTATGACTGAAGTCCACTGCGGACAACAACATGTTCCTCACCCTTATTCCTGATATTGTGGATCCCTTGATAAGTATTACGGCGTTCCAACTCATGATCGATTGCGTTCAGCACTTCCCACTTTTTAAGGCTCCACATCGGTCCGACAAGGGTGTCACGCGGGGCGTCTCCCGTGATGCGGTGGATGACGATTTCTTCCGGAATGACTTCAAGCTGATCGCAGACGAGTTCAACATATTCTTCTTTCTCCAGCAACCGTAGCCTGCCTTGATGGTAGTCCCGGAGCATTTTGGTGTTTTTCATCAAATGGAGCAAATGGATCTTGATGCCTTGGATATCCGAATCCAGAATGACGCGGTTGACGCTCTCCATCATCATGTCATGGGTTTCTCCCGGAAGCCCATTGATGAGATGCGTACATACCGGGATATTATGCGCACGCAGTTCATCGACTGCTTTCAGGTAGGTATCATAGGAATGTGCCCGGTTGATGATTTTGCTTGTTTCTTCATGGATGGTCTGAAGTCCCAATTCCACCCATATGTAGTAGCGCTTGTTCAGTTCCGCCAAATATGCGATCGTTTCGGGGGGCAGGCAATCCGGTCGTGTCGCAATCATGATGCCGACCACGCCTTCCTCATTGACGACCTGTTCATAACGATGGCGCAGGATATCCACGGGCGCGTGCGTATTGGTGAAATTCTGGAAATAGGCGATGTAACTTTTTACATTCGGCCATTTTTTGTGCATCATATCGATGCCTTTGCGCAATTGAACAGGCAACGGGTCGATGCGGCTTTGGGCAAAATCGCCGGATCCGGAAACGGTGCAGAAGGTGCAACCGCCGTGTGCGACTGTGCCGTCGCGGTTTGGGCAATCAAAACCGCCATCGATGGCTACTTTGAAAATCTTTTCGCCAAAGTGTTGTTGCAGATGGTAATTCCATGTATGGTAACGTTTATTTGTGTCACTGTATAAAAATTGATTTGTCAATACTTTCACCTCACCATCCATTTTATCACGATTTTTGGCCAGTCAGTAGACTATTTGAGGGCTTTTCTGCATTTCATGAGAGGTTCCCTGAGGAAAGGGCTTACTTTTAAGTGGTGGAAAGGATTGTTACAGATTTATTTCAATTGTTAAATATTGAATATGGTTATGATAGCCATTCAAAAATTTAGGAAACAAACATATAATAGACATATTGGGAGATTTTCTTAAAAGAAATTTAAATTATTTTCCATCATTTTTATAAATTCAGATTTTTTCACTGCCAAATCGGCAGTATTTTTGATACAGGGAGTGGTTTATTTTGGTGTTATCCAGAAACGAACGCATCAACCAAAAGAAAAATGAACAACTGATCAATTCTTTTATCACCACGAATAAAAGACTGAAACGCAGCGTAGCGGTGTTGAGCACATCGTTCTTTATGACAACTGTCGTGAAGCCAGTCCAACTGGTTTTGGCAGCAGAGTCGACTACGCTTGGAACAACGGATACACAAGTATATTCCACTAATCCCTTTTTGAACCAGATCATCCCGTCTGCGACCGTAATCGCTGCGCAAAATGATCTGTACGCCTCCGTGATGATGGCCCAAGCCATCCTGGAAAGTGGATGGGGTACAAGCACTTTATCGAAGGCTCCCAACTATAACCTGTTCGGTATCAAAGGGGAATACAATGGGGAGTCCATCAATATGGAGACATTGGAGGACAGCGGTGGCCAGAATTACTATCCCATCAACGCTGAATTCAGAAAATATCCTTCGTATGCTGAATCCCTGCAGGATTACGCAAATCTTCTGGCAAACGGGACCAGTTGGAATCCGACCTATTATGCTGGTGCTTGGAAGAGTAATGCAGCCACTTATCAGGACGCGACAGCTTACCTGACCGGCCGTTATGCGACCGACACAGCCTACAGCACAAAATTGAACAGGATCATTGCGCAATACGGATTGGATCAATATGACAATTATCAGCCTGTTGACGAAGATGAGGTTGAAGAACCGGATGCAGGCAATGTCGATTTCGAGACGCCGACTGAAACGCCTGAATTACCGACTGTAGAGCTTCCGGAGAATCCCGATGAGGATACCCCGGAACAAGAGACACCAAGCGAACCAGCTGAGGATACGGAAGACGTTGCGACACCAGAAACTCCGGTTCAAGCGGGTGATGCCGTCCACGTTGTCCAAGCGGGCGACACGCTTTACGCAATCGCTAAAAAATATTCGATTTCGTTAGTCGATCTGTTGACGCTGAATAAATTGAATTCCAACATGATCTATGTGGGCGACCGTCTGGTGCTGCCTGACAGTGTCACCGTCGAGGAAGAGACGCCTTCGGAAGAAGAAACAACCGCACCAACTACGCCAACCGAAACACCATCAGAAACGACAAATTCGGGCTATACGGTAGTCGCTGGCGATACGCTATACAAAATCGCTACTGCGAACGGCCTGACGATCAGTGAATTGAAGAGCCTGAATACGCTGACGAGCGATACCATATACGTGGGCCAAAAGTTGTTGTTGAGCAAAGCAACAACGACTGCTCCGGATACGACTGAAAACGGATCAAACAGCAATACAGGTCAAACAACTACCCAATCCTATACGGTAAAATCGGGTGATACACTGTGGTCGATCGCAAATGCAAACAACATGACCGTTACAGCATTGAAGACCGCAAACAATCTGACTTCCGATGCGATCTATCCGGGACAAATCCTGAAAACCACAGGGGCTTCGACGGGTACTACAATACCAACTACCGGAACGAATACGGGCACTACGGGAACCACAGTCACAGGAGCTTTCATCAAACCGGCCAGCGGATATATTTCATCTCCGTTCGGATACCGCACGTCGCCTATCAATGGCGCTTTGGAATTCCATCGGGGTATTGACATCGCGGGCAGCGGCAATATTTCCGCAGCACAAGCGGGCATAGTGGAAGTCGCGGCTTATCACTACAGCTACGGCAACTACGTCGTCATCAACCACGGCAAAATAAATGGCGTGACCATCAAAACGTTGTATGCGCATATGCAATCAGGGCTATCGGTATCCGTAGGGCAGACCGTTAGCCAAGGGCAAAAAATCGGCGTGATGGGAACAACCGGCAGCTCGACAGGAGTCCATCTGCATTTCGAAGTGCAGGAAAACGGGACTGTCGTCAATCCAGTGAACTACATCAACGGCACCACTACTGTGACGCCTGGAGTGACTACACCAACTACGCCATCGACAGGCAGCAGTGTCGTTGTCGTGTCCGGAGATACTTTGTGGAAAATTGCGACCGCGAACGGGTTGACGGTTGCCGAATTAAAAGCGCTGAACAACCTGACAAGTGATGCAATTCTGACGGGTCAAGTATTGCTCTTGAAGAGCGCTGCTACTGTAACGCCAACCACTCCTACCGTGACGCCGGGAACAATAACCGGAAGCGTAACGGTAGCATCCGGAGACACGCTCTGGAAAATCGCGAACGCAAATGGTGTGAGCGTAGCTGAATTGAAGTCACTGAACAACCTGACGAGTGATGTAATCGTTCCAGGCCAAACATTGTTGCTTAAACAAACTACGACAACGACAACGCCGAGTGTGACGCAACCGACGACACCAACGACTCCGACAACGCCGTCGACAGCAAGCACAATCACGGTAGCATCCGGAGACACGCTTTGGAAATTGGCGAATGCCAACGGTTTGAGCGTAGCTGAACTGAAAACACTGAACAGTCTCACCTCTGATGTCATTGTCCCTGGGCAAGTGCTGACGCTTAAGAGCGCGACAGTCACCGCGCCGACCGTTACACAGCCAACGACAACTGCGCCGTCAACGTCCAGCACGGCGAGCACAATCACAGTGGCATCCGGAGATACGCTCTGGAAAATCGCGAATGCGAACGGCCTGACGCTAACTGAATTGAAGACACTGAACAACCTGGGTTCCGATTATATTTATCCGGGTCAATCATTGCAGGTGAAGGCCATGGTTACGACCGGAAATACTTCTACAGTCGTAACGACGCCGACTGTAACGACACCTTCCGTTCCGACTGTCACAAACAAAGTGTACACGGTCCAAAAAGGGGATACGCTCTATAAGATTGCGGCCGCAAATGGCGTTTCTGTTGCCGAGCTGAAGACTTGGAACAGTCTGAGCACAGATATCATTTTTGTGAACCAAACATTGAAATTGGCTGCAATGACAACTTCAACGGCCACTAGTGCGCCTGCGGCATCCGGTAATACGTATACCGTCCAAAAAGGCGACACTTTGTATAGCATCGCCAAGAAAAACGGCGTGAGTTTAGCGGCTTTGATCGAAGCGAATGATATCACATCCAACATCATTTATGTCGGTCAAATCATCAGCCTCTAGGTCATGAAGTGATTGGTTAGGTTAGGCATCAAGTCTTGATGAAATGAGTTTTATTTGTTAAAATAACAGATGAATCAATTCATAACTGAAACAGACATAGAGAAGGAATAGTAGGGAGCAGCTTTTTTTGAAGAGAGTGCATGGGTGGTGAAAATGCACAGAGAGCCTCTTGAACTCGCCTTTGAGTTGTTCCGCTGAAAGCATAAGTAAGCAGGACCGCATCGCTGCGTTACAGGCATGATAAGGAATGCAAAGACATTCAATATAGGTGGTACCACGAAAAAACTCGTCCTATAGGCAGAACCAGTGATGGACGCTGCCTATGGGACTTTTTTTATGGCCCATCGCCTGTTTGGATGAATGAAAAGAAAAGGATGTTGCTGGAAATGGGTTATACGCATAAAACGATCGAGAAAAAATGGCAAAAATATTGGGCAGACAACCGTACCTTCAAAACGACCGAAGAGGGCGGGAAACCGAAATATTATGTATTGGATATGTTCCCTTACCCATCCGGCCAAGGCTTGCATGTAGGCCACCCGGAAGGCTACACGGCGACGGATATCGTTGCCCGCGCAAAACGCGCACAAGGATTTAACGTATTGCATCCGATGGGTTGGGATGCTTTCGGCTTGCCGGCTGAGCAATATGCGCTGGATACCGGTAACGATCCGGCTGATTTTACTGAGCACAACATCAAAACCTTCAAGCGCCAGATCCAATCGCTTGGATTCAGTTATGACTGGAGCCGCGAAATCAATACGACGGATCCAAGCTACTACAAATGGACGCAATGGATCTTCACAAAATTGTATGAACAAGGTTTGGCCTATGAGGCGGAAGTTTCAGTCAACTGGTGTCCGGCATTGGGTACCGTGCTTGCCAACGAAGAGGTTGTCGATGGCGTCAGCGAACGAGGCGGTCACCCGGTTTACCGCAAACCGATGAGACAGTGGATGCTGAAAATCACTGCCTATGCAGAACGGCTGCTGGACGATCTGGAATTGGTGGACTGGCCAGAAAGCATCAAAGAGATGCAACGGAACTGGATAGGACGTTCGGAAGGCTCGAACGTCACTTTCAAGATCAAAGATTCGGATAAAGACTTCACGGTCTTCACTACCAGACCGGACACATTGTATGGTGCGACCTATGCGGTGATGGCGCCTGAGTTGCCGCTGGTCAAGGAAATCATGTCCGGGCAGCAGGCTGAAGCAGTCGAGGCTTACATCGATTCCATTTCACTGAAGAGCGATCTGGACCGTACGGAGCTTGCAAAAGAAAAAACCGGCGTATTCACTGGCGCCTATGCGATCAACCCGGTGAACGGCAAAGAAATCCCGATCTGGATCGCCGATTATGTATTGGCGACATACGGAACCGGCGCCATCATGGCTGTTCCTGCCCATGATACCCGCGACTATGAATTTGCCAAAAAGTTCGAATTGGATATCATACCGGTACTTGAAGGCGGAAACGTCGAAGAGGAAGCCTATACGGAAGATGGTTTGCACATCAACTCCGACTTCCTGAACGGATTGGATAAAGCGACAGCGATCGCGAAGATGAACGACTGGCTGTCCGAAAACGGACTGGGCGAAAAAGTGATTTCCTATCGTCTGCGCGATTGGTTGTTCTCGAGACAGAGATACTGGGGCGAACCGATCCCTGTCATCCACTGGGAAGACGGCACATCGACAACGGTTCCTGAGAACGAACTTCCGCTGTTGTTGCCGAAGACCGATCAGGTGAAACCGAGCGGCACAGGGGAATCCCCGCTTGCCGTCATCGATGAGTGGGTCAATGTTGTCGATCCGGTAACTGGCATGAAAGGCAGACGCGAAACCAACACAATGCCGCAATGGGCAGGCAGCTCATGGTACTTCCTGCGCTTCATGGATCCGCACAACCGCAACGATCTTGCTTCAAAAGAAAGACTGGAATATTGGCAGAACGTCGACTTGTATATAGGTGGTGCCGAGCATGCGGTTCTTCATCTGCTGTATGCGCGCTTCTGGCATAAATTCCTTTACGATATCGGCATCGTTCCGACGAAAGAGCCGTTCCAAAAATTGTACAACCAGGGCATGATTTTGGGCGAAAACAATGAAAAAATGTCCAAATCTAAAGGGAATGTCGTCAATCCGGATGACATCGTGGAAAGATATGGCGCAGATACGCTCCGCATGTACGAAATGTTCATGGGACCGTTGGATGCATCATCGACATGGAGCGAAGGCGGCATCGAAGGCAGCCGTAAGTTCCTGGATCGCATTTGGCGCCTGCTTTTGGATGAAAATGATAAGATGCGTGACCGCATCACAACCATCAACACCCATGAATTGGACAAGGTCTACCATCAGACTGTCAAGAAGGTAACCGAGGATTATGATAATCTGCACTTCAATACGGCAATCTCGCAAATGATGATTTTTATCAATGAAGCCTACAAAGTGGATGCATTGCCTTTCGAATACGTTACCGGCTTTGTTCAATTGCTTGCGCCGATCGCACCTCACTTCAGTGAAGAGCTTTGGGTGAAACTAGGCAAACAGGAAGGCATTTCCTACGTTGCGTGGCCAACTTATGATGAAGCTTTCCTTGTCGAAGACGAGATCGAAGTCGTATTCCAGATCAACGGTAAAGTGAAAACCAAAGAAATGGTTCCGTCCGCTATTTCCAATGAAGACATGATTGCAATGGCATTGGAAAACAGCATCATCAAAGAGGGAATCGAAGGCAAAACCGTCAGAAAAACCATCGCTATCCCAGGGAAACTGGTCAATGTTGTAGCGAATTAATCTAAAAATAACAAAGAGAACGCACACCCCAACTCAGACGGGGTATGCGTTCTCTTTATTTTCTGTGTTGTCTGAAATGGGGTTATGCAGCCATTCTTAAGGGATGACCAACACTTGACCGACACGGATAAGGTTCGGATTGGCTATTCCGTTGGCGTTCACGAGCTGTGTGATGGTGACGCCATAGCGAAGCGCGATGGCATACAAAGTATCCCCGGCTTTGACGGTATAGGACGTTCCGGTCGTAGGTGTTGTAGGAGTCGTAGGCGTTCCGGTGCCAGGTATCGTCAAAACTTGGCCGATACTGATCAGATTGGCGTTGGCGATGTTATTGGCGGCAACGATCTGTTGGACCGTTACGCCATACCGCAAGGCGATGGCATAGAGCGTATCCCCGGCTTTGACTGTGTAAGTCGTGCCGGTAGTCGGCGTTGTAGGAGTAGTAGGAGTCGTAGGAGTAGTTGTTCCCGGAATCGTCAAAACTTGTCCGACGCGTATCAGATTGGCGTTGGTAATGCCATTTGCATTAACGATCGCTTGGACCGTCACGCCATACCGCAAGGCGATCGCATAAAGCGTGTCGCCTGCTTGGACGGTGTAGCTCGTTCCTGTTCCCGGCGTGCTTGTGGTGTTCATAAGCTGAGAAAGCGTCACAAACGAGTAGCCCATCGCACGCAGCTGATTGATGATGTTCGGCAATGCGGCAGTTGTTCCGTTGGCGCCGTAACCGGCGTGCAGCAATACGATGGCTCCAGGTACGACGTTGTTGATGACGCGGTTGTAGATGTCATTGGCTGAATTGCCTGTCCAGTCGAGCGAATCGATCGTCCACTGGAATGTGTAAGTATAGCCGGCGTCTCCGACTGTTTGCAGGACGGTACTGTTATAGGATCCGAAAGGAGCGCGGAAGAAAGGTTTTGTGCTCTTACCGGTGAGGTTTGTGATGATTGTTTCGGTTCGGTTGAGTTGGTTTGTCATCTCGGTAGTCGATACGGTTGTGAAATCGGGATGATTATAGGAGTGGTTTCCGATATCATGGCCAGCTGCGACAATGTTCTTGATTGCCTGCGGATGATTTTCAGCGCCTTGACCAGTGAGGAAGAAAGTGGCTTTTACATTATTGGCTGATAATGTGTTCAGAATTGATTGGATGTAATATCCGTCCGATCCATCATCAAACGTTAAGGCAACGACCTTATTGGATGTCGAACCTTGGTAAATAATCTGCGAGGTAGCAGCCAAAGCAGGTGTTGCCGAAAGGGTGAAGAAAAGCAGGAGCGAAAGGATGACTCCGAATAAATGTCTGAACCCCTTTCTTGAGGTGTTCATTTTTATTCCTCTTTTCTATTGCAGCCTATGCGAAACGGTTGACATGACAGTGCTCAAAGCTAAGTGACTGCGAATTTGCTTTTGCAAAAAATGGATTGGCAGAGTTGTTTTCCACACTTACATTTTACCATAAACGATAAGGGGATGATATGAAAACGCATGCAAATAAATAGGGCGTTTAGCCTGGAAATGTCAGGAATTATTCTGAAATTATTAGGATTTTGCAAAATAAGACTGCTATAGATTGAAAAAAAACTGATTTTTGGTAAAATAATTGAGTGATGGAATTATTATTCTCTTTCATTCATCAGGAAGAAAGCAGGTTGCACATGTCAACAGATAGAAAAGTCAATGAAGAAAACGAAACAACAAACAACAAGATGGTACAGGGGACTTTTTGGATGACTTTCGGGAGCATTTTTTCCCGATTGCTCGGTGCGCTCTACATCATCCCATGGAATGCCTTGATGGGCTCGACTGACGCAGCCAATACGGCAAATGCCCTTTATTCGATAGGTTATACACCCTATCAGCTGTTCCTTTCGATCGGGATAGCCGGTTTTCCTGCAGCGATGTCCAAGCAGGTAGCCCAATACAATGCAAAAAATCAATACCGTACCGGAATCGACATTTTTAAGAAGAGCATGTTCTTCATGTTTTTGACGGGTGCGGTCAGTGCTGCGTTGATGTACGGGTTGGCACCGATGATCGCTGAGAACAGTCCGGCCGCTTCGCCTGAAGACGGGGCGTTGGTGATCCGTGCATTGGCTCCCGCTCTGTTGCTGGTGCCGGGCATGAGCTTGATGCGCGGTTTTTTCCAGGGTTACCAAGATATGGTGCCTTCAGCGATTTCGCAAGTGTTCGAACAGATCGGCAGGGTAGTGTACCTTTTGGGCGCCACCTACATCGTGATGCAACTTCTGGATGGCAACATCGCCACAGCGGTTGCCCATTCCACTTTCGCGGCGTTTGTGGGCGCAATCGTAGCGGCCATCATCCTGCTTTTTTATTACAAAAAGAAGATGGCTGAATATCAACCCTTGATCGCCAACAGTGAACCATCCAGCAACATCCAGACGACTGCGGCCATTAAGAGCATGCTGCAGGAGTCGATTCCATTCATCCTGATCGGATCAGGCATCACTTTCGCCAAGCTGATCGATCAAGTGACGTTCAAGCCGATGATGGAGAACTTGACGAATTACTCCGGCAAAGAAATCGAAGATCTGTTCGGATTGTTCAGTTTCAACGCCGACAAATTGATCATGATCATCGTTTCGTTGGCGGTCGGGATGGCCACAGCAGCGGTCCCATTGATAGCCGCTGAGTTCACGAAAGGGAACTTCCGTGTGCTGCAGAGCCAAGTAAGGGAGATCATCCAATTGTTCGCTTTCATCATGCTTCCGGCATCTTTGGGGATGATGATCGTTTCCGAACCGATCTACAACGTGTTCTACCCGCTCCATCCGGTAGGCCCTACGCTATTGGCAGTATCCGCTCTGATGAGTATCGTTTTGGGGCTGTTCACGGTTCTCGGGTCGATTTTGCAGTCTTTGAGCAGGCATAAGACAATGATCTCCTATCTGCTGGTAGGACTTGTGGTCAAAGCAATCATGCAATACCCGATGTTGGCTTTGTTCGATACGGCAGGTGCGTTGGTTGCGACGACAATCGGTTTCATCGTGACAGTTCTCTTGAGCGGATGGAAAATCTATCACCTGACCCATTTCGGGATGGTTGATACATTGAAAAAAACCGGGAAAATTTTGACAGTCGCATTGGTCATGACGGTCTGCGCGTTCATCGCATTGAAAGCCAGCATGCTGGTCATTCCGATCGATCGCAAACTGACGGCACTGGTGGTTGTAGCCATCGTAGCGGCAGTCGGGGGATTCGTCTACTTGTTCTTGACCCTGAAATTGCGCATCGCGGATGATATTTTGGGCGCCAAAGCAAACGGACTGCGCAGAAAAATGCGCATCAAATAAAATAAACGAAACTGAAAAGCAGCCTTAGTGGGTGCTTTTTGGTTTATAAGGGAGAAAAAATATGCGTTTGGATAAACTGCTGTCGAATTCCGGATTCGGGTCAAGAAAAGAAGTCAAAGTGTTATTGAAAAGGAAGCTGGTGACGGTCAACGGGAAAACAGAAACGAAAGCCGAGGCCAAAGTGGACAGCGAAAAGGACACTATTCTGGTCGGCGGTGAACCGGTCAGCTATCAGGAATACCTGTACTTGATGATGAATAAGCCGCAGGGCGTCCTCAGCGCAACGGAGGACAACCACCAAAAGACGGTCATCGATCTGCTGGCTTTCGAATTGCACCAACAGGAGCTCTTTCCGGTGGGCCGTCTGGATAAGGATACGGAAGGGCTGCTTCTGCTGACGAACGATGGCCAATTGGCGCATTTCCTGCTGTCGCCGAAACGGCATGTGGACAAGGTTTATTTCGCGAAAGTAGCTGGCCGGATGACCGAAGATGACCAAAAAGCCTTTTCTGAAGGGCTCATTCTGGAGGACGGCTATCGTTGCCTGCCTGCAAAACTAGAGCTCCTGACTTATGATGAAGAACAGGATACCTCAGATGTAGAGATCACGATCAAAGAAGGGAAGTTTCATCAAGTGAAACGGATGGTGCTGGCCTGCGGAAAAGAGGTCACTTTCCTGAAACGGTTGACGATGGGGCCTCTTCGTTTGGATGAGCAACTGGCAAAAGGGGAATATCGGCCATTGACCGATGAGGAACTTGCGGCATTGCGGGAACATCTGCCGGAGTCGATTAAAAAAGGCTAAGATTTTTCGGGTTATTGGGCCTAAATACCAAGCTTTTATTTGGTAATTTTGCCAAAAGTGATATGATGATAGCATGATATTTTAAGTTAGGATGTGCGTTCATGGAAATCAATTGGAAAAAAGAAGTGGAAATCAGAAAAACGGAGCTGTTGGAGGACTTATTCACATTATTGCGGATCGACAGTGTAAGGGATGATTCGAAAATAACCCCGGATGCCCCGGTTGGACCAGGCCCTAAAGAGGCTCTGGAAGCTTTCTTGGCTATCGGTGAACGGGACGGTTTCACTACGAAAAATGTCGGCAATCTGGCCGGACATATCGAATTCGGCGATGGCGAGGAATTGATGGGCGTATTTGGTCACGTCGATGTTGTGCCTACCGGAACCGGCTGGGACACGGATCCTTTCGTGCCTGTCATCATCGATGACCGCATCTACGCCCGCGGTTCCAGCGATGATAAGGGTCCTACGATGGCTGCCTATTATGCATTGAAGATCATCCGCGATCTGAAACTGCCTATATCCAAGAAGGTCCGCGTCATCATCGGAACGGATGAAGAGAGCGGGTGGAAATGCATGGACCACTATCTTGAAAACGAACGGATTCCGGATTTCGGTTTTTCTCCTGATGCTGAGTTCCCGATCATCAACGGTGAAAAGGGCATGCAGACTTTCATGGTTCAATTCAGAGGCGACAACAAAGGCGGCAAGAACGAGTTGTTGAGTTTTGATGCCGGCCTGCGCGAAAACATGGTCCCTCAGGATGCGACTGCCGTATTCATCAGCCCCGAGGCCGACAGAATTGAGCAAGCCTTCGCTGCTTTCCTTGAAAACAATCCGGTCAAAGGAACGATTTCTGTGGAAGGTGAACAAGTTACAATCGAATTGATCGGTAAAGCCGCTCACGGCATGAATCCGGCTGCAGGCGTGAACGCGGGCACTTATCTCGCCACTTTCCTGAACAAATTCAACTTCGGCGGACAAGCGGCCACTTTCCTCGAATTGATCGCGGACCGTATCCACCTGCAGCATGATGCACATAAATTGAACTTGGCTTACACGGATGCGGTCATGGGCGAATTGACCATGAATGCCGGCATCTTCACTTTCACACCGACAACCGGCGGCGAAGTGGCGTTGAACTTCCGTTACCCGCAAGGCGTTTCCGAAGAAGGCATCGAGATCAAGTTGGAAGCGGCTTTGGCCTCCTACGGCGTGACGATCGCAAAAGGCGGACACGGCAAATTGCCGCATTACGTGCCGGCTGACGATCCGTTGGTAAAAACATTGTTGGCTGTCTACGAAAAACATACCGGCCTGAAGGGGCATGAACAATCCATCGGCGGCGGAACCTACGGGCGCCTGTTGGAACGCGGTGTTGCCTATGGCGCGATGTTCCCTGACAGCATCGACACAATGCACCAAGCCAACGAATTCATCGCGTTGGATGATCTTTTCCGCGCAACAGCCATCTACGCGGATGCCATGTACGAATTGCTGAAATAAACAACCTGTCTGATTGTTTCATAGCAGTAAAAAAACAGAAATGCTGTTAAAAAATCAGCATTTCTGTTTTTTTTTTTTTAATAAATTCACTTGAGGCCGACTCGTCATCACATGGATTCCCTTCTTCTGGAAATTTCCCATGGCGCGTACAGGATGGCCCAGCTGATGATGATGGATACGAGGACCGCAACAAGGTAGCCGGGCGTTCCCAGCCACTTGTCGAAAAGCACAAGCACTGTCCCTTTTTCTGTATGGTTCAGGAACATATAATTGCTGCCGATTGATTGGTTGACCCAGACGGCAATCACGATGAAAGGCGCTCCCAAGCAGATGGAATACGGTAAGCTTTTCACGTCAGGTCGAAATCCATCGCCGAACACATACAATAAAGCAAGCAGAATCAGCAGGATATGTGTCAGGTTGTATTCGACAAAAAAGAAGCTGAAAAGAGGGTAAGGTCCCAAATTGGGGTTGGCCATAGCGGCCAATCCGCCCGGCAAACCAACGCCATAAGAAAATTCTTTCAGCAGTCGATTGTTTGAAAAGACTGCGGTTGCGCCCTTGATTGCCGACACGCTGCAGAGGTGCAGAGGAAGCAGCATACTCATAAAAAAGGAAAAATTTCCGAAAAGGGCACACCAAATCCAGCGCGAAAAATAAAGCAGAATCAACAAAGCGGCTATAGTCATTTTTATGCTTCTTTTTCCCAAAACAGTCTGCTTGCGGTAGAGCTTGATTATGCAGAAGATGATGATTGCAGACAGGATAAGGACACCAATATGAGCCAAGCTGAATGTCTCCACGCCCAACCCGCTTGGCAAATCCGATTCAAAAGTCCAAAAGTAAGACATGAGTTCACCCTTTTCTGAGAAGGAATAAATTGATTTATTTGCAAATGATTTTCTTGTTTGTCCTAATTTTACCGCTTAGGAAGGTTAATCGCCATATACAGCAATTGTGGTATTGCTGTTTTCTGGAATGCGACCTTGCCAATTTCCGGAAAAAGGAGCAAAGATTTGCCAACTCCGCTTCTTTTCCTTAAAATGAGGGGTGAAACTTGGCCGCTGCAGCTAATCAATATTGAGGCAGCCTATACCTAATTACCGAAAGGAGCTCAGTAATCATGACATTGAAAGAAAAAGTCAACAAGGATTTCATCCAAGCAAGAAAAGACAAGGACACATTGAAGGCGGATGTCCTGCGCCTGATCAAAACGGAGTATGATTCTTTCTTGATCGACAACAAGCGCGAAATGACAGAGGCTGAGGAAATCCATGTTTTTCTGAAGGACATCAAAAAGACCAATGAAGCGATCGCTTTTGCAAAGCAGGTCGAACGCAAAGATCTGATTGAAGAAAACCAGAAAAAATTGGCCATTTTGGAGGCTTATGTGCCTAAAATGATGGATGAAAGAGAAGTCCGCTTCTTTTTGGCCGAAAACGGCGTAGCCGAAATGCCGCTGAAGGATGCGATGAAATTCTCGATGCAGGTGCTGGACGGAAAAGCCGATAAAGCACTCGTCTCCAAAATCATCAAGGAGCTGTTGGCAAAATAATGCATCACACGAGAAAAGGACTGTGCGGCGCTTTCTGCACGGTCCTTTTCTGAACTGCATTCCAAGTTTCCTCCGCCCTGAATCTTTCAAATGATCAGTTATTCGCTAAAAATCAGTCTTTTTTGATCCATTTGTTTCCAGCTTTGTTGGTAGGCGGAAGTCTGTGCCCTTCAACGATATGGACTTCTTTGCTGCCGGTGATTTTGCCCCCTCTTGGGCCAACTTCTTTGTAGACGCCAGGAGGAAGGTTATCCGTACCCGGTTTGTGCAAATCTTTTTGATCGATTTTCATGTTATTGCCCCTTTCTTTCCTGAAGAGCGATGGCGGAGATATCACTTGGTACAGGTAAAGTATAGCGCTGGAAGCGTGAACAATCAAATGTTGACAGTCTTCGGAAGGTATTGTGCAAACATGAACAACATTTCAGGATTTTCAACCGTCGTAACAAATTGAAATACAATTGTCATATTTCTATCATGTAATGGTATTTTAATTTTGATATACTTCATCTCGTAGTAGAAACAGGAGGAGAAGTATAATTGGGAAAAAAACATATCGCGTTGTTCTCATCAATCTTATTGCTTAGTCCGATTGCAGGTGGTTTTACTGCTCAGGCGGCTACATTGGAAGAATTACAACAACAAAAAGATGCTTTGCAATTAGAAACGAATACGATTCAATCGCAGATTGAAGAAAAATCAAATTCTTTGAATACTTTGGAATCCGAAAAAGCAAATTTGGAAACAAAAGTAAATGAACTTCAATCGCAATTGGATGAATTGATTGGCCGATTAGCTGCACAAGAAGAAAAATTAGCTGCTATCCAATCAAAAATTTTGGAGTTGCAGGCTGAAATCGAATCTTTACAAGTAGTCATCGACCAAAGAACCGAAAAATTAAATACGCAAGCTCGTTATATCCAAACGGATGCGGGCGTTACGAATATAGCATCAATCCTCTTGTCTTCAGAGAATTTCTCTGACCTAGTCGGAAAAATCACGGTCGTTTCAAAAATTGTGACTGCCAACAAGGACATCGTGGAACAACAGGAAGCAGATCAGCAAAAAGTCGAAGACAGCAAAGTGGCTGTTGAAGAAGAAAAGCTTTCCGCTGAAGCATTGAAACAAGAAATATTGATTTCAAAAAATAATGTCGTAGCCCAAAAAGCTGAAATCGACGTCCAAATCGCGCAAGTCATCGAGAACTACGAATTGACTGAAGCCGAGAAAAATGGCTTGGAATCCACGAAAGCTGAATTAGCAGCGCAAACTGAATCCATCAGCAACGATATGGCAGCTGAACAAGCCCGTATCACAGCTGAAGCCGTCGCTGCAGCTGAGGCAGAGGCAGCAGCCATCGCCGCAGCCGAAGCAGCCGCAGCGGCAGCCGCCAACAACTTGACAGCGTCAGTATCACAGACAACTTCAACACCTAGCTATTCCGTGAACTCCAGCGGGTTCTTGAGACCGGCAAGCGGCTATATCTCTTCACCTTTCGGAAATCGCGTTTCTCCATTCGGAGGATCGATCGAATTCCACCGTGGCGTTGATATCGCAGGCAGCGGAGCAATTTCGGCAGCCCAATCCGGTACAGTCGAGACAGCTACGTATCATGCAAGCTACGGCTATTATGTTGTCATCAACCACGGCACCATCAATGGCGTAAACGTCAAAACATTATATGCCCACATGCAACCGGGCTTGTTGGTGGCTCCAGGACAAACCGTCAGCCAAGGGCAACAAGTTGGTGTAATGGGTACGACAGGAAGCTCAACCGGCGTCCACTTGCACTTTGAAGTACAAGAAAATGGCGCAGTAGTAAATCCTGTGAATTACATCGGCGGATAAAACAGATACGATATAGAGGAGAGATCAGGATTTCCTGTTCTCTTCTTCTTTTTTTGCAACGCTAAGGCGCTGATGCGGTATAATAGGGAATATGTTGAACTGAGGGGTTACAAAATGGAAAAGATAGTATCGATGAAAAATCAAAAAGTAAAACAATGGAAAAAACTGCAGACGACTAAAGGCCGGAAAGAGGCGAGGGCTTATCTGATCGAAGGGACACACCTTCTGAAGGAGGCCATCAAAGCAAATGCGATCATCCAAGAAATCGTGATGACGGAAACTTTTTTCCAGCAGTCGGATCTGAAGATTGCGGAAGAAGTCATCGTCATCGTTTCACCGGAAATCCTCGCCAGCTTGGCCCAGACCGAGACGCCGCAAGGAGTCGTTGCGATCGTTAAGATTCCTGAAGACACTCCGATTTTGGATTACAAAGGGAAATATATCCTTTTGGATCAGGTGCAGGATCCTGGGAATGTCGGCACCATCATCCGAACAGCGGATGCTGCCGGTTATTCTGGTGTCTTTTTAGGTGAGGGATCGGTTGATCTGTACAATGATAAAGTATTGCGTTCTATGCAAGGTAGTCATTTCCATCTGCCGGTTCATCGCGCCGCTTTGCAAGAGTTGATACCTGAAATGAAGAGTAAAGGCATGCCCGTTTACGGAACCGAACTGAACGAAGCTGCCGTCGATTACCGCACTCTTCCTCCGACCGATACGGTTGTATTGGTAATGGGTAATGAAGGAAATGGCGTTTCTGAAAAAATATTGGCGTTGACGGATCAGAATTTGTACATTCCGATTTTTGGCGAAGCCGAGTCCTTGAATGTTGCGGTCGCGGCAGGTATCTTGCTTTATCACTTCGTCGGCTGAAGAAATCTTTAAAAAATCGCTATTTTTTCATTTAAACGTGAAAAAGTATTGCCTTTGTGAAATTCCTATCCTATTATAAGAAACAGACATGAACTTTTTGTACAGCTTGCAAGCTGGTTGCCGAATATTCACGAATATTTTTCGTGAAGTTTTTCCTAATTTGATGGAAATATTCGGCGCCTGCAGGCATTTATCTGGGGAACCAATTCAGTTAGTGCTGTTTGCGGGATAGGATGCTTATTTTTTGTAAACATTTTGTGACAAAAGGCACATTCCCTTTGACAGGGGAAATGAGGGTGTTTATAATAGGTCAAAGAGGTGAAGGCTGTGAATGAAATGCTGGAAGTAAAAAAATGTATTTGTCCAAAATTCGAAAAGACATTCTCTATTTTAGGGAAGAAATGGACCGGCTTAATCATCGAAGTCTTGATGGACGGAGATAAACGATTCAAGGAATTGGCCGCACAGATACCTAATGTCAGTGATCGAGTATTAGTTGAACGCTTAAAAGAGCTGGAAGATGAAAAAATTGTGGTAAGAACCGAAAATCCTGCGGCGGCAATCAAAGTGATGTACGGATTGTCGGAAAAAGGTAAGGCATTGAACAGTGTGATGCAGGAAATCCAAACTTGGTCGGATGCGTGGGTCTGAATCCGAACTTGACGGAAACGGCATTTCCGGTTAAACTGGCAAAGTAAGTAAAATGAATACGAAAAGCGTTGAAGGGAACCTTCACGATCTGCAGCTTTTTTCAGGGAATAATGGCCATTGACTGCGAGCCTTTATAGAAGATGATTGTGTTTTTTCACTCCCCGAGCTGACTTTGGGATTTGCCCTGTGCAATGAATAAAGTTCCGGTTTATTACCGTTAAACAAATGAAGTGTCGTTGCTTGCAACGAAACAAGGGTGGTACCACGAAAATCTCGTCCCTTACCAGGGACGGGATTTTTTTGCATTTTTTATGAGAAGGGGACAGAACATGGAATTAAAAGAGAAATTACAAACGTTACGTATAGATGCTTTGCAGCAAGTCGAATCTGCAGAGGAGCTGCAGTCATTGAATCAAGTCCGTATTTCTTATTTGGGAAAAAAAGGACCAATCACAGAGGCTTTGAGAGGGATGAAAGATCTGACTCCTGAAGAACGCCCGGTCATCGGAACTTTGGCAAATGAATTGCGTGACGATATTGAAGCCGCCATCCAAGCCAAAAAAGATGCACTTGAAATTAAAAAAATGGAAGCTGAAATTGCGGCTGAAACGATCGATGTCACCCTACCGGGCAAGAAGATTGCGCAAGGTACGACACACGTATTGACGCAGATCAACGAGGAAATCGAAGATCTGTTTTTGGGGATGGGTTACAAAATCGTGGACGGCCCAGAAGTGGAACAGGACAGCTACAATTTCGAGAAGATGAATCTCCCGAAAGATCATCCGGCCCGCGATATGCAGGACACTTTCTACATCACCGATGAATTGTTGTTGCGTACGCATACGTCACCTGTCCAAGCGCGCACGATGGAGAAGCATGATTTTTCCAAAGGTCCGTTGAAGATGATCAGTCCTGGGAAAGTCTATCGCCGTGATAGCGATGATGCGACCCACTCGCACCAATTCCACCAGATTGAAGGATTGGTCATCGGAGAGAACATCACTTTGGCTGACCTAAAGGGGACCCTTGCCGTCTTCGCCAAAAAATTGTTCGGGGAAGAACGTGAAATCCGTTTACGCCCTAGCTACTTCCCGTTCACGGAACCTTCTGTGGAAGTCGATGTCAGCTGCTTCAAGTGTGGCGGATCCGGTTGTAACGTCTGCAAACAAACCGGCTGGATTGAAATCCTGGGTTCAGGTATTGTCCATCCCAATGTTCTGGAAATGTCTGGAATTGACTCTACGAAATACTCCGGATTTGCATTTGGTCTAGGCCAGGAACGTGTAGCGATGTTGAAATATGGTGTTGATGACATCCGCCACTTCTACCAAAATGATATCCGATTCTTAAGTCAATTCGATGTAAAGGAGTAACATAATGAAAGTATCCTATAAATGGTTAAAAGAATATTTAGATCTATCAGATGTAACACCAGATGAATTAGCGGAAAAAATGTCCCGTACCGGTATCGAAGTGGATGACGTCATCTATCCGGGCAAAGGCTTGTCAAAAATCGTCGTTGGGGAAACGTTGTCCGTAGTCGACCATCCTGATTCGGACCATCTGCATGTCTGCCAAGTGAATGTCGGGGCTGATGAACCGATCCAGATCGTCTGCGGTGCGCCGAATGTGGCTGCAGGCCAAAAAGTCATCGTGGCTTTGCATGGCGCACGGATCACCGGCAATGCGAAGATCAAAAAAGGCAAAATGCGCGGCCAAGAATCGAACGGGATGATCTGTTCGTTGGCTGAATTGGGCTATCCTGAGAGTGTCGTTCCAAAAAAATATGCGGACGGGATTTTTGTCCTGCCGACTGAAGCAGTTCCCGGAACGGAAGTCGTTGACTTGTTGGATCTTGATGATGCGATTCTGGACATCGACATCACGCCGAACCGCGCCGATGCTTTGAGCATGCGCGGCTCCGCCTATGAAGTTGCGGCCATCTACAACAAAGAACTGGAATTCCCGGCTGCGCCTGTTTCCGAAAAGACAGGTTCTGTTGCGGATCACATCAAAGTAGCCGTTGAGGATACAACCGACGCGCCGGCTTACCACATCCAGGTGATCAAAGACGTCAAAATTGCGGAAAGTCCGCTTTGGCTGCAGAACAAATTGATGAACGGCGGCATCCGTCCGATCAACAACGTAGTCGACATCACGAATTATATCCTGTTGGAATACGGCCAACCGTTGCATGCATTCGACTATGATCAAATCGGTTCAAAAGAGATCATCGTCCGCCGCGCCAAAGCCAACGAAAAGATGACTACTCTTGACGGAGTGGAAAGAACGTTGGATACGGATAACATCGTCATCACGAATGGCACTGCGCCGATTGCCTTGGCTGGTGTCATGGGCGGTATGGATTCAGAAATCACTGATGGAACTGTGACTGTCGCATTGGAATCCGCATTGTTCAATCCGGTTTTGATCCGCAAAACCGCAGGTAAATTCAACTTGCGCAGTGAATCCAGTTCCCGTTTCGAAAAGGGCATCAATGTCGCGACAATCCTCACAGCTGGACAACATGCAGCTGAACTGATCCATGAGTTGGCGGGGGGCACAATCGTTGCCGGCACGGCATCCGTTGATACGGTGGAAGTGAAGGACACGGAAGTGGTCATCACTTTGGAAAAAATCAACCGTTCATTGGGGACTGCCATTTCCAGCGATGAGGTGACTGCCATCTTCAATCAGTTGGGCTTTGCATCGACGTTTGACGGCGAAACATTCACCGTTGCTGTACCGCCGAGAAGATGGGATATTTCCATCTATGCGGACATCCTGGAAGAAGTCGCACGCATCTACGGATACGACAACCTTCCGGAAACTTTGCCGATCACACCGGCTTTGCCTACCGCATTGACGCCTAAACAACATACGATGCGCATCACCAGAAGATTCATGGAAGGTGCGGGACTGACCCAAAACATCAGCTACGTGCTGACTACTGCCGAAAAAGCGAGAGAATACGCGGTCGAAGACAAGGAAGGCATCCGTTTGGCTTGGCCGATGAGCGAGGATCGCAGCACGCTGCGGATGAACTTGCTGAGCACACTTTTGGACAATGCCGCTTACAACGTTGCCCGCAAGAGCACGGATATCCAATTTTACGAAATCGGTCGGGTATTCTTCCCTTCAGCTGACAGCGTATTGCCGATCGAAGCAGAACGCTTAGCCGGTGTGCTGACAGGAATGGCCTACCAAAAGGATTGGCAAATGGCTGCCGAACCCGTCAATTTTTACCATGCCAAGGGGGTATTGGATGGGTATTTCGAAACGATGGGCTTGAGCGATCAAATCCGTTTCGAAGCTGCCAAAGACCTGAAATGGATGCATCCGGGCAGAACGGCTGCCGTCTATATGGGCGATGCCTATATCGGTTATGTTGGCCAAGTCCATCCGGCTACGGCAAATGCCTATGACCTGAAGGAAACTTATGCCTTCGAGATCGATTTCGAAGCGATCATTGCCGCACCGAAGGAAGTGATCACGCAACAACCGATCCCTAAATTCCCTGGCGTGACCCGCGACGTGGCTTTGTTGGTGGATGAGACCGTCACACACCAACAGATCGTAAGGACCATCAAGGAAAACGGCGGCAAATTCCTGAAGGATGTCCATCTGTTCGACATCTATCAGGGCAAGGGCATCGAAGACGGCAAGAAGTCTGTTGCTTACTCCATGTCATTCCTGAACCCTGAAGCAACACTTGTCGATGAAGACATCAACAAAGCTTTCGCGAAATTGGTTGCGGCTTTGGAAACCGAATGCGGAGCAGCAATCCGTTAAGGACATCAGCTTGTTTCACTTTCCTGAACAACCAAAAAAACGATTCGCCATTTGTATGGCGAATCGTTTTTTTGTGTGGGCTAGCTTCACGAACCTGTTCCGCTTTTCTTGCTACCTGTCCGCCAGTCGGATGGCTTTTTGGGTATTGGCGAAGTGGAGC
Source organism: Trichococcus pasteurii (assembly GCF_900112935.1). Classification (GTDB taxonomy): domain Bacteria; phylum Bacillota; class Bacilli; order Lactobacillales; family Aerococcaceae; genus Trichococcus; species Trichococcus pasteurii. Next base: position 25,464 of record NZ_FONM01000002.1, read on the forward strand.
TTCGTATATTTGCCCAGCAGTTCCAAACCGCCTTGACGGTACATTTCGGCAGCAATCAGGTCGACGTTGGCGCCGGCGCCTGAAGGGATCGGATAACCGGATACTGAGGTCATGTCAGCCAAGGTCTTCAGGAAATAGTAGCGGGCGATGATAGAGGCCGCCGCGACCGCCAGATGATGGGATTCACCTTTTGTCTGGAAATGAACATTCTCCTTCACCTGGACTTTTTGGTCGGAAATATGCTTGAAATAGGTCGAAGGCAATTCAAACTGATCGACCAGGATCGCTTTTGGCTTTTCCGGAGCTACTTTCTTCAACAGCTGATCAAGAACTTGGTTATGCAGCAACGCCTTCATTTTCCCTTGGGACATCGTCGGTTGGACCTCATTGTATTTTTCGGGCATCAAGTTGATGACGCTGTGCGGGACATGCTGCAACAATTGCTTCGCAATGGTGATGATGCGGGCATCCGTCAAAGCTTTTGAGTCCTGAACGCCCAACTTTTTCAGCAACGGCAATTGTTCGGCGGAAGCATAGACGGCACAGACCGTCAATGGCCCGAAATAGCTGCCGTTGCCGACTTCATCGCTGCCGATGACGGACCATTCGGAAAAGCCTGCAGGGAGGCCGGTTTTGCTCGGGGCCTCTTTTTTCAGCATGTTCTTTGCGGCAGGGGCTTTAGTGGCTCCGACCTGCTCGCTGGATGCTTGCCACTGCGCTGCTTCATTTTCGGCGTTTTGGCCTTGAAACAGCACTTTACCGGAATTGTAACCGGTGATGGTGGTCTGGTTCTTTTTGGCTGTGAAAAGGCTGTGCGGCACTGGTTTCACAGCATAATCCTGATAAAAAACGGCCATCTTTTTCAGTTGGCCCGTCGTTACTTTCAATACGGCATTCGACATATTCTCATCCTTGCTCAATTAAATTTTTCTGTTCAGCTTTTCGGTAGTAGCATCCTTTATTCTATCACAGGAAGTCCTCTTCTTCATGGGAAATAGTAGCGGTTTGGGCAGCCGTTTTGGGGGAAAGGACAGGATTGGGAACTTGAAGAGGTTTATACTGCATTTCGTCGGATTTATGTTAAAATATACTAGACAGTTTTTTAATGGAGGACTTTGAATATGACAGAAAACAAGAGAAGATTCAAAACAATCATAGCAGGAAAGACCTATACGATTGTGGGAAATAAAGCACCTGAGCATTTGACTGCGGTATCGGAATTGGTCAATGCGCAGTTGGAACAGATTAAAGAAGCAGCTCCGGCGCTTGGTCGGGAGGAGCGCGGCATTCTCGTGGCTGTGAACGCCATTTCCGATCAGATCACGAAGCAGTTGGAGATGGAAGAGTTGCTGTTGAAAGTGGCGAAGCTGGAGAAAGCTTTGCAGGAAAGCCAAAGCGTCACACAAGCTGCATCCGTTGAGGAAACAGAGCAAACCGAGCCGGAAAAGGCTTCGGATGTGGAGCCCCAAAACCAAGCGGTTGCCGAAGTCGAACAAAAAACAGACGCCGTTGCTCTGACTGAGGAGAAAGCAGCTAAAGAAGCTGGTGAACCCGAAGCAATTGCAGTCGAAACGCCTGAAAAGGAACACGCTGCAGAAAAGATGACCGGGAACGCAGCAACAAATAAGGCCGTGGCTGACTTTGCCGGGAAAAAGCGCGATAACGAGAGTCAAACAGTGACTGCTATGCCTGCAACAATCAGCGAACTGCAGCAAGCTGCCCGGGAAGCCAACGAACTGCCGGCCAGGAAATCCAATTCAAAATTGACGAAGACGACAACCGCTTCCGAGGCAACACTGAAGCGGGCTCAGCACAGAAATCAAGTGCGTTCGGCTTTGGGTGTCAACAGGAACGCTGAAAATGCCATCCCGCCTTACACCAAAAATCACGAGCACGATGGAAAAAAGTAGTAAAAAGACTGTAGAAATCAGGTGAAAAAATGCTTACGTTGATCATAGTGCTCTCTTTGTTGTGGGGCATCTATACAGGCGTCAGAAGAGGTCTTATTCTGCAGGTTGTCTACACCGTAGGATATTTCATTTCTTTCTTGGTCGCCAGAGAATACTACACCGTTGTCGCGGATAAGATCGACTTGTTGGTGCCATATCCATCCGTCGAGTTCGGCAAAGAATTGATTTTTTACACAGAAGAGGTGTCCTTCGTCCTGGATCAGGCGTTTTATAACGGCTTGGCATTCATCCTGCTGTTGTTCGCAGGCTGGCTTGCCACAAGATTTGTCGGGAGCATGCTGAACTCATTGGCGTTCTTCCCGATCATCAAGCAGCTGAATCAGCTGGGCGGCGGCGTGCTCGGATTCCTGATTCACTACATCGGGATGTTCCTTTTGCTGACGCTCGCATCCATGATTCCGCTGGATTTCATTCAACAGCTCTATGTCGATAGTGAACTTGCGGCTTGGATGGTGTCCGAAACGCCTTACTTTTCACGCCTGATCTACGACTGGTGGATCGGCATCATTCAGTAAAGACAGTTAGTTAAACAGAAGGGACTGTATAGTGTTACTATATCGTCCCGCTTTTTTTGGAGAAAGCACTTTTTAGGAGAATAAGATGAATAATAAAATTAGCAAAACATTAGAGTTCGAAAAAATCAAACAACAACTCCAGAATTTTGCGGCAACCGATCAAGGGATAGATAAAATTCAGGCATTACGGCCCGAAACCGATCCGGAAAAAGTCATTGCATTGCAGAATGAAACGGAAGACGGCAGAAAGGTGTTGCGCCTGAAGGGCGGGATTCCGATGCCGAGGCTGAAGTCCATCCGCAGCCATCTGAAGCGTCTGGAGATAGGCGGTACCTTGAACGGCAAGGAAATCGCCGAAATCGGCCGGGTATTGTCGACGACAAGGGAAATCATCCAGTTCTTCCAGTGGTTCGAAGACAACGAGATTCCCTTCTTTGTCCTGGACGAATTGGTGGACAGGCTGGTCGTATTGCCCGAAATCACAAGAAAGATCCAAGCAACCGTCTATGAGGATGGTACGATCCAGAATGATGCCTCGCCTGCCTTGAAAGGGATCCGTACAGGAATCAAGCAGGGCGAACAGAATATCCGGACCAAATTGGATGACATCATCAGAGGCAACAAAGCTTCCTACCTCAGTGACGCCATCATCACGATCCGCAATGACCGTTTTGTGATTCCGGTCAAGGTCGAATACCGCAATCAATTCGGCGGCATTGTCCATGACCAAAGCTCGACAGGCCAGACGCTTTACATCGAACCGCAAGCCATTCTGGATCTGAATAATCATCTGCGCCAGTTGGCTGCACAAGAGAAAGCCGAAATCGAACGGATTCTGTATGAATTATCGATGGAAATCGAGCCTTTTACGCAGGAATTGTATGGAAACAGCGAGGTGCTGGCGACTCTGGATTTCATCAACGCAAAAGCGCGTTATGCTGATTCCCTGAAAGCGACACGCCCGACCATCAGTAAAGAAAATCACATCGCCATCTGGAAAGCCAGACACCCGCTCATCGATCAGAATGACGTTGTCGCGAATGATCTGATCCTCGGTGAAGCATATCAAGCCATCGTTATTACCGGTCCGAACACGGGCGGAAAGACGATCATGCTGAAAACACTCGGGATCATCCAAATGATGGGCCAATCCGGCCTTCAAATACCGGCGGATGAGGATAGCCAAATCGGCATATTCACGGAAATTTTTGCGGATATCGGCGATGAGCAGTCGATCGAACAGAGCCTGAGTACGTTCTCCTCGCATATGACCAACATCGTCTCGATCCTTAATCAGATCGACGACAAAAGTCTTGTGCTCTTGGATGAGTTGGGTTCCGGTACGGACCCGCAAGAGGGAGCTTCTCTGGCAATTTCGATTTTGGACTACATCGGCGGCATCGGCAGCTATGTCATGGCCACCACCCATTATCCCGAATTGAAAGCCTACGGATACAATCGCTCCGGAACGATCAATGCCAGCATGGAATTCAACGTTGAGACTTTGGCTCCGACCTATCGACTGCAGATAGGCGTACCCGGACGAAGCAACGCCTTCGATATCTCGAAACGACTCGGTCTGAACCCGAGCATCATCGATCAGGCACGCAGTTTCATCGATGTGGACAGCCAGAACCTGAACGAGATGATTGCGGATCTGGAACAGAAGAGACGCGTCACCGAAAAAGAATCCATGCAGCTCCAAGCGCAGTTGGAAGAATCCGACAAATTATTGGCGGACCTGAAGCGCGCCAACGAAAAGTTGGAAACAAACAAGGAAAAAATCATCGAAGATGCCAAAAAAGAGGCCAACAAGTTGGTCGACACGGCGAAAGAAGAGGCGGAATTCCTGTTGCAGGAAATCCGTGAAATGCAGCTGAACATGGGTACTTCCGGCAGCATCAAAGAGCACGAACTGATCGATCTGCGCAGACAATTCAATGATCTGCGCCAGGATGAGTCTTTGGCCAAAAACAAGGTGCTGCGCAAAGAAAAAGAGAAAAAGATATTGAAGCCGGGCGATGAAGTCATTACGGAAACGTATGGCCAGCGTGGGACGCTGGTCGAAAAGAAAGGCAACGGCGAATGGGTCGTACAGATGGGGATCATGAAGATGAAACTGCCGGAATCGGACCTCAGGCTGATCAAAGAAGAGCCGCAGCAACAAAAAAGACAGCGGCAGATCGCCACTGTCAAATCTGCTTCATCCAGTCACGTGGCGACGCAGCTCGATCTCAGAGGCCAGCGCTATGAAGAAGCATTGGCTGAAGTCGATCAGTATTTGGATGCCGCTTTATTGGCGGGTTATCCGCAAGTAACGATCGTTCACGGAAAAGGAACAGGCGCTCTCCGCAAAGGGGTCGGCGATTTGTTGAAGCGTCACCCGCAAGTTCTTTCCTACGAGTATGCCCCGGTGAATGCCGGCGGAAACGGCGCGACGATCGTTACGTTCCGCGGCTGAGCAGATTGATTGGTACTGAGCAAAACCTCTGCTATAATTGATACATAACGATGAATTGTGAAGGGAGTAAATACAATGGTAAAAATATTAACAGATGCAAATTTCGAGACAGAAACAAAAAATGGGGTCGTATTGGTGGATTTTTGGGCAACTTGGTGCGGACCTTGCCGCATGCAATCACCGATCATCGATGAATTGGATGAAGAAATCGGCGACAAAGTGACATTCGCTAAAATGGATGTGGATGCTAATCCGCAAACGCCTAGCCAATTCGGCATCATGGGCATCCCAACGTTGTTGATCAAAAAAGATGGACAAGTCGTAGAGAAATTAGTCGGCTACCACGCAAAAGAGATGCTTGAAGAAACGCTTGAAAAATATATTTAAAGAATAAGAAAGAGTTGCCGGTTTCCTGACGTTTCAGGGCTTCCGGCAACTCTTTTTTGCTGTGGGAACTTCGTGGTGGAGGTTGCAATTTTTGTAGAAAGCCCAAACCGCGTCGCATTCGCCAAAAAAGCCCAAGCTACGCGGCAAAAGATTACCGGGATGCTTGGGCTTAGCTGTTCATTCAATGAACAGCGTGATGATGACTTCTTTTTTCTTGTCTTTTCCGACTACAATCTCCGCTTTTGCCTCACAGGGGAGACCGGTCGTCATCTGGATCTGCTGCGCCAAAAATCCGGCTTCCAGTTGGAAGGTGGCTTGCTCGTTTTGGGTGCGGACGGTGACAAGATCGCTTTCCAAACGGTATTGTTGCGTATTTTTTTCTTTTTTCAGCAGTTCCAGTTGTCCGAAACCGCAATAAATCATCGCTTCATATAGGTCTTCCTGACTTTTTAACGGGAATTGCCGAGCCAAATCTTTTCCGGCCCAATACAATATTTCATCGGTATGTTCGCCTAGGATGTTTCCCAGAAGGTAATCCCTTATCAATAAATAGGAGAAGTGCTCGTTATCGATAATATGGGCATTTTCGTTTTCAGGATTCAATGGATTTCCCCCCTTAAAGTTACACTTCATTATACACGTATTTTAATAAGTGGATAGAGCCTATTTTCAGGCGATGCCTATCAATGGCGTTTTTTTTCAACATCAGGCATAATAGGGGTAAGAAATCCAACATGCAATCAGAAAGGAAGATGTTTATGTGGACTGCCAAGAAAGCTTTGGGGTTGATCCTGCTGTTGATTCCGGTCTTCAAATATATTTCGGACTGGAAAAAAGAAGAGGAACAACGCCGCTTACTGAAGGGCTGAACGGGCCAATCCTATCCGGACAAAAAATGGAAACTCGTTATGCCGCCGGTCGCGGCATAACGAGTTTCCTTTGTTCCTATCCAGAAATGCCATGGACTCTCCTGAGGTTGATCCCAAAAAGGATGCCATTCCCGGGTGTGGTAATATTTACAGCTTCCTCGATTTGGTTGATGATTTTTTCGGAATGTTCTTCCTGGGTCAACACCAGCAGGATCTCCTTTTCCGGTTCCAAAGCCAGATTGAACAACTTCTTGTTCTCATGCATCCCGGATCCGCGGCCAGCTATCACGGTGCCACAGTAGGATTCTTCGCAGCGTGCGCTTTCGAAGACGCGGTCGATTAAGCCTTTATCCACTACGGTTACAATCGTTTGATAACTCATTTGTATGTCCACTCCTTCTTCCTGGTCTGCATCCATCATAATGCCGGACGCTTCAGGAGGACAAGAAAAAACCGTCCTGAAATTGAGACTATTGTAGCACACTTATTTTTGGACGACCAATAATCGGCAGTGGACGTGTAAGAAGGAAACAACCTATTCCGCAAAAGTGAAGCAAGTCAGTATGAAATTTGCCTCATTTTTACAAAAACCGTGCATCTTAAGGTAAAATAGAGATACGAAAACAAATAAAGGAAGTAACTGCATGATCAAAAAAGCAATCGGTTTTATTGACTCTGGCGTCGGCGGCTTGACCGTCGTGAAACAAGCGATGAAACAGCTTCCCAATGAATCCATTTATTATCTGGGGGATTCCGCCAGATGCCCCTATGGACCAAGGCCCAAAGAAGAAGTGATTCAATATACATGGGAAATGACACAGTTTCTGCTGAAGAAAGATATCAAAATGCTGGTGATTGCCTGCAATACTGCGACTGCTGCCGCCTTGGACATCATCCGGGAGCGCGTTGACATTCCGGTGATCGGTGTCATCAATCCCGGCAGCCGTGCCGCAATCAAACATTCGAAAAATGAACGCATAGCCGTAATCGGCACAAAAGGCACAATCAACAGCGACGTTTACAAGAAAACGATCAAGGATAAAGACAAGGGCATTTCTGTCATCAGCATGAGCTGTCCCAAGTTTGTGCCGCTGGTTGAGAGCAATCAGTACAACGGATCGATCGCGAAAAAAGTGGTTGCGGAAACGCTGAACCCCTTGCTGAAGGAATCGATCGACACTCTGATTCTGGGGTGCACGCATTATCCGCTTTTGACACCGCTCATCCAAAATGTGATGGGGCCTTGCGTGACACTAATCGATTCCGGTGCCGAAACGGTATCTGAGGTGAGTACCTTATTGGATTATTTCCGCTTGGCGGAAAGCTCGCACAACAAGGAAGCCTCCGAATACCATTTTTATACGACTGGATCGCCGAAACTATTTTCGGATATCGCAGAAAATTGGCTCGGCCAGAGCAATTTTACAGTCGAAAAAGTTGATCTGGTCAATTTGATTGAAAAATGATTGAGAAATGAGGGATACAATGAACGCAACGGAAAAAAAGAAGATCGTGATAGCGACCAAAAATCCGGGAAAAGCCAGGGATTTCGCCGTCCTGTTTGAACCGAAAGGCTACGAAGTGGTGACTTTGTTGGACTATCCGGAGATTGAAGATGTGGAGGAAACCGGCTATACGTTCGAAGCCAATGCACGCAAGAAAGCTGAAACGATCGCCGCATTGTTGGGTATGACGGTCTTGGCGGATGATTCGGGCATCTGCATCGATGCCTTGGATGGCCAGCCAGGTGTGTTTTCTGCCCGATTTGCTGGTGGAATGAAAAGCGATGCCGCCAATAATGCGAAGGTGCTTGCGATGCTTGGGTCCCAGGAAAACCCATCCCGTAAGGCGCATTTCCATTGTACCTTAGTGTTGGCCCATCCGGATCGGGAGAGTTTGGTTGTCGAAGGGGATATCGAGGGCGAAATCGCGGAGTTCCCGAGCGGAGACAATGGCTTCGGATATGATCCTTTGTTTTATTTGCCACACTTAGGCAAGACGATGGCAGAATTGAGCGATACCGAAAAAAATCAGATCAGCCACCGCGCAAATGCCCTGAAAAATCTGGAGAAAAGTTGGGCAGCCTGGCTGGAAAAGGAAGCGGATTAGATGGTAAAAATACTTGCAGTCAGCGACAGCCATGGCAAAAAAGATATTCTGAACGAATTGGCTTTGCGCTATGCGAATCAGGTCGATCATTTTGTCCACTGCGGTGATTCGGAATTGAGCAGTTCCGATCTGATCTGGGGAATCATGTCCACAGTGATGGGGAATTGCGATTATGATTATCAAATGAACGACGAATACCGATTCCAGGCCGCCGACAAAAATGTGCTGGTTGTTCACGGGCATCGTCATTCTGTTAGGGACTCCGTTGCCGGGTTGAAACGCGAAGCCCAGCAAGCGAATGCTTCGCTGGTATTTTATGGGCATACCCATATCGCCAAAGCGGAACAGGAGGATGGCATCCTGTTCGTCAATCCGGGCAGCATCAGTCAACCGCGCGGCACACTGATGGAAAAGACCTATTGCATCGTCACATTGGACGGCCAATCCGTCACAGTGACCTATTACAATGACCGCCATCAGGAAATGGTCGATCTGAACAAACAATTTCAAATTCTTTGATTATATGCAAAGAAGGTGTTCCCGGCGGCATAGTCGCCTGATGGACACCTTTTAGGAGGAAATTAAAATGATTAGTAGCGAAGTAGCCGGGCTATTGCTGGACAATGAGGCGTGCGGGGATCTGATGATCCATGGCGAAAATGTCGCCAATGTACATTGTTCGAACAATCTGAACCATGCGTTTCTGGTGCTGTCCCAAGTGAAGTATTCCGTCATTCCCGTTTTGGATTCGAAGTCCCGCATCAAGGGCCTGATTTCCATACCGATGATCATCAAAGCCATCACGGAAATCGATGCGATCCGCTATGACAAGATGGAAACACTCACCGTGGAAGAAGTGATGGACAGTAATGTGCAGACCATCCGTCCATGGACGGATCTTGAGGATATTCTGAATTATCTGATCGATCACAATTTCCTGTGCGTTACCGAAGATGATGGCAAATTTATCGGCATCATCACGCGCAAAGAGATTCTGACGAGAGTGAATCACTTGGTGCATGGCATCCATCGCCTCTATAAATTTGAGAAAATTGAGGAGAAAGAAGAAGTGGCATCCGAAAGATAGAAAGCGGCTGTTTGCTTCGAGCCTCACCCTAAAGAAAAAGTGCTCCGCCGCCAAATGATTTGGATGCGGAGCACTTTTTTTGCTTATGCTTTCGGGGCGGTGTACGGCATCGCCGGAATCTGGATGCCAGCCTCCAACAGTGCGGAACGGTAACTTCCCAAGAACAGGTTTTGGATGGCAAACTGCTGACCGTTCAGTGTATAAAAGACCACACGATAGGCAAGCTGGCCATTCCCTTTATCGGTGATGCCGACAACATTCGGGCCTTTGACGATTTCCGGATGTTCCGGCACAATCCGTTCATTGACCGCATGGATGACCTGATCGACCGTTTCGAAATCGGTATCCGGATACAAGAGGATATCGATCATTGCCCGCATATCATTCCGGGACAGATTGCTGATGGTCGTGATGGTATGGTTCGGCAAGAAATGCAAAGTACCATCAAAACTCTTGATTTGTGTCGTCCGCAGCCCGACATTCACGACAGTGCCGTCGATTCCGCCGATGACAACGTGATCGCCGACATCAAATTGGGACTCCAGGATGATGAAGAAACCATTGACGATATCGTTGATGAATTGCTGTGCGCCGAGACCGATCGCCAGACCCGCAAGACCAGCGCCGGCAATGAGTGTGGCGATCGGCACACCCAAAATGGAGAGGACCCCGTAGATCAAAAAGAAGAACAAAAGATAACGCAAACCATTCTCGGCTATTTTATAGATGGTGGTGGCACGATTCTGAGTAATATGTTTGGTCAATATTTGTTTTTCGAAAGTACGGTGCAAAACGTAACTGGATAAACGTTTTAAAGCAAAAAAGATGAGCAGCAAAAAAAGCAAGGTAATGCCTTTCGAAATGAACAAGCCCACAATCTCTTCCCAGGCGATGCTGTTCCACCATTTGACGAAAATATTAGGATTCGTCACCACTTCCTCTATCAAATCTTGCGCAAGAGCACTGTCTTGTATACTTATATCATTCATAAAATCCCTCATTTCTGAACAGCTGTTTCCATTGTAACAAATTAACCGGCTCATGAAAATGGAGATAGGGTTACGTTTTATTGAAGAAAGCGTGTCTGAAGCAGAACAATCCATTTTCGTGGAAATGGTGCTGACTAAAGGGGTTTCAATAGCATATAACAAATGACTATGGTATCATTTTATTATAAATAGTATAAATCTTATAAAAATTCATACAATGCTTTGACAGATGCACGTATGGATCAAGAAGGAGTGAGTACAAATAATGGGATATGGTGAAATTGCAGCTTTGATTGCTGCGCTGGCTTTTGCGGTATTGGTGGTTTTCATCATCTTGGCATTAAGGAAAGTCACTGACATCTTAGGCGAGGTTGAAAAAGTGACCCAAGAAGCGAATAAAAGCCTGGCCGTCATCACAAAAGATGTCGATCACTTGTCGATTGAAGTCGAAGGCTTACTGAATAAGGCTAATACGTTGGTGGACGACCTGAACGGCAAAATCAGCAAGACAGATCCTTTATTCACTGCAATCGGCGATTTAGGTGTGACCGTTTCTGATGTGAACCAATCTACCAGAAATTTGGCAGTATCACTTAAAGGCGGGGGAAAAGGCGTCAAAAGCGCATCAGGTTCCTCCACTGTCGGAAAACTTGGGCGGACGGCATTGGCAATTGCCCGTCAACGGCAAGCGAAGAAAGAAACGAAGGACACAAAGTTCAAAACTTACTGAAGCGTCAATCAATAAATAAACGAAAAGGAGTTTGAAGATTATGACAAAAAGTAAAGGTGGATTTTTATTAGGGGCAATCATCGGCGGGGCAGCTGCAGCCATTACAGCTTTGTTGTTTGCGCCTAAACCAGGCAAAGAATTGCGCGATGACATCACGGAGGAAGTAAATAATCTTCTGGATACAGCACGCGATTATGCAGATATCGCTGTAGAGAAGGGCAATGAGTTCATGGACGTCGCCAAAGAAACCACGGAAGATATCAAAATCAACTTGAAGGACACCACTTCATCGATTAAAACACAATTCACTGAAACGACCAAACATGTCGGTGATGACTTGAAAAAAGTAAAAGAAGACATCAAAGAGAAAGCTACTGATGTGAAAGAATTTGCTTCTGTCATCGCTGAGGAGGGCAAAGAGGAAGCTGCAGCCGTAACGGAAGAGAAAAAAGCCGCAGTGGAAGAAAAGGTTGAAGAGATCAAAGACAGCGTGGAAGATATCTGAACGCAACAAAAAAACAGGCCGCGTGCCTGTTTTTTTGTTGCGTAGTGTTTTGTCGGTCGATACCGCTGCACCAGCCCAACCCACTAATCGATCAATTTTAAATACGCACCTATATCGGTAGGGGTGTGCGTGAAGGATTCAAAACCGTCTGCAGTCACAAATCCGCAATCCTCGACTCTGACCCCGATATCCCCTTCGATGTAGATGCCGGGCTCGATGGAAAAACACATACCTTCAGTAAGGGCCATTTCATTGCCTTCCATGATGGATGGGAATTCATGCACACCTTGACCCAAGCCGTGGCCCAGACGATGGTTGAAGTAGCGGCCGTAGCCCGCTTCGGTAATGATTGTCCGCGCTACGGCGTCCAATTCGCCAGCTTTGATGCCGGGATGGACCGCAGCCATCGCTTCATCATGGGCTGCCAATACCAAATCGTAGATTTTTTTTTGGTGCGCAGATGGCTCTTCACCAAAGAAGAACGTGCGTGTCACATCACTGGCATAACCTTCGTGCATGGTTCCCAAATCGAACAGCACAAACTGGTTTTTCTTGAGTTTGGTGTCGCCGGGGACGCCATGGGGGCTGGCTGCATTTTCACCGAAAAGTACCATAGTTGTGAAACTCATTTCGGCTACGCCTCTTCTTTTCAGTTGGTATTCAATTTCTGCAACGACTTCCAGTTCAGTGATGCCCTCGCGAAGCGTTTTTGCACCTATTTTGAGTGCTTCATCAGCCCAATAGCCAGCTTCCTTCATGAAGGCGAGTTCTTGTTCATTCTTGATCAGGCGCATTTCCTGAAGGGTTGCGCTGATGTTATGGCCGAAAGTGGCTGTCGGGAAATGTTTCCGCAATGCTTCCATACGCTCGACAGTCAAGAAATCCTTTTCGATGGACCAGTCCGACAGCGGCGAATGACGCGCTTGTATGCTGGTTGCCAGTACCGTCCAAGGGTCTTGCGTATCCATGTAGCTGACCACTTCAAATTCCTCAGCAGTCTTCCGCGCATCATTTTCTTCCAACGCAGGGACAAACAGCAGGGGCTTTGCATCCTTGAACAAAACGGCCGCCAAGATTCGCTCGTGCGGATCGCTCCGGTATGAGGAAACATAAAAGACATTTTTAGGGTCATTGAGGAATATGATATCGACATCTTGGTTTTTCATTAAATTGATAATTGAGTTTAAAGGCATTTTTAATATGACACCTTCCTTTCTTTAGTATTATAGCATATAATTAGGGTTCTATTTTTGAATAACGCAATGTGAAATTTTCATGAAAACTTTTATAAAACGCTTGCATATCTTATGAAACAATGTTAAATTCATTATAAGCTTGTAAAACAATCAATATTTACAACATTATGTTGAATAATGGAAAATAAAAAATTGAAAACAATTGAGATAAGGAGCAACATAAATGGAAAAACAAACGATTACAATTTACGATGTGGCTCGCGAAGCAAACGTCTCCATGGCAACTGTTTCCCGCGTAGTGAACGGTAATCCAAACGTGAAACCATCCACAAGGAAAAAGGTATTGGAAGTCATTGAACGTTTGGATTACAGACCGAATGCGGTCGCCCGTGGTTTGGCAAGCAAGAAAACAACGACAGTAGGGGTTATCGTTCCTGACGTCACAAACCTGTTCTTTGCATCTTTGGCACGAGGAATCGATGATATCGCTACAATGTACAAATATAATATCATTTTAGCGAACTCCGACCAGAATGACCAGAAAGAAATCCAAGTATTGAACACCTTACTTGCGAAACAAGTGGATGGCATCATCTATATGGGCAATAAGATCACTGATGAGCTGCGCGCAGAATTCTCGCGTTCCAAAACGCCGGTCGTGCTGGCTGGAACAATCGATCCTGAGCAACAAGTCGGAAGCGTCAATATCGATTACATTGCTGCAACCGAAGAAGTCGTAGCGAACATGATTGCGAACGGCAAAAAACACATTGCTTTCGTATCAGCATCGCTTTCCAATCCGATCAATGGACAGTATCGCCTGAAGGGTTACAAAAACGCTTTGGTCAATGCAAACATTCCTTTTGATGAAGCCCTTGTCTTCGAATGTGAGCCGACGCTTCAAAATGGTGAGCTATTGGCTGAACAATTACTTGAAGCCGGAGTGGATGCAGCATACGTAGCCGGTGATGAACTTGCCATCGGCCTGTTGAACGGTATCATCAATGCAGATGTCAGCGTTCCTGAGGCATTTGAAGTCACTGCCAGCAATAATTCCCGCATAACAGAAATGGCTCGTCCAAAGTTGACATCCATCATGTTGCCGCTGTATGATATCGGCGCTGTTGCGATGCGTTTGCTGACGAAAATCATGAACAAAGAAGAAATTGATGAAAAATCAATCATTCTTCCATACAAAATCGTCAACAGAGGAACAACATTACCAAAAAAATAATCTGTTCATCCGAAAGACATTCAAGCCCAAAAAGCCCTGCATCCGAACCAGATGCAGGGCTTTTTTCTGTGTTTTTCAAGAAATGATCAGCCAGAAACACGGGAGTATCGCACATTGCAAAACTATATGCAACGGCAATCAAAAGGCTGTCCCGGGATGGGACAGCCAATTTCTTACTCCTCAGCTTCTGGGGTTTCTTCAGCCGGTGGGGTTTCGGCTTCTGTTTCGGTTTCCGTCTCTTCGGTTGTTTCGTCAGTCTCTGTTTCGGGTTCTGCCTCCGCATCGTCTGCAGCGTTGTTTCGGGAAGCAGCGGCTGCATTGCTTCTCGCTTCTGCTGCAGAAAGGTAACTGTCCCAAAAATCTTCCAAGTCCGCCTCGGTGGCCCCAGGAGAGAAGTTGTAGGAGATCGTTTTCGGTAGTGAATCCGACTTGAAAAGGTCGCTCCTTGTGCTGCCGTTAAGGGAAACGGACAAGCCATTCGCGAACGAAACGGTGCCTGCCAACGTTCCGGTTTCTGCCAGCACTGATTTTTCGACAATCCCTTCCGGTTGTTGATGTGTCAGATCGGTGCCGAGGATGTCTGGATTGATGCTGTAGATCTTGTTGGCGATCTGGGACCAGTAATTCAGATTCCGCCCGGTCGGAAGACCTTGATTATTAGGGTCATAGAAGACATGTTCCCCCTTGTAATTGTCATAACCCATCCAAGAGCTGAGCGTGACGGTAGGGGTGCTGGCGATGAACCAGATGTCCCGGTTGGCTTCCGATGTCCCGGTCTTTCCGGCCCAATCGGCGCTGAAATTCAGGTAATTGTTGATCGAGCGGCCTGTGCCATCGGTGATGACATCGCGCAGAATATCCAAAGTCAGATAAGCTGTCTGTTCCGAGAATACTTCAGTCGTTTCGGATTCGTGCTGATAAACGATATCCCCGTGCTTGTCCGTGATCGTTTCGATCAGATATGGCTCAACATGATCGCCTCCGGTTGCGAAAGTCGTGAAGGCACTGGTTTGTTCCAAAACGGTAGGGCCATCATTCGTTGCCCCGATCGCTAAGGATGGATTGCCGTATTCCGATTCGTCGATCGAGGTGATGCCCATTTTTTCCAGATATTGCCCAGGGTTCATCCCTTCATCATTCATCGCGACGTAGAGCTTGATCGTGGGGTTGTTTTTTGATTGGTAGAGCGCTTGGCGAGCCGTCATGAATGTATTGGAAATGGTGTCGCCGAAGTTTGTAGGCTCCCATAGTGTGCCATCGGGCTGTTTGATGCTGATTTTTGTATCAGGCACCATGGAAGCAGGGTAGATAAAATCCTGTTCGATTGCCGGCGCATAGACCAGCAATGGTTTGATTGTCGAACCGGGGGAACGGTTGGTGCTGAACACATGGTCCACCTGATTGACCGAAAAATCCCGGCCGCCGATGAACCCGATGATTTTTCCGGTCTCATTCTCGATCAGCGCACTGCCTGTTTGGGCAAGCTCGGTCACTTCCTGCGTGACCCCATCTGCATCAACATAGGTATCCACGAATGTATTCCCTAAAGTGTGACCATACTCGGCCGCAACTTCCTGCATGCCGTTATAGATGTCTTTGTCGATTGTGCTGTAAACATTGTAGCCGGATAAGCGCAGCGTATTGTCTGCATTTGCATAGTATTCGTTGTACAATTCGATGTCCGCTTCAAGATCATCCATCGTGAGGTCATCACCGGCAGCGGCCTGTTCCATCAATATCAGGATCGCTTCACGTTCGACAGCTTGATAAAGGTAACTGTTCCTGTCCGCTTGCGTGGCATGAGCAGCGACGAAATCCTGGGTGATGTCGTACGCGATTGCAGCATCATAGTCTTCCTTGGTGATGTAGCCTTCGCTGAGCATACGGAAAAGTACGGTGTTTTTTCGGTTCAGAGCTGCAGTCAAATCTTCCTTTCTTTCGCCGTATTGCGTGAAAGGGGTATAAGTATAAGGATTCTGTGGGATGCCCACCAAAAATGCTGCCTGAGCCAACGATACATCTGTTGCATGTATTCCAAAAATACCGTTCGCCGCTTCCTCTATGCCTGCGATATTGGAACCGCTGCTGTTTCGGCCGAAGGGAGAGACGTTCAGGTAGGCTGTCAGTATTTCGTCCTTCGTAAAGAAATTTTCAAGCCGCAGTGCCAACAAGATTTCATTGGCTTTGCGGGAAAAAGTCACTTCATTCGACAGTATCTGTTGTTTGACGAGCTGTTGCGTCAAGGTGGAACCGCCGCTTTGGCTGCCGAAGCCGGTCAGTTCAGTCACCAATGCCCTCAGTATGGCTTTAGGAACGATCCCTTCGTGCTCATAAAAATTTTCGTCTTCCGTTGCGATGAGCGCCTCTTTGATGAGCGGAGAAATGCTTTCCGATCCGACCGTGGTCCTGACCAAGTCGGTGCGGATTTCCGAAATCGCTTCGGTATTTGCATAGTACATAGTCGAAACTAGTTCGACATTGCCGATGTCTTCAGCCATGCTTTCGTATGAAGGGGCTGTCTCCTTTGAAATCAAATTAGCGAAGTAACCCAAGCCTGCACCGCCAGCGAAGATTCCCAACAGGACCATCAACAGTACGATGCCGGTAAAAATATTCCGGATCACACCAAAAAAAACATTGAAACCGAAAGCTCCTTTTGAGAGAAGCGGCTTTATGTTTGTTTCTGTGACAAGCTTCCGTCTCATTCCTCGCCAAGACACTCTGCCTTGTTCCATGCGCCTGTGGGTCTTTTGTTCCCAAATCAAGGCTTTTTCCTTTGTTCTAGCAGCATTTTCTTTTGTGAAAATCCGCTGGAGGCTGCCGTTTATCGATTGCCCAAGGCGTTTAAAAAATAGCCCGGTTTTTTTCAGCCATTTTTCAGCTTTATTTCCATCTGGATTGTTCATATGTTCCCTCTTTCCTTTTCAGGTGGTCACTTATCAGTATAACAAAAAAGCTTTCCCCTGACTATTCAATAGAACGAACAATCACGAAGTCGGAGGAACCAAAAAAAATCAGCAAGGAATGCTATCCTTGCTGATCCTGTGGCTGTTACGCAGTTGTTGCGGCAGAGCTCTCCATTGTCTCCCCGATGGCGGCCAAACGCTCCGCTACATCAGACTGTGTCAATTGATTGCGCTGCACATAATAATTCGGCTGGTGGATGCGGCATTCATGCGAGCAGCTGCGCATATATTTGTGTTCGTTTTCTTCGGAACAAAGCATTCTGCGGTTGCAGCTCGGGTTGGCGCAATTCACATAGCGTTCGCATGGCGTACCATCGAACCAGTCTTTTCCGACCACGACGTGTTCAATGCGATTGATATCCACACCGATGCGCTCATCGAATACATACATCTTTCCGTCCCAAAGGTCGCCTTTGACCGTTTCGTTTTTCCCGTAGGTTGCGATGCCTCCGTGCAGTTGGCCGACATCCTTAAAGCCTTCCTTGACGAGCCAACCTGAGAATTTTTCGCAGCGGATGCCGCCGGTGCAATAGGTGACAACGCGTTTCTCCATGAATTTTTCCTTGTTGTCGCGGATCCATTGCGGCAATTCGCGGAAGTTTGCGATATCCGGACGGACGGCGCCACGGAAGTGACCAAGGTCGAATTCATAGTCGTTGCGGGCATCGATGACAACCGTATTTTCGTCAAGGATGGCTTCACGGAACTCTTCCGGCGACAAGTATGCTCCGGTTGTTTCGTTAGGATCGAGGTCGTCTCCCCCAAGGTGCAGGGACACGATTTCCTGACGATGACGGACAAACATCTTCTTGAAGGCATGACCGTCCGTTTCATCGATTTTATAGGTGATGTCGTTGAAGCGTGCGTCTGCATTCATATGCTCGATATACGCTTGCGTTTGTTCAACGGTTCCGGAAACCGTACCGTTGATGCCTTCTGCGGCGACCAAAATTCTTCCTTTTAAGCCGATTTCTTTGCAGAATCGTAGATGTTCTTGCGCAAATGTTTCTGCCTCCTCTATCGGTGTATATTTATAATAGAGTAGGACACGATATTCTTTTGTCATACTGCTCCTCCTGAATCAATGTGTTTTACTTCGAACGTTATGAAATTATACACATTTTGTAAGCGGAAAGCCAAGAATATGCTCAACAGCCGAAACAGGGCGTCCCGCTTTATGGATGTGGGGGCTGCGTGCTACACTTGCTGCAAAGGTAAAATGAAAGCGGGGGAATGATATGGGTATTTGCACATTGATCGTAAATCCGTCGTCGGGGGGCGAAAAAGCTACTGGCTATCTGGATTTGATGAAAGCGCAATTGAGCAAAATGTTCGAAGAGGTCACAGTCAAAGAAACCGAGAAACAGGGGGATGCCATGCAGTTCGCGCATGAAGCGGCAAACAAGGGCCATGAAGCAGTTTTCTGCATGGGCGGCGATGGCACTGTCAACGAAACAGTCAATGGCTTGGCGTCTGCCGGAAAAAACGTATCCTTCGGGTTTGTTCCTCTGGGCACCGTCAATGACCTCGCAAGAGCGATCGGTATCCCATTGGAACCCGAGCAAGCCATCAGCATGTTGGGCGATGCGGCTTTGGTCGATCTGGATATCGGCAAGGTCAATGATCGTTATTTTGTGTCGAATGTCGCTGCCGGTGCGATTCCTGAAGCTGTCGAAGAGGTCAGCGTGGAGCAAAAAACAAAATATGGCCCGCTGGCATATTTCATGGAAGCAGGAAAAGCACTGACGAGCCAGACGATGCATCGGTTCCGTTTTACGGTTGATGGAGAGACATTTACGCAGGAATCGCCGCTTGTTCTGATCGCATTGACGAATTCGATTGCCAGCTTCGAAAATTTTATGCCGCAAGCAAAAGTCGATGACGGCAAGATGCGGATGGTTGTTTTCAAGGAGTTCAATCTGTTGGATTCGCTGAGACTCTTGCCACAGCTTATCATGGGCGAAATCAGAAATTCGGATACTGTCATCTATATGTCTTTCGAACAGGCCACTATCACCCTTGAAGATGGCGACAGCCTGATCACCAATGTCGACGGCGATGAAGGACCGGCATTTCCGCTAGAAATCGAAATACTGCCATCCTTCATCAAGGTTTATGGACCGGCAGCCACTTGAACAAAAGCAAATCCCTGCGACCGGTATTACTTGGTCGCAGGGATTTATTTTGTCTTCACATGTATTTTTGGGTCAAACGCAGGAATTCTTCGACGTCTCCCGCCATGATCTCCAAGCCCTGGTTCCAGAAGTCAGGCTGCGTGATATCGGCACCAAGATGCTTCATTACGAGCTCCTCCGTCGTCATCGAACCGGTATCCCGCAAGAGGGAAATATAGGTTTCCTCAAAATTTTCGGTCTGCTGCATCGATTGCGCGTAAATCCCGAGGCTGAACAGGAAGCCAAACGTGTAAGGGAAATTGTAGAATGGCACATCATCGATGAAAAAGTGCAATTTGCTCGCCCAGAATAGAGGGTGGTAGTCACTCAAGGCCCCTTGGTAGGCCTCTTTCTGGGCAGCCTCCATCATTCCGGACAGCCGTTCTGCAGTGACAAAACCGTTCATCCTTTCGGTGTAGAAGGACTTTTCGAAAAGATAACGGGCATGAATATTCAGAAACATGGCTGTCGCGTTTTCGAGCTTCGTATTGAGCAAGGAAATTTTTTCTTCGTCGCTGCTGGCTTCTCTGACCGTAGCCGCGCTGATGATGGTTTCCGCAAAAGTCGATGCCGTTTCGGCCACGTTCATGGCGTAGCGCGTATTCAGATCTGGCAAGTCGCGCATCACGTGGGAATGAAAGGCATGGCCCAACTCATGGGCTAACGTGCTCATATCGCTTGCTGAACCCGTAAAGGTCATGAAAATGCGTGATTCTTTCGATTCCGGATAATCTTCGCAATAGCCGCCAGGTCTTTTCCCGGATCGGTTTTCGGCTTCGACCCAGCGGTTCTTGACGGCATCCAAGGAAAATTCTGCCAGTTTCGGACCAAAGGAGGCAAAGTGTTCAATGATGTAATCGACTGCTTCGTCGAAACTGAATGTCTTTGATTGGAAACTGCCGAGCGACACAGGGGCATCGACATCATACCAGGCAAGCTTGTCCTTGCCCATCAGAGCGGCTTTACGGTCCAAAAACGAAAGGAAGGGCTGTTTGTTCGCGCTGATGGCCTGCCACATCGTATCCAGGGTCTCGCGCTTGATGCGGTTGTAGCGCAAAGGTTCCGCCAAGAAATCCTCATCCTGGTGCGCCTCAAAATCAGCCAACCGGAAACCTTGCAGGTGGTTCAACGTATCGGCGAATGCCGGTGCAAGGGATCCCCAGGCTTTTTCCCATTCAGTGAATATTTTTTTGCGGACGTTCGGATCGGGATCGGCATACATCCGGTTCATCGCTTGGCCGGCGGATAGTTCGCTCAAAGTTCCGTCAGACTCTTCAAAGGGGATCTTGATGAAGGATACGAGCGTGTCATAGTGCGCGCTCCAACCGTTGAAACCATCGACACGCAATGTAGCCAACAAGGCTTCTTCCTTGTCGGACAAGAGCCGGCTGCCCTGTTGGCGCCATTCCGACAGGGCGAATGCAAGCGCTGAAAAAGCAGGTTTTTCCAATAACGGGGCCCAATCGCTTTCTTTGACTGCGGTTACTTTTTTCTTCAGAGTCGTTTGAATAATCGTTAATTTGCTGTACAATTGAATTATTCGCGCATGGATTGCGCTTGCATCCAAATCCGATACATCGGCTGACTGGACACCAGTTATGAAACTGTTGCATTGCATCAGGGCTTTTGCGTACAGCTCCTCGTCATGAAGCAGATCCTGAAATACAAGATAGTCCGGTTTATCTCGTTCGGGGTCCCAAGCGTTTGCTGCGGATTCAAAATCCTTCAATCCTTCTTGGATGGACTGTATCTTTTCTTGCAGGGCCGGTGAAGAACTCCCGCCTTCAAAAAATGAATCCAAATCCCAGGTAAGGCTATATTTCATGCTGATCATCCTCTCAGTCTTGATTGACTAACGTATTGCCATAAGTACATTATATCCATTTACAGCAGAAATAATAAAAGAATTCACATCAGGAAAGGAAAAAAGCTACATGCAACGAGAACAAAAGAGCAATTCATACATAGTGGGAGCAGTTCTGATCATGGGTTATCTCTATTACCGCGCCACTTTCCAACAAGATTTTTATGCTTTGCCGAATATCATCGCGAATCTCCTGCAGTCGCAACCGCTCTCCGGCCTGTTCGCAACATTCACCTTCCGATACGGGGAGCAGGTGGTCAGCATGGGGGCATTGGGCTATTTCGGTTTTCTTGGATTCTTCGGCAGCAAGATATGGATGTTCCTTTCCTATTTCATCTTGGCGTACCTGTGGTATGGGGGACTGTCCGGGAAGATTCGGGACAAGGTAACACCGATTGTTGTGGCGCTGCTGCTTTCCATCAGTTACGCGGCTGCGGATGAATTTCATCAATCGCTTGTGTCCCCGGCATTTGCGATGAAGGAAGACGTGATATTGGCCAGCGCAGGGGCAATTTTGGCTATAATCGCCGGTTGGTTCTTCCTGACGGTCAGAAAAGGCAGAAAGTGAATTGCCATGAGCGGTTACTTTTGATAAAATGATTGAGTAAATTAATAGATGAGAAGAGGGATCTGAATGTCAGGACATTCAAAATGGAGTAAAATCAAAGGCGCAAAGGGCGCTGCCGATCAAAAACGAGGTAAAATTTTCCAGAGATTATCGAAAGAAATTTATATGGCTGCAAAAAACAGCGGTCCGGATCCCTCATCTAACCCGAGCCTGCGCTTGATCATCGATAAAGCGAAAGCAGCGAACATGCCGAATGACAACATCACCCGCGCCATCAAGAAAGCAACATCTGCCGGAGAAGGCGAAAACTATGAAGAAGTCACTTATGAAGGTTACGGCCCGAACGGCGTGGCTGTTTTGGTCCATGCATTGACCGACAACCGCAACCGTACCGCCACAAACATCAGAGTCGCATTCAACAAAAACGGAGGATCTTTGGGAGAATCCGGTTCGGTGAGTTACATGTTCGACCGCAAAGGCTATATCGCAATCGAGCGTGAAGACTTGGAAGTGGATGAAGACACAATGTTGATGAGCGTATTGGAAGCTGGTGGGGAAGAGCTGCAGACAAGCGATGAAGTATTCGAGATCTACACGGATCCTGCCGATTTTGATGCGGTTTGCGAAGCTTTGAAGGCAGAAGGCTACGTGCTGGCCGAAGCGGAAGTCACGATGGTTCCGCAAACAATGTCGGCTATCGCAGCGGACAAGGAAACGCAATTCAGGACGATGCTGGAAAAACTGGAAGATGATGATGACGTCTCTGAAGTATTCCACAACGCTGATCTGGACGACGAAGAATAACAGCTTACACAAAATCAAAACCGAATGCCTTCCTTGTCAGCAGACAATGGCGGGCATTCGGTTTTTTGGATGCCGTCCCGCCGCTGGCCATTAAGCGTCATCTTTTCCCCTGCAATCGCTTTCTCGCTTGGCTTGTAGTATAATTTAGGTAGCTAAACTCGATCTGCCCTTGGGCTTTTCGAACATGGCTCCAAAGCGAAGCTATCATTATCCGATCGGGATAACAATGAATGGGGGAACAGCAGTATGGCAAAACTAATATTTGTGATTGCACCTGAAGACTTCCGCGATGAAGAATTATTCATGACCCAAGAAGAAGTTGCTAAATGCGGACATGAGATGTGGATCGCCAGCCACAAAACCGGTACCTGCATGGGTGTGCATGGCGGAATCGCGCAGTCGGATCTTTTGGTTGAGGATGTCGATACGAACAGTTTTGATGGTGTGGTGTTCGTTGGGGGAAAGGGAAGCCGCGTTTTCTTCGACGATCCGCATGCCTGGATGTTGGCCCAAGCGATGAACGGACAGGGCAAAATGGTTGCGGCCATTTGCATCGCGCCTGTCATCTTAGCGAATGCGGGTTTATTGAAGAAGAAAAATGCGACTGTTTTCGAATCCGAGATTGCGACTATCGAAGCCAAAGGGGCAGTGTATTCTGAGTCCCCTGTGACAGTCGACGGCAATATCATCACTGCGAGCGGTCCGCATCAAGCGAAACAGTTCGGACTGGAAATTTGCAATTTTTTGGCGGGGTAAAGCGGGAGAACAGCTGTTGATGAGGAATTGGAGGCGGCAGGGGATATGGAAGAGCTGAAAGCCAGAATCGATGTGTTGAAGGAACAGGATCCCGTCAAAATGCAGGACCTGGAAAGGAAATACGGATTGCTGAAGTTCGAGCTGCTGGAAGCGAAAAAAGCAGTGGAGCTGCAGGAAATCACCCTGGCGGATGTGAAAGGCGAATGGATCAAAGACAATTCGGAGGAAAACCTCGCCATATTGCGTGAGAAAGAGCAGAACCTGAAGATTGCCAGAATGAACTACAACGCTGCTGTGGAGAAAATGGACATTATGAAGACCGTCGTTTTTCTGCTTTCCTGAAAGGGATAAATATTTTTAAAATAATAATCGTTCACAACGAAAAAGAACGGCAAGGACCTTGAGGATGGTCCCTTGCCGTTCTTTTTCGTTGTGCAGTTGTTTTGTGATCATTCCGACTGATTGTCGATGAAATCGTTGATTTTTTGCTGGTAGTGCTCATCCGAAATCAAATAAGAGAAGCCTTCGCCGATGACGCTTTGCGCTTCACTTATGGTGAAGAAAGCCTTCGGATCGATGGCCGTCACGATCCGGTTGAGCGGCATCAATTGCTGTCTGTTGACGATGATCAGGATCACCTTCTTCTGACTTTTGGAGTAATAGCCCTCGCCTGACAAAAAGGTCATTCCGCGGCCGATTTTTTTATCGATTGCATCAGCAATTTCCTGATGCCGATCCGAGATGATCAGTACTTGTTTCTTCGGATTGAACCCTTCCAGGATGAAATCCAGAACTTTCGTTTGTACATAAAGATGCACGGCAGTCAAGACGACATTTTCCAGCCCAATGACAAAGATGGAGGGCCCGACCACGAACAGGTCCAATACGACCAGTGCGACACTGGTGCTCCAGCCGAGATATTTATTGAAAATCAAGGCGATGATATCGGAACCGGCTGTGGAACCGCCCGCTTGCATCACGAGGCCCAAACCTGTGCCGACCAAAAAACCGGAGCAAAGCGGCGCCAGGATGATGGTTTCCATCGGGTAACGCCAGGCAGCCGTAAGCTGCAGGAACACCGACATCAACAGGGTGGCCAGAAGCGTCAACCGCATGGTCGATTTTTCCAAAAAGCGGAATCCGATGACCAAGATGATGGCGTTCAAGACGAAACTAGTTATGGCAACAGGGATATTCATGGTATAGAAGGCCAACAAACTAATGCCGGTGACGCCGCCTTCACCAAGATGGTTCGCAACGGAAAACATATTGATGCCCACCGCGAACAGAAATGTTCCGATAGCAATCCAAAGAATCGATGCAGTAACGTTCTTTTTCAAAAAGTTCACCTCCCTTATACTTGAGTGATCCCGCATATTTTTCATGTGTGAGACCGCTATTTAAGCCAATATAACATATTTTATGATAAGTTTCTCGTCGGATAAAGAGCGGACTCGATGTTTTTGCAGAAGCTATTAGTGACGGCAAAATAGAAATGAGGTGATGATATGGAAGAAAAGGCAGAGAGCCTTTTGGCGGATGCGATGCGGCTGGGTGTTTCCGATATCCATCTGCTCCCTTACGAAGACCATTATGAACTCTTTTTCCGGGTGAGTACCGGATTGTCGAAAGTATCCGAGTATACAATCGAAAAGGGTGAACGGCTGATTTCCTATTTCAAATTTCTTTCGAACATGAATGTGGGCGAAAGGCGGAAACCGCAATCCGGAGCTGTCAGGTACCGGCTGAACGGCAAAAAAATAGAACTGAGGCTGTCCACCATCGCGAATTTCCGCTACCAAGAGTCGCTCGTGATCCGTATGCTGTACGCCAATCCGGGCTCGGAGCCAGGTTTGCACGCATTTTTTCCGGCCCAGGAATCGGAGCTGCTCGAACTGTTGGATCATAAGAGCGGGCTGGTGCTGTTTTCCGGTCCTACCGGCTCCGGGAAAACAACCACCATCTATCATTTGCTGCGCAGGAAATACGCCGATGAACCGCTGCAGATCATTACGATGGAGGATCCGGTCGAAATTGAAGAGCCGCTGTTTCTGCAGGCCGAAGTGAACGAAGCTGCGGGCATCACGTACGATCTGCTCATCCGCCAGTGTCTGCGCCATCATCCGGACATCCTTGTCATAGGCGAGATCCGGGATGAGGAAACGGCAAAAATGGTTGTGAGGAGCGCCTTGACGGGCCACTTGGTGATTGCGACGATCCATGCCAAGGAGTCATTCGGGGTATTGGAAAGGCTGCGGGAACTGGCGATTTCTTCCGAACAAATGAAGCAGACGCTGCTCGCTGTCGTCTCCCAACGTCTGATCGCAAAATATTGTCCGCTGTGCTCCGGGAAGTGCACGATTCACTGCTCCCACTATCAGGTAAACGAAAAGTCGGCTGCCATCTACGAAATATTGGCAGGCAAGGAACTGCAGAATCATCTGCGGGACAAGGAGGACGGAAAGCGGTTTGTCTCACTGAATGACAAATTGCGCAAAGCCTATGCGTGTGGATACATTACGGAAAAGCATTACCTGGAAAATCTCGTCTGAAAAACGCTGGCAGGCAAAAGAGCAGGCTTATTTTCTGAGGCGCTTGGGAGAATTGCTGAAGGAAGGGTTTTCGTTGGCCGAAGGGCTCGCCTTTCTGAAGATGATGCAGCCGAAGCGCGTGGACGATATCCAGCGCATGCAGGCCAAACTGGAAACAGGCATCAATCTTGCTGATGCATTGGCTGGATGCGGCTTTTCGGAGCAAGTCGTATCGCAGCTGCGGCTGTCCTTCCTTCACGGGAAATTGACGGAAACTTTGCTGTTTTGTTCAGACTTCCTGACGGAAAAGGACAAACAGCTGCATAAGCTCAGAAAAGTCCTGATCTACCCGTTGTTTTTGCTGGTGTTCGCGAATGTGATGCTGATTGCGATCAGGCAGGTCCTGCTTCCCAGTTTGGAGACGATGCTGGTGCCCTCGGAAGAGGGTTCTGGATTGATGGTCCGCATCATCCTGAATTACCTGGAGAACCTGCCGCTCATCATATTGGGCACGCTAGCATTAGACGCCAGTTTGTTCCTGTTGGCAAAAAGTTATTTGAAAAAGAAATCAGCTTTCCAAAAATCGTTGCTGTTCTGCCGGATTCCGCTCTTCAGCAAATGGGTCCAACTCTACTATTCCTTTTTCTTCTGCCGGGAATACGCCTATTTCTTCCGCAACGGCATGCAGCTGAACCAGATCGTTTCGCTGATGCGCGGCGATGAAGGGACGGCCTGGATGAAGGAAATATCCGGATTGGTGGAGGAAGGGTTGATGCAGGGCGACAGCTTGATGACGATCATCAAACGTTATCCCATCTTCAAAGAGGAGATGGGCTGGATCATCTATCACGGCGAGCTCACCAGCCAGTTGCCGATCAAGTTGAGCATGTACAGCGAAGAATGTTTCCGGCTGCTGATAGCGGACATCGAGCAGAAAATCGGCTGGCTGCAGCCTGTCTTGTTCCTCATGGTCGCCGTCATCGTGATGGCGATCTATCTTATATTGTTGATGCCGATGCTTAGTTCATTAGGAGGAATGTATTAATGAATACGATCAAAAAAACACTAAAAAACAAAAATGGTTTCACTTTAATGGAAATGGTTCTTGTTCTGTTCATCATATCGGTGCTGATGCTGATGATCATCCCGAATGTGGCGAACACGAAGAAAAGCGTGGAGACAAAAGGCACGGACGCTCTGGCGGTCGTCGTGCAGACACAGGCTGACATGTATGAACTGGATACAGGGACGGAAGCTGCCAATTTCGCTGAACTCAAGGCTGGTGGTTACTTAAGCGACAATCAAGTGACTCAAGCAACCGCCAAACTGACAATTGCAGGCGGAAATGTTTCCAAAATTGAATGATTTAAATGACGGCTTGAATAATGTATAAAAGCGGATTTACATTATTAGAAAGCCTGTTGGTGCTGATCATCGCATCCATGATTTTGCTGCTGACCCCGCAAGTGGGAACCGCAACGGATGAATTCGCGTTCAATCTGTTTTTGGACGATTTCCTGACGGAGCTGCACACGGCGCAGAGTTACGCGGTCATCACAGGGAACGGCGTCAATATGGATGTCGTGCGACCGATCGGGGCAACGCATTACGCTGTTTTTCAAGACGGCGCCGGATCGGACCGTTACATCAACCGCAAGTTGCTGTTGCCTGAAGGATCAAGAGTGATCCAAGGCTACACCGGATTCATCAAAGGGGGCAGCGGGTATCTGCAGCCGAACACCATCATCATGGAAACAGCCCGATATCGTTATACCATCACAATCCAATTGGGGAGCGGTCGTTATGAAGTCAACAAAGCTAAACGATAGCAGCGGTTATATGCTTTTCGAAAGTCTGATCGCTTTGGCTATGGTCAGCATCTCGCTCTATGTGCTGCTTCCGCATTCCGTTCAATTTTTCACGACATTAGAAGCAGCGGGAGAGGAAGTTGCCTACTGGCGGGTCGCGCAGGACCAGATGCAGGTCATCGCCAAGGGAGGCAACCCAATCGGAAGTCAGGCTTCCGGAGGGATGCTGTTCACCACTACTTGGGATCCGGAAACTGCACAGTTGGAGGTGGGCGGCAGTGACGGGGCAGAAAGGGTGACGGTGCGTGTCGACGAAATCCAAGCGGAAAGTCCATAAACAATCGCAAGCAGGATTCACTTTATTGGAAGCGGCGTTTGCACTGACTGTCAATACGATGGTGCTGCTGCTGATGATGGGAGGCATGGAGGTCATCCGCACTGCGAATATCCAGATGGAGAAGACCCAGGATGCGGAATGGCATCTTTTCCTGATCCAACTCGAGCATGAGTTGGAAGATGAGTTGTTGGTGCAAAAGACTAGCACGACCATCCGCACCAAATCGCAAAATCCGGCCGATGCAGCCGCCTATACTTATGAATTCCGTATCAACAAAGTACTCCGGTACAAAAACGGGGCCGGCTATCATCCGATGCTGCTGCATGTCAAAGCGCTGAAATACGAGGTGACCAATGAAGGGGTTTTTATCCAGGCTACGCTTTCGGACGACCAGACGCGCAGAGCGCATTTCATCCTGCCGAAGGCACCCATTTAATAGTGATCGTTCACGGGGGAAGGGCGGCTCGATCTTACCGATCACCATTTTCTACCTGTTCCTTTCACAAATGATGCTTTTCGGAATCATAAGGGTTTATGAGAATCAGCTCTATCTGTACAGATTGACGGAAAACCACTACAAAGCGCAAACTTTGCTGGCCTATACAGACTACTGGCTGAAGGAACATAACAAAGAATCGACTCCGGAAAATCGGATCGTACCAGCTTCCCTGTCTTTCGACGAAGGAAGCGTGCACTGCGTGGCGGATGCGAGCGGCAAGGTCACAGCAACCGTGACGCTTCAGAATGCCTACAGCGAAACTTTGGTAGTGGAAATCCTGTCCCCGCAGTGATACGCAAAAAAAGAAAGGTCTTATGGAGAACGAGGCTGAGGTAAGCAGCCAAGAGAAACGCACAAGAAACCCGAAATAACGTCGGGTTTCTTGTGCGTTTTTTGGTAGTTCATCGGGTTTGGAATCGAATGCTGATCCCAAAGCGCATATACACGAATTTCCCCTATCTATGCGGGCTCTTTTTTGATATACTTGATAGGTATGTTTGTAAACAAACAGGATATTTTTATTGGAAGGAAGTATGTGAAATGAGTAGAGTCTCAAAATTGCAGGATGCCATCAAAGCAAAGAAGATGGATGCAATGCTGGTGACAAGTCAATATAACTTACGTTATGTTTCCAATTTTACGGGTACGACCGGTTTGGCGGTCATCACTCAAGAGGAAGCTTTTTTTGTGACCGACTTCCGTTATACCCAACAAGCTGCTTCACAGGCGCAGGGTTTTCAGATTATTCAGAATAAAGGACCGATATTCGATGAAGTGAAAAAAATTGTGGAAGAAAATGGCCTCTCATCTCTGGGGTTTGAAGACGCCATCATGTCTTTCCGCAGTGTCGAGGATTTGGAGGATCTGGTGACCTGTGATCTGATTCCTGCTTCAGGCATCATCGAAGAATTGCGTGAAGTCAAAGACGAAGAGGAAATCAAGACCATCAGACGTGCCTGTGAAATTGCGGACGCCGGGTTCATGTTCATCCTCGATCACATCCGTCCGGGAGTGTCGGAAATAGAGATCGCTAATCGCTTGGATTTCCACATGCGCGATTTGGGTGCGAGCGGCGTTTCATTCGAAACGATTGTCGCCAGTGGCATCCGTTCCGCCATGCCGCACGGTGTCGCCAGTCCGAAATTGATCGAAAAAGGCGACTTCGTGACGCTGGATTTTGGTTGTTATTACAACGGCTATGTTTCGGATATGACCCGCACGGTTTCGGTTGGGCAACCCCATGCAGAATTGAAAAAAATCTACGAGATTGTTCTGTCTGCCCAACTGCGCGTGAATGAGGCAGCAAAAGCCGGCATGACCGGCATCGAAGTCGACAGTGTCGCCCGCGATTACATTACGCAACAAGGCTACGGGGAAGCGTTCGGTCACTCCAATGGCCATGGGATCGGCTTGGAGATACACGAGGGTCCGAACACATCGCAAAAAGCCGGGAAAGTGCTGGTTCCGGGGAATGTCATCACTAATGAACCGGGCATCTATCTTGCAGGTCTGGGCGGTGTCCGGATTGAAGATGATCTTGTGATCCGGGATAACGGCAACGAGATTTTGACACATTCTCCAAAAGAATTGATTATTTTATAAAAAAATAGAATCCGCACTAAAATAATGGTAAACTTAGTTCAAATGAGCTGCCACAGGAGGAATTATTAATGATTTCAGTAAATGATTTTAAGACAGGCCTAACGATCGAAATTGATGGAGGGTTATGGAAAGTTGTCGATTTCCAACACGTTAAACCAGGTAAAGGTGCGGCTTTTGTCCGTTCAAAATTGAAGAATCTTCGCACAGGAGCTGTACAGGAAAAAACTTTCCGTGCGGGTGAAAAAGTCGGAAAAGCGCATATCGCGAACCGCAAAATGCAGTTTCTTTACGAGAGTTCCGGTGCTTATGTATTTATGGACACTGAAAACTATGAACAGATCGAATTGAATGCAAGCCAAATCGAGTACGAATTGAATTATCTGAAAGAAAACATGGAAGTCAACATCCTGATGTATGAATCAGAAACAATCGGTGTCGATCTTCCGAACACAGTAATCCTGCGCGTGGAAGAAACTGAGCCAGGGATCAAGGGCGATACAGCTTCAGGCGGTTCAAAACCGGCTAAAATGGAGACTGGATTGATGGTCAACGTACCATTCTTCGTGAATGCGGATGATATGCTTATCGTCAACACAACGGACGGTTCTTACGTATCCCGCGCATAGTGTTTCCCAAGAAAGGAGAATGACAGATGATGGAAGAAACAAACATTCCTTTAGCAAACGGTCCGGCTCCGCTGGGAGAGATTGAAATTGCTCCTGAAGTGATAGAAGTGATCGCTGGCATTGCAGCGAATGAAGTAGACGGTGTTTATGCGATGCAAGGGTCATTCAAGACCGGCGTCAATGAATTGTTGGGACGCACTGCCCATAACAAAGGTGTACATTTGACAGTCGATGAAAATGGTTTGTCGGTTGATGTGTATTGTTACATCAAATACGGGGCTTCCGTGCCGAAAGTCGCTTTGGATATGCAAGAAAAAGTGAAGGAACAAGTCCTTTACATGAGCAATCTTGAAGTGTCGCAAGTGAACGTCCATGTGGTCGGCCTTGTCGCACCAAAATCCGAAGACAACACTTATCTTGATTTGGATACAGAATTGGGGGAGAATGCGTGAGCACTTCCCGTTTAACAAGAAGAGAAATCCGGGAAAAGGCGCTTCAAGCCCTTTTCCAATTGAAGACGAACGAAGAATTGACCCCTGAAGAAGCAATCAAGCAAGCGTTGCTGAGCGATTCAGAGGAATGGAACAGCGAAGAGGATATCGAAATTCAGGAGTATCCTTATTTGGTCACACTGGTGCATGGCGTGTTGGATAATCAAGCGGCGATCGATGAAGCGATCCAACCTTACCTGAAGAATTGGACTGTGGGCAGATTGGCCAAAGCCGACGCTTTGATCATGCAGATTGCTGCTTATGAAATGTTGTTGGGAGATACGGAACAGGTACCTCAAAGGGTAGCGTTGAATGAAGCAATCGAAATTTCAAAGCTCTATTGCGATGAACAATCGAGCAAATTCATCAATGGTGTATTGTCAAACCTCATTCCTAAAACGGAAAATCCTTAATGCTTCGGCATAAGGGTTTTCTTTTTTTAGTTGATGAATTCGGGTATACCAAGCCCGCTTTTCTAACCGTAATCAAAGATATTATGGTAAAATAAACGGTAACACCTAGGAAAAGGAGATTGATTAATGGAAACGATTATCATGGATGGAAAAGGCTTAGCAAAAAAAATGCAGGATCAGATGAAAGAACAGGTAGCAGCATTGACAGCGGAAGGGAAAACCCCGGGTCTTTGCGTCATTTTGGTCGGCGAGGATAAAGCGAGCCAAGTCTATGTCCGCAATAAAGAGAAACAATCCGAAGCAATGGGTATGAATTCGCGTGTCGTTCGCCTTGCGGCAGACATTTCCGAAGCGGATCTCCTGGCTGAAGTTGAAAAGCAGAACCAAGATGACAGCATGCATGGCATTCTCGTGCAGTTGCCTTTGCCGAAACACATAGATGAACAAAAAGTCCTGCGCGCCATCCGTTACGAGAAGGATGTGGATGGGTTCCATCCGATGAACGTCGGAAACTTCTTCCTGGGCAATGAATCAGCATTGCCATGCACACCGTACGGCATCATGAAAATTTTGGAAGAGTACAATATCGCGCTTGAAGGGAAAAAAGCGTTGGTTATCGGCCGGAGCAATATCGTCGGCAAGCCGATGTCCATCATGTTGCTGAACGAAAACGCGACAGTCACAATCGCCCATTCACGCACCAAAAACCTGAAAGAATTGGCTAAAGAAGCCGACATCCTGGTTGCGGCAATCGGCAGAGGCCATTTCGTCACTGCTGATTTCATCAAAGAGGGCGCAGTCGTAATCGACGTAGGGATGAACCGCAGTGCGGAGGGCAAATTGATCGGCGATGTGGACACGGCCGGTGCAATGGGCATCGCAAGCCACATCACACCAGTGCCAGGCGGTGTCGGTCCGATGACCATCACGATGCTGTTGCAACAAACAATCGATAAAGCAAAATAATCAAGGAGGCACAAAGTTGGAACCTGTCTATCTAAGCGTCACCGCTTTAACCAAATACATCAAAAGAAAATTTGATGCCGATCCTTATCTCGAACGTGTTTACCTTACTGGTGAAATATCCAATTATCGTCCGCGTCCGGGCCATCAATACTTCAGCCTGAAGGATGACCATGCCGTCATCTCAGCAGTGATGTATAAAGGCAGATTCGACAAGCTGACCTTCAAGCCCAAGGAAGGGATGAAGGTCATGCTCATCGGACGGGTGAATGTCTACGAATCGGGCGGTACCTACAATATCATGGTAGAACATATGGAACCGGATGGCATCGGCGCTCTGTACCAAGCCTTCTCGGAACTGAAGGAGAAATTAGCGCGCGAAGGTTTGTTTTCCCTGCCGAAGAAAAAGCTTCCTGTCTTTCCTAATCGGATCGCCATTGTGACCAGTCCAAGTGGCGCGGTCATTCGGGATATCATGACGACCGTCAAAAGGAGATACCCGATTGTGCAACTCGTGCTCTATCCGACGATTGTCCAGGGTAAGGATTCCGCTGCCAATATCGTAAAAAATCTTCAAGCAATTGAGCAAAAAGGGGATTTTGATATTGTCATTGTTGCGCGGGGCGGCGGTTCCATTGAGGATCTTTGGTCCTTCAACGAGGAAGCAGTCGTTCGGCAAATAGCAGCCATGAGTGTCCCGGTCATTTCTTCCGTAGGGCATGAAACTGATACGACATTGGCCGACTTTGTTGCCGATGTCCGCGCCGCTACTCCAACGGCAGCAGCAGAATTGTCTGTACCGGTATTGAGCGATGTCATCCGCTATATCCATCAGATCGACAACAGACTCTATCAAAAGATGCGGCATCTGCACACGATGCAGCAGCAGCGGTTGAACCGCGCCATGCAATCCTATATCTTCAGACAACCGGAAAGGATGTATGAAGGCTATGCCATCAAAGCGGACCAGGTACAGCAACGCCTGATCACTCAAATACAGCAACAGATCCAGCTGCGGTCCAATGAGCTGCAACGGCTGCAATTGCGCCTTGAAAACCGCAATCCCGCGAGGGAAGTGCAGCTGGCCGGCAATCGCAGACAACAGGTTGCCGATGAGCTGCACAGGGCTATGGACCGCTATCTGAAGCAAAAGGAAATGCGCATGGCGTCGGTCATGCAATCGTTGGACTTGTTGAGTCCATTGAAGATCATGTCGCGAGGGTACACTTACACGACTCGGGATGGCAACGTAGTCGCATCCGTCAAGGAGTTGCACAGCGGCGATAAATTGAAGGTGAATTTTTCGGATGGTTATGCCGAAGCAGAAGTAAAACAAGTGGTGGAGGAAAAATGATGATGGCCGAAAAGAAAGTAAGTTTTGAAGAAGCGATGAACCAATTAGAAGCTATTGTAACAAGACTGGAAGCAGGGGATGTTCCCTTGGAAGAGGCCTTGGAGCAATTCAAGGTCGGGATGGATCTCAGCAAGTATTGCCAAGACACTTTGAACAATGCTGAGAAAACGTTGGCGAAAATCGTCAACCCTGATGGTTCGGAAGCGAATTTTGAAGAGCCGACAGTCCAGACCGAAGGAGAATGACGAACATGAGTCTTAACGAATTTCAATCGGAATGGATGCCTCGGTTCGATGATTACCTCTATTCGGAATTGGATGCATGTGTGCCTGCGCAAGAAAATCTGCACAAAGCGATGGCGTATTCTTTAATGGGGGGCGGAAAAAGAATTCGCCCTCTTTTAGTGTTGGCGACCCTTTCATTGGCAGACGGCGAGATTACGGATGGATTTGCCGCCGCAGCCGCTTTGGAATATATCCATACCTATTCCTTGATCCACGATGATCTGCCGGCTATGGATAATGATGATTACAGACGGGGGCGCTTGACTTTGCATAAGGTATTCGGAGAATCCACGGCGATCCTTGCCGGTGATGCCTTGTTGACGGCCGCTTTCGAGATACTTGCAGAATCCACCGCCATTTCGGCAGACAAAAAAATCAAACTGATCGGCTTATTGGCGAAAGCCTCGGGTCCGAATGGAATGATAGCCGGACAGATGGATGACGTTGAAGGCGAAAAGAAGGCACTTACAATAGAAGAGTTGAAACAAGTGCACGAGAAAAAAACCGGCGCATTGATAAGATACGCTGTCACGGCGGGATGCCTTGTCGCGGAGGCAGATGAACCATTCACAACCGAAATGGAAGAGTTCTCCAGACACTTGGGCTTGGCTTACCAGATCCACAATGATCTGAAGGATGTCGTGTTGGATGAGGCCGAGACCGGAAAAACCATCCATCACGATGCCGCATTGAACAAAAATACATACCCATCTCTGCTAGGGGTAAGCGGAGCCATCCAGGAACTGAACAGCGTCATCGGCCAAGCGGAAGGCTGTTTGGATCGGGTGGCACTGTCCTATAGCGGTGCGGAGGATAAAATAGATGTATTCCGCCAATTAATGGATTACGTCAGAATATAACGGGAGATTACCATGGAAAAAGAAAGATTGGATTTACTTGTAGTACAACAGGGCTTGACTGATTCCCGTGAAAAAGCCAAAAGATTGATCATGGCCGGGCAAATCTATGACGAAAACAACCAGCGTTACGACAAACCGGGTGAAAAGATTTCCGTCGAGAAAACTCTCCATATAAAAGGAGAAACGTTGAAATATGTGAGCCGTGGCGGATTGAAACTTGAAAAAGCCATCGGATTATTCCAAGTGGATCCAAAGGACAAAATCTTCTTGGATATCGGCAGTTCGACGGGAGGCTTTACGGATGTCGCGCTGCAAAATGGGGCAAAACTCTGTTATGCACTGGATGTCGGCTACAATCAATTGGATTGGAAACTGCGCCAGGATGAACGGGTTGTCGTGATGGAACGGGTGAATTTTCGTTACAGCAAATTGGCGGATTTTGAAAAAGGAAGGCCGGAGATGGCTTCCATTGACGTATCCTTCATTTCGCTGAAACTTATTTTGCCGGTTCTGAAGGAAATCATTGCAGTCGGCGGAGATGTCGTTGCGCTGATCAAACCGCAGTTCGAAGCCGGAAGAGGAAAAATCGGCAAAAAAGGCATCGTCAGTGATCCGGCAGTCCACAATGAAGTGTTGCGGGACATCTTGGATTTCGCCGCGTTGACCGGGTTCGATGTGAAGAATCTGAGCTATTCGCCTATCACAGGCGGGACCGGAAACATCGAGTTTTTGGTCCATTTACAGGCCAATGACCATGCGCCGGGAATCATTTCTCCAGAAATCGACAGCCCGCAAGTGGTCAAAGAGGCTTATCTGCAGCTGAAAAGCAAATCGATCTCAATTTCCGATAAATAGGTATTTTAGGAACCGTTGTGAAGGGGAATGCGGAATGTTACAAGAGTTGTCCATTAAAAATTTTGCGATAATTGAAAATCTTCAAGTGAGTTTTGACGAGGGAATGACCGTGCTTACCGGGGAAACCGGAGCAGGAAAATCCATCATCATCGATGCCGTCGGTCTGTTGGCAGGCGGAAGAGGGTCCCACGATTTGATTCGACACGGCGAAAACAAAACGGTCATCCAGGGGCTTTTCAGTATTCCCGAAAACGCCAAGACAGCGGCCGTGCTGGAATCGTATGGAATAGAGGCGGATGGGGACCAAGTTCTGCTGCAACGGGAACTTTCCCGGAACGGCAAAAATATTTCCCGCGTCAATGGCACAATCGTAACGGTTGCGACTCTGCGCGAGGTCGGGGAAACCCTGATCGATATCCATGGACAGAACGAACATCAAGAATTGATGGATCCGCAAAAACATATCGACCTACTGGATCAGTTCGCCGGGAATGAATTGAAAGAAGTCAAAATGACCTACCTCAATAGCTATTCCAAATATTTGGATACACGCAAACAATTGATCCAACTGAAGACAGACGAGAAAGAAACAGTCCAAAGAATCGACTTGTTGACTTTCCAAATCCAGGAAATCGAACAAGCACAATTGAAGGATCCTGCTGAGGATGAAAAACTGGAAGAAGAACGGAACCTGCTCGTCAACTACCAAAAAGTCATGCAGGCTTTGACCAGTGCATATGATTCATTGCAGAACAGCGAGGAAAACGGCATCGACAAAATCGGTCTCGGCATGGCGGCACTGGAAAAAGTTCAGGACATCAATCCTGTCTATCAGACAATCGCATCATCCGTCTCGGCAGCGTATTATCAACTGCAGGAATGCGCGGGTGACATCCTGTCGGAAATCGAGCAATTGTCCTACGATGAAGGCCGCTTGAACGAAATCGAAAACAGGTTGGAATTGATCCGCCAGTTGAAGCGGAAATACGGAAACACAATCAGCGAAGTGATTGGGCATTACGGTAAAATTTCCCAGGAACTGGACCTGATCGAAAACCGGGAAAGCTACCTTGAGAAACTCAACGTGGACTATAACAAGGCAAAAGCAGAGGTTATGGCTATCGGCAAACAACTGACTGCGATCCGGAGGGAAGCTGCAGTCGTTCTTGAAGAACAGATCCAATTGCAGTTAAAGGAACTGTATATGGATAAAGTTCTCTTCAAGACTGTTTTCCATGAACAATCGGGGAAGACCGCGATAACGGATAACGGCTTGGATCAGGTGGAATTCTATATTGCGACGAACGTCGGCGAACCTCTGAAAGCATTGGCGAAGGTGGCCAGCGGTGGCGAACTTTCCCGGATGATGTTGGCGATGAAAGCCATTTTCACCAAAACCCAAGGCATCACCAGCATCATCTTTGATGAAGTGGATACTGGTGTATCGGGCAGGGTAGCGCAAGCGATAGCCAATAAGATCCACTTGGTGGCCAGCTACTCGCAGGTGCTGTGCATCACCCATCTGCCGCAAGTGGCAGCGATGGCAGATCAGCACCTCTATATAGAAAAAGAAATCATCGCCGATCGGACAAAGACACATGTCAAACCGCTGTTCGGGGCTGAACGGATCAACGAAGTCGCGCGCATGTTGGCAGGCACCGATATCACGGAACTCTCACTGGCTCACGCGAAAGAACTGCTGGAGTTGGCCGATACCGAAAAAAACAAAGCGTAAAAGAAAAACTGCGCAGTAGAGCAGACCGGAAGGATTGAGGAGATTGGCATACACTAAAATCATCGCTCACAGGGGCAGTCGCGGAACCCGGCCAGAAAATACGCTGGAGGCTTTTCAGGAAGCTCTGAAAGTTGCAAGCGACGGCATAGAGTTGGACGTCCATTTGAGCAAAGATGGTGAGGTCGTGGTCATCCATGACGAGACCGTGGACCGCACGACATCCGGAAAAGGCTACATCAAAGACATGACGCTGCAGCAATTGAAGGAATTGGACGCCGGCAGCTGGTTCGATCCGAAATACAGTGACGCCCGCATCCCGACACTTCAAGAGGTATTGAACCTATTGGCGGATAATCATTTTACAGGCGTCCTCAACATCGAATTGAAGACGGATGTGTTCCAGTATCCCGCAATCGAAGAAAAGGTGCTTGCTTTGGCAGAACCCTATCTTGCCCAGTTTTCGGTCATCTACTCCAGTTTTCATTATGAAACCTTGAAAAGAATCAAAGCGCTGCGCGGGGAATCGGAAATTGCCTTGCTTTTCAGCAAGAAAGGGAAGCAGCAAATGAATCTTGGTGAAGGGATTGCCGTGGAAGGCTGGCATCCAAAATTCTCGATACTGCGCAGTTTGCCCCCTTTCGAACAATCAAAGATCCCGCTTCGCGTTTGGACGGTGAACCGGAAGGTCGAAATGCAGGTCTGTCTGCGAAAAAATATCGATTCGATGATCACGGATTATCCGGAACGCGCACTGCAAATGAGAAAGGTGATTCAGGGTGTCTGAAACAACAAAGAAAAAGTTAGAGAAAATCATGGTCATTGTCGGTCCGACAGCAGTGGGGAAAACTGCACTGAGCATCCGACTGGCAAAAAAATACAATGGTGAAATCATCAATGGTGATTCCATGCAAGTATACGCTGGGTTGGACATCGGGACGGCGAAAGTGACCGAGGAAGAGGCGGAAGGCATCCCGCATCATCTTTTGGATATCATTCCGGTGGAGCAGGACTACACTGCGTCCGATTTCAAAAGGGACGCGAGACAGGCCATCGAGTCGATTCTGGCAAGAGGCAAGCTTCCGATTGTCGTCGGAGGTTCGGGACTTTATATAGAAGGACTTTTGTTTGATATGCAGTTCGGCGGGGTGGCTGCCGAAGATCCTCACTACCGGAAACAACTGGAAGCTGAACTGGAACGGACCGATGCCATGCATATATGGAGGCAATTGCAGGAGAAGGATCCCAAAGCGGCTGAACAGATCCATCCGAACAACAGCAGAAGGGTGATCCGCGCTTTGGAAGTGATCCACTTCAGCGGGAAACGCTTCTCGGATCAGGCCGACCGGGAGGCAGACCCTCATTATGATGCGCTGCTGATCGGACTTGACACCGAGCGCAGCATCCTTTACGATCGCATCAACCGACGCGTGGATCTGATGGTCGCTAATGGTCTGGTTGAAGAAGCGAACGCTCTTTTTGACAGGCAATTGCCCGCCAAGACGCAGGCTACAAGAGGGATCGGCTACAAAGAATGGTTCGGTTATTTCAATGGTGAAGTCACATTTGCAGAAGCCGCAGAGCAGCTGAAGCAAAATTCAAG
Source organism: Trichococcus pasteurii (assembly GCF_900112935.1). Classification (GTDB taxonomy): domain Bacteria; phylum Bacillota; class Bacilli; order Lactobacillales; family Aerococcaceae; genus Trichococcus; species Trichococcus pasteurii. The sequence goes on from NZ_FONM01000002.1 coordinate 64,606, forward strand.
GCGCTATGCCAAACGGCAGTTGACCTGGTTCCGGAACAGAATGAGCGGCATCCATTGGTTTGACTTGGTTCAGAATGACCACGAGATGCAGAAAATCGAAGAATTAGTCGAGTCGTTCTTAGCCTAATAGATGAGAAAGAACGAATAAAGAAAGTTGGAAATTCTATGGAAAATACGAAAGAAAAAGTAATTCTGGTGAACGTTCAGACGAATCAAACAGATGAAGCCTTTGAATATGAACTGAGGGAACTGGCTGAATTGACCGAAACCGCGTTAGGGGAAGTTGTCGGCGTATTGACCCAAAAGAGGGAACGTAAAGATTCGCGGACCGTCATCGGCAAAGGGAAAGTGGAAGAGCTGGTGAATTTGTGTGCAGAACTTGAGGCGGATACCGTCATTTTCCAGCAGGAGCTCTCTTCTAAGCAGGTACGCAACATCCAAGAGACTGTCGACTGTAAGGTCATCGACCGGGTCCAGTTGATATTGGACATTTTTGCGATGCGCGCCCGCAGTAAAGAAGGGAAACTTCAGGTTGCCTTAGCGCAGTTGAGTTACCTGTTGCCGCGTTTGATGGGTCAAGGCGTTAATTTATCCCGTCTGGGCGGGGGGATCGGAACAAGAGGACCAGGTGAGACAAAACTCGAGACCGACCGCAGACACATCCACAGTCAGATGCAGGAAATCAAAAAAACATTGGAAGAAACAGAGTTGCACCGCCAAAGGGCAAGAGAAAAACGCCATGCCAGCGAAGTCTTCCAGATCGGATTGATCGGTTACACGAATGCAGGCAAATCGACGATCATCAACCGTTTGACCGATGCAGCAACGTTGGAAGAGGACAAGCTGTTTGCGACTCTGGATCCTTTGACAAGGAAGCTGACGCTGCCGAACCAATTCCAGGCTACCATAACCGATACCGTAGGCTTTATCCAGGATCTTCCGACACAGTTGATCCATGCCTTCCATTCGACCTTGGAAGAGAGCCGCAATATGGATGTGTTTTTGCACGTGGTGGATGCTTCGACTTCCTTCATCGATCAGCATGAAAAAACCGTCTTGGCGCTGCTGAAGGATCTGGATATGGACAAAACACCGATGTTGACGATCTACAACAAACGGGATCTTGCCGGTCCGGATTTCCAGCCGCGACTCTTCCCGAACATCGTTATTTCCGCGCTTGATGATGGCGACATCAACCGATTGAAGGACTTCCTCTGGGATGAAATCGCCAAAATGTTGGTCCCATATACAAAGGACATCGATGCAAGCGGCCCTGAAGCCCGGACGATGAATAAGATGCAGCAAGAGACCTTTGTAGAATCGATCGAATACATAGAAGAAACCAACGCATACCGCTTAAGAGGGTACGCTAAAAGCAATTCAAAGTGGTTAGGAGACAAAGCAACGGATGCAAGTGACGAATAAAGAAGAAATGCTGGCGGAATTAGTCGGAAAAGTGGACAACAAAATCCAGCCCGTTTTTAAAGAGATACAGGAGAAGGCTTTATCGAATCAAGGCAAGGTGCTGGAAGCTTTCCGGAAGCACCGTGTCAGCGATTACCATTTTAACCCGAGCACCGGCTATGGCTATGACGATGACGGCCGCGATACGCTGGAGAAAGTCTATGCGGAGGTTTTTCAGGCTGAAGCCGCTTTGGTCAGGCCACAAATCATTTCCGGAACACACGCTATCTCGACTGCGCTCTTCGGAGTTCTGCGCCCCGGAGATGAATTGATGTACGTGACCGGAACGCCATATGATACGCTATTGGATATTGTTGGTCTTACCGGGAACGGGATCGGCTCCCTGAAAGAGTACAATATCGCATATCAGCATATCGATCTGTGTGCGGACGGCAAAGTGGACATTCCGACGGTCCTGGAAAAAATCAGCCCAAAAACAAAAATGATCGCGATTCAACGCTCCCGCGGCTATGCAGCAAGACCCTCCTTTACAATAAACGAAATTAAGGAGATGATTGCAGCAATCCGACCGCATGTGGGTCCGGAAACCGTCTTTTTTGTCGACAATTGCTATGGGGAATTTGTCGAAACACTGGAGCCGATTGAAGTCGGAGCCGACCTGATTGCCGGCTCCCTCATCAAAAATCCGGGCGGCGGCATCGTAAAGATGGGCGGTTACCTCGCCGGCCGGGAAGACCTGATCGAACGGTGTGCGTACCGTTTGACAACTCCGGGTATCGGCCGTGAAGCGGGAGCCTCACTCTACAGCCTTTTGGAGATGTACCAAGGTTTGTTTTTGGCGCCCCATGTTGTCGGTGAAGCGGTGAAGGGCGCTGTCTATACAGCTGGATTGCTGGAGGAGTGCGGCGTATCGTCCACCCCTGCTTGGGACAGCCCACGCACTGATCTGATCCAGATGGTCGCATTGCCGAGCAAGGAAGCTATGATTGCTTTTGCTCAGACGATACAGAAATATTCCCCGGTGAACGCAACGGTCAAACCGATTCCGGCCTATATGCCCGGTTACGAAGATGATGTCATCATGGCCGCCGGAACCTTCATTCAGGGCGCAAGCTTGGAATTGACGGCAGATGGCCCGATCCGACCGCCTTATCTGCTCTACGTGCAGGGCGGACTGACCTATGAACACGTCAAATTGGCAGTAACAGCAGCAGTGAAGGATACGTTTTTCGCACAATGAGTTGTGATTTCGGGCTGAGTTTAATGTACACTCAGCCCGAAAATCACTTTTTTGGAAATAAGGAACTCAAAAAGCAGCAAAAACTCAGAACCTTCCTGCGAAATAGTATTGACTTTGAGCTGGTTATCGCCTATACTGTTAAATGTTGTGAGTCGTTCTGATGGCTCAAAATTTTGTCTCAATAGCTCAGCCGGATAGAGCATTCGCCTTCTAAGCGAACGGTCGGGAGTTCGAATCTCTCTTGAGACGTCATATCTGTTTTCAGGATCATAAGTCCATGACAGAGAAACGGTTGCATTCGTGATGAAGCGGATGCGACGTTTTTTTTCTCAGGGCAGCCTGATGGTCCGGGCAGTGGATGAAGAACGCGATAAAATTGTCTCTTTGTTGCAACAGTGAAATATTTTTTGGGAAATAGTCAAAATTATGGTGACAACTTAAATGGTTTGCTGTATAATCATTTCTTGTGACACCGGTTTGAAACTGCTCCAAATTTGTTTTGCCGAATATGAATTTTGTCTCAATAGCTCAGCCGGATAGAGCATTCGCCTTCTAAGCGAACGGTCGGGAGTTCGAATCTCTCTTGAGACGTATAAAAAAAATTAAAAAGCCCGCTGCAAGGATCTGATCCTTGCAACGGGCTTTTTCTGTGGCAATGATTTTGAAGTTTCATGAAATCAATCCAGATATTCAAAGACGTTTTTTGTCGTTTCGTCGAAAACAACCTCATGCGAATCGCTGTTCTCAATTTTTTTCAACGGGAAGTTGGTGCGGTAGATGCTCTGGTCTGGGAACTGCTCCAAATAAATGACAAAATTTTTGGGATAAAAACTTACCATTTTCGTGAATACATGATCCTGGTCGATGATGACAGTCTTCACTTCAGACATGCTCTTTACCCAGTAAGTATCCACATTGAAATATTCCCCTGGATGAACCGTGTATTCATATTTCAGTATTGTAATAAGATCATTCAACATCATAAATCCCTCCTAAACAGAATGTTAAAATCTTCACATCCTCATTATACCTCATAGCGAGCAGATAATTAATACCTATTTAGAATGAAATTGCGGGCACCAGTCAATAATTTGAAAGATATATTCCGATGTTAAAGGCAATAATTGGAAATTTAGGCTAAATTACGGAAAGTGTGGTATACTACTACTTGTAAGTCTGTTGTAGTTCCTGGTTCTTAAAAGTGAGGCGATAATGGAAATGGTACGAAATATTACTAACGAAACGAAAACCATGATTGAGAGCGAATTACGTAAGGGTACGAGCAACTCACGTATTGCGAATCTGCTTGGCGTGTCGTATGAGCAGGCTTTGGAGGTCGTCGATGCCATCAAGGAATCTATACGGCCTGAAATCGGTGATGAAATAAAATTTACCTTCCGCAAGCAGGAAATGGTAGGGGTAATCCGGAAATTATTGACAAATAGCGCCGTCGTAGAAATTTATTGGGATTTATCCTCCGGCACAATGAAGGACATCTGTGAGGATAAAACGATTGTGAATTTCAAAGACATTGAAGAATTTGTTAAAGTTGACTAATACATATATGAAAAGGAGCGGCGATCATCGCCGCTTCTTTTTGTTGCAGAAGTCCGTATCAGGCGGCTTTTTCATCCCGCAGATTGCCGCAACCAGTTTGACTTGGGAAGAATCAATGAATCTTGCAACACCGGAAGATATTAGAGAAAAATTATTATCGAAATGCTTGACAGGTTGTATAAAATTTTATATAGTTTGAAAGTCGAAAGGTTTGAACATCAAACTATTTTGACCTTCAAACTAATGCGGTTTGATTGGGCGTCGAAAGGGGGAGTGATATCTTTGGATCATTCCATAGATAAAATTAACTCATATCTCGTAGCTGTCTTCAATGAAGTGCTGGATATCGAAGAAGGTGCATTGCGTGTCAGTTCATTTTCTGATCTATCCATAAAGGAGATGCATACTGTCGAGGCAATCGGCATGTATCAAGAACACACAACTTCTGAAGTAGCAAAAAAATTGAACATAACTGCGGGAACTTTGACGGTGGCCATAAACGCTCTGGTAAAAAAGGGGTATGTCGAACGCATTCGGATGGAGAAAGACCGCAGAGTCGTAAAACTAGGATTAACCAAAAAAGGACGCTTACTGTATCGTCTTCATGATAAGTTCCATAGAGAGATGGTAAAAAATACCATTCGCGATATGGAAGATCAGGAAGTGAAAGTTTTGCTGAAAGGCCTAAACAATCTTCACGGTTTCTTATTTGGGTTAGTTCAAAATATCAAGGAACAGGGTTGATAAAATGGGTTCAAAAATTAGCGCAACGGGACATTATCTTCCTGAACAGATCATCACAAATGATGATCTTGCTAAAATCATGGATACAAGCGATGAATGGATCAGCAAGAGAACTGGCATCCGCCAAAGGCATATTTCGAAGGATGAGAACACTTCGGATTTAGCCAGCAAAGCCGCTCTTAACATCCTGAAGGATAGAAATATTACTGCGGATCAAATCGATTTCATCATCGTGGCAACAATGACAGCGGACGCTGGAAGTCCATCGACTGCCTGCCTGGTTCAAGAGAAAATTGGTGCTTCAAAGGCCTTTTGTTTTGACATCAATGCAGCCTGTTCGGGATTTGTTTATTCTTTATCCACCGGGATCCATTTGATGCAAAGCAATTTATATCAATATGGCTTGATCATTGGTGCAGAAACAATGTCGAAAGCAGTCAATTGGGAAGATCGATCGACGGCTGTCCTGTTTGGAGACGGTGCAGGTGGCATATTGTTGGAAAGAACGGAAGACGACTGTTTTGTTGCAGAAGACATCCATTCTGATGGCGGACGCCATGGAGCCTTGGTGTCGGATACAAAAAAACTTAAAAGTCCGTTTAGCGGAACCGCGGAAGAGGAGCAGTCCTACCTTACGATGGATGGCAGAGCAATTTTTGATTTTGCAATCCGGAGTGTGCCGGATATGATCCGGGACGTAATGCTGAAAGGCAATCTCGTCGAAGGCGATTTGAAGAAAATCATAGCTCATCAAGCCAATATCCGCTTATTGGAAGCAATCAGCAAAAAGGTAAAATTACCTTTCTCATTGTTTGCCAGCAACATTGCGGATACGGGTAATACTTCGGCGGCCAGTATACCTATTTTGTTTGACCAGCTCGTTCAATCTAAAGAAATTCAACTCGGCACCAAAGATAAGGTGCTGATGACAGGATTTGGTGGCGGCCTCACTTGGGGAGCCATCGTAGTATCATTAAACTAAAAAACATATTTGGAGGAATTTATTATGACATTCGAAAAAATTCAAGCTATTATCGTGGACCAATTGGACAAAGAAGTAGAAGAAGTACAATTAGCAACTAACTTCAGAGAAGACTTGGATGCAGACAGCTTAGACTTATTCCAAATCATCAACGACATCGAAGACGAATTCGACATCAAAATTGAATCAGACGAAGGCATCAACACTGTTGAAGATTTAGTAAAATACGTTGACGCTCAATTAGCAGAATAAGCAGTAGAAGGAAAGTAGGCCTTGTATGAAATCAGAATTATGTGAACTATTAGGTATTCAATATCCCATCATTCAAGGGGCAATGGCGTGGGTAGCGGATGCTGATTTGGCAAGTGCCGTTTCCAATGCTGGTGGATTGGGTCTTATCGGGACTGGACATGATAGTGTGGATGTAGCGAATGAAAAAATTTCGAAAATGAAAGCATTGACGGATAAGCCTTTTGGTGTAAACATCATGCTTTTGAATCCGCATGTCGATGCTATTGTTGAAGCAGTGATCGCTGCCGGCGTTAAGGTTGTCACAACCGGCGCCGGAAGTCCAGCCCGTTATATGAACCAATTCAAAGAAGCAGGCATCACAGTCATTCCGGTTGTGGCTTCAGTAGCTTTAGCGAGAAGAATGGAGAAAGATGGCGCACACGCTGTCGTCGTCGAAGGTATGGAATCCGGTGGACACATCGGAAAAACAACGACACTTGCCCTGGTTCCTCAGGTTGTCGATGCCGTTTCCATTCCAGTCATCGCTGCCGGCGGTATCGGAGATGGACGCGGGATGGCAGCTGCTTTCATGTTGGGCGCATCTGCTGTTCAAGTGGGTACCCGTTTTGTAGTTGCCAAAGAATCCAATGCACATCAAAATTTTAAGAATGCCATCCTTAGAGCGAAAGACATCGATACAGTCATTACCGGTCAGATTACCGGACATCCTGTTCGTGTGTTGCGCAATAAATTGACCAGAGAATATCTGCAAGTCGAAAAAGAAGAGACAAGCAAGGAAAATCCGGACTTGGCAAAACTTGAAGAAATGGGCAAAGGCGCTCTGAGAAGAGCGACTGTCGATGGTGATAAAGACTACGGTTCGATGATGGCTGGACAAATTGCCGGTTTGATTTCGAAGGAACAAACGTGTCACGATATCATACAAGAGTATATGACGGAATGCGAACAAGTTATTTTGGCTCAAGCTAAATTGTGGGCTGAGTAACAAATTTATAGAGGTGAAATAATGGCAACAGCTTTTGTCTATAGTGGTCAAGGTGCACAATATTTCGGCATGGGTCAAGAACTTTATAACGAGTATGCCGTTGTGCGCACTGTTTTTGAAGAAGCCTCTGCAACTCTTGGTTACGATGTTGCAGAACTATGTTTCCAAGAGAATGACAAGCTTCATTTAACTGAATATACACAACCAGCAATCTTAACGGTTAGCTACGCCCTTGATCAATTACTAGCTGAAAAGGGAATTCAGCCAGATTTTGTTGCAGGATTGAGCCTCGGAGAATATACAGCACTGGTGAAAGCCAATGCTTTTTCTTTTAATGAGGCTATTTCGCTCGTAGCGAAACGCGGCAAATATATGAGCGAGGCAGTGCCGGCAGGCCGTGGCAAAATGGCTGCCGTCATGAATGCGGAACGTTCCGTCATCGAAGAATCTTGCCGGGAAGCAAGCGAGACAGCTTATGTCGCGCCTGCCAACTACAATATGCCGACACAGATCGTCATCGGCGGGGAAATCGAAGGCGTAGATAAAGCTATCGAGATTCTTGAGTCCAAAGGCGTGAAACGCATCATCCCGTTGAACGTCAGCGGTCCTTTCCATACGGCTCTGTTGCATCCTGCAGCGGAAAAATTGGAAGTGGCTTTGTCTGAAGTGATTGTCGATGAGCCTAAGATTCCTGTCGTAGGCAATACCGAAGCGACCATCGTAGCAAGAGACGCCATCAAGGGTCTTTTGGTGCGTCAGATCGAATCGCCGGTATTATGGGAAGACAGCGTCCGCAAGCTGGTTGAACTGGGTGTGGACACTTTCGTGGAAGTCGGCCCGGGCACGACTTTAAGCAAATTCATCAAAAAAATCAATAAAGAGGTCGCTGTATACAATGTGGAGGATTTGAAATCCCTCAACAAGACCCTTGAAGCATTACAAAAATGAGAAGATCAGACAAGAAATGAGGGATAGTCTTGGATTTAAAAGGAAAGACGGTCATCGTCACTGGTAGTTCAAGAGGAATCGGGGAAGCCATCGCTGAAGCGTATGCGAAGCGTGGAGCCAATATCGTTCTTAATGCACGCAAACCGATTGCTGAAGAAAAAGTTGCGCATCTGGAGTCATACGGCGTAACTGTCAAAACGCTCCTGGGCGATGTCAGCGATTTTGAGACTGCCAAAGAAATCGTCAGCCAAGCCAAAGAACTGTTCGGTTCCGTTGATGTTTTGGTTAACAATGCAGGTATCACCCGCGACAAATTGATCATGCGCATGGATGAAGAGGACTTTGATGCCACTTATCAAGTGAATCTGAAGGGCACCTTCAACATGATCCGCCACGCTTTGCCGCTGATGCTGAAGCAACGAGCCGGCAGCATCATCAATATTTCAAGCGTCGTCGGTGAAACAGGAAATACAGGGCAGGCCAACTACGCTGCCAGCAAAGCCGGCATCATCGGATTGACGAAATCTGTCGCCCGTGAAGCTGCAACAAGGGGCATTACTTGTAATGCCATTGCTCCAGGATTCATCGAAACGGAAATGACGGATGTTCTTTCAGAGAAGATTCAGGAACAGATGTTGACGCAAATCCCATTGAAACGATTTGGAAAAGCCGAAGAAGTGGCAAACACAGCTGTCTTCTTGAGTGAGAATACTTACATTACCGGCCAGACCATCAGTGTCAATGGCGGCATGTACATGTAAGACAGGAGGATAATTATGAATCGCGTTGTTATTACAGGTATGGGTGCTATCACACCTTTAGGAAATACAGTCACTGAATATTGGGACGGCATCAAAAACGGTAAAAACGGTATTACGTCCATCACTAAATTTGATGCAAGCGAAACGGGCATTTCTGTCGCAGGCGAAGTCAAGGACTTCGATGCGACCTTATATATGGACCGTAAAGAATACAAGCGTATGGATCTGTTTTCGCAATATGCGGTAGCAGCCTCAGCTCAAGCCGTGGAACAAAGCGGCATCGATATGGAGAAAATCGATGCGGACCGTTTTGGTGTTACCATCGGGTCTGGTGTCGGAGGTTTCATCACGATGGAATCCGGCATCATCAAAATGCATGAAAAAGGGCCGAAACGCGTACCGCCTATGTTCGTACCGATGGCGATCGGAAACATGGCGGCAGGAAATACTGCCATCAAATTCGGGGCTAAAGGACCGAGCATGGACATCGTTACTGCTTGTGCTTCCGCGACAAACTCAATCGGAGAAGCGTTCCGCAGCATCAAACATGGTTATGCGGACTTGATGCTTGCAGGCGGATCGGAAGCTACAGTCTGCGAAATCGGCATCGCTGGTTTTGCGGCATTGACGGCTTTATCCACAAACACTGATCCGGACCGTGCATCCATTCCTTTCGATAAAGAAAGAGATGGTTTTGTCATGGGCGAAGGTGCGGGAATCTTGATGCTTGAAAATCTTGATCACGCACTGGCACGCGGCGCAAACATCTTGGCTGAAGTTGTCGGATACGGCGTCACCTGTGATGCTTATCATATGACGGCTCCATCAGCTGACGGAAGCGGTGCTGGCAAAGCGATGATCCAAGCGATGAAAGAAGCGGGCATCACTCCGGCGCAAGTTGATTACATCAACGCTCACGGAACAAGCACACCTGCAAATGATTCAGGCGAAACGGCTGCAATCAAGTATGCATTCGGCGAAGAAGCGTACAACGTTGCTATCTCAAGTACAAAGAGCATGACTGGACATCTACTGGGCGCTGCCGGCGGTATTGAAGCGGTTGCCTGTGTCAAAGCCATCCAGGATAATTTTATGCCTCCTACAATCGGATTCCAAACTGCTGATGAAAATTGCGACCTGGACTACATTCCGAATGTTGGACGTGAAAAAGAAGTCACCTACACATTGAGCAACTCGTTGGGCTTCGGCGGCCATAATGCCGTACTATGTTTCAAAAAATGGGAGGCTTAATACGTGAATATTGAAGATGTAAAAAGCCTGATTTCCTTGATCGATGAATCGACCTTGACTGAGTTGCATTATCAGACAGGCGACTTTCAACTCTTGTTGTCCAAAAATAAGTTGGTTCAATCTAACCAGCAGTCAAGCGACAGCATTCCGGCAGCAGCTCCAACTCCAGCAGTGACTGCTCCGGTCCAAAACATCAAGGAGGCCGTTTCTGAAGCGGCTGCTGCAAAAGAAGGAAAGATCATCACTTCTCCGATTGTCGGCGTTGTATACTTGGCACCGACTCCTGATGCAAAACCTTACGCCATTAAAGGCCAGAGCATCGCAAAAGGCGACGTCGTCTGCTTGGTGGAAGCAATGAAACTTATGAATGAAATCAAAAGCGAATTTGATGGGGAAATCGTTGAAGTGTTGGTTGAAAACGAACAAATCGTTGAGTACAACCAACCGCTGTTCCGCATCGTCTAATAAAAGGAGACTAATAAAATGAGTTTATTAAGCGCACAAGAAGTAATGGATATCATCCCAAACCGCTATCCGATTTTCTTCATCGATAAAGTTGAAGAATTGACACCAGGCGAACACATCGTCTGCTACAAAAATGTAACAATCAACGAGCCTTTCTTCCAAGGCCACTTCCCTGGAGAACCAGTAATGCCAGGCGTATTGATCGTTGAGGCGTTGGCTCAAGCTGGTTCTATTCCTTTGTTGACATTACCTGATTTCAAGGGACAAACAGCTTACTTAGGCGGATTGAATAAAGTCAAATTCCGTCAAAAAGTTGTTCCTGGAGACGTTTTACGCCTTCAAGTTGATATCGTCAAATTGAAAAAATTTGCAGGTATCGGTTATGGACAAGCTTTTGTCGGAGACAAAAAAGTTTGTGAAGTTGAAATGACATTCATCATTGGTAGATAATATGTTTACTAAGGTATTGATCGCAAACAGAGGAGAAATTGCTGTCAGGATCATTCGTGCTTGTCATGAGTTAGGAATCCAAACGGTAGCGGTCTATTCTGAAGCTGACCGCGAAGCGTTGCATACACAGCTGGCCACTCAGGCTATTTGTATCGGTCCTGCAAAAGCGAGCGATTCCTATCTGAATATGACAAGCATCTTGAGCGCAGCAGTCGTTACAGGAGCCCAAGCCATCCATCCAGGCTTCGGGTTCCTCTCGGAAAACAGCGCATTCGCCACAATGTGCGAAGAAATGAATATCCGATTCATCGGACCTTCTTCCACCATCATCGACCTGATGGGCAACAAAGCAAATGCCCGCAAAACGATGATAGCAGCAGGCGTACCTGTCACTCCGGGAAGCGAAGGCTACATCTCTTCATACGAAGAGGCAGTGGCACAAGCAGAGAAGATCGGTTATCCGGTCATCCTGAAAGCTGCCGCTGGTGGTGGCGGTAAAGGGATGCGTAAAGTCTACCAAGAAAACGGTCTGGAGGCAGCCTTCAGCCAAGCGAAAGCGGAAGCAAAGGCAGCCTTCGGGGACGACCGCATGTACCTTGAAAAGATCATCACTCCGGCTCGTCATATCGAAGTGCAGATTTTAGGCGATTCGTTCGGCAATGTCGTCCATCTGGGCGAGCGCGATTGCTCCCTTCAGCGCAATCATCAGAAAGTGTTGGAAGAAAGCCCGTCCACATTCATTTCTGAGGAAACACGCAAAGCCATGGGGGACGTCGCCATCCGAGCGGCCAAACATGTCGGCTATACCAATGCTGGCACGATCGAGTTCCTCGTCGATACGGAACAACGTTTCTATTTCATGGAAATGAACACGCGTATCCAAGTTGAGCACCCGGTAACCGAAATGGCGACTGGCATTGATATCGTCAAAGAACAATTGCGCATTGCGAGCGGTGAGCCTTTGTCCTTTACGCAAGATGAGGTTGTCATCACCGGTCATACGATCGAATGCCGTATCAACGCTGAAAATCCGGCTTTGGGCTTCCGACCTTCGTCCGGTAAAATCGACTACCTGTTCTTGCCTAGCGGCGGGAATGGACTGCGTGTCGAAAGCGCCATGTATGGCGGATATATGATTCCGCCATTCTATGACTCGATGATCGCCAAAATCATCACAAAAGGCGACGACAGAAGTGAAGCAATCGCCAAAATGAGGCGTGCGCTGCAGGAACTGGTCATCGAGGGAGTCGACACGAACCAATTCTTCCAGGAAGATATTCTGCAGGATCCCAACTTCATTTCCGGAGATTACGATACGGAATATCTCCAGAATGTGTTCCTTAAGACTTGGGCCCCTGAAGAAGAGGAAAGTGTATAAATCAATTAGTCAAGAAGTCACACTAGAGGTGAGGAAATGAAATTATTTCGTAAGCGTCCTTACATTCCGATAGCTCAAGTTCCCGCTTCAAAAGCAGGCGATCAGAAACCGATTGTTCCTGAAGGCTTATGGGAAAAATGCCCGAATTGTCAAAAAACGATCTACAGCAAGGATTTAGGGAAAGATAAAGTATGTCCGCATTGTGCCTATAATTTCAGGATTTCGGCATATGAACGCATTTCCAATATCGTTGATGAAGGTTCTTTTGATGAATGGAACGCCCAAATGCCCGAAGAAAATCCATTGGCTTTTCCGGGATATGAGAACAAATTGAAGATCGCCAAAGAAAAAACGGGACTTGACGAAGCGGTTGTAACCGGCGCGGCATTCATCAATAAGCATAAAGTTGCTTTGTGTGTGATGGATTCGAACTTTATCATGGCAAGCATGGGGAAAGTGGTCGGCGAGAAACTGACGCTCGCGTTTGAACGCGCAACGGTTGAAAAGCTCCCAATCATTGTCTTCACTGCTTCAGGCGGCGCCAGAATGCAGGAGGGCATCATGTCCTTGATGCAGATGGCGAAAGTCAGCGTTGCGGTCTCCAACCACAGTAAAGCAGGGCTGTTGTACATCACGGTCCTGACCGATCCGACTACTGGGGGCGTGACGGCCAGCTTTGCGATGCAAGGGGATATCATCCTTGCGGAAACAGGGGCGACTGTCGGTTTCGCCGGCAAGCGCGTCATCGAGCAGACAATCAAAGCGAAATTGCCTGAAGGTTTCCAGACAGCCGAAAAGGTGCTGGAAAACGGCTTTATCGACAAAATTGTGGCCAGAAAAGATTTGAAGAGGGCATTGCAGCATATCCTGCTGATCCATGCTCCTGCAGAAAAGGCGGGTGAAGTGCAGTGAAGGATGTCAAAGAAATTATCACCGCTGCAAGAAGCATCTCCCGTCTGACGGCTACAGAAATGATACATGCCATCTGCGATGGTTTTGTTGAATTCCACGGTGACCGAAAGTTCGGGGACGACCCTGCTATCGTGGGCGGGATCGCACTGCTGGATGACATGCCGGTAACCGTCATCGGAACGCAAAAAGGCCATGATGTGACTGAAAATGTCTATCGGAATTTCGGATCACCGCATCCGGAAGGCTATCGTAAAGCGATCCGTTTGATGAAACAGGCGGAAAAATTCAATCGCCCAATCGTTACTTTCATCAATACTTCAGGTGCTTTTTGCGATGTCGACTCTGAGGACCGAGGTATCGGTGAAGCAATCGCTGAATCGCTTTTGGTGATGAGTCAGCTGACGGTTCCTTTCATCGCCATCTTCATCGGCGAGGGCGGCAGCGGCGGTGCCTTGGCGCTGGCGATGGGCAACGAGGTGTGGATGTTGGAGAATACCATGTATTCTGTTCTGTCCCCGGAAGGCTTTGCATCGATTTTGTGGAAAGATTCCTCGCGATCCGATGAAGCAGCCAAAGTAATGAAGTTGACGCCGGATGACCTTTTTGCACTCGACGTCATCGACAAAATCGTTATGGAAACCCGCAGGAAAGTGGCCCGCAAATCGGATGATGTCATGCTTGAACTGAAGCGGGAGTTAAGTGCCAAGCTGAAAGAGCTGAAGCAACTGACTCCAGCGGAATTGATCGAGCAACGCCAGAAGCGATTCCGGAACTATTGATTCAAGAACTGTTATGGACCGCCCACACAGCTGATGCTGTATGGGCGGTTTTTTTCGCGTTCGCTTTTGTGTTATAATGACCTAACAGGAAAATCAGCTTAGATTGGGGTGATGGAAATGGGAGAAAAAATTGTTTTTCCATTAAATTACGAGGGATACTTGAAAAAAGGACTGTTGGCATTCGAAGAGGGAAATCTGCAGCTTGCGGAAGAATGGATCGGCAAAGCCATAGCGATCAAGAAGGCGGACGACATCCTCCCGCTTTACCTCATGTTGCTGCAGGAGACCGATCAAGCAGAAAAAAGCCTGGCGATGATAACCGAAATGCGGCCGGACATAGCAGCCTCCATTTCTGTGGATGACATCGATTTTCTGTACTTAAAAGGATTGATGCAGTCCGGGGCTTTCGATTCGGCCCGTGAACAAATTGAAGCGCGAAAAAATACTTTCGGTCTGTCGATGGAACACCAATTCGCCTTGGAGCAATTGGAAGCTGAAGTCGAAAAAGTAGAACTGAAGAATTTAGAGAAGAAGCTGAAAAAAAGTTCAGAAATACTCAAGGCAGAAAAAAGCATCGATACGCAGCCTTTCCATAAGCAACAAGCCTATGCGCAACAGTTGAAGGATTTGGAGGATGACCAATTCAGCAAGATCGCGCAACGCTTGCTTATGAACAACAGTCTCCATCGGATGCTCAAGACAGAGATCATCCATCAATTTCTTGCGCGCGGGCTGCATCCATCGCTGACTGTCAGATTGGACGGAGCCGAAGAAAAAGTCGATCTGGCTGGAGTTGTTCCGTTGATCGAGTCAAAAACCTACAGAGAAGGAATGGCGTACATCCGGGAAGAAATCGCCAATAAAAATCCTACTTTGGCGGATGCCATGGAGAATGCCTTCTTCATGCAACTTTCCCTCCTTTATCCGTTCGAAGACAGGACGATCCCATCCGTTTCAGAGTGGTTGGATGTGCTCTACCGCATTTACAACGGAGCAGAGTGGACGGGGGAAGCAAGCGAACAAAGCATCCGCGATAAAATCGGACAATTGGAAAATAAGCTGGCCGATTTTTTTGGTTTTTTTGAATGAGCTCATCGGAATAATTGACTCGATTGGGTTTCCTCTCTATAATGAGAGTAACCCGTCTTTGTGAAAGCAGTTCCAAAGAATTGAGTGTTGAAGGAGGATGTACAATGGAATTTGGCAAAGTAAAGTGGTTCAATAATGATAAGGGATATGGTTTTATTGAACTCGAGCAACAGGATGACGACATTTTCGTACATTTTACCGGTATAGCTGGAGAAGGCTTCAAAAGACTTGAAGAAGGGCAACGCGTTCAGTTCGATATTGCTGAAGGCGTAAGGGGACCACAGGCTACAAATGTGATGGTCGTGGCAGAAACATAAAAAAAGCACAGTAAACCGCAAAGGTGAAGGGAATCCGTTCAGGATTTCCTTTCACCTTTGTTTTTTAGGATGTGGAACAGGTGATAAAATTATTTGTGGATGGGGCGGCCACCGGAAGAGAAGGGTATGCTGCCATCGGGATTTTGATCGTAGAGGACGGCGTACAGGAGCAGATAGGTCTGCCTTTAGAAGACAGAATGGATAATCATCGTGCCGAATTCGAAGCGCTCCTGTATGGATTGCGTCATCTGAAAGCACACAACAAACAGGACCAGCTCGTTTTTTGTTACACTGACAGTAAACTTGTTGCCGAATCGATCAGGAAAAAGTATACCAAAAAAGCGGAGCATAAGCTTTTGCTGGAAGAGGCTTTGCGGGAATTGCCTGCGTTCACCAATTTTTACTTGGAATGGATTCCGGAAAAGGAAAACAAAGGAGCCGATAATCTCGCCAGAAAAGCGCTATATCAGCTCACCAAAAAGAGAAAATGATGATATGTTTTTTCTGCAGAAACATGGAAAACATTTCATCAAACAAAAAAGGCTATCTCCTATTTCGTACTGAAACTGAGATGGCCTTTTTGCGCGCCTCCATCCGCTGCTTCGTGCAATCAAGTTGTTGGTTAGACTTGACTTGGAGTTCACTTCAAGGAGTATGCTATCAGCAACATAGGAAACTGCTATGTCATCAAATTGAAACTGGAGGGATATGTTAATGGATTACGTAAAATTTGGCAATACAGGTATGGATATTTCGCAGATTTGCCTAGGGGCCATGGGATTCGGCGATCCGAACAGCGGTTTCCATAATTGGGTACTGGAAGAAGAAGAGAGCAGAAAAGTCATCAAAAGTGCGTTGGATCTGGGGATCAATTTCTTCGATACGGCCAACATCTACTCATACGGAGCCAGTGAGAGCATCCTTGGGAAAGCTTTGAACGAGTACGCCAACCGTGATGAGATTGTGGTGGCTACAAAAGTACATCAGAAGATGCGCCAAGCACCGAACGGAGGAGGCCTTTCCCGTAAAGCGATCCTGAGCGAAATCGATCACAGCCTGAAGCGGCTGGACATGGACTACGTCGACCTTTATATCATCCACCGCTGGGACTACAACACTCCGATCGAGGAAACGATGGAAGCCCTGCATGATGTCGTGAAATCCGGCAAAGCCCGTTATATCGGCGCATCCGCAATGTTCGCGTGGCAATTCGCCAAAGCGCAGTCGACTGCCGAAAAACTAGGGTTGACAAAGTTCGTTTCGATGCAGAATCACTTGAATCTTTTGTACAGGGAGGAAGAGCGGGAAATGCTGCCGTTGTGCGCCGATCAAAAGATTGCCGTGACGCCTTACAGTCCACTGGCTTCAGGCAGGCTTACAAGGGATTGGTCGGCCACTACGAAACGCTTCGAAACGGATCAAGTGGCGAAACATAAGTATGATACGACCGAGGCACAGGACCGCGTCATTGTGGAGCGGGTTGCAGCGATTGCCAAAAAATATGGCGTTGAAAGGGTTCAGGTTGCCTTGGCTTGGCTACTGCAAAAAGATCAAGTCGTTGCTCCGATCATCGGGGCCACCAAGGAAAGCCATCTGATCAGCGCCATTTCTGCTCTTGACTTCAAACTTTCTGCGGAGGATATTCTGACTCTGGAAGAACCATACATCCCTCATCATATTATGGGGCACAACTGAAAAATTCGGAATTGAAAATCAATAGACAATGAATAAGCCCGCTTGGATTCCTGTTGCCAGGAGTTTCAAGCGGGCTTGATTTTCGTATCATGATGAATGTGATAATCAGTATTGCCTTATTTTAGGCCACAGGGATTATTCCTTGTAGTCCGTTGAGGCTGCCAGTTCCGCTTGCGTCCGGAAATCGGCTAAGCGGTTCTCAAGCGTAGAAATGGTGCTGGCCAGCGCTTGCGAACCAAGCACCATGCGAAGCGGTGCCGGTGTGATATCCACGCTTTCGATGATTCGTTTTGCCATCTCCGCAGGATTTCCGGGTGCCAGTACCTTTGTTGAATCAAGCATCGCAAGAAAGCTGTGCGCTGGATTGCCGTCGTACTCAGGCATCAGTTCAGCGACTTGCGCGCTGCCGTAGCGGAATTCAGTCCGTGCTCCGCCAGGCTCTACAATGGTTACGCCGATATTGAAGGGTCCCACTTCCTGAGCGACGGATTCGCAAAAACCTTCGATCCCGAATTTCGTGGCATGGTACATGGAATTGCCCGGGAAAGCGACTTGTCCGCCATAGGAAGAGATTTGGATGATGCGGCCGTGACCTTGTTTGCGTAAGAACGGAAGGGCGGAGCGGATCATCTGGATGGATCCGGTCAAATTGGTTGCGATGATGAGATCCACTTGCTCATCGCTCAACTCCTCAGCCGCGCCGAACAGCCCGTAGCCAGCATTATTGATGATGACATCGATTTCTCCATGTTTTTCAAAAGATTCCTTCACCACCTGATGGACAGCTGAGGTATCTGTCACATCAAGGATCTGACAATCGAACAGCGTCGGGTACTCCGCAATCAAATCGGAAATTTTAGCTTTATTACGCACCGTTCCGATCACCTTGTCGCCTTTGTCCAGCAACTGTCTTGTCAGTTCGTAGCCGAAGCCACTGCTTACCCCTGTAATCATCCATATTTTGCTCATCAATCTTACCTCCATTTCATTTCTGTTCTGACTATAGCTCTTGGAGTGAACTCCAAGTCAAGCGCTTTGTGTATGAAATTTGGATTAGGCTTCATTTGCTTTGATTGAGTATATTATACCGTTACGTTTCCGCATTGACTATGTAAAGGCTATGTTTTATGCCCGGAAAAAAAGATGTCTGTTCATGGTTGAATTTGAGTGAACTCCAAGTGATACCATACTCATATCAACACGAAATATGAGGTGGAAATGATGACGAAAATAGTTATTATCGGCGCAACTGGTTCAGTTGGTCGCGTAGCAAGACAGATGTTCCTTGAAAAAACCAACGATGAATTGACGCTTTTTTCACGGCGTCCGGATAGGCTCAAGCCAGTCGATTCAACGAGAGAAATTGCCGTTTCTGGCGATGTGATGAATGCATCCGAACTGGACAAAGTCATTTCGGGCCAGGATGTAGTCTTTGCATCTTTGACAGGGAACTTAGGGAAAATGGCCAGAGCGATTGTGGAATCGATGAAACGTGTTGGAGTCAATCGTTTGATATTCATTACTTCGATGGGTATCTATAACGAAATCCCGGCTTCAGTCGGCTCTTCCGGCAATCTTCGCTCCAATCCGGTATTGCAGACGTACCGTGACGCGGCTGACGTCATTGAAGCTTCCGGTCTGGATTATACGATCATCCGTCCGGGTTGGTTCGACAGCAGCAACGATACGGATTATGAAATAATAGGGTTACTAACCAAAAAAAGCAATCCGAATACCTCGCATCAGCGGGGTATTCGGATTGCTTTTATTTTTAAAAATTATTTTTCTTTGCTTTCGTTGGCATCAATCTCTTTTTTGATTCTTGGCGGGCGCGTTCCCCAATACTGGAAGAAATCGGTACGCAATCTGCCGTTGTAGAGTTTGCGTTTTTTCGTGGCTCTTTCGCCGTAGAATTCTTCGAAAAGCAATTCGCTCGTCAGGATGTATTTGCTCCATGTCTTCAACGGACGGAAAACTTGGCCCATCTCTTTGTAGAGGATCTCGATCTCTTCCTGATCGGAAAGACGTTCACCGTAAGGCGGGTTGCAGACGATCGTGCCGTATTCCTTGGTTGTCGTGAAGTCAGCCAAAGCCAATTGTTTGAAAGTGACATACTCCGCAACGCCTGCTTTTTTGGCATTGCTCTTCGCGATGGCAATCACATGCGGATCGATGTCCGAACCGCCGATGTCCAACTTCACATCAAAGTTCGCGGCAGCTTTTGCTTCATTGCGGATGCGATCCCATAAGCCTTCTTCAAAAATGTTCCATTCTTCGGAAGGGAAAGAGCGTTTCAACCCCGGAGCAATATTCAGGCCGATCAGAGCCGCTTCGATCGGAATCGTACCGGAACCGCAAGTCGGGTCATAGAAGGGACGGTCAGGGAACCAATTGGTCAACATCACCAAAGCGGCTGCCATATTTTCCTTCAATGGTGCGCCGCCTTTTTCGGAACGGTAACCGCGTTTGAAAAGGCTGAAACCGCTCGTGTCGATCGTCAGGATCACTTCATCCTTGTTGATGGCCACTTCGATCGGATAGAGTGCGCCGGATTCAGGCAAACGGGTACGGCGGTGGTAGTATTCGCTCAGACGGTTGACGATAGCCTTCTTGACGATTGCTTGGCAATCGGGGACACTGTACAAAGTCGATTTTTGCGATTTGCCGGAAACCGGGAATTCCGCATCCATCGGAAGGATTTGTTCCCATGGCAAAGCTTTCGTTTGCTCGAAAAGGTCATCGAATGTTTTTGCTTCGAACTTGCCGAACACGATTTTGATGCGGTCAGCGGTGCGCAGCCATAGGTTGGTTGTGATGATGTCCGCTTCTGTACCGGTGAAGTAGGCTTTGCCGTTCTCTACCTGGACGTTGTAGCCCATTTTCTTCAGCTCGTTGCCGGTGATGGCTTCGATGCCGCTTGCGGCCGTAGCCACTAATTGATATGTTCTCATTGATAACTCCTTATTGTTTTGCCTTAGAAATTGCCGGATAATGCACGAAAAATGGGACAAAAATTAGCTTGTCCCATCCTCGATCGTATTCTTTTGAAGAAAAAAAGCCTGATTTGTAAATTTCTGTAAGCCATGTTCTGTCGCGCCATCTGAGCCAGGCCTCTGATGGCGGAGGTAATTATCTATCTGCATTTCTGCCTCTTTCCCTCGTTCATTTCCTTGGAAAGAGTGCCCCTACCAAAGTTTGGGTTGCTCGCTCGAGGGGTTTACCGCGTTCCACCAGAAAGGTTTCCCCGTCTGCTTCGTCACTGTGGCACTTTCAAGAATACTCAGGCATAGGCAGAGCCCTTAGCCTTTTTTTCTGCCGTCAATCTATCGATTGCCTTAGCTTATTGTTTCGCTAAGCACGAACACTACAAGCATCTCAGCTTGTGCGAGCATGGACTTTCCTCAGCCTCCATAAAGGAGACCGCAATTACCCGAAATTTACAAATGTCTTTTGATGCTAGTTTGCTTCTTCGTTTGTTTCATCCAATTTTGAACCGAATACATGTTTCTCCAAGTTGGAAAGGCGTTTCAGAATATCAAAATTCGTTACACCGCTGCCGACTGAAGATACATTCGACTGGGTCGGCTTAGCTAAAACTGCTTGCTTCGTCAACTCGTCCACACGGCTCATCAAACGCTCATTTTCGCTTTGAAGATAAGAAAGGTCTTTTTGATAGGATTCATAATCTCTTATGATCATATCCAGATATTCATCGACTTCTGCAACATTATAGCCTCTCATAGCGCTTTTGAATTCTTTTTGCAGAATATCTTTAGTTGTTAGATTTTTATCTGCCATATTTGCACACCTCGTTAGTTGTCCTTGTTACCTAAACAGTATAGCATAAAAAAGTAATATTAATAAGCAAATATTCTAATCAACATCATATCAGGCTTTTCGCATAAACTCAACTTAATTTTTTATTGCCCCAGCCGATGATCATGAAGGCCCTGCGTGAATGGAAAGCTTAATAGGGCAAGGCTCCTTGGAAATTGATGATGATGTATTGCTTATCGCCTGATTTAGTTGTCGTGATGGATAAATTTTCATTAAGGACCGGCTGCTTACCGAATATCTCCAACAAAAAGCTTTTGAAGACCTTATCCGTTTTGGATTGCAGGACCTCTTTGAAGAGTTCACTTTTTACCGCCGGATCGATTCCATCCTCAAAAATGATTTTTTCATCCGATGAGAGGTAATCATCGGCCAACAGTATTTCAGCCCTTCGACCGAATGGAATCTGGACTTTTAAGCGGTCTTTGTATTCTTCTTTCTGGTAATCACGTGCTATGCGGGTCACTAAGTAATCGATGGATTGTCTGATTTCTGCTTGTTCTGTCATGAAATATCCCTCCAACTTTTTGCCTAGACTAAATATATCACAAACCGACCTTTTTAGAAATCGTTCCCCCATGTTGCGTGCCGGTTTTCGGTAAATCATTTGTCGTTTGACAGCCCAGAATATATATTTTTATCATTATTTGCTACAATGGATTGAGAGCTTCGAACGATGCGGTACACAGCTATAATGGCCATGCCGAAACGAATAAAACGAGGAGGAAGAAAATGGACAAAAGTATGATCGACAAAATCCACGAGGAATTGGAAGAACAGCACTTGCCTTGCGAATGGCGATTGGAGTGGCATAAACCCTTCCATACAGTCGAAATTGTGTTATTATTAGAAGTCAGTTATCCTCCAGACAATAGTATTTCTGATATATTTGGCCACTCGAATCACGAAGATCGGTTCATTTTTGAAGATTCTGTTTTGTTTTATGATCGCGCATCCTCAAAAATCAAGACTGAGGAGTATTTGACCGGCATCCCATTTGACCGGAAAAAAGGGATTCAAGGCGGATTGGCCGAAGCGGTGGTCAAGAATATTCGCCTGACGGTCGGCGAAGCTAACAGCAAGCTCAGGGATTTTCTGAAAAATGAGGGCGACTCCAGCTTCGAATTGCATTGGAATGAGCTGAATTTTATGCAGACAATCGAAACACTGAAGGAATTAGGAAGATTTGATGAAACGTATTATCGTTATCCTTGATGATAGGAAAGGTGATTGTAAATGGAATGGAATGAAGTGAAGGTTGTGACTGCTACCGAAGCGGTTGAGGCTGTATCGAATATATTGATGGAAGCCGGTGCGAAAGGCGTTGCCATAGATGACGAATTGGACTTCGTCAATCTGCAGGATGATGGTTTCGGCCAGATCAAAGAGGAACGGGCCTTGCCTGAGGAAGGGCATTCCGTCTATATCATGGCTTATTATCCGAACAACGCGGGTTTCCAGGACACCGTGTTGTTCATCAAAGAACAGCTTGCAGAGTTGGAAAAAATTGATCTGAAGATCGGGAAGAATGAGTTGCAGATCAACCATGTGAAAGAAGAGGATTGGGAAAATTCCTGGAAAGAATATTTCCATCCGATCCGCCTTACTCGCTTTTTGACGATCGTACCCTATTGGGAAGAATACACCCCTGAAGATGAAAAAGAAATGCTGATTCAGTTGGATCCCGGGATGGCCTTCGGTACCGGCACGCATCCAACGACACGTCTGTCCATCGAAGCGCTCGAAGCAGTGATGCGCGGCGGCGAAAAAGTGATCGATGTCGGAACCGGGTCAGGCGTGCTGAGCATCGCAGCCAAGGCAATGGGTGCGGAAACTGTCTATGCCTACGATATCGACGAAATCGCAACACGTGTTTCCAAAGAGAACATCGCTTATAATGCTTATGCTTCGGATGTCATCGTCAAAGAGAACAACCTTTTGGTGGGGATTGCCGATCAGGAAGCCGATATCATTGTTGCGAATATCCTGGCGGAAATCCTACTGCTGTTGCTTCCCGATGCCTACAGGAACCTGAAGGACGATGGCTATTTCATCCTTTCGGGCATCATCGATTCGAAGAAAGAGGAACTGATCGCAGTTTTGATCAGCAACGGCTTTGAAATCGAGCAAGAAAAGCAAATGAAAGATTGGGTTTGCCTGATCTGCACAAAAAATCTGGAGGATTAAAGCATGCAGCGATACATCATTCCACCTCTAACAAAAGATTATCAAACGCAGCCGATCATCTTGTCGGATGATTTCCATCACCATATGCTCCATGTGATGCGCATGAAGCAGGGGGAGCAGGTCTATTTGGCCGACAACTCCGGCATTTCATTCGTAGCGGAAATCATCGATGTGACTGCAGATACGGTCAGCTTGAAGTGGGTGGCCGATGAAGACCGCTCAACGGAACTGCCGGTCAACATTGCGATCGCCTGTGGACTGCCGAAGGGCGACAAACTGGAATACATCGTACAGAAGGGCACTGAGTTGGGCGCGGTAGCCTTCATTCCTTTCGCAGCAAAAAATGCGGTTGTAAAGTGGACATCGGATAAAAGCGCAAAGAAACAGCAGCGCCTGCAGAAAATCGCGAAAGAGGCAGCCGAGCAATCGCACCGCCAAAAAGAACCTTACGTCCATCCTGTCCATAACCTCAAGGAGTTGCTGGCGGAAGCAGAAAAATACAGCAAAGTGCTGATTGCCTATGAAGAAGATGCAAAGGCCGGTGAAGGCAGCATCTTGGTGAACACGTTGGAAAATCTTGAACCAGGCGATTCCTTATTGTTTGTGTTCGGTCCTGAAGGCGGGTTGGCTCCGGAAGAGCTGACGGCTTTCAGACAAGCCGGCCACAAGAGCTGTGCGTTGGGACCGAGGATTTTACGAGCAGAAACAGCGCCCTTGTATGCATTGGCGGCAGTATCCTATGAAATGGAATTAAGAAAAGGAGCGGATAAAAATGGTTGAAAGTTTAAACAAATACATCGATCACACTTTATTAAGACAAGACGCGACAGAGGCGGAAATCAAATCCCTTTGCGAAGAAGCGAAGGAATACGACTTCAAATCAGTCTGCGTACAGCCATACTGGGTCAAAAAGGTTGAAGCCTTCCTGACCGGTTCGGATGTGCTCGTCTGCACTGTCGTCGGTTTTCCGCATGGCGCCAATACGGCAGAAGTGAAGACTTTCGAAGCGAAACAGGCGGTTCAGAACGGTGCCGATGAAGTTGATATGGTCATCAACATCGGAGCCTTGAAGGATGGCGATTACCAAACAGTCGAGCATGAAATCGCGGCTTTGGTCGAAGCAGTCAAAGGCAAGGCAATCCTGAAGGTCATCATCGAGACTTGCCTGTTGACCGACGAAGAGAAAGTGATCGCTTGCCAGTTGGCACAAAAGGCGGGTGCCGACTTTGTCAAGACATCCACCGGTTTTTCAACTGGTGGAGCAACATTGGAAGATGTTGCACTGATGCGCAAGACAGTTGGACCTGTAACGGATGTAAAAGCAAGCGGAGGTGTGCGTTCGTATGAAGATGCCTTGGCTTTCATTGCAGCCGGCGCAACTCGTCTGGGCACTTCCAGCGGCAAGAAAATCGTTGAAGGTTGGCTTGCGGCAAAATAAGAGTGAGGGATGCTCCGTTTGCATCCGTTTGGATCAATAATCAGGAAAACCTTGAGGGACTTCTTTTTACGAAGCTGCCCTTCAAGGTTTTTTGCTGCTTTGAGGATGTGAACAGAGGATAATTGTTGATGGCGCATTGTTCCGATTTAAAGTATAATAAAGGGAAATATATTCACTTTTTTGTTTGCAGAATAGGATATATTCAGCAACTTTTTCGTTTTTGAACGGAATCGCAGTAAGTAAATACATAATCTTAAGAGTCAGGAGTGACAACATGCCGAAAATCAAAACCTATTCGCCTGAAGAGGTTGTGCAGCTATGCGCGGAATATATGAATGAAACCCATGTGGCATTTGTCCAAAAAGCGTGTGATTTTGCCAGGGTGGCTCATAGCGGACAGATGCGGAAGTCCGGTGAGGAGTACTTCGTTCATCCGACCCAAGTCGCAGCGATATTGGCAGATTTGAAATTAGATCCGGAAACGATTGCAACGGGATTTTTGCATGATGTTGTGGAAGATACAGAATATACTTTGGAGGATATCGAACGGGAATTTTCCAAAACCGTAGCCATCCTGGTCGATGGCGTCACCAAGTTGGGGAAGATCGAATACAAGTCGCATGAAGAGCAACAGGCCGAAAATCACCGCAAAATGTTGATGGCCATGGCGAAGGATCTGCGGATCATTATGGTGAAATTGGCGGACAGATTGCACAATATGCGGACATTGAAATACCATAAGCCGGAAAAACAACGGACCATATCCAATGAAACGTTGGAGATATACGCACCCTTAGCCCACCGCTTAGGGATGAACCGGATCAAATGGGAATTGGAGGATACGTCGCTCAGGTATCTGAACCCACAGCAATATTACCGGATTGTTCATCTGATGAACAGCAAACGAGATGAACGGGAACTCTACATCAAGGATACGATCAACAAAATCAAAGAGTCGATCGATGAATTGGAGATTGAGGCCGACATCTACGGCAGGCCGAAGCACATCAACTCCATTTACCGAAAAATGAAGGACCAAAAGAAACAATTCACGGAAATCTATGATCTGTTGGCTATCCGCGTCATCGTCCATTCCATCAAAGACTGCTACGCCGTTTTGGGTGCCATCCATACAAAATGGAAACCAATGCCTGGCCGATTCAAAGACTATATCGCCATGCCCAAGGCGAATATGTATCAGTCGCTGCACACGACCGTCATCGGCACGCAGGGAACGCCTGTGGAAATCCAGATCCGGACAATCGAAATGCACCAAGTCGCGGAATACGGGGTTGCGGCTCACTGGGCATACAAAGAGGGCATAACCAAAAAAATCGATCCGGAAAAGATGCCCCATCAGATCGACTGGTTCCGCGATCTGATCGATCTGCAGGATGATTCCAAGAACGCCAGCGAGTTTGTGGAAAGCGTCAAAGAGGACATCTTCAAGGACAAAGTGTATGTCTTCACTCCGAAAGGCGATGTCGTTGAATTGCCATCGGGTGCCGGTCCTTTGGATTTCGCCTATAACATCCATACCGAAATCGGACACAAAACCATCGGCGCCAAAGTCAACGGGAAAATCGTCCCTTTGAATTACAAGCTTCAGAACGGTGACATCATCGAAGTGATGACGTCACCGAACTCATTCGGCCCAAGCAGGGACTGGGTCAACCTGGTTTCCACCAGCAAAGCAAAAAATAAAATCAAACGCTATTTCAAGCTGCAGGACCGCGACGAACATGTCATCAAAGGCCGGGATATGCTGGAAAAACAACTGACGGAAATGGAATTCTCGCCAAAGGAATTCCTGACAAAACAAGGGATCAAAGATTTGTTGAATCGCTTCAATGTCAATTCGGAAGATGATCTTTATGCCGCCATCGGGTTCGGCGAACTGTCTGCCTTCATTGTTTCGAACCGTTTGACCGAGAAAGCTCGCCGTGAGCGGGATAAACACAAAGCGGAACAACAGCTGGACACGATCGAGCAAAAAACGAAAAAAGATAATCCTAAAATGAAGATCCGTCATGAAGGGGGCGTAGTCATTCAAGGAGTGGATAATCTGCTCATACGCATCAGCCATTGCTGCAATCCGGTTCCGGGGGATGAAATTGTCGGCTACATCACAAAAGGGCGCGGGATCTCGGTCCATCGGAAAGATTGCCCGAATGTGCAGGTGTCCGGAGAACATGGCGACCGGTTGATCGATGTCGAATGGGAAGATACAGGTACTTCCAATATCGATTACGAAACCGAGTTGACGGTCGAGGGCTACAATCGCTCCGGTCTCCTGAACGAAATCTTGCATGTCGTGAACACAATGACCAAAAATCTCAGTAGCGTAAACGGGAAAGTCGACAGCAATAAAATTGCTGTCATAACGTTGAAAATCGGGATCCAAAATTTGAGCCAACTGGATAAAATCGTCGATAAAATCAAAAATATCCCGGATGTTTACACAGTCAGAAGGGTCACATCCTAATGAATCAAAATGAATAGAGGAAATATATGCGTGTAGTCGTACAGAAAGTGACGGAAGCATCCGTCTCGGTTGATGGGGAAATCATAGGAGAAATTGGTATGGGCTTCATGCTTTTGGTCGGCATCGGTAAGGACGATGCACAAGAAGATGTGCACTACCTTGCCCGTAAAGTTTCGAATCTCAGGGTTTTCGAGGATGAAGAAGGCAAAATGAATCGCTCTTTGAAGGATGTGGACGGAGCCATCCTTTCCATATCCCAATTCACCTTGTTCGCTGATACCAAAAAAGGCAATCGCCCAAGCTTCACCAATGCGGCCGCTTCCGAAATCGGGGAGGCGCTCTATCAAGAGTTCAATGAACTTTTAAGAGCGGAAGGTTTCTCAGTGGCCTCGGGAAAGTTTGGGGCGCACATGGCTGTGACTTTGATCAACGATGGGCCCGTAACCATCCTCATCGATTCCAAAAACAAATAAAAGAGCCGGCAGCTTGAACCATGAATGGTTCGAACTGCCGACTCTTTTATTTTATTCCGATTTTCTGGTTTATTGGAAATATTCGGTCAATGCTTCGTAGATGCTTTCTGCCACCAATGAGCGATAGTAATCGGAGTTGAAGGTCTTGACATCCGAGTCATTGTTCATATACCCAAGCTCCAACAATAAGGCGGGCTGATCGTTTTCGCGTGTGACCAAAAAATCGCCGAATTTGGAACCATTGTCCTGCAACGGCAAAGTGTCAGCCAGGTGATCATCAACGAGATTTGCCAACGGAATATCCGCATCCGCATAATAATAAGTCGTGAATCCTGTCGCGGAAGTACCGCTTGCGGTTGAATCATAATGCAGACTGATGAACAGATCAGCATTGTTGACATTACTCATTTCTGCGCGATCTTCCAAAGTGACATAGACATCGGAGGTGCGCGTCAATATGACGTTTGCTCCGGCACTGCGCAATTTTTCCGCCACCGCTTGAGCGGTTTTGAGTGTTACTTCCTTCTCGTAAATATAAGTACCTTCCGCACCTGGATCTTCTCCTCCGTGGCCCGGATCGATTACGATGGTCGCTTCGGCAAGCGTGGTGGTTGAGGACGCAGTGACCGGCGTATTGAGCGATTCGGATGTTTCCACCAGCCAGGAGGCGACGTAGCCTTCCTTGTTCCCTTCGTAAATGATCTTATAAAAATCACCGGATTCGCTGATCAGTTCGTACTCTTCGTCTTTTTCGGCAATGAACAGAATTTCGCTGCCTGTCGAAGGACCGCTGCGGACATTTACGCCATCCATCGTGATGATGACCTTCGGATTAGCATCGTCCACAACAACTGCTGTGGTATCGACTGTTTCCGGCGCCAATTGGATGCTGCCTGGTGAAATTTCGATCAGCTCAGACAAAATCCATGCGACTTTGTTATTGTACTGGATTTGACTCCAGCCGTTCTCTTCGTATAGGAGAGCGAATTTTTCGCCCTCACTGGCCGTTCCGATGACTTCAGCTGTTTCATTGTTCTCTTGCCGGACGTTGGCGGAGGGCACCAGGACTGTAGCCAGTAATTCGGATGTTGCCGCGATTTCGGTGTTGTTGATCAGCCAACTGGCAACCCAACCGATTCTTCCATCCGAAAGCCTGACTTTGTACCATTCATTCTTTTCGGCCAAAACATTGACAGAGGAACCGCCTTGAATTTGCGTCATGATGTCGTAGGATAAGCCTGGACCGGACCGGACATTTACGATGCTGGCGGAGATGCTGACTGTAGTATAGTTAGCTAATGCTACCGTACCGAAGGAGCCCAATCCGACAAATAGCAAAACAAGCGTCAGGAAGAATAGATGTCTATTTTTTGCGATAGTCTTCACTGGTTGTCTCCTTTCTGGTTTGGGGTGCATAAAATTTACAAAAATTGTTCAATTCTTCTATCATTATAGCAAAGATGCGGCATCCATTGCAAAGCCTTTTCAGAAATTGTGAAAGTGAAAGTTTGATGAAAACAGTATTGACAATTCGGGGCTTATCTTGTATCGTTAAGGAAATTATAAATGTCCAGTGAAGATCGAAGTAGAATAGATTGGTTTGATTCAGAGAGGATTGCCGCGGCTGAGAGCACTCCCAAACGTTTATTTGAAAGACAGGTTGGAGGATTAATAGTGAAAAGCTATTAC
Organism: Trichococcus pasteurii; assembly: GCF_900112935.1. GTDB lineage: Bacteria > Bacillota > Bacilli > Lactobacillales > Aerococcaceae > Trichococcus > Trichococcus pasteurii. The sequence goes on from NZ_FONM01000002.1 coordinate 93,942, forward strand.
GCCACGAACGTTACTCGTTAAAGGGAAGCTATGCTTTCGAATAAAGGTGGCACCACGTCTGACTAATCGTCCTTTTCCATGATGGAAAGAGGGCTATTTTTTTGCTTTTTTTCAGACAGAAGACAGTATGAAGCTTAAGGAGTGATAAAAATGATACAAAAACCAAAAGGGACTGCCGACATTTTTTTGCAGGAAGCAGAAATTTGGCAATACGTGGAAGAAACAGCCCGGATTTTATTGCATGACTATCAATTTTCAGAAATCCGCACCCCGATGTTCGAAAGTTATGAACTGTTTTCCAGAGGGGTCGGCGATACGAGCGATATCGTATCGAAGGAAATGTATGATTTCTACGACAAAGGTGACAGGCACATTGCATTGAAACCGGAAGGAACGGCTCCAGTAGTTCGGGCCTACGTCGAAAACAAACTTTTCGGTCCTGAACACCCGAAACCACTGAAAGTCTATTACATCAGCCCAATGTTCCGCTATGAAAGACCACAAGGCGGAAGAATGCGTCAATTCCACCAATTGGGTGTGGAAGTTTTCGGAAGCGTCAATCCTGCGACCGATGTCGAAACGATGGCATTGGCATGGGATATACTGAAAGAATTGGAATTGAGCGATCTGAAATTGGTCATCAATTCGTTGGGGAAGACGGAAGACCGGATCAGATACCGCGAGGCGCTTATCGCCTACCTGGAACCTTTCCATGATGAACTGAGCAAAGATTCGCAGACCCGTCTGCATAAGAACCCATTGCGTGTGCTGGACAGCAAAGACAAGCGCGACAAGGAAATCGTTGCCCAAGCTCCAAGCATCTTGGAGTTCCTTTCGGAAGATTCAAGGAAACATTTTGAGGCGGTTCAGGAAATGCTTCAGGCATTGGAAATTCCTTTCACGATCAACAGCAACATGGTCCGTGGGCTCGATTATTATCAGGATACCATTTTTGAAATCATGACTTCATCCGCAGTTTTCGGGGCGGAAACGACCATCTGCGGCGGCGGCCGTTATGACGGCTTGGTCCAGGAAATCGGCGGGCCGGAAGTGCCTGGTTTTGGCTTCGGGATGGGCTTGGAAAGACTGATCCTTTTGATCAAGGATCAGCAAGTCGATGTGCCGAAACTATCCGAGTTGGATGTCTATGTCGTCGGCCTGGGAGAAGTTACGAACATCGAAAGCTTGAAATTGGTCCAAAATGCGCGCCAAGCAGGGTATTCGGCGGATCGGGACTTCCATGACCGCAAAGCCAAAGCCCAATTCAAAACCGCCACGAAAAACGGAGCCAAAGTAGTGCTGACCATCGGCGAAGACGAAATAAAGAACAAACAAGTGCAATTCAAAGTGATGTCGACCGGCAAAGAACAGACGTTGTCGCTGGCTGAAATTTATGCTGATTTTGATAAAGTGTACAAAACACAGACAGCCGATATGACAGCTTTTAATGAATTTTTCGGAAAAGAAGACTAGAACATACAGAAGAGGGTAGTGAAAATGGAAAGAAGAACAGAGTATTGCGGATTATTGACGGAAGCATCCGTTGGACAGACAGTCGTAGCCAATGGTTGGGTTAACAAAAGAAGGGACTTAGGCGGATTGATTTTTATCCACCTGCGTGACCGCGAAGGCATCGTCCAAGTCGTTTTCAATACAGAATTCAGCGAAGAAGCCTTCCGCATTGCGGAAACGATCCGTGGGGAATATGTACTGCAGGTCAAAGGTAAAGTGGTCCTTCGCGAAGCAAACCAGATCAACCCGAACATCGGCACGGGCACAATCGAAATCGAAGCGGAATCCGTGGAAATTCTGGCTAAAGCAAAGACGCCTCCTTTCTATATCGAAGGCGACCTGAACGTATCCGATGAATTGCGTATGAAATACCGCTACATCGATTTGAGAAGAGACAAAATGATGAACAATATGAAAATTCGCCACCAAACGACGCGCACTGTCCGCAACTATTTGGATGACTTGAATTTCATGGACATCGAAACACCTTATTTGACGAAATCAACCCCGGAAGGTGCACGTGACTATATCGTTCCATCCCGTGTACACCAAGGCGAATTTTATGCACTGCCGCAATCGCCGCAACTGTTCAAACAGATGCTGATGGGCGCAGGCTTTGACCGCTATTACCAGATCGTTCGTTGCTTCCGCGATGAAGATTTGCGCGGTGACAGACAGCCTGAGTTTACGCAAGTGGATATCGAAACCAGTTTCCTGTCTGCTGAGGAAATCCAGAAAATCACCGAAAACATGCTGCAGAAAGTCATGAAGGACGTATTGGGCAAAGACATTCCGGCTCCATTCCCTCGCATCTCCTACGATGAAGCGATGAACCGTTTCGGCAGCGATAAGCCGGATACCCGTTTCGCTTTGGAACTGATCGATATGAATGAATTTGCGAAAACTTCTTCATTCAACGTGTTCAAAGCGACAAGCGAAAACGGCGGACAAGTCCGTGGATTGAATGTCAAAGGCAAAGCCGATGCCTATTCGCGCAAAGACATGGATAATCTGATCGAATATGCCAAGCAATACGGCGCAAAAGGCATGGCATGGATGAAAGTCGAAGAGGACGGGCTGAAAGGTGCCGTGGCGAAATTCTTCACTGAAGACAGCGAAGAATTGATCAGACTGATGGATGCGGAGCCTGGCGACTTGCTCGTGTTTGTTGCGGATAAAAAAGAAATCGTCTATCAAGCTTTAGGAGAGCTTCGTCTGAAGTTCGGCCGTGACCTTGATCTGATCGACAAATCCCAGTTTGCTTTCGTTTGGGTTGTGGACTGGCCATTGCTTGAGTACGATGCGGATGCAAAACGTTATACTGCTATGCATCATCCATTCACTCGTCCAAACGATGAGGATCTTGCCAAATTAGCTGATCATCCGGAAGATGTCTATGCACAAGCCTATGATATCGTCTTGAACGGCTATGAAATCGGCGGCGGATCTTTGCGTATCTACACAAGAGAAGTGCAGGAGCAGATGTTTGCGGCACTTGGCTTCAGTAAAGAAGATGCCGAAGAGGAGTTCGGTTTCTTGTTGGATGCTTTCGACTACGGCTTCCCACCGCATGGCGGCATCGCTTTAGGGCTGGATCGTTTGGTCATGTTGTTGGCTGGCGAATCGAATATCCGCGAAGTGATCGCGTTCCCTAAAAACGGAAAAGCTTTCGATCCGATGACTAACGCACCAAGTGAAGTAAGCGCAGCTCAGTTGAAAGAATTGAGCCTAAGAATCGCTTCATTGGACTAACAATCGGACCAAAAAGAGCATCTGATGGTAAGGAAAACAAGCCTTATGATACAATAAACGTATCATAAGGCTTGTTTTTTCGTCTCAGGCTTTACTGAAGGCGAAACTGCTTTTTAGGATAATACACAATAAAAGGGTGAAGATATGTTAAAGATAGGTTCACATGTTTCTATGGGCGGTAAAAAAATGCTGTTGGGTTCAGCGGAAGAGGCAGCATCCTACGGTTCTTCGGTGTTTATGATCTACACAGGCGCTCCGCAGAATACCCGGAGAAAAAGCGTTGATGAGATGAATATTCCGGAAGGCATGGATTATATGGCGAAGCACGGTTTGGTCGAACTGGTCGTTCATGCTCCCTACATCATCAACTTGGCAAATACTACAAAACCGGAGCATTTTGAATTCGCGATCGGATTTTTGCGCGATGAAATCGTGCGGGCGCAAGCGCTTGGCGCAAAACAGATTACGCTGCACCCGGGTTCTCATGTCGGCGCCGGTTCTGAGGTTGGCATCAAACAGATCATCAAGGGTCTGAATGAAGTGCTGGAGCCTAGTCAGACTGCACAGATTGCGTTGGAAACGATGGCCGGAAAAGGCACGGAAATCGGCCGGACATTTGAAGAGTTGGCCGCCATCATGGATGGCGTAGTCCATAACGACAAACTTTCGGTGACGTTGGATACGTGCCATACGAACGATGCGGGCTATAACGTCAAAGAGGACTTCGACGGTGTTTTGGAAGAATTCGACCGCGTGATCGGACTGGAACGTTTGAAAATGGTCCATATCAACGACTCGAAAAACGAAAGAGGAACCCACAAAGACAGACATGCTAACATCGGTTTGGGCACCATCGGCTTTGAAACTTTGAACAAAATTGTCCATCACCCGCAATTGCAGGATTTGCCGAAAATATTGGAAACTCCGTTCGTCGGCGAGGATAAAAAGAACAAGAAGGCGCCTTACCGATTTGAATTGGATATGCTGAAGTCGCAAACATTCAATCCGCGATTATTGGAAGATATACTGAATCAGTGAGAAATACATCTTTGGATGGATGCCATTTCGGGTAAAATCAGGGATAATACTATTCAAGCACAAAATGAAAGAATAAAGGAGATGGGAAGATGAAAGGTTGGTTGAAGGGCTTAATTGGTGTTTTTATTGCAGTGCTGCTGTTGGGAGTGCCATTGATCAGCTCCTATAACGGTTTGGTGACGGAGGAGAGCAATGTCGATGTCCAATGGGCGAATGTTGAAACCAAGCTCCAAAGACGTTATGATCTGATCCCTAACTTGGTGGAATCAGTAAAAGGAGCCATGGAACAGGAACAGGAAGTTTTCGGGGCAATAGCTGATGCCCGCGCAAGAATCGGCAGTGCCCAGACGACCGAAGAACAGGTTACAGCCAGCAACGAAATGGAATCTGCACTTTCGCGTCTGCTGGTGATTGTCGAGAACTATCCGGAATTGAAATCGAATGAGCAAGTGACGGCTTTGATGGATGAGTTGGCGGGCACCGAAAACAGAATTTCGGTCGAAAGGGATCGTTACAATGAAGCGGTCCAACAATACAACAACAAAGTCAAACGGTTCCCGGGATCGCTCATGGCCGGCCTCTTCGGATTTGATGAAAAATCTTATTTTGAAGCGGTCAGCGGTGCTGAAACCGCTCCTAGTGTGGATCTGAATACTGACGATGAATAATTGAGGGGCTGATGATGCTTTGTTTCAAATGAGGAAAAAAGCGCGATGGCAATCGCTTGCGGTTTTGGGACTGTTCTTCTTTGCGATGGCGTTCGCACCTTCCAAACAGGCGCAAGCGTTGCCTGATCCGACAACCGAGTTTTATGTCTATGATCCAAGCGGCACGCTCTCCGAAGAAACGAAAACATTCATCCTGAGCGTGAATGAGCAATATGAATTGACGGAAGAAAAGCCCCAAGTTGTTGTGGCGGTTGTCGATTCGCTGCAGGGCGAGACAATCGAGGAGTATTCCGTTGACCTGTTCGAAAAGTGGGGAATTGGCCAGGCAGATGCCGATAACGGTGTGCTGATTTTGTTGGCTCTTGAAGAAAGGGAAATCCGCTTCGAAATCGGATACGGTCTGGAAGGTGCCCTAACGGACAGCCGGACCGGCAGGATCCTGGACAATCATCTGGATTATCTTTCGGCTAATGATTTCGACGGTGGGTTGAAAGAAATCTTTACGGAGGCTGCTGTTGTCGTAAATGAAGAATATCAATATGATGACGAAGTGATTTTCTCTGGCTATCCTGTCGATACAACGCAATACGCGGAAGGCGATTCATCGTTCTTCGCCGATCTGGTCCAATTCCTGTTCATCCTCTTGCTGTTGTCCTTCTTTTTTGGTGGTCGAGGCAGAGGCGGACGCGGTGGACGCGGCGGCGGAATGAACCCGTTGTGGTGGCTGCTGCTTAGCGGTGGTGGCGGTGGTTACCGCGGCAACGATCATCGCGGAGGATATGGCGGTGGTGGTTTCGGAGGCGGAGGCTTCGGCGGAGGAGGCGGCTTCGGAGGCGGTGGTTCTTCCGGAGGCGGCGGATCCAGCAGAGGGTTCTAACGGAGCTGCTGCGGCAAACGAATTGAAGAATAGAAAGAGGGCCCGAATTAAATCCGGGTCCTCTTCTTTTGATATCAGGGTATAATGGTCGTATCAGAAATTTCGATGCTGCTCATGATGATGGCGGCTGTTTCTTCTATAGAACGTTTGGATACATTGATGACGATGCAACCCAATTTGTTGTACAATTCATAGGCGTATTCCAGCTCAGCACGGATCCGGTCCATGTCCGAATAGATGGTTTCCGGCGATAATCCATAGGCAATCATCCGTTCCTTGCGGAAATTATTCAATACTTCGGCATCATTGGTCAATCCGACGATTTTCTTAGGGTCCACTTGCCAAATTTCGTCAGGCACTGAGGCTTCCGGCATAATCGGCAGGTTCGCTACTTTGATGTTCTTGTTCGCCAAAAACATGGAGAGCGGCGTTTTTGAAGTGCGGGAAACGCCCAACAGGACCAAATCCGCATCCAAGAAACCCTTTGGATCTTTCCCGTCATCGTACTTGACGGCGAACTCGATGGCGCTGATCCGGTTAAAGTATTCATCATCCAAACGATGCAAGGCGCCTGCTCTTCGGATGGGCTGCTGTCCGGTCGTTTCGGAGATATCCCTGACCAGATCTTTCAATATATTATAGCAAGGCAGGTCCTCTGCAACGCAAAAATTGTCCGTGTATTCACTCAAATTTTCGACGACCAGAGTATGAATGACAAATGCTTTCAGCTCTTTGGCCTCTTCCAATACAGGCTCCAAGTCTTTCATTTTTCTGATGAACGGATAATGATACATATGAACGGTTACCGATGGGAATTGTGCCAAGACGGCCTGAAGGACTTTCCTGGCGGTGTCCCCTACTGAATCGGATATGATGACAAAATGTAGGTCCTGTTGCTCTTGTTGTTCCATATAATTTCGTCCTTCCTGAATCTTAATCATTGCAATCTCACTAATAATATACTATAGTCAATTTGAAATTGATAGAGTCGGGAGGGAAAATGATGCCGGTAGATACCGTGACCATTGCACTGCAGCAATTAAAGAAACAGGGATATAAATATACCCAAAAAAGAGAAGATATCATTACGGTTTTTGTGGAAGCTAACCGCTATCTGTCCGCAAAAGCTGTCCTTCATGCGTTGGAGGATGAATATCCGACCCTCAGCTATGACACGATATACCGCAATCTGTATACTTTTGTTGAAGTTGGGATATTGGAAGAAACAGAATTGAACAACGAAAAACTGTTCCGGATCACTTGTTTGCATGAGGGGCACCATCATCATCACTTTATTTGTCAACAATGCGGAATGACGATTGCTCTGCAGATGTGCCCGATGGATTTCTTTGAGCAACAGTTGGAAGGATGCCAGATTACTTCCCATCGCTTCGAAATATTTGGTGTTTGCAAGAATTGTCTGGCTGCTGGATAGTGCTGAGGGCAGAACGGAGAACCCAGGTTTTCCCCAAGGATACAATTCCTATTATTGTTTTGCAATAAAACGTTGCAATTGCTTTCGCCTATGATATAATATCAAAAGAACAATTTCATTTTGATTACTTACTTTCAAAAGGAAACGTTACTTTTAATGCTCGGAGGGAGGGAATATTTAATGTCAAAAACAGTTGTTCGTAAAAACGAATCTCTTGATGATGCTCTTCGTCGCTTTAAACGTACTGTTTCAAAAACTGGAACTCTACAAGACGCTCGTAAACATGAATTTTATGAAAAGCCAAGTGTGAGACGCAAGAAAAAATCTGAAGCTGCCAGAAAACGTAAATTCTAACAGCCAGATGCTCACTTTCTAAAATTCTTAGAGACTAATCGATAAAGAATGGGATGATCTCCGTATCATTCCATTTTTTTGTCGTCCTGAAGAATCACCGTGCACGCAAGGGGATAAATATTTTCATAAGCCATGCCGCTTTATGTTATACTATTAGCAATAAGCAGTGAAAAAAATCCCCAAAAAGAGGAGTGTAGCTTGTTTGACCGATAAAGTGAATAAAACAGAGAAAATTGAAGTGATGGACGCATCCGTTTTGCCTCAATTATTTGGATCGCAAGACAAGCATCTGAAGATGCTGGAAGATGCTTTGCATGTGACCATTACAAGCCGCGGCATGAAAATCGAAATCAGTGGCGAAGAGCTGGCTGTCGACAAGGCCCGCTCCCTGTTGAAGCAACTATTGGAATTGTTAGCGCGCGGCATCCCTATTTCACAAACAGATATCGTCACAGCTATAAAAATGTCGGAACGCGGAAGCCTCGACTTCTTCATTAACCTTTATGAGGAGGAAATCGGCAGGTCATACGCAGGCAAGCCTATCCGGGCGAAAAATTTCGGCCAAAGACAATATGTGCAGGCCGTCAAGAAAAAAGATGTTGTATTCGGAATAGGCCCTGCCGGAACCGGAAAAACCTTTTTGGCCGTAGTGATGGCTGTCGAGGCTCTGAAGAATGGTAAGGTAAAGAAAATCATCCTGACTCGTCCGGCTGTTGAAGCTGGTGAAAATCTAGGGTTCCTGCCCGGCGATCTGAAGGAAAAAGTTGATCCTTATCTGCGCCCGGTCTATGATGCGCTTTATGCCATCTACGGCGTCGAGCACACGACCCGCTTGATGGACAGGGGTGTCATCGAAATTGCGCCGCTTGCCTACATGCGCGGACGGACGCTGGAAGATGCCTTCATCATCCTTGATGAAGCGCAGAACACAACTGTAGCACAGATGAAGATGTTCTTGACAAGGCTCGGCTTCGGTTCAAAAATGATCGTCAACGGCGACAAGACCCAAATCGATTTGCCGAAAGGCGCTCTATCAGGATTGATTGATGCCGAGAAGAAGCTTCAGGGCATCCCGGATATCACTTTTGTCACCTTTGATACTTATGATGTCGTGCGCCACCCGGTCGTTGCGAGCATCATCAAAGCATATGACGTCAAAGAGGAAACAAAACACAACATAGAAAAGTGAGCGATTATATGGAAATAGATATTTTTGATGAAACCGAATCTGTACAGAAAGAGCACACTGAATTGGTCCATTCCCTGATCTCCTTTGCGGGGGAGTATTTGAAGTTGGCGCCCGATACCGAATTGTCGATCACTTTTGTGGACAACGACCGCATCAGGGAGATCAATCGTGAATACCGGAACAAAGATCAAGCGACGGATGTCATCAGCTTTGCGCTGAATGATGACATGGATGATGACTTCCCGATCAATATGGAAAGCATAACCGGCTCCTTTCCCACCAACATTGGTGATATCATCATTTCGACCGACAAGACCGCCGAGCAAGCGGAGTCCTATGGCCACAGTTTCGAAAGAGAACTAGGCTTCCTTGCTTTGCACGGTTTCCTGCATTTGAATGGTTATGATCACATGACGGAAGAAGACGAAAAGGAAATGTTCGGTCTTCAGAAAGAGATACTGGATGCTTATGGACTTAAAAGGGACGAGTAGGGAAAAAATGGGGAAAATCGGAAAGAATCCAAATTTTTTTGCTTCAGTGAAGCATGCTTTGGATGGCATCGGCATTATCCTCAAAGAGGAAAAAAACATGCGCAGTCATGCCTTGTTGGGCTTGATACCGCTCTTGTTGGCATGGTTTTTCGAATCGAGCACAATGGAATGGATCGTGATCATCTTCTGCATCTTCTTGGTCATCATCATGGAGTTTTTGAATACGATATTTGAAAATGTGGTCGATTTGGTGACTGATTACGAATATCACCCTCTGGCAAAGAAAGCAAAAGATATCGCTGCCGGAGCGGTCTTGGTTACGGTGTTCTTTACGATCCTTATTGCGGCCATCATCTTTTTGCCCGAGTTTGTGGAATTATATTATAAGTTAATTTGAGGAGTTTTTTATGAATAAAAAAGAAGGTTTCAAATCAGGGTTCGTCTCCATCATCGGGAGACCGAACGTAGGAAAATCGACACTTTTGAACCGCATCGTCGGTCAAAAGGTCGCCATCATGAGCGATGTCCCGCAAACTACCCGGAACAAAATCCAAGGAGTAGTCACTTCGGATGATTCTCAGATCGTGTTCATCGACACGCCCGGAATCCACAAACCACAGACGCGTTTGAATGATTTCATGTTGAAGAGCGCATACAGCACCTTTAATGAAGTGGATTTGGTTCTGTTCATGGTGAACGCAACAGAAAAAAGAGGAGCGGGCGATAATTTTATTCTTGAAAAACTCAAGAATCTGCGCACTCCGAAATTTTTGATCATCAACAAAATTGATCAGATCAAACCGGAAGAATTGCTGAAAATTATCATGGACTATACTTCCGACAATGAATTCAATGAAGTGATCCCAATTTCTGCCATTCAAGGGAACAATGTGGATGAAATGATGGTCACCATCAAAAAATACATGCCGGAAGGACCCCAATTCTATCCGGACGATCAAGTGACGGACCATCCGGAATACTTCGTCGTGTCCGAATTCATCCGCGAAAAGATCCTCCAATTGACCAAAGAAGAAGTACCGCATTCCGTGGCTGTCGTCGTTGAATCGATGCAGCGCAACGAGGACGACAAAGTCCACGTCCATGCAACCATCATCGTGGATCGGGCCAGTCAAAAAGGCATCATCATCGGAAAAGGCGGGAAAATGCTGAAAGAAATCGGTGTCCGATCACGCCGCGATATCGAAGCGATGCTTGGTGATAAAATTTACCTCGAGCTTTGGGTGAAGGTTCAAAAAGATTGGCGCGACAAGCAGAGTTATCTGCAGGACTACGGTTACCGCCAAAAAGATTACGATTGATCAGCTAGTGCGCTAAAGATACTTGAATAGCAATCAGAAAGAGTTTGGGAGGTTTCCTTCCGGACTCTTCTCTTTTCGAAAGGGTGCGACATGGAGACATATCAGGAATTTGATGGCATCGTCTTATCGATCCGAAAACACAGGGAAAAGGATGCTTTGGTAAAAATATTTACGCGTGAACATGGAAAACGGATGTTTTTTGTGAAGAACATCAAAAACCCGAACCATTCCTTGAAAGCAGCGCTCCTGCCCTTCACAAAAGCGACGTATCTTGGCCGCATCAAGGATGACGGACTCAGCTTCCTGCAGGATAGCCGCGAAATCATCCACTTTTCCAAAATGCAGACGGACATCCACCTGAATGCCTATGCGACTTATTTGAACAACCTGGCCGATGCGGCGATCAATGATGCCATCAAGGCCGCCGATCTCTTCGATTTGTTGGAGGAATCACTGGTCGCCATGCAGAACGGGATGGATGCGGAAATCGTAGTGAACATTTTCGAAATGCGGGTATTGAAATATTTTGGAGCAGCTCCGCAATTGCAGGAATGCGTCATCTGTCACAGCAAGCAGGAACCTTTCGATTTTTCGGTCAAATATTCCGGTGCGCTGTGCCAGAAGCATTACGGGGAGGACCCCAGAAGGTCGCATGCAAGCCCGGCGGCTGTCCATTTTGCGAGGATTTTCCAAGTGGTAACGCCAAAGCAAGTCGGGAATATCAAAATCAAACCGGCGACGAAACAGGCGCTCAGAGCCTTCATTGACGAATTATATGAAGAATATGTCGGGATCCGCCTGAAAAGCAAGAGCTTCATCGATCAGATGTTCGCTTGGGAGACAAAGGTGGAGATTCCTTTCCGTTCTGTTGCGGAACCAGAGCCGAACAAGCCGAGCGAAAGCGGGCAGTCCGATTCAAGTAGTTCTTGACATTCTGCAGGAACAAGGCTACTATTGAGAAGAACTAAATACTGGACGTTGAAGATAAAAGTACCTCTGGTCAGTACCGAAAAGCGAATTTGGGATAGTGTGAGCCAAAGCGGGAGACTATTGCGGAAAGGCGTATCCGAGTCTTGTAACGAAGTGCCGGCATTTGCCGGAATTAGGGTGGAACCGCGAAAATATTCGTCCCTATGTTTCAAGGAGACTTGATGCATAGGGACTTTTTTTATGTATTATTTCAAGTGGAGGAGATTTATGATGGAAAACAAATTAACTGTGCAAAAAATGATTCAAGCGCTACAAAATTTTTGGGCAGATCAAGGCTGCCTTTTGATGCAGTCCTATGATACTGAAAAGGGTGCCGGAACAATGAGCCCGTATACTTTCTTGCGCGCAATCGGCCCTGAACCCTGGAACGCGGCCTATGTGGAGCCTTCCCGTCGTCCGGCTGACGGCCGTTACGGTGAAAATCCCAACCGCCTTTACCAACATCACCAATTCCAGGTGGTCATGAAGCCATCACCGGACAATATCCAGGAACTTTATCTGGAAAGCTTGAAGGTATTGGGAATCGATCCGATCGAACATGATATCCGCTTTGTCGAAGACAACTGGGAAAACCCTTCACTGGGTTGCGCCGGTTTGGGTTGGGAGGTTTGGTTGGATGGGATGGAAGTCACCCAGTTCACCTATTTCCAACAGGTAGGCGGTTTGGAATGCAGTCCTGTCACGAGCGAAATCACCTATGGTTTGGAGCGCTTGGCTTCATACATCCAAGACGTGAACAGTGTCTATGACCTTGAATGGACCAAGGGCGTGAAATACGGTGAAATCTTCGGCCAACCGGAATTCGAACATTCCAAATATTCATTTGAAGAAAGCAACGTCGACCTGTTGTTCCAGCTGTTTGATTCGTTTGAAGCGGAAGCGACAAAACAAATCGAGAACGGTCTCGTGCATCCAGCCTATGACTATGTCCTGAAGAGTTCGCATGCCTTTAACCTGTTGGATGCAAGAGGGGTCATTTCTGCTACAGATCGCGCAGGTTATCTCGCGCGTATCCGCAATATGGCGCGCCAACTGGCGAAAGCTTTTGTCCAAAAGAGAAAAGAACTGGGATTCCCTTTGCTTTCGGATGATCAAAAAGAACTTGCCCTGAAGGAGGACTAATGTGATGAGTCAAACTGTATTATTAGAAATCGGACTTGAAGAAATGCCTGCGAAATATGTGCGCAGCAGCAGTATCCAACTGAAAGAAAAAATGGCCGCTTTTTTGGAAGATAACCGCATCAATTTCGATGCGATCGAAATGTATGCGACACCGAGACGTTTGGCGGTCATCGCCAGTGGAGTCAGCGATAAACAGGCTGATTTGGCCGAGGTCGTCAAAGGACCCGCAAAAAAAATTGCTTTGCAGGCTGACGGGAGTTGGTCAAAAGCTGCACTGGGCTTCGTCCGCGGGCAAGGCTTGACGCCTGAAGACATCTTCTTTGATGAACTGAATGGTGTAGAGTATGTTTTCGTCAAGAAGGAAACGAGCGGAAAAGCTACCTCGGAAGTCCTGAAGGAATTGAACACAGTGGTTGAGTCGATGACTTTCCCTGTTTCGATGCATTGGGGCAACCATCACTTCAAGTACATCCGTCCGATCCATTGGATTGCGGCATTGGCTGATGATGAAATCATCCCGTTCCAGGTGCTGGATGTCGTTTCAGGCCGGACCACGCGCGGACACCGTTTCTTGGGCGAAGAAGTGACGCTCGCGCATGCGGAGGAGTACGCGGAGAAATTGGCGGAACAACATGTCATCGCCGACCAGGACAAAAGAAAAAACATGATCCGGGCCCAATTCCAGGCGATTGAAGCTGAAAATGGCTGGATCATCCCTAACGATGAAACCTTATTGGAGGAAGTCACTTCATTGGTGGAATACCCGACTGCCTTCTTCGGTGAATACGACAGCAAATATTTGACGTTGCCGGCAGATGTATTGATCACATCGATGAAGGACCACCAACGCTATTTCGAAGTGAAGGACAAAACCGGAAAATTATTGCCGTACTTCATTTCCGTGCGCAACGGGAATGGCGCATTCATCGATAACGTTAAGAAAGGGAACGAGAAAGTCCTGACAGCAAGACTTGAGGACGGCCTATTCTTCTTCAACGAAGATCAACGCATCACCATTGCGCAGTCGGTCGAAAAATTGAAGAAAGTCACATTCCATTCGAAAATCGGCTCCATTCATGATAAGATGGACAACACAGCGAAAATTGCTGCCCATCTTTCTGATGTGCTTGATCTGGCAGAGGACGACAAAACGCAATTGTTGCGTGCGGCCTCCATCTACAAATTTGATTTGGTGACGAACATGGTTTCCGAATTTACGGAATTGCAAGGGATTATGGGTGAAGTCTATGCGTTGCAGCAAGGTGAAACTGCTGCTGTAGCTGCTGCCATCCGCGAACACTATCTGCCGGTATCCAGTGAAGGCGAATTGCCGGAAACCCAAGTCGGAGCTGTCTTGGCGATGGCGGACAAACTGGACAGCATCATCAGTTTCTTCCTGCAGGGAATGGTTCCGACAGGATCGAATGACCCGTATGCTTTGCGACGCCAAATGATCGGGGTCATCCAGATCGTCGAGAAGTACCAATGGTCGTTTTCATTGGAAGAGTTGCTTTCAAGCTTGTTGACAGAGGTCTATGCGGTTGAAGATGCAGAATTGTTCGATAAAACGATGAATGAACTTGCCGTTTTTGCAAACGCCCGGATCCAACAGAAACTTCAAACCTACGGCATCCGATATGATATAGTGGAAGCTGTGCTGCAATCCGGCGAAAAAGATGTCAATACTTTGTTCGCAAACGCAAAAGTCTTGCAGGCTCACAGTGAAGAGGAGTCATTCAAGGCAATCATGGAAGCTCTTGCGCGCGTCGTTAACATTTCCGGGAATCCTGATGAATCGATTCCTGTTCAGAAAGAGCTGCTGGAAACAGCCAGCGAGAAGAATCTGTACGTGCAGATCAACCATCTCGATTTGGCACTTTCCCACGGCGATCCGGAAGCGGATTACGCCGCATTGGCTGCCATTGCGCCATACATTGAAGCTTATTTCGATGAAAATATGGTCATGGTAGAGGATATCGCTATCCGCAGCAACCGTTTGAATACGCTGGGTAATCTGACCTTGAGCATTCTGCAGTTTGCTGATGTCAGAAAATTGATCCTTAAATAGTGAAGTGATGGAGGCGGGGCTAACATTGTTTACTCCCGGCTCCATCATTTTGTCTTTCGCCGGGCGATGGTTGGATCAAGACCTCCCATACTGTATTTTCTTTTCGTTTTTTGGTTAATATGGTAAATTAAGAGGGAAGAATGAGCGGTTCAAAAGAAAGAAGCGCAAATTATTTGTTAAAGATAACTGTCCAACTTTTTGACTGCGGAAGCGCATTTGAAAAATTTGGGCCAATCGAATCATTTTGTTCGGCATATAGAGTGCCGAACAGTTTTCCAAGGGGGAAAAAAGATGTCAATGTTTTTAGATCATGCAAAAGTGCATGTAAAAGCCGGTAAAGGCGGCGACGGAATGGTAGCGTTCCGTCGCGAAAAGTATGTTCCCGATGGGGGTCCTGCAGGTGGCGATGGCGGCCGTGGAGGAAGCATCATATTTGAAGTGGATCCAGGTCTGCGCACGTTATTGGATTTCCGTTATAACCGCAATTTCAGAGGTAAGCCCGGCGAAAACGGCATGAGCAAGAGCATGTTCGGCCGCGGAGCAAAAGACACAATAGTCAGAGTTCCGCCAGGTACGATTGTGCGCAATGCGGAAACAAAAGAACTCATCGCTGATCTGACGGAAGCTGGACAACAGGCTGTAGTCGCAAAAGGCGGACGTGGCGGTCGCGGGAATAACCGTTTTGCCACTGCGAGGAACCCTGCACCCGAAATCGCCGAAAACGGTGAACCTGGGCAAGAGCTGGAGTTGGAGCTTGAGCTGAAAATCATCGCGGATGTCGGTTTGGTAGGCTTCCCGTCAGTAGGTAAATCGACATTGCTGTCGATCGTGTCAAAAGCTAAACCAAAAATCGCAGCCTATCACTTCACTACCCTTGTGCCCAATTTAGGTATGGTCCAAACACGCAGTGGAGAAGAGTTTGTCATGGCCGATTTGCCGGGGTTGATCGAGGGCGCGTCCCAAGGCGTCGGTCTGGGAATCCAATTTTTGCGCCACATCGAGCGCACAAGAGTCATTCTGCATGTCATCGATATGGGGGGCACGGAAGGCAGAGATCCTTTCGATGACTATGAAAAAATCAACAAAGAATTGGAAAGTTACCAATTGCGTTTGCTGGAAAGACCGACAGTCATTGTAGCCAACAAAATGGATGTGGCGGAAGCGGAAGAAAATCTTGAAGTCTTCAAACAGAAAATCGCCGAAAAGTTTGGTGATGCCGAAGCGCCAAGAATTTTCCCGATTTCAGCCTGGTCAACGACCGGCGTAGCCGAATTGTTGGATTACACTGCTGAAGTTCTGAAGGAAACGCCTGAGTTCCCATTATTCGACGAAGAAGAAGTCGAAACATCCGTCCTTTACAAATTCGAAGAAAATCAAGAACAATTCACTATCGGACGCGATCCTGATTCCACATGGGTATTGGGCGGCGAAAGATTAGAAAAATTATTCAACATGACCAATTTTGCTCATGACGAAAGCATCATGCGTTTCGCGCGTCAATTGCGTCAAATGGGCGTGGATGAAAAACTGAGGGCTAAGGGAGCGAAAGATGGCGACATGGTCCGCATCATGACCTACCATTTTGAGTTCGTCGATTAAAAAGCATCACCAGTATCAATAAATGGGGGATAATTATCGTGACATTACAGAAACGCTCCATTCCATTGGATGGGATGCGGGCGCTTGCGATTATTGCCATCATTTTCTATCATTTGATGCCTCATGTTTTGCCTGGCGGCTACTTGGCTGTTAACATTTTTTTCGTCCTGACCGGTTTTTTCATCACATCGTCGGTGATTGAAGAATACGGCCAAAAGGGTAAAATGGCTTACAAGCGCTATTTGGCCAGAAGGTTTCACAGGCTGTTCCTTCCGTTGTTATGGATGTTGATAGCGGTGACCGCATATATCACTTTGTTCCAAAGGGACCTCTTGCTGAATTTGCGGCCCTGGCTCCTTTCGTCATTGGGGATGGTCAACAACTGGTGGCAAATTTCCGTTGGTGGTTCGTATTTTGAACAATTCTATGTGCAGTCACCGTTCATGCATCTCTGGTTCTTTTCGGTCGTAAGCCAATTCTATGTCATCTGGCCACTGATTGTGTTGTTGCTGTTGGCGTTGTACAAAGATAAACGGATAATCCTCTACACAGCGGTCGGACTTTCTTTGTTTTCTGCCCTTGCGATGGCGATGCT
Organism: Trichococcus pasteurii; assembly: GCF_900112935.1. Classification (GTDB taxonomy): domain Bacteria; phylum Bacillota; class Bacilli; order Lactobacillales; family Aerococcaceae; genus Trichococcus; species Trichococcus pasteurii. The sequence goes on from NZ_FONM01000002.1 coordinate 110,951, forward strand.
GTATGTACCTGGAGAGGACGCTTCGCGCGTCTATTTTGGGACGGACACGCGCCTGTTTTCGTTTATGATCGGCAGTGCGCTTTCGGTTGTGTGGCCGTTAGAGAGGCTGGATGAACCGGTGCCGAAGCAGCTTGTCCGAAGATTGACGTTCGCCGGTTTGTTGAGCTACGCTGTTCTCGGCGTAATGTTCAGCAATATGCTGGATAGCCAGACATTCACTTACAGAGGCGGGATGTATCTCAACAGCGTCATCATCGGCGTTGCAGTTGCCTTAACAGCACATCCGGCAACAGGCATTTCAAGAATGATGAGGTTCAAACCGATTCAGTGGCTCGGCAGGCGGAGTTTCCTGCTGTATCTCTGGTACTATCCTGTCATTGCCCTTTATCAAGCAAAAGTAGTCGATACGAGCGTTGATCCCGGTCGCCATGTTTTGATTCAGCTGGTACTCATCCTCAGTCTTTCCGAAACAGGTTACCAATTATTCGAAAAAGAGCGTTGGAAAGTCCCGTTTGTGCAGTCTTGGCGACTTGCCGATACTTTTGCCCGAATGAAACTTTCAGGATCCCGGGGTTTTACTGGGCATTTGCCGGAAAAACTCGCTGCAATCATCAGTTTCTGTCTGCTGATGATTGCTCTGACGGGATTTGCCCAAGCAAAATCCGGCGAAAATGCCGCAGTGCAGCAATTGCGTGAGCAGATCGCAGCCAGCCAGAGCAAAATGGAAGAAATCAATCGTGACGATTCCGCCCGCAGCAGGGCCATCAACAATATCGAAGGGCTCGAACGAGAGACCGTGTTGTTCGCCCATGATGCGGATATTACCTTCATAGGCGACTCCGTGTTGCTCTCCGTCGCGGATCAACTGGTGACGATATTCGGTCAAGCGGTTGTGGAGGGTGCCGTCAGCAGACAACTTTACCAAACTCCTGCTGTGATTGCTGACTTGGAAAAAAGGGAAAAATTGCAGGATACGGTTGTGGTCTTTCTGGGTTCCAACGGGACTTTCACTCAGAGGCAAATGGAAACTTTCATAAAGGAAGTCGGGACTTCCCGGAATCTGTTCTTCCTCACGACGAATGTACCGAGAATCTGGAAGGACAGCGTTAACGAGCAGTTGGCGCTTGCCGAAAGCAACCATTCCAATGTCCATATTCTGGATTGGAACGCCTACAGCAGCGGACACGATGAGTGGCTTCTGGAGGATCAAGTCCATCCGAATCCGACTGGCGCGCAACAATTAGCTCTTTTTGTGGCAGAGGAAATCTATCAAGAATTAAATGATGAAAATGGGAGCAATTGATTATGAAAATTCAATTTTTAGGCACCGGAGCCGGTGTTCCTTCCACCAGCAGAAATCTTTCCAGCATCGCGTTAAAACTGTTGGATGAACGCAATGCCATCTGGCTTTTTGACTGCGGGGAAGGGACACAGCAACGTGTGCTCAAAACAACCATCCGACCCAGGAAAGTTGAAAAGATCTTCATCACCCATCTGCATGGAGATCATATATTCGGACTGCCGGGATTTTTGAGCAGCAGGGCTTTTCAAGGCGGCAATACTCCCTTGAACATCTATGGCCCTGTCGGAATCAAGGAATTTGTGCTGACCAGTCTGCGCATATCCCAGTCCCACTTGCGCTATCCGATCTTTTTTCACGAAATAACTGAAGATGGCGTTGTGTTTGAAGATGAGCAGTTCCGTGTGAGTTGCGCAAAACTGAATCACGGCATCGTTTCTTACGGGTACCGTGTCGAAGAGGCCGACTACCCAGGCGAATTGCAGGCCGATAAGCTCAAAGAGATGGATGTTCCCGCAGGACCGCTCTACGGGAAACTTAAAAACGGGGAGACTGTTGTTTTGCCGGATGGGAGAACCATCAACGGGCTGGACTTTATCGGAAAAACGACTAAAGGACGCGTCGTAACGATTTTGGGCGACACAAGAAGAACGAAAAATACGGTCGTTTTGGCCAGAAATGCCGATGTGCTGGTTCACGAGAGCACCTTCGGGAAAGAAGACCAAGCGATCGCGTCGGATTATTTCCATTCTACGTGCATCGACGCGGCCAACGTAGCCAAAGAAGCAAACGCCGACCAGCTTTATTTGACCCACATCAGTGCCCGTTACCTGAACGGCAATGCGCATCAGTTGCAGCGGGATGCCCGCAAAGTCTTTCCGAATACGAAACTCGTCAATGATTATGATGAGTTCGAGATAGCCTTAACGAAACAATCGTAGAAAGTTAAGTTGTTTTGAGAATCGGATTGCATCTAAGCGCTATAAGTTGACTAGGGAACTGCAAAAAGATGATAATAAGAGTGGGAAATATCAAAATGAGTGGGGCGATTAGTATGAAAAATCAATGGAGATTAGTAGCGGGCATTATTTTGATCATCATCATTGTGCTGTTTGCCGTTTTCAATGTCGATTCTGTGCCGGTCAATTTTGGTTTCGCCGTTGTCGATGGGCCTCTGATCATCGTCATTCTGGTTTCACTCCTGATGGGCTCGCTCATCACTTTATTGGTTGCGACAGGCAGTGCGACGAAGAAGAACAAAGAGTTCAAACAGATGCGCGCTGAAATCGATGCAAAAGGGAAAGAAATCCAAAAAGCAGTCGATGCGACGAAAGCCGGGTATGAACAGCAACTCACCGATCTGAGGGCGCAATTGACTCAGAAGGACAGCAAAATCAATTCGCTTGAAGAAGAATTGATCAAAAAGTTTACAGTTGGCAATCCGGATCAACCGAGCAAAGTATGATAAAAACAGCGCCGGAGATTCATTTGATGGCCACTTCAAGTTACAAAGAAAAGACTAGAACGATTTCAGCTTCTAGTCTTTTTTGGATTAATGGGGGCCTCAGCGCGCTTATATAGTTTATAAAGTAAGGAGTCGGTAAATTGTTATCGTCAAAGATGAATTGGAAAATACGCAAATCAGAAATTGATGACTCTGTAAGCAAGGAAATCAGTCAGGCTACAGGCTTATCAGAAAGATTCGTCATGCTTTGCATGCAGCGGGGACTGGAAACAAAAGAACAGATCACAGCTTTCATCGATGGGGCCAAAATGGAATTCCATGATCCGTATCTGCTGCACGATATGGATAAAGCGATCCATCGCTTGACTGAAGCTATTGAAACGGGAGAGGAAATCGTCGTTTACGGGGACTACGATGCGGATGGTATCACAAGTACCAGCATACTTGTGGAAACGATCGAAGTGTTGGGCGGCAATGTCGGCTATTATTTGCCGAATCGCTTCACGGATGGGTATGGCCCAAATGCTGCCGCATTCAAAAAATTGATCGAAAACGGGGCGCAACTGATCCTGACTTGCGATAACGGGGTTTCCGGCCACGAACCAATAGCGATGGCAAAAAAAATGGGGGTCGACGTCATTGTTTCCGACCATCACGAATTGCCGGCTGCCTTGCCGGATGCGTACGCCGTCATCCACCCGAAACATCCTGCCGGAACGTATCCTTTCCCGGATCTTTCCGGAGCTGGCGTCGCCCTAAAAATTGCGGCAGCTCTGCTCGGAGAAATGCCATACGAATCGCTTGATCTGGCCGCTATCGGTACCGTTGCGGACCTTGTGAGTTTGACAGGCGAAAATCGATGGATTGTGAAACAGGGACTGCAAGTCATGAAACAAACGCATCGGCTCGGTTTGGCTGCGTTGATGGAAGCCGCAGGAATAGATGCAGCCAATTTGGACGAAGAGAGCATCGGTTTTATCATCGGACCGCGTTTGAACGCAGTCGGTCGGTTGGAGGATGCGGGTCCGGGCGCTGAACTGATGCTGTCATTCGACGAAGAAAAAATAGCTGAACTGGTTGCTTACATACAGGAAAAGAATGTCGAGAGACAAGGCATTGTCCAATCCATCCATGAAGAAGCCAGTGCCCAACTGGCGAAGAACGAAAACATGCCGGATGTTGTTGTGTTAGGCAACAAGCATTGGCACGAGGGCGTTCTCGGGATTGTGGCAAGCAAGCTGGTCGAGGAATTCGGGCGCCCGACTATCCTATTCCGCATCGATGAAAAAACCGGCATAGCGAAAGGGTCGGCCCGCAGCACTGAAGCGTTGGATATCTATGCTGCTTTGACCGATGCAAAAGACTTGCTTACGAAGTTCGGTGGGCACAAAATGGCAGCAGGCATGAGTCTCCCAGCCGCCGATTTATCCGCCTTCTCCGAAAAGATAAACAGCTATGCGGCTCACTACCATGATGCGATTGTATTGGGCGAATCCATTTACATCGATGCCATCCTGCCTCTTGCCGATGTCACTTTGCAGTTTTTGAAGGAATTGGAATTGCTGAAACCGTATGGGACTGATAATCCAAAGCCTATGTTCGGCTTCCAAAATGTGCCCTTGACGGACATCAGACAGATCGGTGCCGACAACAAGCATCTTAAATTTAAGCTCAAGGACAAGAACCTCTTCCTGGATGTGATCGGCTTCAACAAGGGGAGCATCAGCAATCACTTGAACGAAGCGGATGTCGTTTCTCTCATCGGTGAACTTTCGATAAATGTTTGGCGGGACAGCGCGAAACCGCAGCTGCAGCTGAAGGACATCAAAAATAAACACGTCCAGTTTTTCGACAAAAGGAGTTCGGTCATTCAAGAATCGGCATTGGCTGTGGAAGATGCCTTGTATCTATTTTCGACTTCCGGCATCATGAAGCAATTTTATGAGCGCATCCCGAACAGTTCGAACGCTGCCTTACTCACCGACAACACAGCGGACGCCTTGCAGGATGTCAGCGCCAAGAACCTTGTGCTCTTCGAATGTCCGTTGAAGATGGACCTGCTGGCGAATATCCTGAAGAGCAATCAGTTCGAAAACGTGTATGTCGTCTCTCATGAATCGAATAGCGTTTACGCGGATGGAGTCCCTCCTAAAGACCAGTTTGCAAGATTTTACCAGTATATCCGTTCCCATAAGGACATCGATGTGAGAAATCGGTTAGATGCCTTGGCAGATTACTTAAAAATCAAGAAAAATCTTGCCATTTTTATGATTCAAGTGTTTTTGGAGGCGGGATTTGTTACAATAGACGATGGTTTCATCAATGAGGTCAAGAATCCCGTCAAAAGGGCTTTAGACGATACGCAAGTATACAAAGATCGCCTGCAGAAAATGGAAGCTGAGAAGATATTCATCTACAGCCCGTTTTCACAACTGACGAAATGGTTGAATGAACAGATGATGGTACAATAATTAGGAGGAACATAAAATGGATTTGAAACAATATATTGCTGACGTAAAAGATTTTCCGGAGCAAGGCATCATTTTCCGCGATATTTCGCCCTTGATGGCAAACGGCGAAGCCTACCGCTATTCGATCAAAGAAATTGTGAAGTATGCCCAAGACTTGAATGTCGATAAAGTAGTCGGACCCGAAGCGCGTGGCTTTATGGTTGGCTGCCCGGTCGCTGTGGAATTAGGCTGCGGATTCGCGATGGCCCGCAAAAAAGGCAAATTGCCGCGCGAAACTGTAGAAGTATCCTACGGTCTGGAATACGGAAAAGCGACACTGCAATTGCATCAAGACGCCATCCTGCCCGGTGACAAAGTGCTGGTTTGTGATGATTTGTTGGCAACTGGCGGTACTACAGCCGCAACCATCGAATTGGTGGAAAAATTAGGCGGAGAAGTGGTCGGTTTGGCGTTCCTGATCGAGCTGCTGGACTTGAAGGGCCGTGACCTGATTCAAGGGTACGACATCTTCACGCTGATGGAATACTGATAACAACAGCAATCCGAATTGGGATAAATACGCAAAAAGGCTGCCGAGTTGGCAGCCTTTTTGCGTCAGTCGGGGGACTGTTCTTTAAATGATGTGATTCCGGTACAGACCGACTACTTTGCCCAGGATGAGGACAGAATCCAGAATGATCGGATCCATGCTCGCGTTCTCTGGCTGCAGGCGGTAGTAGTTGTTTTCTTTGTAGAATCGTTTGCAGGTCGCTTCATCATCGTCCGTCATGGCTATGACGATATCACCGTTTTCAGCCGTGGCTTGTTTTCTGATGATGACTGAGTCGCCATCGAATATGCCGGCGTCGATCATGCTGTCTCCGCGGATCTTCAGCATGAACAAAGATCCGGAATTGGATTTCAGATCAGGGGGAACCGGGAAATAATCGGTTGCCTCTTCCACGGCCAGTATGGGTGCACCGGCTGTGACGGTACCCAACAAAGGCATTTTATCCGACATGATCCCCAATTTATCCAGACCAGCTTGAGTCAGTTCGATCGCACGGGGTTTTGTAGGGTCGCGCTGGATAAACCCATTTTTTTCAAGACGCGACAGATGGCCATGCACTGTAGATGTAGAAGACAGTTTTACTGCATTCCCGATTTCCCTTACGGTCGGTGGATAGCCCTTTTCCTGGACTTCTTCATAAATGTATTGAAGCACTTCAATTTGGCGTGAATCTTTATTTTTAACCATGAGATCATCATCTCCGTAATCCTATATTTATAAGTTTAGGATACCATTAATCATCCAAAAAATCAAACAGATGTTCGCATATTCTTAGGGATGACGCAAGAATATGCTCGGAATTGTCCCGAAACCGGCAACGGCTGTAGCGTTTTCGAAAAATTGCTAAATTTATCCGTGATTGCTATTTCTTTTTCTCATAATCTTTAGTACAATTAATGAATGAATGCTTTGGAAAGGGGGATGAATACGTGTCAACAACAGCATGGGTAATGATGGTCATTTTAGGAATAGTAATAGGCGCGGTTGGCGGATTTTTCCTTGCAAGACGTTATATGGTAAAATATTTTGAAGAAAATCCACCGATCAATGAAGAAATGTTGCGTTCTATGATGATGCAGATGGGTCAAAAACCATCCGAAAGAAAAGTAAAACAAATCATGGCTTCTATGAAAGCACAATCAACAAAGAAAAAGAAATAGACTAATGAAATAATATACAAAATGTGGATCTTTACGGTTCCACATTTTTATTTTGTCTGAATACAGGTAAGAAAGGGGTAATATACGTGAGTATTTTCAAAAAGCTAAGTTGGTTTTTCCGTCAGGAATGGAAAGCTTATTTTGTGGGCGTCTTTTTCCTGATAATTGTCGCAATTCTTCAAGTCGTTTCGCCGCGGGTCGTCGGCATCATCATCGATGAAATTGCGCTGGGAACTTTAACGATGGCGTCTTTGTGGAAGTGGTCGGCGGTCATATTGGTCGCAGGTGTCCTGCAATACCTCTTCCGTTATATTTGGCGGATGAAGATTTGGGGGACTTCGGCAGAACTGGAAAAGATACTTCGTTCACGATTGTTCAAGCATTTCACCGAAATGGATGCTGTCTTCTTCCAAAAGTACAGGACCGGCGATTTGATGGCGCATGCAACGAATGACTTGAATGCAATACGCATGGTCGCCGGCGCAGGCATACTGACACTGGCGGATTCGATTTCTTCAGGCGGTATTACGCTTTTTACAATGTTTTTCTTGATCGACTGGCGCTTGACGCTCATCGCCATGATTCCGTTGCCGGCTTTGACCTTGGTGTCGAGGATCCTCGGACAAAAGATGCACAAACGATTCCGCAAAGCGCAAGCGGCTTTCTCGAGTCTGAATGACAAAACGCAAGAGAGCGTATCCGGTGTCAAAGTCATCAAGACGTTCGGTGAAGAAGAAGAGGATATCCATGATTTCGAAGCGATGACGAAGGATGTCGTCGCGAAAAATAAGGCTGTCTACAGGGTCGACGCCTTATTTGATCCAGCGATTCAACTAATATTGGGACTTTCTTTTGCGCTGACAATCATCTTTGGTGGACGTTTTGTCGTGGAAGGCAGCATCAGCATCGGTCAGTTGGTCTCATTCATCAGTTACATCGGAATGATGGCATGGCCAATGTTGGCGGTAGGCAGATTGTTCAATGTGCTGGAACGGGGAAGTGCCAGTTACAGCAGGATCGATGAGCTTCTGAAGGAAAAATCAACGATTCAGGAGCAGAAGAATGCCATCCGGACTCCGGTAACAGGTGATCTGGATTTTCAAGTATCATCATTCAGTTACCCCAACAGCGAAGAAATCAGTCTCCAGGATGTCGGTTTCCATTTGGAGAAGGGACAAACATTAGGGATTGTAGGCAGAACCGGATCTGGCAAAAGTACGATTTTCCGCCTGCTGTTGCGGGAGTATGACCAATATACCGGCAGCATCAACTACAACGGGATTGATATCCGTGATTATTCATTGGATGCATTATTGAGCGGAATCGGTTACGTTCCTCAGGACAACTTCTTGTTCTCTTCTGACGTCAGGGAAAACATCCGTTTCGCTGATCCGTCCATCAGCCAACAAAAGGTTGAAGAGGCTGCGCTTTTGACTGCCATCCATCATGATATTCTCGGGTTTCCCGATGGTTATGATACATTAGTCGGCGAAAGGGGCGTTTCCTTATCCGGTGGGCAAAAACAGCGGATAGCGATTGCGCGGGCTCTGGTGACCGAACCGGAGCTGCTCATTCTGGATGATTCCTTATCCGCGGTGGATGCGAAGACCGAAGAAGCAATCCTGACGGGGCTTAAGGAAAAAAGAGCCGACCAGACAACGATCATCGCAGCCCATCGGATCAGCAGCGTGATGCATGCGAATGAAATCATTGTCCTTGATGAAGGGCGCATCGTCGAACGCGGTACCCATCATGAGTTGATGGAATTGGACGGTTGGTACCGCAGGATGTATGAAAAACAGCAACTCGAAACCAAATTGGAAGGGAAGGATGAAGCATGAGTGGATCAGCATGGTCTAAGACAATCCCATTGAAGGAGCAACTCCGGGTAACCAAAAGAATCTTCCGATTTGCCCATCCTTTCCGCTTTCAATTTTTGATCGCTTTGCTTTTCAGTATCGCGTTATCATTAGTGAATGTGGTGGCTCCGCGCATCATCCAAATTTACATGGATGATTATCTTGCTGTGGGCAATGTCACGACCAACATCAGCGTATTTTTTGCGATGGCCTATCTGGGCTCCATCCTGTTGAAGATGTTGGTCACGTATCTGCAGCGTTACATATTCAGCATGGCATCGGAACAAACCGTTGAGAATATCCGCAATGCCGTTTTCCGCAAGATCAATCAATTGGGGATGCGCTATTACGATACGACGCCAGCCGGTTCGATCGTTTCGCGCGTCACCAATGACACAGAAACCATCAAGGAATTCTGGAATGTATTTTTGGCCTTGGCAGAAGGGATCTTCAGCATCGTCACTGTGTTCATCGCTATGTGGACATTGGATAAGCAGATTTCCCTTCTCTTCATCGTTTTTGTGCCGATAATGGCCGGTCTGATTTGGTATTATCAAAAATACAGCACGCGCGTTTACCGTACGATGCGCGAAAGGCTGAGCCAGCTGAACACGAAATTGAATGAATCGATTTCCGGCATGGCGATCATCCAGCAGTTCCGTCAAGAAAAGCGGCTGCGCGCGGAATTTGATCAAATCAATGACGACTACAGCAAAGGTCGCGTAGCGATGGTTCAGATGAACGCTTTGATGTTGATGCCGGTCGTCAATCTGTTGCAGGCAATTGCTTTGGCGATCGTCCTTTGGTTGTTTGGCTATCAGACATTGAATGGCGTCGTGGAGCTGGGAGTCATCTATGCTTTCACTACCTATATCCAAAATTTCTTCCGTCCGATGGGGATGATGATGGATAACCTCAGCGCCCTTCAGGACGGCATCGTCTCCAGTTCACGGGTCCTGAGCGTTCTGGATAATGCCGAATTGGCGCCAAGCCAACCTGAAGATTCGGAATTGGAAATCATCCAGGGCAGGATCGAATTCAAAGATGTTTCCTTCTCTTATGACGGCAAACAGGATGTGCTCAAAGACATCAGCTTTACAGCCAATCCGGGCGAGACGGTTGCGTTGGTTGGGCATACGGGCAGCGGCAAAAGCTCCATCATCAATGTGTTGCTGCGTTTTTACGAGTTCGAGAAAGGCGATATTTTGATTGACGGGAAATCCATCAAGACTTATCCGATCGACGAGATTCGCTCGAAAATAGGCTTGGTCCTGCAGGACTCCTTCCTTTTCTACGGCGACATCTCCCACAATATCCGTTTGATGAACAAAGGATACAGCGATCGGGACATTGAGGCCGCGGCAGCATTTGTGCATGCCGATTCATTCATCGAGTCGCTGCCGGGAGGCTACCATGCAAAAGTGATCGAACGCGGGGCCAGCTATTCAAGCGGCGAAAGACAATTGATTTCGTTTGCCCGGACGATTTTGCGGGATCCGAAAGTGCTCATCCTTGACGAGGCGACTGCCAATATCGATACCGAAACGGAGCTGCTGATCCAAGAAAGTATGCGCAAAATGCGTGAAGGTCGAACGACGATTGCAATCGCGCATCGCCTGTCCACTATTCGGGATGCTCATCTGATTCTTGTGCTGGACAAAGGGCGCGTCATCGAAAGAGGCACGCATGAAGAACTGATCGCAAAACGGGGAACCTATTATGACATGTACATGCTGCAGTCGATGAACGATTGATTGGCTGGTACAAAATAAAAAAAACAGCGCCGGAATTTTTTTCCGGTGCTGTTTTTGTATTTTTGTTATTGAATCGGAGATTGCCGATGTTGCTTGGCGTTATTTTGCTACGTAAACGAAATTCGGATCGATCTCCTGATCCAACTGGCGGAAGGTGGTTCCGAGCAATTCGTCGTAGGCAGCCAGTTCTTCTCTGGAAATCCTCTTTTCCTTCGGCAGATAGATTGGCTTGCCGAAGCGGACAGTCGCTTTTTTGCGTTTCAGCAGATCCTTGAATGTGAGCGGACCCTGATAGACAACCGGAAGGATCGGAACATTGGCCAACCTGGCTATGGAAGAAGTTCCGCCTTTGATTTCCGCGGAATGTCTCGAACCGGTAGGGAAGATCAGCAGATTGGTTTTGCCCTCCTTCAAAATTGAAACAGGCTTTTTCAGGGCGCTCGGACCCGGGTTTTCACGATTGACAGGGAAGGCGTTCATGTGAGTGAGCACCCAAGTAATGAATTTACCTTTGAAAAGTTCTTGCTTCGCCATCGAGGAAAATACATGCGGGTATACGCCAAACGAAATGAAAATGGGATCCAGCAGACTTCTGTGAGGTGCAGCAAGGATAAAAGCTGTATCTTTGGGAATATACTCTTTGTTTTGGATTTCAGTCTTCCCGTTCAGGATACGGAACAGAAATCTCACAATGATAACGACTGTTTTAAAAAACATGACAGGGCTCCTTTTGCTTTAGCATTATGCTAATTAGTATGGGATAGTTTGTGGAATATTTCAAGTTAAATATTACGCTCTGGCCGGCGTTAAAGGGGAAGAAGGTATATTTTTCGACAGAATTGCAGTACAATAAAGGATGGACAGCAAGAAGCAGAGGAAGTGATTGCGTGAAATGGAGTATGCCGGACAAGTTGATACAAGAGGGACGCGAATATGTGAATGAGGATCGCGTGCTATCCGTACAACCGGATTTCCACAGCCAGGTTTGGCATTGTGAGGTGCTCGGCAGTAAAATGTATCATGTCACCTTAGACGGGACAGCCAGAGAACAGGATGTATGTCAGTGCAAATACTGGAAAAATCACCAGTATTGCAAGCATACGATCGCTGTTGAATTGTATCTGAAAGAGAAATGCGGCACCCGTATTTTGACGGAAAGCAGCGCTGAGCAGTTTCAGGTAGATGCGGAAACTGCCGGTCAAGAATTTGTGAATGACTTGACGCAGATTTTCTTTCAAGAAAACAAAGGCGCCCAAAGTCTTACCACCCAAGCAGATTTTTTAGTGCAGTATACGCTGCAGGTTCTGCGCATGAAGCCAAACAATCTGATGCAAAACACAGGTGAGCATGTATTGGCTCTGTCCTTGCGTGCAGGGGTCGATAAACCCTACATGGTCACCAATATCGAACAATTTACGGAACAATTCATCAAACAAGAAAAATGGGAATACCGCCTCGGTGATGTGATCGCTTTCCGGACAGTCAAGATACAGGAATTGGACCAGCCTATCATCTACCGGTTGCATAAGTTACTGGAAGAGCAACCCGCTGCGTTAAATAAGCAATTGTTGAATGTCACGGCCAGAAAATTGGATTCCTATCTGATCCTTCCGCCGAGTTCAGCGCACTCCATTTTGGCTGATTTGATCCAAACCGGCAGGGTCGAATGGATTGCCGGCGATCAAACGTATCCGGATGTGCAGATCAGTCCCGAAAAACCGGGCTATCAATTCCTGCTGGGAAAGAAAGGCAAAGGAATAGAGCTACGCATCCAGCGGGACAATATCATCCATCTGTTGGATTATGACTGGTTGATTGAAGGCAACAAAGTCCATCCGCTCAGTGTGAAGCAGCATAAACTTTTGGGGTACCTCTCTTTCTTTGAAAAACGTTTTGAGGATGCAAGTGTGATCGGAATCGAAGAGACCGACGTATCGGATTTGCTGACCTATGTCATCCCATTGCTGAAACAGATCGGATCGGTGCACTTCAGCGAGGAACTGGAGCGCAACATCATCGATGAGCCGTTGACTGTCTCCATCCATTTCCGTGGACCTGCCAAGCGCATAAAAGGGGAAATTTTCTTCAAATACGGGGAAACGGTCTTCCTACAGAACCGCGCCTCCAAAGCAGAGTCGCAATTCCTGATCAGGGACACAATAGGCGAAGAAAGAATCCTGCAGGTATTGGAAAATTTGGAATTCAACATTATCGAAAACCAAATATCCTTCCTGGCCACAAAAGATGTCGACCTATTCAGCTTCCTTTACAGAAAAATACCAACTTTGCGCCGCTATGCAGAGGTCGAATTAAGTCCGGATCTGCAGAACCTGATAGTCGAGAACACAGCAGTTTCAACTTCAGTCCAACGCAGAACGAGGGATTCCTTCTTGGATATCCGTTTTGATGTCGGTGGCATTTCGGAAAATGAAATAGACAGATTATTGAACAGCCTCAAAAAAAATGATGCCTATTACAAAACAGAAGACGGGCGCATCCTGTCTCTGGAGACTGAAACAATGAGGGAGATGAATCGTTTCCTTTCGTTGATCAAAGATGAGTCTCAGCTTCACGATGGGACTCTCTCCATGCCGATGATCAAAAGCATGACGCTTGAAAAAGAAATCAATGATCTGAACCCTGAAGTCGGCAGCCAAGATTTCCTTAATGAGTTGTATCATTTCATCAAGCACCCGAACGAGTTCCCGGCTGAACTGCCGAAAACGTTGCAGGCGGATTTGCGTCCGTACCAAGTCACCGGCTTCAAATGGCTGAAATTCCTTGCCAACTATGGCTTAGGCGGTATTTTGGCCGATGAAATGGGACTGGGCAAAACGCTGCAGCTGATCACCTTCCTGCTCAGCGAAGTTGAGGAAGGGAAGAATGAAGGCAAACCCGCTTTGGTGATCGCGCCGGCTTCACTGATCTACAACTGGAAATACGAATTCCAAAAATTTGCGCCCTTGCTTGAGATAAGCGTCATCAGCGGCGTGAAAAAGGAACGGGAAGAGCAACTGTCACAGCTGCCGGAGAATGGCATTGCGATCACCTCATATCAAAGTTTCCGTCAGGACATCGAATCTTATCAAAAATGTGATTTCTACGCGATGATTCTGGACGAATCCCAGTACGTCAACAACTATAATACGAAGACGTTCCGGGCGATAGCCAAAATGAATGCCCGGGTCAATATCGCTTTGAGCGGAACACCAATCGAGAACAGCGTGACGGAATTTTGGGCGATTTTCCAATTGATTTTGCCTGGGTTGTTCCCGAAACTGCAGGAATTCAAAAAAATGTCACTCGAAGACATTTCCAAAACAGCCAAACCCTTCATGTTGCGCAGGCTGAAGGCGGATGTGTTGGGCGACCTTCCCGAAAAATCGGAAGCGGATATCTACAGCAGCCTCAACCGTGACCAAAAAATCATGTATTTGGCTTATCTGCAGCAACTGCAGGAAAAGGTTTCTGATTATGACAGTGAAGATTTCCAACGGAACCGCATGGAAATTTTGGCCGGGCTGACCCGTCTGCGTCAAATCTGCTGCGATCCCCGCTTAGTGGATGTGGCCTACGAGGGCGGATCGGGTAAATTGGAACAACTGGTCGAGATTTTGAAGAACGCTCAAGAAAACAACCAGCACGTTTTGGTTTTTTCACAGTTCACTTCCATGCTGAAATTGATCGAAGCAGAGTTGGCCAAGGAAAATTTAAGTCATCTGTACCTCAGCGGGAAAACCCCTCCTGCCGAAAGGATTACGCTTGTCAACCAGTTCAATGAAGGCCAGACTGATGTCTTTTTGATTTCCCTGAAAGCGGGCGGAACCGGGTTGAATCTGACCGGCGCAGATACGGTGATCCTTTTTGATCTATGGTGGAATCCGGCAGTCGAAGAGCAAGCCGCAGGCAGAGCGCATCGCATCGGCCAAAAGAAAAACGTGCAAGTGTATCGATTCATCGCAGAAGGAACCATCGAAGAGAAAATCAATCAACTCCAGCAAGACAAAAAAATGCTCTTTGATCAATTGATCGTATCGGAAGGGGAAGAGGCGCTCAGCAGACAAAGGTTGACGAACGATGATATCAAGCAGATTCTGGGGATCCAATCCTGAAATATCCGGTGAGGATGCTGCCGCTATTCATTTTCTGAAAAAACACTTGCTTCTTTCAGCGTAATTCGATATAATTATCAACGGTGCAAAACCACATTTCACACCTTGATCGATACGGCGGACGTTGCTTATCGTAAGATGAGTTTCTGCTGTAGAAGAAATCAGGGGAGGAAAATAAAAACAAACTTGGAGGAAATAAACATGGCAGTAATTTCAATGAAACAATTATTGGAAGCAGGCGTACACTTCGGTCACCAGACTCGTCGTTGGAACCCAAAAATGAAGAGATACATCTTCACAGAAAGAAACGGTATCTACATCATCGACTTGCAAAAAACTGTGAAATTAGTCGACGAAGCATACAAATATATGCTTAACGTTGCTGAAGAAGGCGGCGTAGCTTTATTCGTAGGGACTAAAAAACAAGCGCAAGATTCAATCAAAGACGAAGCTATCCGTTCAGGTCAGTTCTTCGTAAATCACCGTTGGTTAGGTGGTACTTTGACTAACTGGGATACTATCCAAAAACGTATCAAACGTTTGAAATCAATCGAAGCTATGTCTGAAGACGGCACTTTCGAACTACTTCCTAAAAAAGAAGTTTCAATCTTGAAAAAAGAACAAGAACGTTTGGAAAAATTCTTGGGCGGTATCAAAGATATGCCTAGAATCCCGGATGTAATGTTCATCGTTGACCCAAGAAAAGAAAGAATCGCTGTTCAAGAAGCGCACAAATTGAACATTCCTATCGTCGCTATGGTTGACACTAACTGTGATCCAGATGAAATCGACGTAGTAATCCCTTCAAATGATGATGCTATCCGTGCAGTTAAATTGATCACTGCTAAAATGGCTGATGCTTTCATCGAAGGCAACCAAGGAAATGATCAAGCTGAAATTTCTGTTGAAGAAACTTTTGCAGCTGAAGCTGATGAAGCAACTTCATTAGAAGAAATCGTTGAAGTCGTTGAAGGCGACAACGAATAATATTTCCTATTTAGTTTGAAGTAACGAGCTGTCTCAGAAAAGAAGAAAGATATAGCCAATTAGGTAGCCGACATCTTTTCTATCTCTTTGGGGCAGTTTTTTTTATGAAAAAGAATATTCAGGAGGAATCATAGAATGGCACAAGTAACAGCAAAAATGGTTAAAGAATTACGCGACATGACAGGCGTAGGCATGATGGATGCTAAAAGAGCTCTAGTAGAAGTCGATGGCGACATGGACAAAGCGGTTGACTACCTAAGAGAAAATGGTATGGCAAAAGCAGCTAAAAAAGCTGACCGTATCGCTGCTGAAGGACTTGCAAACGTATATGTTGACGGAAATACAGCTGTTATCGCTGAAATCAATGCAGAAACTGACTTTGTTGCGAAAAACGACAAATTCCAAAACTTGGTAGCTGATATCACAGCAATCATCGCTAAAAACAAGCCAGAAACTTTGGAAGCTGCTTTAGCAATCGAAACTGCTGAGGGTTCATTGAACGATGTTATCTTGAACGCTACTACAGTAATCGGCGAAAAAATTACTTTGCGTCGTTTTACTATCGTTGAAAAAACGGATGCTGATGCTTTCGGCGCTTACCTGCACCAAGGCGGACGTATCGCTGTATTGACAGTATTGGAAGGATCTACTGATGCTGATGCTGCTAAGGACATCTCTATGCACATCGCTGCCATCAATCCTAAATATGTTTCTCGCGACGAAGTTTCTGCAGAAGAACTTGAGCATGAGAAGAAAGTTCTTACTGAACAAGCATTGAACGAAGGCAAACCAGCCAACATCGTTGAAAAAATGATCGTAGGCCGTTTGAACAAATTCTTGAGCGAAATTTCATTGAACGATCAACCTTTTGTTAAAGATCCAGATCAAACAGTTTCACAATATGCTGCATCTAAAGGCGGCTCTGTTAAATCATTCGTCCGCTACGCTGTAGGCGAAGGTATCGAAAAACGCTCTGTGGACTTCGCAGAAGAAGTTATGAGCCAAGTCAAAAAATAATGAAAATTGCCCCTTAATTGGGGCTTTTTTATCATAGTCATAAGCCTGATTGATCAGGGGTCAGCCAATTACGGAGGGAAATATAGAATGAGTGAACCAAAATACAAACGCGTTGTTTTAAAACTAAGTGGTGAAGCTTTAGCGGGCAACACTGGTTTCGGAATCAACCCACCGACGATTGAAGAAATCGTAAAAGAAATCAAAGAAGTCCATGACTTGGGCGTGGAAATCGCTATCGTTGTGGGCGGAGGCAATATTTGGCGCGGTACGACTGGCGCTGAAATGGGTATGGAGAGAGCGCAAGCCGACTATATGGGTATGCTTGCGACTGTCATGAATTCTCTGGCTCTTCAGGATGCACTGGAGAATGAAGGGGTTCCTACCCGTGTGCAGACTTCCATCGAAATGAGACAAATTGCTGAACCTTATATCCGCAGAAGAGCTGTCCGTCACCTTGAAAAAGGACGCGTTGTGATCTTTGCTGCCGGTACCGGCAATCCATACTTCTCTACTGACACGACAGCAGCCCTTCGTGCCGCTGAAATCAATGCTGACGTTATTTTGATGGCTAAGAACAATGTTGATGGGGTCTATTCATCCGATCCGATGAAGGATTTGAACGCAACAAAATTCTCTGAATTGACTCATTTGGATGTTATTTCCAAAGGACTGCAAGTAATGGATACCACAGCAAGCTCATTAAGCATGGATAACGACATCCCGCTGGTTGTATTTAACTTAAACAGACAAGGGAATATTCGCCGTGTTATAATGGGAGAAGATATCGGAACGACTGTTAGGGGGAAATAATCATGGTTAAAGCAATCCTGGATAATGCGCTCGAAAGAATGAAAAAGACGGAAGCTGCTCTGATCCGCGAACTCGGCTCGATTCGGGCTGGCCGCGCGAATGCGAGTTTATTGGACCGCATCGAAGTGGAATACTACGGAGCGAGCACGCCAGTGAATCAGTTGGCTTCCATCACGATTCCTGAAGGACGCATGTTGTTGGTAACACCTTACGATAAATCCAGTATCGGTGATATCGAACGCGCAATCTACCAGAGCGACTTGGGCATCAACCCAGCCAACGACGGAAACGTCATCCGTTTGGTGATTCCGCCATTAACTTCAGAAAGACGCAAAGAGTTGGCGAAAACCGTCGGCAAAGAAAATGAAGCGGCTAAGATCTCTATCCGCAATATCCGCCGCGATGCCATCGAAGCGTTGAAAAAAGCAGAAAAGAACAAAGAAATCACAGAAGACGAGTTGCGCACTTACGAAAAGAAGGTACAAGAGTTCACCGACAAATCTTCCAAAGAAATCGACAAAATAACAGCGGACAAAGAAAAAGAAATTTTGGACGTTTAAAATTCCATCCGTTGGAAAGCAGCCAGGGCGCAAATCATTTCGAATGATTTGTGCCCTGGCTCTTTTTAAAAATTATATAATTTCCTGTTAATCATAGGAATTCGGGCGGGTTTTTGTTAAAATAAAAAGAGTTACGAAAAAGTGAGGGATAAAGCATGGCTCTATTCAAGAGTGAGAATCCAAAAACAGATTTGCCGTTCGATGAGAACGGCATCGTTCCAGCCCATGTCGCCATCATCATGGACGGAAACGGCCGTTGGGCTAAGAATAAATTGATGCCGCGGGTCTACGGACATAAAGAGGGCATGAATACCGTGAAAAGGATAGCCATAGAAGCAAGTCGCCTGAACATTAAGGTACTGACGCTATATGCCTTTTCAACAGAAAACTGGAAACGTCCGACTGATGAAGTCAAGTTTTTGATGGGTTTGCCCATCGATTTTTTTGATGTATTCATGCCGGAATTGATGCAGAACAACATCAAAGTGACGACCATCGGCTGGATAGATCAATTGCCCGAGAAGACGCTGAAGGTCGTGCAAAATGCGATCGAAAAAACGAAAGACAATACCGGTTTGATTTTGAATTTCGCTTTGAATTATGGTTCCAGGGCTGAAATCCTTCAAGCCACAAAAATGATTGCACGCGACGTTGAATCGGGCACACTCTCAGCAGACGCAATCACTGATGAAGTATTCGCTGGATATCTATTCACAAGCGGACTTGGTGAATGGCAGGATCCCGACTTGCTGATCCGCACCAGCGGAGAAATCCGGTTGAGCAACTTTTTGCTTTGGCAGGCTGCCTACAGCGAAATGTACTTCACGGAGGAATTTTGGCCTGATTTTTCAACAGCCAGCTTACAGGCTGCGTTAGCTGAATATCAGCATCGCAATCGTCGCTTCGGCGGCATATAGGGAGGATACATATGAAGACAAGAGTCATCACAGGCGTATTGGCTGCTGCCGTTTTTATCCCATTCCTATGGTTTGGGGGACTGCCGTTGCAATTGCTCATGACAGCAATCGGCTTGATCGCAGTCCAAGAATTATTGAAAATGAAAAAAATGTCCATTTTCAGTGTGGAGGGTATCATAACTGCTTTGGCGACCGTCCTTTTGATGTTGCCGGAATCCTATCTGCACTTCATCCCTGACGGCATTGATGCCATGCTTTTGATATACTTGGAAGCGTTGATACTGTTCGTGTTTACAGTGTTCTCAAGAAATGATTTTTCATTTGACGATGCAGCTGCTTCCGTTCTGACTTCCCTTTATGTGGGGAGAGGATTTTATTATTTCATGCAGACAAGGGATATCGGCTTTTGGATGGTGCTTTTAGTGCTGTTCATCATCTGGGGGACGGATATCGGCGCTTACATGATCGGAAGAAAAATAGGCAAGAACAAATTGGCACCGGCAATCAGCCCCAACAAAACAATCGAAGGCTCCGTCGGCGGATCGGTCGCTGCTGTGTTGATCGCTATCGTGTTTTTCCATTACTACAATCCCCTGGGGTTATCGATGGGACTCCAGATCATGCTGGCTGTCCTGCTTTCGGTCTGCGGCCAGATGGGTGATCTGGTTGAATCGGCATTCAAACGCTACTTCGGTGTCAAGGATGCCGGGAAGATATTGCCCGGACATGGCGGTATGCTTGATCGGTTCGACAGCACGCTTTTTGTGATGCCTGTGTTCCATATTTTTCTGCATTTCATATTTTAACAAAGCGAAGGCAAGATAAAGAAAGGGAGGGATTACATGTTTCAGACAATCATAACGTTCATTATCGTGTTCAGCATATTAGTGATCATCCATGAATTCGGCCATTTCTATTTTGCGAAAAAAGCTGGCATTTTGGTTCGTGAATTCGCAATCGGCATGGGACCGAAAATCTTCTCTCATCGCAATAACGGAACAACCTATACGATCCGGATGCTGCCCATCGGCGGTTATGTGCGGATGGCCGGCATCGGGGATGAGGACAACGAGTTGAAACCCGGTATGCCGCTTAACATATCCCTTGACGAAGCACAACAGGTCACTCAAATAGATTTAAGCAACAAACAGCATTTGCAGGCTGTTCCGATAGAATTACTGGAGGCTGATCTGGAACACGCACTCTTCATAAAAGGGATCATTCCGGGAAGTTCGGAACCAGTTACCTATGCGGTCAAACGCGATGCGACAATCATCGAAACCGACGGAACGGAGGTTCAGATCGCTCCCATCGATGTGCAATACCAATCAGCTCCTTTGCTGAAACGGATGATGACGAACTTTGCGGGGCCGATGAATAATTTCATTTTGGGTATCGCCGTGTTCATTACGATTGCGTTCGTGCAAGGCGGAGTTACGGTCAACGATAACCGGCTAGGGGAAATCCAACCGGAAAGCCCGGCGCAGGCAGCCGGATTGCGGGTAGATGACGAAGTGCTGGCTGTGAATGGCGAGGAAATCGCCGATTGGACGGAACTGGTTGCGTCCATCCAAGCTAATCCGGGCAACGAAATCACACTTACAGTCATGACAGGCGGCCAGGAAGCACGTGATGTCCTCGTCACGCCTGACACGAAAACCGATGAGCAAGGTAATGACTATGGCTTGATCGGTGTCGCTCCCCCTATGGATCGCACCTTGATGGCTAAAATCAGTTACGGATTCGAAGAGTTCTGGGTGATCGCCACTTCCATTTTCGGTCTGGTCTTCGCCATGTTCAGGACCGGCTTCCAGGCTGATTCATTCGGCGGGCCTGTCGCCATCTATGCGGCTACCGAACAAGTCGTTGATTATGGCTTTCTTAGCGTGCTCAGTTTCCTGGCTTACTTGAGCATCAACCTTGGTGTCGTGAATCTGTTGCCGATTCCGGCTTTGGATGGCGGAAAACTGCTGCTGAACGTAGTGGAAGGAATCAGAGGCAAGCCACTGGATCCGGAGAAGGAAGGCATCATCACAGCTGTCGGAATGGGACTTCTGCTCTTGCTGATGGTCATCGTCACTTGGAATGATATTCAAAGATTTTTCTTTGGCCAATGATAGAAAGAAAATAGGAAGATTCAAAGAAAGGAAAGTTCATTCTTTGGATCTTTTTGTTCGTTAGTTGAGAAGGAGAGATCAAATGGCATTATCGAAACATGAATTGTTCCAACAGATGCTGGAACAGATAAATCTGCATCACCAACCGGAGTATCTACCGTATTTTGAAAGCGGGGAAATCGAACGGGTCATCGTGCATAAAAAATCCAAATTATGGTCATTCCAGTTCGTTTTTGATAACGTCCTGCCTTTCGAAGTGTTCAATGCTTTGATGAACCACATGAAAATAAAATTCCAATCCATCGCCACGATCGATTTTCAGATCAAAACAAGGAAACCGATTTTGACGAACGAGAGCATTCTGGATTATTGGGAAACGGTCGTCCAGCGCAGCAACATATCCTCTCCGCTGGTTCAGAGTCTGTTTGCCAAGCATACGCCAGTTGTCCTGGACAACAAAGTCGTGATCAATGTTGAAAACGAGATCACCAAAAATCATTTGGCGGATAACTACTTATCCGTGATCCAACAGAACTACCTGGTCTTGGGATTTCCAAGTTTCCAAATCACGATTGAAGTGGACGAGGCAGCCTCCGAAGCCAGAATGGCACAATATCTGGCAAGGAAACAAGAGCAGGATGAAATGCTGGTCAAACAAGCAGAAGAAGCCATCAAACAAAACCAACAGGAAAGACAGCGCAGTGATGGGTCTCAATCTAAAGCAGGCAGCAACGGCCCTTTGTTGATCGGCAGACAAATTTCCGGCAAGGAAGAAATCAAGCAGATGGCTTCAATTACCGAAGAAGAGCGGTCCGTGGTCATCGAAGGCTATATTTTTGACAGCGAAATCCGTGAACTGCGCTCCGGCCGAAAACTGCTTGTATTCAAAATGACGGATTACACTTCCTCGTTTTCGGTTAAGCTGTTCTCTTCGAATGAAACAGATGAACAAAACTTCGAGCTGGTCAAAAAAGGCATCTGGGTGCGCGTACGCGGAAGTGTCCAAGAAGACACGTTCATGCGTGATTTGGTTGTGAATGCCCGGGACGTGAACGAGGTGGCTCATGCGGAACGGAAAGATCGTGCGCCCGAAGACGAAAAAAGGGTGGAATTGCATCTGCATTCAAACATGAGTCAGATGGATGCCACCAACGGCATCGGTGATTTTGTCAAACAAGCAGCGAAATGGGGACACAAAGCCATTGCTCTGACTGACCATGCAGCTGCGCAAGGCTACCCCGATGCCCACGCAGCCGGAAAAGCGAACAATGTTAAAATACTGTACGGAATTGAAGCATACGTTGTCGATGATGGCGTTCCGATAGCCTATAATCCGGTCCATGAGGATCTCAGCGAAGCGACCTATGTCGTATTCGACGTGGAAACGACTGGATTGTCGGCAGTGTACGACACGATCATCGAGCTGGCTGCCGTAAAGATGTACAAAGGCAATGTCATCGCGACATTCGAAGAATTCATCAATCCTGGCCATCCATTATCGCAGACTACCATCCAATTGACCGGAATAACCGATGACATGGTGCGCGATTCCAAACCGGAAAAAACGGTGCTCGAGGAATTCGCCGCATTCGCTGAGGGAACCATTCTCGTAGCCCACAATGCCAGTTTTGACATGGGCTTCCTGAACAACAGCTATGAACGCTACGGCATGCCAGAAGCACCACAACCAGTGATCGATACTTTGGAGATGTCCCGTTTCTTGCATCCCCAATTGAAATCCCATCGTTTGAATACGTTGGCGAAACGCTATGGTGTCGGCTTGGAACAGCATCACCGTGCCGTTTACGATTCCGAAACAACCGGGGCACTCTGCTGGATATTCCTTAAGGAAGCCCGCGATGAGCACAACATCCTGTTTCATGATGAACTAAACAAATACATAGGCGGTGGCGATTCATACAAACGGGCCCGGCCTTTCCATGCAACGATTTTGGCAAAAAATCAGGATGGGCTGAAGGACCTGTTCAAAATCATTTCTGCTTCGAACATCGATTATTATTACCGGACACCGCGCCTTCCGCGCAGCGTCCTGCAAGCTAGCCGGGAAAACTTATTGATCGGTTCTGCCTGCAGCGAAGGCGAGATATTTGAGGCGATGATGCAAAAAGGGGCGGAAGCAGCAAAAGCGAAAGCCAAGTTCTATGATTACATCGAAGTCATGCCGAAAGAAGTCTACGCCCCGCTCATCACGAAGGAACTGGTCAAGAATGAAAGCGATCTGGAAGAGATCATCACCCAGATTGTCGCCATTGGGGATGAACTGGGCAAAACGGTCGTCGCAACCGGGAATGTCCATTACCTGAACAAGGAGGACGCCATCTACCGGGAAATATTGATCGGATCTTTGAAGGTGAACCAAGGGAAAGTCCTGCACATGCCGGAAGCCCATTTCCGGACGACTGATGAGATGTTGGACTGTTTCTCCTTCCTCGGCAAAGAAAAAGCCAAGGAAATCGTCGTGTACAACACCCAAAAAATTGCCGACAGCATTGAAGTGATTGTCCCGATCAAGGACCAATTGTATACGCCGAACATGGAGGGGGCGAACGAGGAGGTCACGCGACTTTCTTATGATGAAGCAAAACGTCTCTATGGCGAAGAACTCCCTGAACTGGTCGAAAAAAGGCTGGAGAAAGAGCTCAACTCGATCATCGGCAACGGCTTCTCGGTCATCTATCTGATTTCCCAAAAACTGGTGCTGAAAAGCAACCAGGACGGTTACCTGGTAGGGTCCCGGGGCTCGGTCGGCTCAAGTTTTGTAGCCACCATGACCGGGATAACGGAAGTCAATCCTTTGCCGCCGCATTACCGCTGCCCGGAATGCAAATATTCCTATTTCTATGAAGACGGATCGATCGGTTCCGGGTACGATCTGGAGAAAAAGGATTGTCCGAAATGCGGAACAGACATGGACCGCGATGGGCACGACATACCTTTCGAAACTTTCCTTGGTTTCTACGGAGACAAAGTTCCCGATATCGACTTGAACTTCTCAGGGGAATACCAAGCACAGGCCCATGCCTACACGAAAGAGCTCTTCGGCGAGGAGTATGTGTACCGGGCCGGAACGATCGGCACGGTTGCGGACAAGACAGCTTATGGGTATGTGAAAGCCTACGAGCGGGACCACAACTTCAGATTCTCATCGGCGGAAATCGACAGGTTGGCAAAAGGCTGCACGGGCGTGAAACGGACGACCGGACAGCATCCCGGCGGCATCATCGTCATTCCGGACTATATGGATGTCTATGATTTCACACCGATCCAGTTCCCGGCCGATGCGCAGGACTCTGAGTGGAAAACGACCCACTTCGACTTCCACTCCATCCATGATAACGTGCTGAAATTGGATATACTTGGACACGATGATCCGACCGTAATCCGGATGCTGCAGGATCTGTCCGGAATCGATCCGCAGACAATCCCGCCCAACGATCCGGATGTCATGAAGATTTTCGGCGGTACCGAAGTGTTGGGGATCACGCCGGAGCAGATATTCAGCAAAACCGGAACACTCGGAATACCTGAATTCGGGACGCGCTTTGTCCGTGGGATGCTGGAGCAGACGAGCCCGAACACCTTTGCGGAATTGCTGCAGATTTCGGGCCTTTCCCACGGTACGGACGTTTATCTGGGCAATGCCGAAACGCTCATCCGCGAGAACAACATCCCGTTGGCGGACGTTATCGGCTGTCGTGATGACATCATGGTCTATCTGATCCATCACGGTATGGATGACGGACTGGCCTTCAAAATCATGGAGAGTGTCCGTAAAGGGAAGGGGATCCCTGATGACTGGCAAGCGGAGATGCGGGCGAAGGAAATACCTGAATGGTATATCCAGTCGTGCCTGAAGATCAAATACATGTTCCCGAAAGCCCATGCGGCTGCGTACGTATTGATGGCTTTGCGTGTTGCTTATTTCAAAGTGCACCAGCCGATCCGTTATTACTGCGCCTTCTTCTCCGTGCGCGCGCAGGATTTTGATTTGGTTGCGATGACGCAAGGGAAAGAAATGATCAAGACCCGCATGAAAGAAATCATGGACAAGGGTTTGGAAGCGTCGGTCAAGGAAAAAAGTTTGTTGACCGTCCTTGAATTGGCGAACGAGATGGTGGAGCGCGGCTTCAACTTCAAGATGGTCGATCTTGATAAATCGCACGCCAATAATTTCGTGATCGAGGGGGACGCACTGATTGCGCCGTTCCGGGCCATCCCAGGATTAGGCGGCAACGTGGCGAACCAGATCGTTCAAGCGAGGGAAGCCCAACCGTTCCTTTCCAAAGAGGATCTGGCGACGAGAGGGAAGGTTTCGAAAACGATCATCGATTACATGAATGAAAACGGAGTGTTGAAAAACTTACCCGATGAAAATCAACTTTCTTTATTTGATTTTTAGAGGAAGGCTATTCCAAAGCCTTTAGATTGGTAAGTCCTTGCATTTACTGACACAATGGTGTATGATTATAAAAGAATAAGTCGTCGGATGGAGTGAGCGGAAACGCTCACTCTTTTTACGCAGTCAGCCAATGTAAGACAGTGGTGTAGGATTGATAAAGGAGGATTTCTGTGAGTCGTGTAGTAGATGAAGTTCGAGTAGTGGTTCAACCAATAGTTGATGAACAGAATTTAGAATTAGTGGATATGGAGTTTTTGAAGGAAGGGAAAAACTGGTTTCTCAGAATCTATATAGACAAACCAGGCGGCATCGATATCGAAGAGTGCGCATTGATCAGCGAAAAAGTCAGTGAAGCATTGGATGCCATCGATCCGGATCCGATCCCTCAGGCGTATTTCCTGGAGGTGTCCTCGCCAGGCGCAGAGCGTCCATTAAAGACTGAAGCAGATATGCAGAATGCCATCGGTAAATACGTGCATCTGTCCTTCTATCAGGCGATTGATGGTGAGAAATTCTACGAAGGAACGTTGAAGGAAGTAAACGATGACTCCGTCGTATTGACGATCAGAATCAAAACCAGAACAAAAGATATCGAAATCGAAAGAAAACAGATCGCAAACGCAAGATTGGCTATCCAATTTTAATCATTTTTTGAGATAGGAGTGAACAAGTAATATGAGCAAAGAAATGTTAAGTGCTCTTGAAGTGTTGGAAAAAGACAAAGGTATTTCAAAAGAGATTGTCATCAGTGCGTTGGAAGCTGCGCTTGTGTCTGCATACAAACGCAATTACGGACAGGCCCAAAACGTCGAAGTGGAATTCGATACTAAAAAAGGGGACATCCATGTCTACGCTGTTAAAGAAGTAGTGGATATGGTGTTCGATTCGACTTTGGAAGTCAGCCTGGAGGATGCTCTGCAGATCAACAAGGCATACGAATTAGGCGATAAGATCCGTTTTGAGGTCACTCCTAAAGATTTTGGACGGATTGCAGCTCAGACAGCCAAACAAGTCATCATGCAACGTATCCGTGAAGCGGAGCGCAGCATCGTCTACAATCAATTCATCGCTTATGAGAATGATATTTTGACGGGCGTTGTCGAAAGAATGGACAGCCGCTATATTTATGTGAGCCTTGGGAAAATTGAGGCTGTTTTGTCCAAGCAGGAGCAGATTCCGAATGAAACGTTCCAGCCGCACGACCGCATCAAAGTGTACGTCACAAAAGTCGAAAACACATCAAAAGGGCCGCAAGTTTTTGTCAGCCGCAGTCATCCCGACTTGCTGAAGAGATTGTTTGAACAGGAAGTTCCTGAAATCTTCGATGGCGTAGTCGAAATCGTTTCGATCGCACGTGAAGCAGGGGACCGTTCCAAGGTTGCCGTGCGCTCCCGCGATAAGAACGTCGATCCTGTCGGAACTTGCGTAGGACCGAGAGGCCAACGTGTCCAAGCGATCGTCAACGAATTGCGCGGAGAAAATATGGATATCGTTGAATGGAATGAAGATCCGTCGATCTATATCGGAAATGCACTGAATCCGGCACAAGTCGTCAATGTCGATTTCCATCAAGCAGACGGCAGTTGCACAGTCATCGTTCCGGATTACCAACTATCATTGGCAATCGGTAAAAAAGGTCAAAATGCTCGCTTAGCGGCCAAATTGACAGGCTATAAAATCGATATCAAGTCCGAAACGGAGTATAATAAGCTATTGATGGAATCTGGTGCTCAAAAAGTTGCATCCGATGAAGAAGATGCTGATACGCTTCATTCTTTTGCAGGCTTGGATAAGATTTTCACGGCTGAAGAAGTCGCTGATGACATCACAGTCCCGGCGGAAGATACGGATTATACGGAAGAATACGAAAACGATGAAAAAATCCTTGATCCTGAAGATGTAGAGCAACTGATCTCGGAAGTCGAGACAGATCCGGAACAAAGCTATGATGAATTAGCAGAGGACTATCAAGACTAATCAGTGAGGTGAAGGTTTATGAAGACAAGAAAAATTCCGATGAGGAAATGTATCGTCTCCAATGAGATGAAACCAAAAAAAGAATTGGTCCGCATCGTAAAAAATCAAGCAGGTGAAGTTGCCATTGACCCAACCGGCCGCATGAATGGCCGTGGAGCCTATGTCTCTCTGGAACCTGCATTGGTGCAGAAGGCTTGGAAACAACACCTTTTGGACAAACACCTTGAGACCGCGATCAGTGATGCGTTCTATCAGGAGTTATTCGATTACGTTGAACACCAAAAAGCAAGGAGCTTATTATGACACCTGAAGACAAGATGTTGAATTTGCTGGGCTTGGCATTGCGCGCCGGCAAATTGATCACAGGTGAAGAAATGACCATCAAGTCCATCCAAAAAAATGAAGCAGTCTTCGTCCTTTGTGCGACTGACTGCAGCGATAACACCAAAGAAAAATTAGAAAACAAATGCCGCTATTATGAAGTCCCGTTCCTGGTGCATTTCACTTCGGAACAAATCAGTCAAGCAATAGGCAAGTCCCGTTCCATTTGCGCCTTGACCGATAGAGGATTCGCCAAAAGTTTCATGCGGCTGAAAGGAACAAAGTAATGAGATAAGGAAGGTGATGACATGGAAAAAAAACGTGTCTACGAGTATGCAAAAGAACACAAGATATCAAGCAAAACGGTGTTGGATAAAGCAAAACAATTGGGGATCGATTATCATAGCCATATGTCAACCATGGAAGACGGAGACATCAAAAAGTTGAACCAATCCATCTCTTCCGCTGCTGGAAATCAGGTTGCCAAGCCAAGTGCACCGCAGTCCAATGCGACACAGAAAAAGCAACCAGCAGACAACAAAAAAGCACCTGCAACTGGAACACATAAACCTACTGATAAGAGTGAACTGAGGAAAAACACAGACATGAAAAATAAACCATCGAATCCTTCTCCGAATCAAAAAAACGGTTCCGAAAATAAAGGACAAGCAAGAAATGTTTCAGAAAAGAATACAAATCGGCCGGCGCAAGCCACAAGCCAAGCTGGACAAAATCGTCCAAATACTAAAATGAATCGAGTTGACTCTGTTTCGCCAAACAAATCAAATGACAAACCAGTGCAGAAAACTGCAAACACTAATACTACTACCAATGCGCCAGCCAAATCAAACCGTCCATCATACGGCCAAAATTCAGGCGGTTCCAATCCGCGCAGCCAAGGAAATCAAGGGAGAGGCAACAATCCCTACAACAAAAACAAACGGTCGAAGTTCAAAAAAGGCACAACTAAGCAAGGACCTGCAGTGCCTCCACGCAAATTCCGCGAGTTACCGGAAACTTTCGTCTATACAGATGGCATGAATGTAATGGAAGTTGCCAAAAAGTTGCACCGTGAACCAGCTGAAATCATCAAGAAATTATTCCTGATGGGCATCATGGTCACACAAAACCAAGCATTAGGAAAAGATGCCTTGGAATTGTTGGCTGCCGATTATGGCATCGAAGCCGAAGAAAAAATCGTTCAGGATATTTCCGATTTGGACAGCTATTTCGAAATGGAAGAAAATCCGGAAGAATTAGTTTCAAGACCACCTGTTGTCACAATCATGGGGCACGTCGATCATGGTAAAACGACGCTTTTGGACTCATTGCGCAACACGAACGTAATCCAAACCGAAGCAGGCGGAATCACGCAGCATATCGGAGCTTATCAGGTTAAAATCGACGGCAAACCGATCACGTTCTTGGATACTCCAGGACATGCTGCCTTCACGACGATGCGTGCCCGCGGAGCGGATGTCACAGATATCACGATCATCGTTGTCGCAGCTGACGACGGTGTGATGCCGCAAACAATCGAAGCCATCAACCATGCGAAAGCTGCTGATGTTCCTATCATTGTTGCCGTTAATAAAATCGATAAACCGACAGCAAATCCGGACCGCGTAATGCAGGAACTGTCCGATCAAGGGTTGGTTCCTGAAGCTTGGGGCGGCGAAACAATTTTCGTCAACATCTCGGCTAAGTTCGGACAAGGAATCGATGAATTGTTGGAAATGATCCTGTTGGTTGCTGAAGTACAGGAATTGAAAGCTAATCCGAATCGTTTAGCGATCGGTTCCGTCATCGAAGCCCGTTTGGATAAATCCAAAGGCCCGATCGCTACCGTCTTGGTGCAGTCAGGTACTTTGAAAATCGGCGATCCGATCGTAGTCGGTAATACGCATGGCCGTGTCCGTGTAATGACCAACGATCAAGGCAGACGCGTAAAAACAGCTGGACCTGCAATGCCGGTCGAAATCACAGGTTTGAATGCAGCACCGCAAGCCGGCGATC
The DNA here is from genome assembly GCF_900112935.1 of Trichococcus pasteurii. Taxonomy (GTDB): domain Bacteria; phylum Bacillota; class Bacilli; order Lactobacillales; family Aerococcaceae; genus Trichococcus; species Trichococcus pasteurii. The sequence continues at coordinate 140,764 of NZ_FONM01000002.1, forward strand.
ACTTTGTCGTCTTTGAAGATGAGAAGACTGCGCGTCAAGCAGGTGAAGAACGTGCGAAACGTGCCCTTATGGAACAACGTTCAACACAAAACCGCGTAACCCTGGACAACTTGTTCTCCAGTTTGAAAGACGGAGAGCTGAAGGAAGTCAACGTCATCATCAAAGCTGACGTACAAGGTTCGGTTGAAGCATTGGCCGCAAGCTTGCAAAAAATCGAGGTTGAGGGTGTACGCGTCAAAATCGTCCACTCAGCAGCTGGAGCGATCAACGAAAGTGATGTTACTTTGGCTGCAGCCAGCAATGCGATCATGATCGGTTTCAACGTTCGCCCGACTCCTCAAGCGAAGATCCAAGCAGAAAGCGAAAATGTGGACATCCGTCTGCACCGCATCATCTACAACGCCATCGATGAAATCGAAACAGCGATGAAAGGGATGCTGGATCCTGAATTCGAAGAGCAAGTAACAGGCCAAGCGCTTATCCGTGAGACTTATAAAGTATCTAAAGTCGGCACAATCGGTGGAGCGTTCGTAACTGATGGTTACATCGGCAGAAACAGCAGTATCCGTATCATCCGTGACAACATCGTCATCTTTGACGGCAAACTTGCCAGCTTGAAACGATTCAAGGATGATGCCAAAGAAGTTAAAAAAGGCTTCGAATGTGGTGTGATGATCGAAGATTACAACGATATCCGCATCGATGACGTCATCGAAGCGTACCATATGGTGGAAATCAAGAAATAAAGCACTGCAGCAATCGACCTATTGAGAGGTGAACCGAAATGGCTAATTTCAGAGCCGGAAGAATAAGACAAGAAATACAACGCGAAGTGAATGATATTTTGGCTAAGCGTGTAAAGGACCCGCGGGTTGCGAATGTAAACATCACCGATGTGGAAATCACCGGAGATTTGCAGCAAGCAACCATCTATTACAGCACATTGTCGGAACTTGCCAGCGATCGCGAAAAAACGCAACAAGGTTTGGATAAGGCGACTGGCCTTGTCCGCAAAGAACTTGGCACGCGTCTGTCACTTTACAAGACACCGGAATTGATTTTTAAACGTGATGAATCGGTGGCTTATGGCAGCAAAATCGATGAATTGATCCGCAAGATGCACGAGGATGAAAAAAAATAGATTCCATATCTGCGAATCAAAAGCCAGCCACAATGATCCATGCGATCGTTGTGGCTGGCTTTTTGCTGTATTGTCATGAAAAAGGCACTTATGTACTATAAAAATGCCCAGGATTCGAATTTTCAAACACATTGACTCAGAGAGTTTCACCCTTCAGTAATTACCCTTTAGGGATTGATTTTCGCGCTGTGAGCGTTGAACCCTATTCTGTGGACTGCATTTTCGTCTGATCGGGCGTCCCGGCTGCGATATAGACGGCTTGTTTGCCCATCTGTTCCCATGCGAGGATGAAGTTTTGCCGGTCGATTTCCTGATCCTTTTGTCCATAAGGATTATTGATGTACAGACTCTCGGCGCTATACCCGACGACCACAACGCTGTGCATGATGTAGCTGATGTTGACGGGACCTGTCGGCGTTTGCCAAACTTCCAATTCATCATCAGGCAGGAAGGTAGTCGTGGTGACGACCCAAACGGGATAGCCCCGGTCCAGGGCTGCGATAACAGAATCAAAATACTGTCCGCTGATATCCTCTACGCGAGCAGATGGGATGTATTCGGATGCCAATGCCGCGATGGGGCCATGGTAGACGCAAAAACCGTAATCCGAACCGGTGACATCGCCGACAAAGCCTTCGTTCGGGTTACCTTGCAGTCCGTTTTCATAGTAGATGGGCACCACTGGAAGCTTGTCTGCGAGTTCGTTTTTCGTGACCGTTATCCCGTTGTACTGCAGGATCATAGCCAGCGAGGTTACTTCGCAGCCGAGCAAAAGAGCCGGCGGATCCAGCTGATTCAGGAGCGGAACATCCAGTCGGACAGCAACCGAAGGAACGGGTCGCAGAATCAGGCCGGATTCTGCGATCGCTCCTTCAGTTTCGTCGGGACCCCTGCGAATGAGACTTAGTGGCATCAGACTGAGTAAAATGCAAGAAAAAAGCGATATGTGGTCAAGCCTGCCCTTTTTCATTTCGAATCTCCTTATTCGGCATGTCTGGCTGTATTTCTTCTGTATGCTTCACGCTTACATTTTAGCATACTCCGCAATACAGGACGATTGAAACGTCCCGATGCAAAATGTGACGGCAAAAAAAAGGAGATTCGGTTGTTTAAAAGGATTGACCTACCATGATATTTTTGGACATAATGTAAAGAAGAATAAATGGACAGCACTAAAGCTGCTCGATGGAGGATATTATGATTTGGAGTAAAATGAAGCCGCAGTTGGAGAGCTTCCTCGCGCCTGCTTTGGTCGGCAGAGTGGGGTACCTATCCACCAGCTACCGCTACACACCCGATAAAAACGGCCAGTGCTGCATAGTAGTGGACAATAAAAAAATCTTCAACATGAAGGACGGAACGACAGGAATGAAGTGGTACCAGTCGGAACAGGATATCAAGAATGATCCCGCAATCATGCTTCCGGTCAGTGATGACGAAATTGAACAAATCAGGCAAGAAACCGGCGGAAAGGTGCCGGAAGAACGGTTGGCCGTGATCGCGAGCGACCGCAAATTGTTGGCATATGCGAAGCAAACGATGGCCGCCCAAGCGGCGTTAAGCAAATCCGATTTTTACAAAACCGCGAATGTATTTTTGAGCCAACCCATCGAAGACAGCCTCGCGAGCACAGACATCCTGTTGAATTGCCTGGCCTTAATGGACCGGCGCGTCGGCAAAAAGCGGATCATCGACATGGAAAAATCAGTGAAAATGAAGCATCCGATTGTGCAATACTTCTATGAATTGAGGCGCAGCGCTAAGTAGGAGCTTCCAGACGCAAAAAAGGAACCGCTCAGGTGATTCGGTCTGAGCGGTTCCTTTTTTTTTCGTTTTAAAGTAAAATTCAGAGATTATCTTCAAGTATCAATTGTGTTCGTTTCTTTTCGAATCTTTGATAGATGCTGCTGCCCAGCAGTCCGAACAGAATCGGTCCGATGATCAGCAACAAGGCTTGGACATATTCTCCGGTTTGGAACGGCTGATAGACTTGGAAGGTGATGGCGATTAAGGTAGCTGTGCAGACGCTCAGCGAGCAAAGGTAGCCTTGCCAATGCGAAGCAATCAGTGAATGCTTCAGCAACCCAGGGTTCTTGATGCGATAGAACGGATAACTGGCCGCTACGACAAAATACGGAATCGCGCGGGCTACATTTGTCATATACGTTAATTGATTGAATAATGCCCCTAAAATGGTACTATTTAAAGATAAGCCGATGATGCATACAGAAACAACCGCAGCCTGGATCCAAAGTGCCGTTTGGGGCATTTGTTTTTGGTTGATTTTTGTCAGGAATTGCGGCCAGATTTCCTTAGGTGTACCCTGAATCAAACTTTTTAATGGTGTATAAGTGATGGACGACAACAAGCCGATATAGGCTACAAACAAGGTGAAGGCAGTATAGCGTATGAACGCTTGATAAAGGAAACTCTGCGCGGATGCGGACAGACCAAAGGAAACGCTGATGTTATTGGCCAGACTGCCCATCAAACCGTACATCAGATTGCCGAGGTGGAACTGATCCGTTTCCCGCAATACATTCAGGTTATTCGCGCCGCTCCAAAGCATAATGCCGCCGAAGTAAAGAACGACGATGATCACAGCGCTGATGATCAATGCTTTCGGGAACTTCTTCCTTTGTTGGCCGGATTTGTCGACCAGGCTGGCGATTGTGTCCAATCCGCCGAATGCGGTGATGGCGAAAATAAAGAAGGGCAGCTGCGAAAGGAACGAATCACTGGTCCCTTTGAAGAAACTCGGTGCGGCCAGGCTTTGCTGCATATTTTGCGCGATGAGCTGCGGGTTGTTCACCATCAACAACAGATTGCCGATTCCGGAAATGAGCAGCAGACCGACCATTGCATAGCTGCTCGTCTTCAAAAATGAAAAGACAGCTTGGTGTCCGCGATTGATTACCCAAGTCATGCAAAATACAGCCAAAAGCGAGAGAACCATGATCCAGTAGGTCGTGTCGATGCCGAACCATCGCTCGGCTGAAGTCAAGTCCTGACCAAAAAGCATGATGGTGAAAGGAATCAACAATTTCATGAAAAGGCTGATGATCCATGTGAAGTAGCTGCAATACCACAGGAAAGCGGTAATGAAAGCGATACGCGGCGAGAAAGCATCCTTCAGCCAATCGTAGATGCCGCCGGTACGATTTGAGTAGCTGCGCGTATATTCTGATACAATAAGGGCATAGGGGATAAAATAAAAAAACGCGCTGATCAAAAACCAAGGGAATGATTTCAGACCCATCATGAAAAAAGAGGATGACATACTTGAAAAAGAGTATACGGTCATGACGATGATCAGAATCAGATTGAAAAATGATAGACTTTTGATTTGTTTCATATTAAACTCCTTATTAAATAATTTGCTTCCAACAATTGGTATCATCATAGTAACTTTTTGGATAAAGAGCAATAGAAATACAGGGAAATTGAAAAATATAGGGAATTGGAGTAGTGAACAATGTCACAAGTAGATTTGTGGTTGGAGGAGAAAAGAAAGGAATGGCAGGCGGATTTTTTAGGCTTAGCTCAGGACATTGCCCCGCCCTGCCAGCAAACCGAACTGCGCTGGACGAATGTAGCCGGAAACACAAGCGATCGCTACAAAACTATCCGTTTGCGGATCGGCAAAGGCATAGCCGGCGAAGTCTGGCGCACCGGCCGGGAACAACGCGCCACTGACATTCAATCGGACAGTCAAAATCTTTTGAAGTATCCTATCGCAAGGCTCGAGCAGCTCGATATGACAATCGGCATCCCGATAATGAAGAACGGCATCATCCGGGCGGTTTTGTTGCTGGGATACCGCAACCCAATCACTCCGAATGTGGCCGATGTGACTGCTGTCTACGCTTCTTTGACAGGCTTAGCATCCCTTTTGGAAGAGGGGGGCACCAAGGATGGCTGAATCAAATGAACCCATTGCCCAAATTTTTCCCCAGCCGACTTGGCTAATGGACGCCGACTATAATGTGATCGACAGGAATGCACAGGCAGAAAAGTTCGAGAAAAATTATGTCATTTCAATGGAATATGCGGTAGAGGTCGCGAAAGGCACTTGTTGCGCTTTCCATACGGATAAACGGGCCTGCAAGAATTGCCCGCTCGAGAATAAATGGGCGGCTTCGGAAGGGTTCCCGATCACTTTTATGGGCCGGGACGGGATTTCTTATGAATTTTTCGGGAAACTTCTGAAAAATGAACAGAACTGGATGCTGGAAATCAGCTATATCGATAAACCGTTGGAATCAGTGGGGAAAAGCATGCTGACCTATTTGAACGAAGCACGCGAGAGTGAGCAGAAAAGGATTGCGCGTGAGCTCCATGATGGGATAGCGCAGAGTATCTACAGCTTGATGCTGGAAACAAGAGGGTTGAAGTGGACTCCGGTTGAGGACCATCAGCAGAAGCTTCAGGCGATCGATCGCCATTTCGCTGACGTACTTTTGGAAATCAAGAGTTTGGCAACCGAATTGCGCCCAAGCATCTTGGATGATGTCGGGCTTATCCCGGCTATAAATCAGTTTGTCGAACAGACGATGGAAATGACAGGATTCATCATCCATGTTATCGTTGAAGGGGAACGGAATGCTCTCAGCAGCCGAGGAAATGTCGTCATCTATCGCAGCATTCAGGAAGCGATTTCGAATGCTTTGAAATATTCAGGAGAGAATGAAGCGTCCATCACCGTTGATTTTGGCCAAAAAGAACTGCGTGTTACGATTGCGGACGAAGGGAAAGGGTTCATCTACGATCCTTACCATCTCGGATTCGGCCTGCTGAATTTGCGGGAACGAGCCCACTCTGTAGGTGGAAAAATGGAAGTCGATACAGGTATAAAAAAAGGGACACGCATCACAATGATCGTGCCATATAAGGAGGGGTCGGCATGAAAATCATTATTGCAGACGATCATGCATTGGTGCGCAATGCGCTGACCTTCATGCTGAATGCGCAGCCGGACATGGAGGTAGTCGGGGATGCCGCTGACGGCAATGAAGTTTTCATGAAGCTGGAAAATACGCAGGCGGATCTTGTATTGATGGACATCAGTATGCCGCCAGGGGAAAACGGGTTGCATACGACGCGCCGGATCAAGGAAACGCATCCCGGAATTAAAGTGATCGTCTTGACGATGCACGATGAGGAAAGCTACGTGAGGGAAGCATTGAATGCAGGAGCCGATGGTTTCATCCTCAAAAGCACAACCGACGACATCTTGCTTGACGGGATCCGGAAAGTACATGCCAACCAACGTTTCTACAGTGGTTACACAAGCGACAAGCTGGATGAGATGGACACATTCCAAGGAGACAGTCTCTACGCCAGTCTTTCGAAACGGGAAAAAGAAGTCCTGCCGCTTGTCGCTTTGGGCTACAACAACCGGGACATAGCCGAAAAATTATATATTTCCGTCAAAACGGTAGAAGTGCATAAAGCGAACATCAGAAAAAAACTGAAGGTCGACAGCTACGCCGATCTTTTGCGTTATAGTGTGAAAAATCATCTGGTCGATTTCTAGGAGGAATAAGATGAATATCGGAATCATGTATGTGCTGCACGGCAGAAAGACCAGCATCCCGCAAAAACTGTCCAACATCGTCAAAGATTTCACTGACACATTGGCCCTGCCGCAAGCGATCGGTATGCTGGAAGGGCAACAACAGACATTGGAGGATGCGGTCAAAGCGCTCGAAGAACGGCCGGTGGACAAAATTATCGTCGTACCGGTGCTGCTTTTCCCGGCAACGCATGCCCGGGAAGATATCCCGCAGCGCATGAAAGCCAGCGCATCGGTTCCGTTCGAAATCTGCGAGACACTCGGGACGACGCGCGCTGTGTACGACTGGTTGAAAAGTCGATTGCAGGAAGCGACCGAGCGCCATCCAAAGTTTCCGGTCATGCTGGTTGCGCACGGCACGACCCATTATCCTGAACCTGCCGAACAACTGGGAAGGATCGCTGTTGCCTTGAGCTCAGATTTGGGTCGCGAAGTCTTCGCAACGAATCATCTAGGTGAGCCGCATTATCAAGCAATATCCGGGGAACATCCCTATATTGTGCAGCGGTTGTTTTTTACCGATGGCTACTTGGCTAAAAAAATAGGCATCTGGTTCGAAAAAAACCGGCCCCAAGATGTGCTGCTGGAACAGTTGCTCGACGCAGAGGCCGTCCATACGGCTCTTAAGGAACGATTGGAGGATGCCGGATGTATCCGATGATGGTCGACATCAGCAAACGGAAAGTAGTGGTGGTCGGAGGCGGTAAGATCGCTACGCGGAAACTGCAGGAGTTGATGCGTTGCGGCGCTCAGCCGACCATCATCGCTCCTGTCGTGAGTCCGGAAATCCTGGAGTGGGCAAAAAACGGCGAAGTAGTATTGTTCAAGCGGACATTCCGATCAGGCGATCTTGAAGGGGCAACATTCATCTTCAGCTGCACGGATGATCAGGCAACCAACCAAGCGGTTAGGTCGGAGATTGGACCGGATCAGTTCCTGAACGACACAACCGACCGCACCAACAGTGACTTCATCAATCTTGCTACGCTACGCCGGGAAGACTATCTGTTGGCTGTCTCCACGTTCGGGAATGACCCGAGGAAAGCCAAACGTTTGCTTCACGAGATTGCCGAAAAAATAAACCCGACTCAAGCCTAGTGCTTGAGTTTTTTTGTTGGAGCGGCGCTGCAGACCGGAGCCAGATTCTCCATTGCCTATTCGCCAACCAATTTTTTGTCCAAAATATGGCGTTCCGGAAAACTTAGGCGTTTCCCTAATATTAAATCATTCACAAAACCTTTATTGTGAATTTTATAACAACGAATAGAAGAGGGTGCGCGAATGAGAGAACATTTGGTCTTGATCGGAAACGGTATGGCAGGGGTTCGTTTGGTTGAAGAAATTCTGGAAAGGGATCCGGAACGTTATGATATCACAATCATCGGGAAGGAATGCTATCCGAATTACAATCGTATCATGCTATCCAATGTGCTGCAGAATAAAATGACGGTGGATGAAATCATCACCAATCCATATACATGGTACGAAGAGAACAAAATCACGCTGATCAACGAAGATCCGGCGGTCGGCGTCGATACAGCGAACAAAATCGTAACAAGCGAAAAAGGGCTGAAGATCCCTTACGATAAATTGGTTTTTGCCACAGGTTCCCATCCTTTCATTTTGCCGATACCCGGTTCGCAGAAAGACGGAGTAGTCGCTTTCCGCACTATCGATGATACGGCCGAAATGATGGAAGCTGCCGGCAAGCACAAGCAAGCTGTCGTCATCGGCGGCGGTTTGCTTGGGTTGGAAGCCGCGAAAGGCCTTCAGCTGCAGGGAATGGACGTCACCGTAGTCCATTTGGCCAAATGGTTGATGGAAACGCAGCTGGATGAAAGAGCCGGCAAATTGTTGCAGGGGGATTTGGAGGCACAGGGTCTGAAATTCCTGCTGGAACACGCCACAACCGAAATATTGGGTGACGAGCGCGTCACCGGCCTGCGCTTCAAGGACGGAAGCACGATCGATACCGAACTTGTCGTCATGTCGATCGGCATCCGACCTGCAGCTGAATTGGCGCGGGAAGCCGGGCTGGAAGTAAACCGCGGGATCGTCGTCAACGACTTCATGGAAACCAATCTGCCGGCGATCTACGCAATCGGTGAATGTGTCGAGCATGACGGAAAAACCTATGGCTTGGTGGCCCCTCTCTTTGAACAAGGGAAAGTGCTGGCCGATGTGCTGAACGGCATTGAGGCCAAACCATACCAAGGGTCCAAGACCTTCACTTCCTTGAAAGTTTCCGGATGCGATCTGTATTCGGCCGGGAACATCATGGACACTGAAGGGATGCAGAGCATCGAAGCCTTCGATGGCGTCAACAGGAACTACAAAAAGGTGTTCATCAAGGACAACCGCATCGAAGGGATCGTCCTTTACGGCGAAACAGCGGACGGAAACCGTTACTACAACATGATGAAAAAAGGCCAGGAAATCGCTGATCTGCAATCCATCGCAATCCTGCAAGCTGCCGGCGAAGAGGCAGGCAGCGACGATGTCGTTGCTTGGGATGATGATGAGACCGTCTGCGGCTGCAACGGCGTCACGAAAGGCGACATCATCAGGGGCATCCGCGACAAAGGCTTGACAAACGTAGCTGAAGTCGGAAAAGTCACCAAAGCCGGAACCAGTTGCGGAAAATGCAAACCGCAAGTCCAGACTTTGTTGGAACACGAACTGGGTGAGGGCGTCACAGCTTCAACAGGCATCTGTTCCTGCACTGATTTGAACAGAGACCAAGTCATGACTCAGATTTATGCAAAGCATCTGACGACCAGCACGGATGTATTCAAAGAACTGCATTTTTCAAATCCTGAGGGCTGCGCGAAATGCCGACCGGCAGTCAATTTCTATTTGAATGTTGCCTTCCCGACTGAACACAAAGATGAGCGCCAATCGCGCTATGTGAACGAGCGCATGCACGCCAATATCCAAAAAGACGGAACGTTCTCGGTCATTCCGAGAATGAGGGGCGGCCAGACGAATCCGCAGCAACTGCTGCAGATCGCCAAAGTAGCCGAAAAATATAATGTGCCTTTGGTAAAAGTCACCGGCAGCCAACGGATCGGCCTTTACGGCGTCAAGAAGCAGGACCTTCCCGCCATCTGGAAAGAATTGGACATGGTATCTGCACAGGCTTATGCGAAGGCATTCCGCTCGGTAAAAACCTGCGTCGGGAAAAACTTCTGCAGATTCGGCACCCAGGATTCGATGGGGCTTGGCATCAAGTTGGAAGAACGCTTTGAGTTCATCGACACACCGCACAAATTCAAAGTCGGCGTATCGGCTTGTCCGCGCAGCTGCGTAGAATCCGGCGTTAAGGATTTCGGCATCATCTGTGTCGAGAACGGCTATCAGATCTACATCGGCGGCAACGGCGGGACTGAAGTCAAGGAAGCACAGTTACTTATGACCGTGGAAACGGAAGAAGAAGTCATTGAATATTGCGGTGCTTTGCTGCAATATTATCGCGAAACGGGCATTTATGGCGAAAGGACTGCTCCATGGGTTGAACGTCTAGGATTTGATGCCGTCAAACATATCCTGAGCGATGCTGCCAAACGCAAGGACTTGATCGAAGCTTTGGATGTGGCAACCGCAGTAAAACGGAAAGATCCATGGCACGAAGTAGTCGGCGATCGCGACATCCAGGAAAAATTATATTCGATCGACAGAAGAGAACTTGTAACGGTGGGTGATTAAGATGACAGAAAAAACATTTTTGACAACAACAGATGCCTTGCTGCCTCAGGTCGGGCGCTCTGTTTCAATCGGAGACAAAAAGATTGCCCTCTTCCAACTTTCCGACGGCCGCATCACAGCTATCGAAGATTTTTGTCCAATGACAAACGGACCTGTGCTGGAAGGGATTGTATCAGGGGAATACCTTTATGAACCGTTGCGGGATTATAAAATATCCTTGATCGATGGACGCATCCAGGAACCTGATGAAGGCCAACTAAAGGTTTATGAGTTGCTGATTGAAGACAGGAACATTTATCTGAAAGGCGCTTCGCTATGATCCATTTCGTAGGGGCGGGCCCGGGAGATCCGGAATTGATGACAGCAAAAGGTGTACGGCTGTTGCAGCACGCCGATGCGGTCATCTACGATCGGCTGGTCAATCCATTGCTGCTCTTTCATTGCAAGCAGGATTGCCGTTTCATCTATGTCGGCAAGACACCTGATCGGCCCTCGATCAAACAAGCAGAAATCAATGCGAAACTGATCGAAACAGCCGCATCCCATGATTCTGTCGTCCGCCTGAAAGGCGGCGATCCGGTCATTTTCGGCCGTCTGACCGAAGAATTGCAGGCTTGCCAGGAGGCCGGACTCCATTACGACATCACACCCGGGATCACTGCCGCCAGCGGCACAGCCAGCTACAGCGGAATTTCGCTGACGCAAAGAGGAGTGGCCACTTCAGTGACTTTCACGACAGGCAGACTGATCGATAACGAAAAAAACACTTTCCAGCAATTATTGAATGGCCAGACCGTCTGCCTTTACATGGGTGTGGAGGCGCTCGGACGCTTTGTGGAGGCGGCCCTGGCGCAAGGAATGAAAGCGGAAATGCCTATCCTGATAACCCAATGGGGAACATACGGCAGGCAGTCGAAGCTGCAAGGCACGCTAGGGGACATCAGGCAAAAAGTCAGCGATACCAAAATCGAAAATCCGGCCATGATCATCCTGGGTGAAGTTGTCCATGCCGGGGAGCGCTTCGACTGGTTTTCTGAATTGCCGGAAAAAGGCGAATCCAAGCTGTATGTCTCTACCCAGAAACCAGTTATGGATGCCCTGCTCGAACAGACGCAAAGAGGCGCAGATGTCTGGTGGCTGCAAGTAGGCGCCGGGCGGGACCGCCGCTTTGATGATGTAAACAAGCACTACTTGGCGGAACAGCATTTCGGTACTATCATCTTTGATGATGCAGCAGCAAAAAATATATATGAAGCGGAAAAGGTGAAGCCATTATGGGAGCATTGAGCCCGAAAGAATTACTGGAAGAAGCCATTCTAAGAGGCAAACATAAAGCCGACTACAGTTTCATGACGATGGCCACATTGGGTATCATGGCCGGCGTCTTCATCGGACTGGCGGGCGTTGCCATGATCCGCACAATGGGATCGATGCCGGCTGAGTGGGGCACGCTCGTCAACCTGTTGGGGGCGATGGTTTTCCCGGTCGGACTCATCTGTCTGCTGTTGGTGGGCGGTGAATTGGTGACAGGGAACATGTTGTCGGTGTCACTTGCGTTGTTCGCAAAAGAAATATCCGGAAAATCATGGCTGAAGAACATGATAGTCGTAACCCTGTTCAATTTGGTCGGGGCCCTGTTTGTAGCCTACTTCTTTGGCTACTTATCCGGCACCTTGCAAGGAGCGTTTTTGGACCGGACGATTGCGGTCGCCAGAGGCCGTATCGATGTGGCACCCGTTCAATTGTTCTTCTCTTCGGTTGCCTGCAACATCTTGGTCTGCACGGGCGTTTACATGAACTATGCAGCCAAGGATTTCATCGGGAAAATCTTCGGCACTTTTCTGCCGATCATGGCTTTTGTGATTGCTGGTTATCAGCATGTCGTCGCAAACATGTTCTTGATTCCGGCAGGGATTTTTGCCGGTGGGGCGACTTGGGCGGAATTTATGCTGAACATCAGCATCGTCTGGATCGGAAACCTGGTAGGAGGCGGTTTCTTCATGGGCGGGCTTTATTTCATGGCATACAGAATCGGTATGCAGAAGTAAAGATATCCGTTTGATTACAAGCGAAAGTCCTCTATAATAGTGAAAGAAGGGAGGTCGCTGCATGAAGACACTAAGAGTAGGGACACGCAGCAGTGCGTTGGCCCTGAAACAAACCGAACTGGTCATTGAGGCTCTGAAAAGAGTGGATCCCGCGGTGAATGTCGAAGTGGTCGGCATCACCACAAAAGGGGACAGGCTGGTTCATGTGCCCTTGACGCAAATCGGCGGGAAAGGCGTATTCGTGAAGGAAGTTGAGGCCCAATTGTTGGACAAGACAATCGATTTTGCTGTGCACAGCCTCAAGGATGTGCCAGCCCGCTTACCGGAAGGATTGACGATCGTCGCGACACCCAAGCGGGCGAATCCGTTCGATTGCTTGATCTGGAACGACGACAAACCCTTTTCAGGGACAACAGCGCTTTTGGTGATAGGCACGAGCAGTGTGCGCCGAATCAACCAATTGAAGACTGCATTTCCTAACATGTCGTTTGTGCCGATCCGCGGCAATATAGAGACTCGTCTTCGCAAGATGAAGGAAGAAGGCTTGGACGGCATCGTCCTGGCAGCAGCCGGGCTCGAAAGGATGGACTATCTGAATGGGCTGCATACGCTCATGCTTGAACCGGAAGTCTGTGTTCCAGCGATTGGACAAGGGATCATGGCTGTCCAATGCCGTGAGGAGGACAAGCAACTGATTGAGCTGCTTAGTGGCATCAATGATGAAGCTGCTTCATTGGCTTGTCTTACGGAGCGTTCCTTCCTGCATCGCGCAAATGGCAATTGCGACTTGCCGATAGGCGGCTATGCGCATCGATTGGACGATGGGAAATGGGAATTTTTGGCGTTCTTGGCTGGTTCCATCGACGAACCTGGAGTCACGAAACGTTACATCGGAGAAGATCCGCTGAAACTGGCGGAAACGGCAGCTGACGAATTGTTGCCATGACGAAAGCGATACTGTTGACAAGGCCGCTAGCCATGAATGGCGCAGATCAGATCCGGTTCCGGGCGCAAGGGTTCGGACGGTTTTACGAGATTCCCTTATGTGAAATCAAACAATTGCCTATAACGGAAACCATCAAAAACAAGATCAACGCGGCCGAGTGGCTTTTCTTTACGAGTCAAGCGCCTGTAGCAAGTGTCTTGGCCGTCATCGAAAAGGGACAGCGCCCGTTGATTGCCGTAATCGGCAAAAAAACCGGCGAAATGGTCCGATCCTGCGGATTTGAAGTGGCTTTCGTCAGCCCGCAGGAAACAAAAAGACAGTTTGTTTCCGCTTGGCAGAAAAACTTTCCGACGGGAACATCGATTTTCTATCCGAAGAGCCAGCTCGCCGATGATGCCATCGAACAACTTCTGGGGATCGAAAACGATGTAACCGGTTCGGTCCTGTACCACAATGTCTTCCTGGAGGAACGCAAAGCGGAATTGACGGAGCTGCTCAAAATGGGCAAACTGTCCGCTGTTTACTTCGCAAGCCCATCGGCATGGAAAAGATTCTTTTCGGTCTACGACCAAACCGAAAAAAAACCGCTCGTTTTTTATGCCATCGGTGATACGACAAAAAAAGCCATCAATGACAGCGGCTACGAGGCTGTTCTGTTTCAACGATAAGCAAGCAGGCGCAAAGATCAACTCGATCTGAGCGCCTGTTTTTTTCATTGGAGCGTCCTTTTTCCGGATATCCAGCCTTTGGAAAGGACCTTCATGCTATACGGTGCGGTGAGGAAGTTGTAGAATGTATGTAAGAGGTAAGATGAGTACCCTAGAAAATACGTTCTGCAGAAGGGAGAATTGAGATGGGGAATCTGTACAAGGACAAATTAAGCGGCAGCCGGATCGGCATCGTTTTCGGAGCGTTCGCGCCTTGCCATATCGGGCATCTGGAAGTCATCCTGAAGGCCAAGAAGGAGAATGACGGTTGCGTCGTGATCGTCTGCGGAGAAGATGGAGATTGCGGCGAGCCTTTCGGTCTGGATGTCTACAGGAGATTCCGTTACATGCGCGAATTGTTTGCGGATGATAACCAGATTTATGTAGTGATGGCGGCCGGCCAAGGCATTCCGCAGAAAGAAACCGAGTGGGAGTCTTGGTTGGAAATCATCAACCTCAAGATAGCTGATTCGCTGCAGCACAGCGATGCGCAAAAGATCTGGTATACCGGGAAAACGATGCAGGCTGAGGCATTGGAAAAAAAATCCACCGACGAAGTCCATTTGGTGGACACCAGCCTCTACCCGGTCAGCGGTCTGAATATCCGCAACGATGCCTTACGCTATTTTAATGCCATCGCCTTGCCTTTCCGCCGGGCATTCACAAAAAAGGTACTAGTTTTGGGTGCTCCAAGCGGGGGGAAAACGACGCTGGTCAAGGATTTGGCGAAACTGTATTCCTGTCCTTACAGTTTCGAATATTCACGCCAGTATCAAGAGGAATCGAATGTGAATGATTTCGAATTAGATGGCATGGATTACCAACGGTTGGTCACCGGGCAGTTCCAGCTGAATCGGGATACAATCGCAGATCCCGCCAGCCAAGGGATGGCGATTTTGGACACGGATGTGATGGTCACAAAAGTTTACGCACGCCTTGGCGCCGAGGACGCGGACTATGCGATCACTCCGGAAGAATATGCGATAGTGGAACAGTCAGCCAACGCCTTCATTGCGCGCCAGTTGTGGGATTTGATTCTGGTTGTGCCACCGACTCTGAAATATGTCGATGACGGCTACCGCAACATGGAATTTTCAGAGGATGCCTTTTTGACGACCATCCATGAGATGATGCTGGAGGAAATCGAAAGAAGCGGAAACCTGGATAAAGTCGTCATGCTGGATGCAAAAGGGATCGGTGAGAAGGACGAATTCAGTTATTATGCCCGTTACAAACAAGCAAAAGAAGCGATAGATGAACTGATGGGGCACAAACAATACAATAGCGATAATTGAATCCAAAGGGTGTTCGGGAAAACCGATCACCCTTGTTCGTTTATGTCTGATTTTCACAGAGGTTTTCCCGTGTTATGCTTCCTTTATCATCCAATGTCAGAGAAGTCGCTTCATACTCAAATTTTGGAGCACACATTCATAAATAACACACTTAATGGGGGTATCAGCATGGTTAAAATCGTATCGTCAGTAGCAGAGTTGATCGGAGATACACCGATCATCAAATTAAGCAAAGTCGTACCGGAAGGCTTCGCAGATGTCTATTTGAAGTTAGAGGCGTTCAATGTCGGCGGCAGCATCAAGGATCGCATCGCTTTGAACATGATCGCGACAGCGGAAGAAGAGGGAATCTTGAAGCCGGGCGACACAATCGTTGAACCGACCAGCGGGAACACCGGCGTCGGTTTGGCTATGTTGGCGGCAGCGAAAGGCTATAAAGCCATCTTTGTGATGCCGGATACGATGAGCATCGAGAGGCGTCTGTTGCTTTCGGCTTATGGCGCCGAACTCGTGTTGACTCCCGGGGCTGAGGGGATGCCTACAGCTATCGCAAAAGCCAGAGAAATTGCAGCCCAACCTGGCCATTTTCTGCCTCTGCAGTTCGAAAACCCAGCCAATCCGGCTATCCATGAAACAACAACCGGTCCGGAAATCATTGAGGCATTCGACGGCGTCGGCCCCGATGCTTTCTTATCGGCTGTCGGAACAGGCGGTACGATCACAGGGGTAGGGAGAGCCTTACGAAAAGCGAATCCGGATGTCGGCATTTATGCGCTTGAACCTTCCGAATCCGCAGTGTTGAGCGGTGGCCAAAAAGGACCGCATAAGATTCAGGGAATCGGTACCGGCTTCATTCCGCAGGTATTGGACACAGCGGTATTCGATGGCGTGTTCCAGGTCTCAAGTGAAGAAGCTTTCGAAATGACGCGCAGACTTGCCAAAGAGGAAGGCATTCTTGTGGGCATCTCCAGCGGTGCGGCAGTGGCAGGAGCCATCGCCTTGGCCGGTCAACTTGGCGCAGGCAAGTCGGTTGTGACGATCGCTCCGGATAACGGCGAAAGATACCTTTCCACCCCAGTGTTTCAGAATTAAGCAATATACCGAATAATGATAGTGCCCCAACCACAGCAGGAGCGGTTCCTGTGGTTGGGGCACTTTTTTTGCTCCAAACTTGGTGAGGGCTTTTATTTGTGTATGTTTCGCTACTTTTTTTCCGCAACTATTCGTATGGATTTCGAGGAATTCAGTGGGTGCGTTCTTTTAAAATGGAATCAGCACCAGAAAAGGAGGCACGGTTGGCCGGACTGAAAAATTAGGAGGCGTCAATATGAATCCAGTCGTAATCATTCCAGCTCTTAACCCTGACGAAAAGTTGATTTTATTGGTTGAAGAGCTACAGAAAAAGGATCTGCACACTATCGTGGTGGACGATGGCAGCGGTGCGGAATATGCAGCTATTTTCGAACTTTTGAAAAGCAAATACGCATGCGATGTCTGCACGCATCCCAGCAATTGCGGAAAAGGACGGGCCTTGAAGACGGGCATCAGATTTCTTTTGGACAAGTATCCGGACAGCACTGGTTTTGTGACGGCGGATGCAGATGGGCAACACGCGGTCGCAAACATCGGGGAAATCGCCGGCGGGCTGGGCGGAAATCCGCAGGCACTGGTGTTGGGCGTACGGAATTTCAAGGAGCAGGGCATTCCCTTCCGCAGCCGCTTCGGCAACAAAATGACTTCTTCGATTTTCCGCGCCGCAACAGGCATCCGTTGCCAAGATACCCAGACCGGACTGCGGGGCGTTCCGATGCAGTACGCTGATCTGTGCCTCGGACTAACAGGGGAAAGATATGAATATGAGATGAATATGCTCATGACATTTGTGGAAAACAAAATCCCTTTTAGGCAAGTGCCGATAGAGACCATCTACATCGAGAATAACCGCGCCTCGCATTTCGACCCGATCAAGGACTCGGTCCGCATCTATTTGAATATTCTGAAATACAGTCTGTCTTCAGCGCTGTCAGCACTGGTAGACCTCTCTTTGTTCGGATTGTTCTGCACCTACCTGTTCCCATCCATGACAGCAAAAATAGGCCTTGCGACCCTGTTGGCCAGATGCATCTCCGGAGCTGTGAATTTTATGCTGAATAAGCATTGGGTATTCCAAAATGAACGGTCATTGGGAAGCCAAGGAATCAAATATGGCGCTCTCTTCATCACACAGTTGTTTTTGAGCGGACTGCTGGTGGAGCTTTTGAGCGGCTTGCCGATTCCGTTGTTGCTTGTAAAAGCATTCATTGATGCATCGCTCTTTTTTGCCAGTTACGTTATCCAAAAAAAATACGTATTCAATACGGTCAAGAAAGGACATACCATTTTATGAAACAATTTTTTTCGAAGCCTTATCGTTGGGCTCTCATCTACTCGAGCCTGTTGAGTGCAGCAACTGCATTCGTCTTATTGGATGCCTTTGTCATCCCAAAGTCTCTGTCTGCGGTATCCGCTACAGAGACAACGACCAGCACAAGCAATGAGGAGACGGAGGCGGATGTATCCGAATCCGTAAGTGAACAAACGATCACCGAAGCCATCGTCACCGAATCTTCCTACGAAGATGAGAATATCCAAATTTCCATCGAAACAGGACGGAGCAACAATACAACCTATTATGCGGTGGATATCCAAGTTTCCGATGCTTCCTTTCTGAAAACCGCTTTGGCACAGGACACTTACGGCAGGAACATAAAAGCTGTCACTTCAAGCATAGCTGCCAGCCATGATGCGATTTTGGCGATCAACGGCGATTTTTATGGTTTCCGGGATGCGGGTTATGTCCTCAGGAACGGTACACTTTACCGTGATACGGCAAGGGAAACCGAAGATGCGGAGGCATTGGTCATCGATGACGAGGGTGACTTCTCGATCATTTCCGAAAATGAAACGAGTCTGTCTTCCCTGGACACATCAAGCATTGCACAAATCATTTCTTTCGGCCCCGCATTGATCGAAGATGGTGAAATCAGCGTGGATGCTTCAAGTGAAGTGTCCCAATCGATGACCAGCAATCCGCGGACCGCCATCGGCCAAATTTCGCCGTTGCACTACATCATCATCGTGTCGGATGGCCGGACCGATGAAAGCGAAGGCTTTTCTCTGCTGCAGTTGGCGGAAGAAATGCAAAACAGAGGGGCTGTCACGGCCTATAACTTGGATGGCGGCGGTTCGTCGACACTCTATTTCAACGGCGAAATCATCAATAATCCGACAAGCGGCAACAGCACAGGGGAAAGGGAAGTGAGCGACATTGTCTATATTGGATATGAATAACAAGTCTTCTGTACCGCAAAAAACGGGCATCACCTATCTCATCGCGACCGTTGCGATTGTCATCCTCGAAAAGATTTACAGGTTGTTTGGGCACGGCGTCACATCGCCGGCAATGACTTGGATGTTCTTATTCCCATTGGCAGGAGGGCTGCTCATTTATCTCTTGAACCGCGCAAAGGTTGATATTGAAGATGCAGAGCGATTGCGCAGCTTTTCCAACCTCTACCATTCGGGGATCGCCACTCTCACGGTCGGCAGTTTCCTGAAGGGCGTTCTGGAAATAGCCGGCACTGATTCAGTCTATCTCCTTTATTTTTATATCGTCGGATTCGGTATGGTCCTGTTGGGCATCGTGCCGCTGCTGTCGAGAGCATCAAAAGGACACTCCGAACCAAACTGAGTTGCAGAACCGGATAAAATATTTCAGTGCACTCCTTGTTCCTTAACACTCTAAATAGTGGCGCTTCCGGTCTTGGAGAACTATAATATAAGTAACGGATTCAGTGAGATGAGGTGAAGTGCATGTTTACGGATAAACGGCTGACGGAAGCCTACGAAAAAGCTAGGGTCGAATACATCGACGAAACATCCAATTATGTTTTTTTGAGCGATTGTCACAGAGGCGATGGGAGCCTTTCGGATGAATTCGCACGGAACAAAAACATTTTTTTGTACGCGTTGGAATACTATTACAAAAATGAGTTTATCTACGTTGAAAACGGGGACGGTGATGAACTGTGGGAACACAATGAATTCAAGCACATCAAAAATGCCCATCCGGAGGTATTCGCTATCCTGAAACGTTTTTATGACGAAAAACGTCTGATTATGATTTACGGGAACCACAATATCTATCTGAAAAGCCAATGGTATGTGGAACAAAATTATTTCCGGAACTACGATGAATATACCGAGTTCTTCTATGATTTCCTCCCTGGAATCCGACCGATCGAAGCGTTGGTTTTGAAGGACCGGACGACGAAACAGGAAATATTCGTCGTCCACGGCATGCAGGGCGATATGCCTAACGATCAACTCTGGTATCCGACGATGCTTTCCCTGAAGTATTTTTGGAGGTTCCTGCACGCTTTCGGCGTCAAGAGCCCGACAAGTCCCGTGAAAAATATGAACAAACGGCATAAAATCGAAAAAAACTACGTGAAGTGGATCCAGAAGCATGAAAAAATGCTGATCTGCGGCCATACGCACCGCTTCAAATATCCGAAGACCAAAGATTTGCCTTACTTCAATTCGGGCTGCTGCATCTATCCGACAAGCATTACCGCCATCGAGATCACCGGTGGCCAAATCCAATTGGTCAGATGGAAAACGCGCGTGAATGAGGACGGCTTGCTCCAGATCAAAAGGGAAGTCATGCGCGGGCCGGATCCGATAGGGAAATTCGATATCCGGGCGAGTGTCAAAAATGGACCTGCCACTGAATAATCTTGCCTTACCTACTCTTCTTGTAATTTAAGAAGAGTTTTTTTGTTTCCAAAATAAAATCTGCTGTGCTGAAGGGAACTGGTTCGATTGTAAACGGAAATCTGTTTGCACTCCCAATGATTGACTGATAAAATGAAGGAATGCTTTCAATTATTAACAGTGGGGGAAGAAATGGCAAAAAGAAAAACTTCAGGCAAGCACAAATTGTTGAGGCTGCTTTTGCTGTTTTCATGGTTTCTCATCCTTACCTGGATCGAGATACATGAGGGTGCCGATCCGACTTCAAATCAGGACGGCACTGCCGACACTTCAGTTGTCCTGTCCGCGGAAGATGCGCCTCAATATACAGGTGCGGATACAATCGAAATAAACGGTGGGAAGAGCAACTTTGATTCTTCAGAATTGCACTTTGAAGGGGAAGGCTGGATCCGTTACGGCGATTTGGATGAGCTGAACCGCGTCACGACGATGGACGCAATGATCACGCCGGAAATGTACCAGACGGGGACCGATGCAGACAGCAGCATCCTGCCGACTGGCTGGTCGAAGAGCAATCAGAATGATTCGAATCCCAAACAGCTGAACCGCGGGCATCTGCTGGCGGATGTGCTCGGCGGAAGCGGCGAGGATTGGCGCAATCTGGTGACGCTTTACCGCAATGCAAACTACCCGGCCATGTATTTTGCCTCAGAGTTCATTGTCAGTGAAGCAATCCAGTCAGGCTCAACAGTCCGCTATCGGGTAACACCCCTCTTCAAAGATGATGAGTTGATCTGTGAAGGGCTGCACATCATGGCAAAAAGCGTGAATGATGATTCGGTCGATCTGAATGTCTATGTCTTCAATGAGCCAAAAGACGTTGTCGATTAGGTATGCGATAGAGAACTCTAATAATTCCAAAACAGTCAGCCGTCTTTTGGAGACCGCTGACTGTTTATTTTTTGCAGTAAATCGGATTTTGCCGCTCCATCAATCTCTGTTTCCATTCATACAGAATGATACCGGTCAAGCCTCCTGAGGTATCGATCAATACATCGGAAAAGGCTGGACCTCTTCCCGGAATGAAGGACTGATGGAACTCGTCTGAGGAGGCATACAGAAATACAAACAGCAAAGCACAGAAAGCTGATTTTCCGGCTGACCTTCTTTCTTTCCTATGGCGCAAAAACAGGATAGCCAAAATCAGATACTCTGTGAAATGGCCTGCCTTACGCACTAGGTAACTGAGCGCACCCTGAATGGAACTGCCTGGCCCGATCCCCAGTAATTTCAGCAATTCCAATAGGATTCCGCTCGTTTCGGACGAATCCTGTCCATTTTGGTGCGACAGGAGAAAAATGACGCCCATCCAGAGGCATAAAGCTGTAAATTTGGTGTTAAAGGTAAAACGCATGCGTGTGGATCCCTCCGTCCTATTGCATCAGTATAGCGCAGCAATCCATGACTGAAAAGTGGATAATGATAATTTTTTGAGTAATAATGGCTCCTGATCATAATCGAATAAAAAATAGAAAAAATTCCACATCTCAGCAAAATTGTTATACAATAGAGTTGAAGCATGATAGCGCTTTCTCTGTGTGCCCGGAGATATCTTTACCCGGGACAACCAGCGCAATCCAACAGTAAAGGAGTCCTTTGCATGTCGATTGAAGAAAAATACCGTATACCGGTCGAGAAGTTGCGCTGGAGTTATCTGCATACCGGCGAACTGAATTTTTGCGAATCATCCAGGGATGTCCCTCCCTTGCAGGGCATCATCGGTCAGGACCGGGCCGTAAAATCGATGAATTTCGGTTTAGGAATGGCGGTGCCCGGCTACAATATTTTCGTTTCCGGACCACCAGGAACAGGGAAGAGTACTTACGTCCAGACCATTGTATCCAGATTGGCAGAGAAAGGCAATACACCTGATGATTGGTGCTACATCTATAATTTTGCCGATCGGGATAAACCGATTGCTGTGTCTCTGCCTGCAGGACAAGGAAAAATATTCCGCAATGACATGACCGAGTTCATAGAGGATATGCGCAGCCTCATTCCGAAAACGTTCGAGAGCAGTGATTATGACCAACAGAAAGGCACCATCATCCAAGTGGTCCAGGAAAAGGTGGATGCTGTTTTTCGGAGCATCGAACAGGAAGCGCTCAAAGCCGGGTTCGTCGTCCGGCAAGCACCCGGACGCGTGGCCTTGATACCAATCAGGGACGGCAAGCAGCTTTCCCCGGAAGAATATAAAGCCCTCTCGGCGGATGAACGTAAAATCATTGATGAAAATACCTACAAACTTGAAAAGAGGCTGGATGAAATCATCCGCGGTTCCCGTGCGCTCGAGAAAGAGGCCGATAAACAACTCAAAGAATTGGACAGGCAGATCACCCGGTTTGCGACGGAGCCTGCCATCGCCAGATTAAAAGAAAAATACGCTTATTCGGAAAAAATCCAGGATTATCTCGATAAAGTGCTGACTGACATTACCGAAAACAACCTCATCTTCCGGTTGGCTGATGCACCGCAAGCGCAAAATCCTTTTCAATTGCCTGAGAACGACGGTGACCCGTTCATAAAATACAAAGTCAATCTCTTTGTGAACAATGAAAACAACAAAGGGGCCCCGGCGATCATCGAACCTTTCACTAATTATTACAATATTTTCGGAAAAATCGAATACAAAAACCAATTCATGTTCACGACGACTGACTTCACCATGGTGAAAGGCGGCGCCATCCACCAAGCCAATGGCGGGTATCTGGTGCTTCAGGCGAAAGATGTCCTGTTCGACCCCTTCATGTGGGATGCCCTAAAAAAAGTACTGAAGCACCAACAAGCCCTGATTGAGAACATCGGCGAGCAGTACCGCTATGTACCGACCTTGACGCTGAAACCGGAAACGATTCCCTTGAACGTCAAAATCATTTTGATCGGGAGCCCGATATTCTACAAAGTGCTAACCTACGATGAAGATTTCAGAAAACTGTTCAAAGTGAAGGTCGACTTCGATATCAGCATGGACCGCAATGAAGAGAACATACGGAAATATGTCTCATTCATCAGCTCGATCTGCGAAGAATCGGCAATCCTGCATTTTGACCGCAGCGGTTTGGGAAAAGTAATCGAATACGGATCGCGGCTTGCGGGTAATCAGACCAAATTGTCCACTCAATTCAACGAAATTACGGAGATTGTCCATGAATCCAGCGCCATCGCCAAATTCGAGGGGGCTCCTATCGTTTCCGATATGCACGTGAAACAAGCCCTTGCTGACAGGAAATACAGGGCCAACATGATTGAAGAAAAATTCCAGGAAATGTTATTGAAGGACAAAATCATGATTGATGTTCAGGATTCGGTCATCGGTCAAGTGAACGGCCTCTCGGTCATCCAGACCGAAGAGTATGCTTTTGGCCATCCGACGCGGATCACGGCGCGTACCTATATCGGTTCGAACGGTGTGACAAACATCGAGCGCGAAACCAAAATGAGCGGCAGCAGCCATTCGAAAGGGGTATTGACGCTGGCTGGTTTCTTGGGCGGGCAGTTTGCGCAGGAAAAACCGCTGGCAGTGAGCGCCCAATTGACGTTTGAGCAAAATTACGGCGGTGTCGATGGCGACAGTGCCTCCAGTGCCGAACTTTATGCGCTCCTGTCCAGCCTTGCTGATGTGCCGCTGAAGCAGAATTTCGCAGTCACGGGTTCCATCAATCAGAAGGGTGAAATCCAACCGATCGGCGGCGCCACCGAGAAAATCGAAAGCTTTTTCGATCTTTGTGAGGCTAAGGGCTTGAGTGGAGAACAGGGTGTCATTATTCCGGAACAGAATGTGGACGATCTCATGCTTAAGGAAGAACTCATCGCGGCTGTGAAGGAAGCTAAATTCCATATCTATTCGGTCAAAACAGTTTCGGAAGGGATCGAGTTATTGACAGGCCTGAATTGCGGAAAACGAGAACCGGACGGAAATTTCACGGAAGGCAGTGTCTTCCGAAAAGTCCAGGAGAAGCTGGAAAGATACAACAAGAGCATCGAAGCTGCGCAAAATGCGAATGATCTGCTCAACAATTACAGCGGTGACGAGTACGACTCAGAATGAAGCTGGCCCACATCTATCTTGGCTGAAAGGAAGAGTTGAGCAGGGACCAAATCGGTCTCTGTTCGGCTCTTTCTATATATCCGTCAGCCATTTTCCCAATAAATGGCAAGAAATAGATTGTAGATATTGAAGATAAAAAATATATTGATATAATGAAAGTATGAAGTGGATTTCCGAATCGCCATCATCAAATTATTTTCGCAATGAATGAAAGCCTTTACAATATCGAACGGATTGGTGGGGTAAGTCATGAAAAAAATGCGTAAAGTCAAAGCTCAGTGGTGTGTCATTACGGTTTGCGGTCTGTCCGCTGTCATGCTGTTGGCGGCACCGGCACACTCAGTTTTTGCGGAAACAACTGCAGTGAACGAAAGCAGCAGCATCAAAGTCGAATCGACTACGGAGTCAGAACAGGATATAATTGAGCAATCATCCGTCCCCGTTGAGGAACCAAACAAAGCTGTTACTGATGTTCCGCTTGAAGAAACAGGGACCGAATCAGTGGATTCTTCCGGCACCGCGGCATTGGGTCTCACCGCGGAAAATCCTGAAGAAGAAGCGCCCGCAAGCACAGAGGGTGTTCCCCAGCAAAGCGATGCTGTAAAGATTGAATCTGCACCCGCAGAGGGAATAACTACGGCGGCAACATCATTAACCGAAGTGAAGGAAAGTTCTTCTGACCTAGCCGTTTTTTACACAGCTGTCATCGCTAAAGGGGACTTTACGCTCGACAGCCTGCCTTGGGGCTACTCCGGCTATGCTTTCCGCTACATGACGAACGATTTTATAGGTCAAAAAATCGAAGTGATCAGGGAATCGCAGAACGGACTCTACGCTTTGGCAGTGCTGAATGGAGAAAAGTTGGGTTGGGTCGACAAGCGTGCCTTATCCGATATTGTCATCATCCCTAAGGTACAAGACCTTGCATCAGCGATTGCCGTGGATTACACTGCTCGCATAAATGCTGCGAACTTTTCGATCGATAGTCTGCCTTGGGGCTACGCTGGCTACATGTATATGGGAACGAGCGCAGCGTATTTGGATCAAAAAATCCAGGCCGAAAAAGAAACCGCCAATGGGCAGTACGTGCTGATTTCCCTGAATGGCGAAAATTTAGGTTGGATCGACAAACGGGCTCTGGCGGACATCTACAGCCCACCTAAAGTTCAGGATATCGCTTCCGCGCTGACAGTCGACTACGCCGCCCGAATCGGTGCAGCCGGTTTTTCCATCGACAGTTTGCCTTGGGGCTATGCCGGATTTGCCCAGATGGCAACAAGTTCGGCTTACTTGAATCATAGCGTACAAGCCGTCAAGGAAACAGCCAACGGTCTCTATGCGCTGATCGCACTGAACGGCAACAGATTGGGTTGGATCGATAAACGGGCACTGACGGATATCTATATCCAACCAAAAATACAGGAGTTGGCAACGGGGGTATCTGTAGATTATAAAGCAACTATAGCAGCCGGGTTTTCCATAGACAGCTTACCTTGGGGCTATGCCGGATACGGACAAATCGACACGACCAACAACCATATCGGGGAACGCATCCAAGCTGTCCAAGAGTCGCCGAACGGATTGTATGTTTTGATTTCGTCAAACGGGAACCGATTGGGTTGGGTTGATAAACGAGCACTGACCGATATCTCCATTCCCCCAAAACTCCAGGATGTAGCCTCTGCGGTCGTTGTTGCCTATACGGCAGCCGTCACTTCACCAGGCTATTCGATTGATAGTCTGCCCTGGGGTTACACTGGATATCAACTGATGGCCACTTCAACCGATTACCTAGGGCAGCGGGTTGAGGCTGTGAAAGAGACAGCAAACGGAGCGTATGTACTGCTTTCGCTGAACGGAAAAAAACTGGGTTGGGTCGATAAAAAGGCATTGGGGGATTTCAACAACCGACCGCAGGCACAGAATATTTCCGGTGGAACCATCGTGAGCTATTCACCGACGATCGCGAAGGCCGGTTTTTCGGTCGACACTTTACCTTGGGGGTATGCCGGTTACCAGTGGCGGACAAGCACGGATAGCTATGTCGGGCAGAAGGTCGATGCGGTCAAGGAATCAGCGGATGGTCACTATGTGCTCATTTCCCTGAACGGCAGCTACATCGGTTGGGTGGACAAAGCGGCACTGTCGGGACTTCCAACCTATGCCAAGGGTCCGGACTGGACAGTGATCAACGGGTATTTCCGCAGCAACTCCGGAGTCAATTACTACATCGGCAATAGCTACATCATCGTCAGCTTGAGTCAACAAAGCGTCTGGGCTTATAAAGGCGAAACGATGCTCGTTTCCGCTCCGGTCATCACCGGAAAGCCATCCGCCAACAACGCCACGCCGCGAGGGCTATTCTACATCCAGCCATACAAGCAGTCCCCCTCCGTTCTGATCGGGGAGGATTATGCTTCTCCAGTTAACTTCTGGATACCGTTTGTGGGCAATTCGGTCGGTTTGCACGATTCGCCTTGGCAGACGCACGGTTATGGCGGTGATGTCTACCTCTACTATGGATCGCACGGTTGCGTCAACACACCGTATGAAGCGGTCCGGACGTTGTATTACAGTTATCCAGTCGGCACTCCGGTTGTAGTCTATTAAAATTGAAAAGCAGGGACGGCCACACATAGGCGTCCCTGCTTTTTGTGACACTTCGTCAGTAAAACGTTATACTGATAAAAACAAACAGGAGGGTGATAGGGATGAAAATAGCCTTGCTTCAGATGATGGTCACAGCGGATAAGGAAAAAAACCTAAAGCGTGCAGAAGAATTGGTCAACAAAGCAGCACAGGGTGGAGCGGATATGGCGGTGCTCCCGGAAATGTTCAATTGTCCTTATGATAACGCCTATTTCCCGGAATATGCGGAACCGAAGGGCGGGGAAACCTACCGGAGGCTCTCGGAGATGGCGAAAGAAAATGCCATCTATGTGGTCGGCGGATCGATTCCCCAGATCAAGGAAAATAAAATATACAACACAAGCTATACGTTCGATCGCCAAGGCAACGAGCTCCATGATTACAGCAAAACCCACTTATTTGATATCCAGGTTGATGGCGGGCAGGCATTCAAGGAATCCGATACGTTGACTCCCGGGAACGGAATGGGTGTATTCCAGACCGAATTCGGCCTTTTCGGCTTAGGCATCTGCTTTGACGTCCGATTCCAAAGCGACTGGGAGATGCTCCAAAAACAAGGGGCGCTTGTCTGCATTGTGCCCGGCGCATTCAACATGACGACCGGACCGGCGCATTGGGAATTGCTGTTCCGGGCGCGCGCAGTCGACAATCAGCTCTTCATGGTAGGAGTCAGTCCTGCCCGCGACCTCGATTTCAGTTATCATGCATACGGCCATTCCCTTGTGGCGGATCCTTGGGGAAGCGTCCTGACCCAACTGGGTTTTGAGGAAGACATCGCAATCGTGTCGGTGGATCTCGAACGCGTTGCATCCGTCAGAAGGCAAATACCCATCCTCAGTCCGCCTGTTATGGAATAAAAATACAGGAATTGGCAAAATGTACCTACAACATACTCACTCAGGGGGTTTCCGCGGTAAGGAAATCGTAAATAAACGCTTTTGTTTGTGTACCGGAGCACTTACTTTTTTGCTATAATGAAATCACACGAATGCACCAGCCCGTCATTTTCTGCGACTCTTGGTCGAAAAATATCAGAAAAACAACCCGCTGAATGTGAACTATACGATTTGAGAGAAGGAATCCTTTATGTCCAACGAAAAAATGTATATGACTGTCGATGGCAATACTGCCGCAGCCTATACATCTTATGCTTTTACTGAACTTTCAGGGATCTATCCCATTACACCGTCTTCCCCGATGGCCGATGCTGTCGATCATTGGGCTCAGGAAGGCCGCAAGAATATTTTTGGCCAAACCGTGAAAGTAACCCAGATGCAATCTGAGGCTGGCGCGGCGGGAACTGTGCACGGGGCGCTGCAAGCAGGCGCTTTGGCATGTTCCTATACTTCATCGCAAGGATTGTTGTTGATGATCCCCGACCTCTATAAAATGGCCGGGCAACTGTTGCCTTCCGTCATCCATGTTGCCGCTCGTGCAGTTGGGGGCCATGCGCTTTCCATCTTCGGTGACCATTCTGACGTGATGGCCTGCAGACAGACCGGCTATGCAATGTTAGCTTCCTCCAGCGTTCAGGAAACGACGGACTTGGCCGCGGTCGCCCATTTGGCTGCGATCAAAGGACGCGTGCCGTTCCTGCATTTCTTCGACGGCTTCCGGACTTCGCACGAAATCCAAAAAATCGAGGTTCAATCGTATGACGACCTTGCGGAAATGCTCGATCAGGATGCTTTGAAGGCATTCCGGGACCGTAGCCTCAGCCCGAATCACCCGACCCTGCGGGGAACGGCTCAGAATCCCGACGTCTTTTTCCAGACCAAGGAAGCGGCAAACCGATATTATGATGCTGTTCCGGAAATTGTCGAAGGTTATATGGAAAAAATGAACCAGTTGACCGGAAGGGACTACCACTTGTTCAATTATCACGGTGCCATGGATGCGGAGCGGGTCATCATCTGCATGGGCTCCGTGTTTGAAACTGCCTGCGAGACCGCGGATTACCTGAATCGCTTGGGAGAAAAAGTTGGTGTCCTGAATGTGCATCTTTACCGTCCATTCAGTGTCGGACACTTTTTGAAGGCTTTGCCGGACACCGTAAAACGGATTGCGGTACTCGACCGCACAAAAGAAGCCGGCTCCATCGGTGAACCGCTCTTTTTGGATGTCGTGGCTGCCTTCAACAGTCGACTTGACCGTCCGATGATCATCGGCGGCCGCTATGGATTGGGTTCGAAGGACACAACGCCGGAACAAATTTTCGCAGTATACAAAAACCTGAAGAAAGAGCAACCGCAGCATCCCTTCACAATCGGCATCAACGATGACGTCACCCACCTGTCGCTTGCGATCGATGAACAGATCGATGTCCGTCCGGAAGGCACTTTTGAAGCGCAGTTCTGGGGGTTCGGTTCTGACGGGACTGTCGGAGCCAACAAAAATTCGATCAAAATCATCGGGGATCACACCGATATGCATGTCCAAGCCTATTTCTCCTACGATTCGAAAAAATCGGGCGGTGTCACCATTTCCGATCTGCGTTTCGGCAAGGAGCCTATCCATGAGCCGTACCTGATTGAAAGGGCTGATTTTGTGGCTTGCCATAACCATGCCTACGTCAAAAAATACGATATGCTGAAGAACCTGAAACCGGGCGGAGCTTTCCTTCTGAACACCAATTGGCGTGCTGAGGATCTCGAACAACGCTTGCCTGCCAAGATGAAACGGTACATCGCACAAAACAAGATTGATTTCTATACGATCGACGCCATCAATCTTGCCAAGGAAATCGGCTTGGGCGGACGGATCAATACAATCTGCCAAGCGGCCTTCTTCAAAATCCTGCCGGTCATACCTGCTGAAGAGGCGATGCAGCACATGAAGGAGGCGGCCCGCAAATCATACGGACACAAAGGCGAAGCCATCATTTCCATGAATGAGAAAGCGATTGTTGCCGGCATGGAAGCTGTCCAAAAAATCAGCATTCCGGATAGCTGGAAGGATGCGCAGGATGAGCCGGAAGTAATAAGAGAAGAACCGGATTTTGTCCGCAACATCGCCAGCATGATGGAGCGGATGGAAGGCAACCAATTGCCGGTCAGCGCCTTTTTGGACCGGGCTGACGGTACTTTCCCGCAGGGGACGACGCAATATGAGAAACGCGAAATCGCCGTCCAGATTCCGATCTGGAATCCCGAAGAATGCATCCAGTGCAATCAATGCTCCTTCGTCTGCCCGCATGCCGCCATCCGACCTTTCCTGGCCACCGAGGATGAGGCAGCCAAGGCCCCTGAAGGTGTGGAATTTCTGGATGGGATGCGCCCATACAAAGACTACAAATACCGGATCCAAGTGTCCGCTGCCGACTGTACGGGTTGCGGCATCTGCGTCTTGACCTGTCCTGCCCGCAAAAAAGCGATCGAGATGAAAAACCGTGAAGACCATCTTGAAGAAAATAATAACTGGGATTACATGATCCGTCTGCCGCACAAGGAAAATCCTGTCGCCATCAATACGGTGAAAGGCAGCCAATTCGAACAACCGTTGTTCGAATTTTCAGGGGCCTGCGCTGGTTGTGGCGAAACGCCATACATCAAACTGGTCACCCAAGTGGTGGGCGATCGCATGCAGATCGCGAACGCGACAGGCTGTTCGTCAATCTATGGAGGCTCTGCTCCTTCCACGCCGTATACGACCAATGAAGCAGGCTGCGGACCGTCTTGGGCAAATTCCTTATTGGAGGATAATGCGGAATTCGGCCTAGGGATGCACCATGCGACGAAACAACTGCGCCAACGAACATTGGAATTGACAGGAGAGCTCTTGACCCTGCAGATCGACGATTCGCTCAGAACGGC
The DNA here is from genome assembly GCF_900112935.1 of Trichococcus pasteurii. GTDB lineage: Bacteria > Bacillota > Bacilli > Lactobacillales > Aerococcaceae > Trichococcus > Trichococcus pasteurii. Next base: position 171,505 of record NZ_FONM01000002.1, read on the forward strand.
AGCAACAGCCTGGACTGAAGGATTCAACGACAAGAATGGTGCCCGCAAATTAGCCGAAGCTTACATCCAAGCTTTGGAAACTGCGGACACAACGGATCAGAAAATCCAACAATTGGTCAACGAACTAGTGGACTACAAGGACTATCTTATGAAGCGTTCCACTTGGATGATCGGCGGCGATGGCTGGGCCTATGATATCGGTTTTGGCGGTATCGACCATGTCCTCGCAAGCGGGGAAGATGTGAACATCCTCGTGTTGGATACGGAAGTCTATTCCAACACAGGCGGACAGGTTTCGAAATCTTCCAACCTGGGCGCAATCGCTGAGTTCGCTTCCGGCGGCAAACCGGTCCGCAAGAAAGACTTGGGCATGATGATGATGAACTACGGGTACGTTTATGTCGCCCAGATTGCGATGGGCGCGAATCCGCGGCATACCTTGAAAGTCATCTCCGAGGCGGAGGCCTACGATGGTCCTTCCATCGTTATCGCTTATTCCCCATGCATCAGCCACGGCATCAAGTGCGGTTTGACCGTATCGCAGGAACACGAAAAAGATGCAGTGGACGTCGGTTATTGGCATCTATACCGCTTCCACCCGGAAAACAAACTGAAAGGGAAAAACCCGTTCAAGTTGGATTCCAAGGAACCGCAGTTTGAACGTTTCCAGGATTTCCTGATGGAAGAAGTCCGCTATTCTTCGCTGTACAACCAGTATGATGCTGAGCATGTACAGGCGATCTTCAACGAAAGCCTACAGGCCGCAAAAGACCGTTATCAGTCGTATGCACGCTTGGATTCCTATACTGACTAGCATCAATCCGGACCAGTCGCCACCTAATTGTGGCGACTGGTCTTTTTTGTTGCGTTCAGGCAGAATCCAAAGTTACGACGGCATCCTAATGTTTTGAGAAAAGATATGGGAAGGCTATAATGAAGTAAAGAAAGCGCTTTTGGAGAATAGGCTTGTAAAGAAAGCGAGGAACCATTATGACGGCAGAAGTAGGGATATTGAACGCGAACGGAGTGGTGCTGGCTGCTGATTCCGCCCTGACGATGGGGAACAGCGAACAAATGAAAATATTCAATTCCGGAAATAAGATTTTTTCGCTGGGGCCGAGCCATTCGGTTGCCATCATGATGTTCGGGAATGTACAATTCATGGGGATTCCATGGGAGATCATCGTTACAGGGTTCCATCAGAAAATAGGGGCCAGACCATTGGATACGGTCTCGGATTACTGCACCGAATTCTTCAATTATCTTGAGAGTGTGGATGAGATCTACTCCTCAATCTACTCCGAAGTGCTCATCATCGGCTATGCGGAGAATGTTTGCAATATTTTGGAGAATACGACTTACATACCGTCTCCCGGTGCTTTCACACTGGCGGATTACCAAAAAGCTGTCGAGGAAAAGATTCCCGCTTTGCTGAAAGAAAGCGAAAAAATGAAGAGCATCACCAAAAAGGCGCCTATCAAAGTTTTCACCGATCGTTACGGGGAGAAGCTGGATGAGGTTTTTAAGGAGCTATTCGATACGGTGTTTTTGGGCTTAAACCTCTATGATAAATTTAAGCCGGATCTTTATAAGATCGTGCGGAATTATGTGTACAGCGACAGTTACTATCCCGACACCTATTCCGGCCTGGTGATCGCCGGCTTCGGCTTCGATGAGCTGTTCCCCAGCATCTATCAGTACGACATATCCGGTGTCGTCGATAGAGTGATCAAAAAACGGCTGACTGTGCGCCAAATCGTGATGAATGATTTTGCCGAAGACAGATGCTCTTCGGCCATAGTTCCATTTGCGCAACAGGATATGGTCCATACGGTCATAAACGGCATAGCGCCTGATCTGGAGGCCGATCTCGGGGAATTGCTCCGCGCCACACTCGAAAAACTAATTTCGGAACTTACTGAGAAAAAGTTGCTGAAGGAAAGTGATGCTCCGGAAATCAACAAACTGAAGGCGACGCTAGTCGAATCGGGCCTGAATGCCTTCGACAACATGAAACAGGAGCGGCATCTGACCCCTGTATTGATGACGATCGATTCCATGCCGAAGGAGGAACTTGCTCTGATTGCTGAAACGTTGGTCAACATCACCTCCTTCAAAGGGAAAATATCCTTTTCGATGGAAACGGTAGGTGGGCCGATCGATGTGCTCCTGATCACGAAAGGGGACGGCCCGGTCTGGGTCAAACGGAAGAACTATTTCAATCCCGACATCAATCGGCTGCGTTGAAAGAACTGCCGGCGAGAAGTGCACAGGTAACCCGGCGTTCTGTTGCGAATAGAAAAACTTTCCCAAAGTTTCCGGACTTGGTGTAAAATGAATGAAATGAGCTTTGTGGAAGGTGTTATTATGTATTTGAATATTCAAGAAACGGCCGACTATCTGGAAGTGCCGGTCAGCGAAATCCATCGTTTGATCCGCGAGCGTCAAATCCGCACAATCAGTGTGGATGAGGAAATACTCCTGAACCGCGATCAATTCAACCTTTTCATCGAACAAAGGGAAAAGTACAAACAAGAACTGGAGACTTACCTGAACACGCCTCTGCCGGAAGATCCCGACATCAAGGATGAGGATTGAAAAAAGCAGCGAACCCTCAATCATAAGAGAGCTCGCTGCTTTTTTTCGTTTAGGATGCAACTTAATTGAAAGGTTTACAGGTTTTGTTTGCGCCTGTATTCAGTCCGCGAGAGTCCGCTTGTTTCCGCATTTTCGACGGCTGGCTGTTCCGCTGTGAAGACAGCTGGCGTTTGTTTGGCAGATTTTGCAGCAAAACGCTTTTTCCCTTTGATTTTTCCTTTAAATTTGCCGGATTTGAACAGGTCCAGCGCCAGGAAACCTGCGGCTACGATAAAGAGACTGAACGAGATGGCTCCCATCCAACCGGAAACACCCAACAGGTCATCCAAAGTTGTCCGGAGATGGATATACCTTAATAATGCGCCCAAACCTGCGCACAGGATCGCCCGTTTGGCGTTGCCGCTGGCTAGCTTCAAGCGCTTATTGCCCTCCATAAGCATACTGAAGACGGCAATCGCATAACTGACGAGTGCGGCGTACAGGAGCAAGTTGTTCAGGCCCGTGATGTTCGCCAAAAAATCGCCGGCCATCGTTTGCGTATCCAGGAAAAGGAATAATGTGCCGAACAGCGCACCGAGTACACCGTTTCTGAAATGAGTGCCTTGCTTCTTCAACAGCTTATTCAAATTTGCCGAAAAGGACAGGAACGCCAGTGCGTAACAACCGATGGCCAAATAGAGCGTCAAATCGGAAATGCCTGTTCTGGCAGTTATCAGTTGATCAGTGGCTGTTTGGGTGTGCAGATAGAGGAAGCCGGTTCCCAGGATCAAACCGGAAACGCCACTGCGGAATCGGGCATTTGCTTCGCGTTTCTGCTTGCTTTTCCCAAACAGGACCTGCAGAGTGGCTAGTCCCAAAAATAAGAGTGAAAGGTAAAGGGCAAGGTCCGGAATGCCGATCATGTTGCCGACAGCAGTGGCCTGATGCAGGTATCCGAAGAGCACGCCGAGAAACACTGACGTAAATGGAAATCTGGATTCCTTGCCGTTGTGTTTTCTCGTAATATGGATGAATGTCAGGATAAGAAGAACAATGATGATGATCGGGTAGGTCATGCCTAATCCCCCTTGTATGTCTATTTGCTCTGAACAACTTGTGGAACGACACTGTTTTTGTAGTTCTGGAGCATTCAAAGGACATCATAACACAGATTTATGATGCATTTGTTTCGGAATGACGATTATTTTGTTAAGAAAGTATGACCTGTTTCACCATATGACCAAAAACGTGAACCGAAGCAACAAACTGTGAGGATGTTATTTCAGGATGCATCAAAAAAGCATACCACTGCTAAATGAGCGGTATGCTGTGCAGTTTGAAGGATGAATCAGAAATTTGGCGGAGAATCTTCCGTCTCATCAGGCGGAACATCATCCCAGTTAGTATCGATCGCATACTCTGACCCAAAGTCTTCATATTCCGTGTCGAAAATATCCGAATCGCCCAACTGGGATAATGCGAAATTGATCAAACGGATCAAATCTTGTGTGTCCGTCAGTTTCAATTTATCCCGATTCTGCAGAATCGTGGGGCGGTCCTCCATTTCGTCGGGACTGGCGTTTTCCGCGGCTACACAAATCGGATAGCTGCAGTCTTCTTGGGGAGCAACCATTTCCGTGAGTTGGATATCCACTTCCAAGACGGCATCCGTGAAATAGATGTAGGTCGCCGCATCATCGATATCGGTGAAATATTTCAGCAGCTGCTGGTCCTCATTTTCCGCGCTGTCGTTTTCATCATAATAGTCGTATTCATTTTCTTCGATTTCATCCACATCTTCACGTTCTTCATTGGAATATTCCCGGAAGTCGCTCTCGTCTGTGTAATCTTCCAAAGTGTCCAAAGGTGTCTCCTCAATGATGATAGGAAGGAGATCTGACCCGCCGGAACGCGTGATTTCAAAACGGTGTTCGAAAAATCCGCTCCAACTGAATGCTGCTTGGATGATGCTGTTGAAGTCGTAGAAAGTCTCATCGCTGTTCACCTGGATATCCCGCCAAATCGGCACGCCGATGTCTCGGACAGCAACTCTGAATTCATAAATCATTCCGACCACTCCTATTCTCTTCTTTCCTCAAGTATAGCGCTTTAATGAGGTTGGGAGCAAAGAATAACACACAGATTATTCAATGAAAGTCCATGGTCAGGGAATCAGTGTACCTTCTCCAACTGTGTATGGTACACTGATAATATTGATTGATTCAGCCTTTCATTACTCAAGCAGGCTACGTAACAATATTTATACTTCCAGAAACGGAGAGGATCAGTTGGAGAATTTTCCCATTGCATTGAATGCGGTAATGCCTTTGTTGTTGTACATGTTGATTGGACAGGGGTTGTTGCGGGCCCGTCTGTTGGACGGCACGACCTATCAAAATTTGAATAACGCCATTTTTCGGTTCTTTTTGCCGATCAACCTCCTTATGAACGTTTACGAAGCGGACGTAAGAAGCACCTTCAGAGTGGATGTGCTCCTGTTCGCTGTCGGACTTACTTTAAGTATTTTCTTCCTTTTTGCCTTATTCATTCCGCGGATAGAAAAGGACAATGCCAAACGCGGGGTGATGCTGCAAGGCACATTCCGCTCCAATTTTGTCCTTTTCGGCTTGCCGATTGCCACTTCGTTGTTGTCGGAAAGCCAATTGGGGATGACATCGATACTGATCGCGGTCATCGTTCCCTTGAATAATGTTCTGTCGGTCGTGGCACTTTCCATTTTTTCGGATCATAAAATTCAACCCGGCAGGATTCTCCTGGATATCCTTAAGAATCCGATGTTCATCGGGACGATAATCGGGATACTGATCAGCCTTTCCGGATTGAAATTCCCTCTGTTCCTCGACGATACACTGAGCGGCATCAAAGGTCTGGTCACACCTTTAGCGTTGATTGTTATGGGCGGCACTTTCCGCTTTGACGCTTTGAATAATGCGCGGATCCAACTGGCAATGACTGTATTCTTCAAGTTGGTTCTGATCCCAATAATCGGTCTGACGCTGGCTGTCCTCTACGGATTGACCAGAGAAAATCTGGTGCCGATGATGACGATGCTGGGAGGGCCGACAGCGGTATCCAGCTACACGATGGCGCAACAGATGGGCGGAGACCCGGATTTGGCGAGCCAAATCGTCGTTTTCACCACCATCTTTTCGATGTTCAGTTTGGTTGTGTTCATAACGGTCCTGAAATCATTATTCTTGATTTGAATGCTAACTAGGGAAGCGGGAGTCTGCTCAGATGCAGATTCTTGTTTCCTTTTTTGTTCACTCTGGTTCGCCTATGGCCCGGTGAAAGCTTATAATGGATGTAGAAGTGACACAACAATCCGTTAAGATAGGGGACGATAAAGATGATCATCATCGGGATTACCGGAGGGTCGGGAGCCGGCAAAACAACCGTAGCAAAAACAATCGCGGAAAGACTGGGCAAGGGCAATGTCGTCTATGTATCGCAGGATTGGTACTACAAAGATCAGGCACATCTAAGCGCAGAAGAGCGTGAAAAGCTGAATCTCGATCATCCTAACGCTTTCGATAACGAACTTTTGATTTCTGATTTGGCCAAACTCCGTTCTGGACAAAACATCGAGGCACCAATCTACGATTTCGGTGATCAAGCGCGTTCGAAAAAGACGACTCCGATAGTTTCGAAGCCGGTCGTAATCCTGGAAGGAATTCTGATTTTGGCCATACCCAAATTAGTTTCCATGATCGATATCAAAATATTTGTCGATGCTGAACCGGATATCCGCCTGATCAGAAGGATCGAGAGGGACATCAGGGAGCGGAACAGCACATACGAAAGTACAATCGCCCGCTACCTGACGACGGTCAAACCGATGCATGATGCGTTCATAGAGCCATCCAAAATCAAAGCAGACATCATCGTACCGCGAGGGGGCCAGAACGACATAGCCACCGATATGCTCGGGGACTTGGTTGAGCATTACAGCCATCACCATGCATGATGCAGAATGTCTCAGCATACAAATTCGAAAGAGAAATTTTTTGATGAAAAAAGCATTAGAAATAGACAAGAAAACAGAAATAGTATATAGTGTTCCTATGCAGTAATACTACTGTCAAAAAAGCAGAACACGCATTGAAACGAGAGGATCTATTCAGTGGATAACACAGAATTGTTGACGCGATTTAATCTTACCAGGCACGAAGCGACCATCTACCTGACCTTGCTAGCGGACGGGGACCTGAACGGCTATGAGGTTTCGAAAATAACCGGTATTTCACGCTCGAATGCCTATGCCTCATTGGCTTCGTTGGTTGAAAAAGGAGCTGCCTTCATTATCGAAGGAGAGACAACCCGATACACACCAGTACCCGTGGAAGAATTCTGCGGGAACAAGATCCGGTCGCTTCAGGAATCCAAGCAGGAATTGATCAAGAATATCCCGCAAAGAAGAGAAGATGCCGAAGGTTACATAACCATCACAGGCGAACACCGCATAATGGACAAAATGCGCAATATGATTTCCGAATCAAAGTCCCGCGTGTACTTGTCCGTGTCCGGGAACATCCTGCCGGCACTTTTGACGGAAATGCAGGCAGCCCATCAGCGCGGCATAAAAATGGTCGTCATAACCGATATACCGTTCCCCCATGATGGGATGACGGTCCATCTTTTGGAGAAACCGAAGAAGCAAGTAAGGATCATCGTGGATTCCACGACCGTCCTTACTGGAGACATCGATGAGGGAGAGTTTTCCACTTGCCTATACTCCGGAAAGAAAAATGTAGTTGATTTATTGAAAGAATCGTTGCAGAACGAAATCAAAGTAGTCGAAATGATGAGAGGATTTGAAGCCAAATGACAAAAAAAGTATTTGTTGAAAAAGAACAGTTGGAAGAAATCGTAAAACAGTATCCGACACCCTTCCATTTATATGATGAAAAAGGCATCCGTGAGAATGCGCGCAAACTGAATGCGGCTTTCGCTTGGAACAAAGGCTTTAAGGAATACTTCGCCGTGAAGGCAACCCCTACACCTGCCATTCTGCAGATTTTAAAAGAAGAAGGCTGTGGCGTCGATTGTTCAACCTATACAGAGTTGATGATGTCCGATGCGCTCGGCTTCAAAGGCGATGAAATCATGTTTTCATCAAACGTGACGCCTAAGGAAGACTTCCAATTGGCCCGCAAACTGAATGCGACCATCAATCTGGATGATATTACCCACATCGATTTCCTGGAAGAAACAGCCGGACTGCCGGAAACGGTCAGCTGCCGATTCAATCCCGGCGGCGAGTTCACGATCAATAACGAAATCATGGATAAACCCGAAGACGCAAAATACGGCTTCACACGTCCGCAATTGACTGAAGGCTTCAAAAAGCTGATGGCAAAAGGCGTGAAACACTTTGGCCTGCATTCTTTCTTGGCAAGCAACAACGTAGCGGATGAGTATTACCCGATCCTGGCAGGCATCCTTTTCCAGACGGCCGTTGAATTGAAGGAAGAAACTGGCGCGGATATCACTTTCATCAACCTTTCAGGCGGAATCGGCATCCCTTACCTTCCGGAGCAAAAAGCTGCGGATGTGGCAAAAATCGGTGAAGGTGTCCGCAAAGCGTTCGAAGAAATCTTGGTCCCTGCCGGTTTGGGAGATGTTGCTATCTATACGGAGCTAGGCAGATACATGCTTGGGCCATACGGTTGTTTGGTGGCAACGGCCATCCACGAAAAGCACATCTACAAAGATTACATCGGTCTGGATGCCAGCGCGGTCAATTTGTTGCGTCCGGCGATGTACGGGGCTTATCACCACATCACTGTGATGGGTAAAGAAGATCAACCAGCGGATCACCTGTATGACGTGACAGGCGGATTGTGCGAAAACAACGACAAATTCGCCATCAACCGGATGCTGCCTAAAATCGACATCGGTGACTTGGTCGTGATCCATGACACAGGAGCGCACGGCTTCTCGATGGGTTACAACTACAACGGAAAATTGCGCTCGGCCGAAATCCTGTTGAAGGAAGACGGCGGCACGGAAATGATCCGTCGCGCTGAAACGCCTGCGGATTACTTTGCAACGTTCGACTTTACGGGTCTTTTCAAAGACGTGAAATAAAAATAGATTAATTTATAGACGGATCCTCGAGCAGTGTAACTGTTCGTCGGCCCGTCTTTTTTTGCTTCACTTGAAAAATTTGATGGGAGTGCGTGCTATAATGGTTGCTGGATGAACAGAAGAGGAGTGAAGGATATGTTCCGAAAAGAAACGATCAGGGAAAGCGTATCGGCGCTTCCGTTGCAATCTGGGGACTATTGCGTCATCACCGGGACAGCGTTGGTGATGCATGGCATAAAAGAGGAAACGAAAGATATCGACATCAGCTGCACAAAGGAAGCGTTCCGAGCGTTAACGGCTCAGGGATACCCGATCAAACAAGGCGACTTCGCACGCAAAGTGATCTACAGCGATGACGTAGAAATTTTTGAAGATTGGCACGCAGGGGAAATAACCTTGATCGAGGGTGTTCCGGTCGCGAGCCTGGAGTCTGTCATTATGATGAAGAAGCAGCTGGGCCGGGAAAAAGATCTGACCGACATTGCCAAAATTGAAGCACATCTGGCTCAACAATAAAATCAGCTAAAAAGCTGAAGAACCGACCTTTTGCAGGCGATTCTTCAGCTTTTTTTGACTATCTGATTTCAAATCAACAATAGATGCAGCCAAAAGGGGGCGAAATAGGCTCCGCCCATGGCAATGAGAAAGAAGACTTTCCAGATAAGGCTAGGGATATATGTTCTTGTCGCCAAGGCCGCCCCGTCCCACTGGCTGTCACTTTTCAGAAGCAAAACGATGAAAAATTGATGCGCCAATCCAAGCATGTACCAGACGACGAAACCGATTGTGATGACATCCAACGATTGATAAATCAGCAAAAGGAAACTGGAGTTATCACGGTAAATCAAAATCGAACTGCCGATCACAATCAGGATGATCAGATTCTGCCAAAAACTCTTCTCCTTCGCCAACAAATTGGTAAGCAAATAGAAAATTAAGAAAAGGGGAATGATCCACAGCAGCTGTCCATGCAGATACAAATAAGCCATCACCAGAAAGAACAATGCCTGCGATAAATAGCCGCCCAGCAGGCTAAAAAACATCCCCAATCCGCTGCGGTTTCCGATTTCGGCTACACCGAGGATGCCGCCGTTTTTGACAATGGAGGGAAGGATATTAAATTTTACCGATTGGATGCTTCCGCCCCATATGCGCGCCGTCAGAGCATGGCCGCATTCATGGATGATGACGTTGGGGAGGTCCAGATAAATGCCGAACGTATAAGCCAACATGCCGCGGCTGGAAAAGGTGAAATAGCCCATCGCCAAAAAAATGGCAATCAATACGGAAATGTCAAACATACTATATCCTCCTTTCGATACATACATAAATACTTTCCCAAGAGGATAACATGCAAATTTTATTTTATTGTGAAGATGGTAAGGAATTATCATGGTTTAGTCCAATTGCGTCCCTATATAGCGAGAAACCTTCCTTTCGATAAAATCTGAAAGGAAGGCTTCTTTATCATTCAGCTTGTAAAGCTTCAATTATTCGGTTTCAGTCGTTGTGCTGTCTTTCCCGCCGAAAAGGTTCGTGAAGAACTGGACGATGGATTCCCAAATGCCCATGCTGTCTTCTTTCAGTTGTTCCTGATCGACATTGCTCCAGGCTGTTTTTGCCTGTTCGAACAATTCTCCGCCAGTGGCTTGCAGTTCTTCACCGAAAGCGGCAATTTGCTCTTTTTGCTCAGGGGAAAGATTGATGTCTCCGAAATTGATCATCAGGTTCTGGATATTCGTGATATTGTCAGCGGACAGGATACTGTCAAGGTTGTAGTTCTTCAGCACATCCTCGACGATTTGGCGGATATCGTCAGCGCTGAGGGTGCCGTTGTTGGCATCCTTTGCTTCTTGGATGTCCTGTTTCATTTCCACGATCGCCGCATTCATCAATTCATCCGAATAGCCGCTGTTGGCTTGGTTTTCCTCGGTTACTGCAGAAGTGACGGCCAGTTCTTCCTGAGCGACTTCCACAGCGGCTGCATCCAGTGTGTTTCCAGAATCAGCGAAAGCTTTGTATACGCCTGCCAATGCCCCGGATCCGTCAACTGTGACGGCGGATGCCACCTTGATGTCCACATCCACAGCTCCGGCTGTGATGGCAGCATTCTTGTATTGCGCCTCCGTGATGGCGGTGATGGTTTCAGGCGTCAGTATCTCCACCGATACAGCGCCATCGCTGTCGGCCGGTGTGATGTAGGTGCTGGAATAGACTTGGTTATAGGGATAATTATCCTGCAGCAGGGCGTTCAATTCGTTGACTGCCACAACTAATTCATTCGTTCCTTCAGCTACTCCGAGCGTTTCTCTTGTCTCCTCCAGTTGAGCGGCATTCAGACTCTCGCCGTATGTGAAAATCGGTTCGATCGCGACTTTATCGGCGAACGCTGCCGGAGCGGTAATTCCCAATAAGGTCAACGAAGCCAGACCTACTGTCACAAATTTTTTCAGTTTCATGCTTTAACCTTCTTTCTTTCGTAGCTTGCTAAAATTGTATCAAAGATGTCCTACGAAATGTATTATGATTTCATTAAATAAGTATGAAGCTTCCGCGACGTAAAGTCAAAGCATTCCCAAAAAAGCCTGTTGTGCAGTTTCGTGCACAGTCGATCGCATCCAGGCTCGAAATCGTCTCAAAAGTCGTGTCTGCAGCCGACTAAATGATAGACATTGCCACCAAATGAGGGAACACATGTATAATTGTGTTCCCTGAGAAATGTTGATTTATCAACACCAAAATGGTATGCTTTTTTAAGCGAAATCAACCGAAAAACCCCGGATTTTGGAGGGGAAAAATAGAGGAAACAAGAGGGCATTTAAGTGAATACCACCCACGCAATCAAAGACATCAGCCAAATCCAAACATTGATGGACGTTTATCCGCCTTATTCGAAAAATCGCCTGCTTTTGGAGTACGCAATCCGCACCGGCTTGCGCATAAGCGATATCCTGAACGTTAAGGTAGGGCAAGTACTGGGGAAAGAGTCGTACCAGATCGTGGAGATGAAAACGGGCAAGAAGAAAGAACTGGCCATCCACGACCGCTTGAAGCAATCCATCTCGGATTATGTGGAAAGGGAGGGACTGGCGGCAACTGATTACTTGTTCTATTCCAACGCCGACAAGAACAGTCACATCAAGCGCACGCAGGCGCATCGGATCATCGCGCATGCCGGGGATATGATCGGCATCACCTTGAGCGCCCATTCGCTGCGGAAGAGCTTCGGCTACCATTCATATAAGCAGGGCGTAGATATTTCCTTGCTCCAAACAATCTTCCAGCACTCCTCACAAGCGGTCACGCTCCGCTATATCGACATCACCCAGGAGAACATCAACAACGTTTACAAACGCGTCGATTTCGGATTTTGACTTCCCAAAAAAATAAAGCATTTTGAGAGAATTTCGTGATGGTGGATGCGTCATCTAATTTGAAATCGTCTCAAAATGCGTTTCCGCAAAAACAGCAAAAAGTGCACCTTGCCATCCAAAACGGCAGGGTGCACTTTTTTAATTTGACGGGGATTTACAATCCCATATCTTTTTTCATTTTCTCAAGCTCATCTTCGACTGAGGCCGAGCCCTGGCTGGCGTATTTTTCTTCAAGAGCTTTGGCTTCATCGATCGGTGTCATGTTCAGCTCGGACATCGCATTTGCTTCATCCAACATTTTGTCGGCTTTTTCTTCCATACGTTCGAAGGAGCTCATGGCACCTTTCGTGCTCGCGATGGAATCCGTCGCTTTGTTCAGAGTTTCTTGGGTTTTGGCGACCGCCATCTTGGATTTGATCATTTCGCGGCGGGATTTGAGCGTTTCGATGTCGGTTGCCAGTTTATCGTGCATCTGGCGCATCTTGACGGCATTCTCATGCGCCGAAGCGTATGAAGTAGCCAGTCCTGCACCGACATTTTCCAATTCCTGCTTTTTGGTCAGGAAGATGCGGGCGTCGTTCTCATTGCCGGCTTCCAAGGCTTTTTTGGCATAATCGGTGTATTTGATGACTTCCGCTTGATTTTCATCGACCAAACGCTTGGTCCGGGTCTCCTCGGCCATGACGCCGGCTGTGCTTCTTTTGACTTCAGCCAAATCTTCCATCATGTCTCGCAGGTATTGATCGATCATTTTTGCCGGATTTTCCATTTTGTCGATCAAAGCGTTGATGTTCGCACTGATGATATCCGAGAATCTTTCTAATATTGCCATTTCAGTTTCCTCCTTATGGGTTCGTGTCTTCCTGGGTTTCGTCTTCTGCCTGCGGGGTAGGGCTGGTATCGACTTGCCGCGAGACATCGGCATCATATTTTTTCGTGAGTTCTTCCGCCTCTGTGTTGCCGAATGTATCCAACGGCGTCTTCAGGATGTCTTCGGTTTGCTGCGCTTCCAGATTCTTTTGTTTTTTTGCATGCCGCCACCAGAAGAACAGAAGGGCGAGCAGGATAATGACGCCGAACACAATCAGAACAGCGATCCACGGGGAACGCGTCACTTCCATGATGCGATCCGCGGAATCCCGGAAAGCGTCACTGAAGAATTCTTCATCCGTTTTGTTGTCGTCATAATAGTAGGAATCGATGTAATCAAGCAAGACATCGCCGGCCTCTGTATCGATTACAGTGGCCGCCTGGGTACCGACCACATAATAATCCATGTACATGCTGGACTGATATTCGAAGAATACCAACAGCAGATGGGCCTCGTCCGCAAATAGTTCGTCATATTTTTTGTTCGCGAAGTTTTCCAAATCCTCCATCGAGGGATTCGTCGAACCGTCGATGTCATCCGTCAAGTATAGATAGGGTTGCACGCCGGTTTTCTCGTAGAAATGCTTCAATCCCGAGGTCAATTCAGAACGGTTTCCGATCCAACCGATCGTGTCTGTGTAATAATCCGTTTCCGTAACGGAACCCGTTGGAAGGGGCTCCCGTTCCACTGTAGAAAGGGTGATTTCGCTGTTCCCGCCTGAACCGGAAAGAGAAGATCCCGTATTGAAGGAGAAAATCAAACCGAAAACAATAGCCAGAATGATCACGACCAATGCGATCGTACCGCAGCCTAAACCGCAGCCCGGTGCACCTCTAGGGCTACCACCAGAATAATTGGGACCGCCGGAAGATGGGCCTCTGATAATGGGGCCACTCCTGAAAATCGGACCACTTGAACCGGAAGAACGGGGGATATTAAACCCACCGCCCCCAAACGATCCGCTACTTCCTTTGCTTCCACCACCACGACCACTTTTGCTGCTGCCGAAAGATCCGCCCCCAAAAGAACTGCCGCGACCACCGCTGCTACGGCCTCCGCCACCACGGCTTCCACCGAAAGAACCACCACCTCCCCGTGATCCGCCACCGCCTCCTCTTGCCATACATACACCTCCTTGAGTACTTGTTTTCCTCATCAAAGTCAATCTATCACAGTGTGCAAGCGCTGTCAATTTAAAGCCATTGGATAAATATGACAACACTTACAGCCCTCAGAAAACGTATGTCAGATTTTCTGACGAATAATGTAACAATATCATCGACAAAATCAGAAAGAAACGGTAAGATATTCTTACATAGAATCAACAAATTGTGTTAATTGAACGGCAAACCGCATCAGGAACACCCTGTTGCGGGAAAATGCGGAAGGGGTGGGCCAAGTGAAGTTGACCGAAGGAACAGAAATAGACGATTTTTTATTTTTGACGAAGAATGGGAATTTTGAAAGTTTCCGACCTCAGCTGAAACGTGATTTCACTGCCGTGTTTTTCCTGAGACATCTGGGCTGCGGCATGAGTCAACTGGATATGCTGAAATACCGGGATGCCTATCATTTCCTCCAAGATCAGGGGATCGAGATCCTGATGGTGATACAAGGGGCAGAAGCCGCTGTTTCCGAAAGAACAGCAAAAATGAAAATCCCATATACCGTCATAGCAGACCCTGAGCAATCCTTATACGAACACTTTGATATCCCTTCATCGGATTCGATGCGCAATCTTGTTTACGGCGTTTCCGAAGAAAAACTGCTGGAATTCGAATACTATGGGATCGAATGTCAACGTTTTGAGGGAAATGAACTGCAACTGCAAGCGACAATCGTCGTCGACAGAAGAGGGCAAGTTGTTTTGAGCCATTACTCAGCAAATATAAGCGACGTGCCATCTCCATCAGAATTGTACCAAATGCTGCAGGCTATGCCTGTAAGAAGCTGAAAATAAAAAACAGAAGCGAATGCGACCATTTCCCTAGAGTAGGAAAGGGCGCATCCGCTTTTTTGTAGTCTTTCCTCCAAACGTTATCATTCGTCCAATCAGCTCCCATGGTGTTAATATATAGGTGTAAACGACATTGGTAGCCTGTCTGGAGCAAGGAGTGAATGGTACTATGAAAAACGTAACAGTCAACAGATTGAAATTGGAGCAGTTTTTGCTGGGTCTGAAAGAAAGGGTGGCTCCGGAACACAAGAGTCAAGCGGAACAAGATATCCTGACCTTCATGGAAGAAATCGTAATCGAACAAAGAAAAAACGTGAATTATGATGATTTGATCAGGAAGGTTCAGTCCTATTCAGGTTGTAATCGTGCTTATCTGGAATCTGAGCTCGACGTCCGTATGAACAAATTTCCCCATGGTTCTTTAGCCGAACTGGTCGTCAACAGCGTGGATACTGATGATTATCTCACATTGCTGGAAATCGAAAATCCTACTGCATCAGATTTAGGATTTCTTGAGGAAGTCAAAGAAAAGCTTTTTGCGTATTTCGACTGACAACTATAATGTTTAATCAGGCTTATCTGTGTTTCGGGCAGGATTTTATCCAGCTCAGATAAGCCGATTTGTATTTCAGGACCATACTAGGCCTGTTTATATGAAAAATTTCGTTAGTCGCGTCAAATAACCCAAATACCAGTGCAAACCTTCCTGTCCCTTAAGTTTCCTCCAAAAGTGGCTCAATAACTTTAATCAGCTGGCCCTTCAGCAATAATTATCTGCAGCGACCTGATTATGTCCATCCATGTCAATCTAATCCATAAATGCTTGTAATGGCTGGCAATCCAACTATTTATTTTGTTTGATTGCCAGTATTTATGACTTGATTAACCCTGAAGCAACGAATCCAACGGATGAATATGAAAAATAATGCCTTTGTTGCTAATAATTATCAATAGATAACCTGAGGCGTTTTTCGACCGAAAAAAACCTGGAAAACGGGGGATTATGGCCGTTTGGAATCTTATACAGAAAAATTCTATATTCAAGTTTACATAATATATATTATACTAAGTTATGTGTAAAAGTTATCAGAAACCGCAATAATCGAATTCTACCTGACCGCACCATATAAAAATAGCAAAATTGCGAAATGATCACATTCTTCACAATTTTGCTACATTATGTTATTTATTTGTCATTTTAACTTATTCCGTGCCCATTTCATCATGCATCGATTCGATGGCTGCATACAGAATTTCTTCAGCAATCAAATCTTTTGATCTCACCGAAATTTGGATCGGTTCTTTGTCAACTTGGTAAATGATTACTTCATTTGTATCTTTGTTGAAACCTGCATATTCTTTCGAAACGTCATTCGCTACGATCATATCCGCGTTTTTGCGATTCAGTTTGTCCATTGCATACCGTTCGACTTCGTGCGTTTCAGCCGCAAAACCGATCAAAAATTGGCCTGTTTTTCTTTTTCCGAGCTCAGCCAAGATATCCGTTGTTTTCTCCAAAACCAAATTCATATCCTCGTTTGTTTTCTTGATTTTGACTGTCGCTTGCGTTTTCGGTCTGTAGTCAGATACAGCCGCAGCCATGATGACCATATCGATATTGTGAAATTTATCTAAAACTGCCGTTTCCATCTCTTTGGACGATTGTACGGATATTGGTTCGATCCCAAAAGGAATCGGCAACAAATTCGTTGCGGTTACCAACGTTACTTCAGCGCCTAAATCACGGGCAGCTTTCGCCAAACTGTAGCCCATTTTGCCGGAAGAATCATTGGTGATGAATCTGACTGGGTCGATGCGCTCTTTCGTTCCTCCGGCCGTGATGAGCACCTTTTTGCCTTTCAAAGGCAGTTCCTTGGCATTATTCAAAACGACCAACTGTGCAGCTTCGACAATCTTTTCCGGTTCAGGCATGCGCCCTTTACCCTCATAACCTTCAGCCAAAAAGCCTGTGTCAGGTTCCATGATTTCATAACCATAACTTTTCAGTGCTCCCATGTTCCGGACTGTAGCCGGGTTCTCGAGCATGTGCTGGTTCATGGCAGGAACGATCAGGCGTGGAGCCGTTGTTGCCAATAGTGCAGTCGACACAAAATCATCGGCGATGCCGTTCGCCATCTTGGCGATGATGTTGGCTGTTGCCGGCGCCACGACAGCAAGTTCCGTCCAGTCAGCCAAATGGATATGGCTGACGAACTGCGCATCTTTTTCGTCGAAGGTGTCTGTGTAGACTTCATGCTTGCTCAGTACCTGAAAAGTCAATGGAGTGACGAATTCCTGAGCGGAAGCGGTCATCGCCACTTTAACTTCGGCGCCTGCTTTGATGAATTTTCTGACGAGATCGGCAGCTTTATAGACTGCAATGCCGCCCGTTACATAGATGGTTACTTTCTTGTTTGTTAACAAATTATACGCCCCGCTTACATTCGACTATTTTTCTTGCTTCTTGCCCTCATGTCTATCGATGAAGGCTCTTGCCCGGCTGATGAATTCCTTCAATACTTTAATCCGGGCATATTCTTTCTGGTTCCCTTCGATAATGATCCACGGAGCATCTTTCGTGTCCGTTCTGGCGACCATCTCGTTCATTGCTTCTTCGTAGTGCTCGAATTTTTCGTGGTTCCGCCAATCTTCATCGGTCAGCTTGTAGTTTTTCTCCGGATCGTTTTCCCGATCTTTGAAGCGCTGTTTTTGCTCTTCTTTGTCTATCACAATCAGGAATTTAACGATCAACAAACCATCATGGACCAGGTTGTGTTCCATTTCGTTGATTTCTTCGTAGGCAGCGGCCCAGCGGTGTTCCGGGGTGAAGCCTTCCACCCGTTCCACCAGTACGCGGCCGTACCAACTTCTGTCATAAATGGTCATTTTCCCTTTGACCGGAAAAGTCTGATAGAAGCGCCAAAGATAGTTATAGCGACTCTCGTTCTCGGTGGGTGCCGCAGTCGTGGCAACGTCATAACTGCGCGGATCGATCAACCTTGTCAAGCGGCTGATTGCGCCGCCCTTGCCTGCTGCATCCGTGCCTTCGAACACAAGAACACAAGGGATCTTTTTCAGCCACATTTCGTAGACCAATTCCCCCGCTTTTTCCTGCAGTTTCTCCAGCTGGGCTTCATATTCTTCTTCTGTTATGGCAACTTTCAGATCGATTTTGGCCAGTGGTTTTTCCTTTAGGCCGGAACGGATCGGCACCGGTGGTTTCTTTTCTGTTTGCTCAAGGTGGCTCTTCAAAGTGCTGCTCGCGATGCTTAGTGCTGCTCGGGAAGCATCTTTAAGGTCTTCTGAGGAAATCACGTGCCATGGCGACGCGTCGAAGTTCGTCATTTCCAATATTTTGTCGAAGTGCTTCAAATATTTGGAGTATTTTTTGAGTTGTTTTTCATCGTCTTTGGTGATCAGGAACTCTCTGTATGGGTCGTCTTTCAGTTTCTCGATCCGTTTTTCCATCGTGTTTTCTGAGTGGTGCAGAAACAGTTTCAGGACGATGGTGTTGTCGGCAACCAGCATCCGTTCCAGAAAACTAATATAGCCAAGGTGATGTTCCAGGCGTTCGTCCTTCATTTTCAAATCGTTCATCAGTTCCGAATAGAAACTGCGGTCAAAAAAAGCTATCCGGCCTTTTCCGGGCAAATCTCTCGCAAAACGCCACAAAAATGGGCGCTCTGCATAGTCGTCCAAAGCATCATCGAAGACGCTTACTTCGAAATAACGTGGGTCCAATTCCTTCGTCAGATCCTTTAGTACATGCCCTTTGCCTGAGGATTCCCAGCCATCGACGATGATCAGCATGGAGGAGTCGCTGTTGACCAGTTTTCTTTGCAAAGCGGCCAGTTCAATGCCGAGTTCAGACCTTTTTGTGCCGGATAATGTCGTGTCTTTTTTGTCAAAATCGAAATCTTTTAACATATGCTACGCCACCTTTTCTGCTTTTCACTATTTTATCATAAAACAGTCTGAAGCAAAGTGATACGGATTAGCTGTTAATTGAAGTAGCCGATTTGTAGCTGTTATTCCGCGTAAGGGACAACTTCCAAAGTGATGTGATTGTAGTCGCCGATGATTTTTGAAACAGGACAGCGTTTATGGGCGGATTGCGCAAGTTTCTCAACGTCCGCCAACTCCATGCCTTCGACCGAAATAAAGGCCTTCAAATCGAAATAAAACCCTTTTCCGTCTTCTTCCCTGCAGAAATCGACGTGCACTTCCGCTTTGCTTCTAGCCTCGGCTTTCCTCGCCTTAAGCAGGGCTTCAATGGTCGCATTCAGGCAAGTCGCCCATGATAAGCCGAATAATTGTTCCGGATTGAAGCCGGCTAAATCCTTCAGCGGATCAGATGTCTGCAGAGATTCACCGTCCGAAACAGAGACGGTCCCGTTCAAGCCCTCAGCATTGATGATTTCCGTATGGTATAACGATTTTGTCATTTAATTAGTCCCCTTTCTTGCCACCGTTATTGTTGATTGTTTCCTCTATCTTAACATGATTCACCACAATTAGCAGAAAAAAACAGCACCGGATGTCCCGTAAAGGGAAATCTGGTGCTGTTCGGAAGACAACGACTATGCGGTGATCAATTGTTCAAGCAAATCAGGTCTGAAACCGAAAAACGGCTCAACGCCATCAAAGACGACTACCGGCAAAGATTGGAACCCCAACTCTTTGACTTCGGCCAAGGCCGCTTCGGATTCCTGGATGTCCTTGATTTCATAACGGATGCTGTTATCATCCAAAAATTTCTTTGTGAAATTGCACTGCATGCAATTCGGTTTTGTGTATACTGTGACATTCTTGTTAGACATGATGGTTCCCTCCATTGGTTATTCGATGATGACTTCCTTTTCGAATAAAGCTTATGGATACATCATACAGTATTGTTGATTAAAAAACAAACCATATCTAGTGGTTCAGGATGGCGGAATCAATCCAGATCGATGGAAAGTTCCTGAGCGGCGGCCGAAGCTTTGATTTTCTCATAAACGAAATTCATGCTTGGCGGGAAGAAAAGCATGCTGATGATGGTCCCTTCGCGTACGGTAATAGCCGTGTTGGTTGAAAAAGCAATCAACAAAGCGGCTGCAATCAGAAGCACGTCGAACATTTGGCGCACTTTGCCGAAGTTGAAGCCGAAACGGTTACTGAAGGCCATACAAGCGCCCTCTAAAGGCATATTGATGTAATTCAAAGCCATCATCGATCCGACCCCGATTGAGGCTATGATGCCCCCTAAAATGACCATGGCGATCTTCACCCAGTACTGGTCGATCGTCAAACCGGAAAATACCGTATACAGCATCAGGTTCATCACTTGGCCGAGGATCAATGTGACAGGAATTTGAAACAATTGTCTGAGTGGAAAATCTTTTTTCATCAAAATCCATTGTATCGCTACACATATGATATTCAATATGATTGCCAGCGTTCCGATTTTGATGCCGGAAAGTTGGTTGATGCTCATGTTAAGGGCTTCATAGGCACCCACGCCGACGTTGGCTTTCACTGTGAAACTCGCCCCGATAGCGGTTATGGTGACCGCAACGATGACCAATAACATGTTCTTTAAATGTTTCGTCATTTTTTCACCTATCCATTCATTATTGTGCCTAGTCATTATAAAGAAATAAGCAACGAATTGCAATTCGCTGCTTACTCCGGGTCTTGCATTTATTTGGTGTAGACGACCTTGCCATCCACTAATGTATAAAGTGTTTCACCTTTGACTTTCCAGCCGGTGAACGGTGTATTTGTCGCTTTCGAAAGGAAGTCTTCGCTGCGGATTTCGTATTCATTTTCCAAATCGAAGATGGCGATATCCGCTTGGGATCCGATATCCAGTGTCCCGGATTCCATGCCGAACAATGCTGCAGGCTTGACGGTCATCCAATCGACCAGTTGTTTCAAGGTGAAGACCCCACCCAAAACGAAGTTGGAGTACATCAATTGGAAAGCAGTCTCGATGCCCACAATGCCGAACGGAGCGCCGACCATTCCGCCTTGTTTTTCTTCTTCGCCATGCGGTGCGTGATCGGTTGCGATGCAGTCGATTGTGCCGTCCAACAACCCTTCGATCAGGGCTGCGCGGTCTTCAGCGCCGCGCAATGGCGGGTTCATCTTGTAGATGGCGGTGTCCGTTGGGATCGAACCATCTATCAGAATCAAGTGATGCGGAGCGACTTCGGCAGTAACATGGATCCCTGCACGTTTGGCATCACGGATAACGCGTACGCTTTCTTTCGTGGAAACATGGCAGACATGGTAATGACAGCCTGTCGCTTCCGCCAAAAGCACATCGCGGGCGATTTGGGTCGATTCAGTGACGCTCAAGATGCCGGGCAGATCCAATTCGTCGGAACGCGTGCCTTTATGCATCACGCCTCCAAACAAAAGGGAGTCGTCCTCTGTATGCGCAACAAGAGCAGCGTTGTTCTTGGCAGCTTCCTGCATTGCCAAATACATCGTTCCGGCTGTTTGTACACCAACACCGTCGTTGGTGAAAGCGAAAGCGCCAGCTGCCAACAATTGCTTCTGATCAGTCAGGACATCGCTGCGCAAGTTCTCGGTGATTGGCGCGTATTGTTTGACTTTGATGATGGCAGTATCTTTGATCAGCTGTTGGATAGCAGCGAATTTATCTGCCGTATCCGGAACGGGATTCAGGTTCGGCATTGCGCAGACAGTAGTGAAACCTCCACGAGCGGCTGCCTGCGTTCCTGTTTCGATTGTCTCTTTATAGGTGAAGCCGGGTTCGCGCAAATGCACATGCACGTCTACCAGTCCGGGAGTGACCAGACCGCCTTTAGCATCGATGACTGTTGCATCTTCATCCTTTATCTGCAGGTCCTGGCCGATTGCTTTAATCTTATCGTCTTTTACATATATCTCTGCAGGAATAAGTCCCTCTTTTTGACCCAACATTTTTGCATTTTTTATCCAAACTGACATGTGATCCCTCCACTGGTGAATTGTTGTGATTATACGTTTGTTGCTCTTCCGTGCATGATGGCTTCCAGGATGGCCATTCTGGCAAAGACGCCATTTTTCATTTGCGTCACGATCCGCGAGCGGCGGCATTCCACTAGGCTATCCGCCAATTCTACGTCGCGGTTGACAGGAGCGGGATGCATGATGATGGCCGTCTCCTTCATGCGGGCTTCCCTTGCGACTGTCAGTCCGAATTGATCGAGATACTCTGCCTTTGTGTAGCGCATGGCTTTCCCGCCATGGCGTTCCGTCTGGACGCGGAGCAGCATCATGACATCGACTTCTCCGATGATGTCATCGATTTCCTTGTGCGTGCCGTATTGGTCGAAAGTAGGATCGTACCACTCTTTAGGACCCGTGAAATAGATGGTCGCTCCGAGGCGCTGCAGCATCTGCATGTTTGTTTTGGCGACGCGTGAGTGCGACAAGTCGCCGCAAATGGCCACCTTCACTCCGCTGAAAGTATGGAATTCTTCGTAGATCGTCAAAAGGTCAAGCAAGCACTGGCTTGGATGCTGGCCGGCGCCGTCTCCGCCGTTCACGATGGATGCGGTAATGCCCGGGCTTTCGATCAACTCTTTGTAGTAGGCTTCTGCGCTGTGGCGGATAACGACCACATCCACGCCGATCGCCGATAAGGTCAGGACTGTGTCATAAAGCGTTTCGCCTTTGCTGATGCTGCTTGTCGAAGTGTCAAAACTGATGACTTGCATCCCCAACTTGTGCTCCGCCATTTCGAAGCTTTTGTGTGTGCGTGTGCTGTTCTCGAAAAACAAGTTCGAAGCGTATGTTCCTGCAGTCAAATTTCTGTCCGGTTGGATGCCGTTTTTGAATTCGGATGCACGCAGGATCAGGGACATGATCTCCAGATTCGTGAGTTCCTCGACACTTACAAAGTTTTTTAATGCGATCTGATTTGTCGTTTGCATCATTTTAAAGCCCTCCAAATTAGTTTTTTTTGTGAATGGAGGCAAAAAGAACCCGAAGAATTTGTAAGCTCTTCAGGTTCTAGGCCAGCCGCTCCGGGATTTGGGTACAGAGCGGCCATCTAGTGACCTTGCGGGCCTCACAGGACCCCCTTAAAGTCTCACATTCGCTATTAAATTGTGCGATAGGATAAATCTCCAGAAAAAAAGCCCATGGTCAAAGAGACAATGGGCATAAAGTCATGATGAAGGCGCAGTACGCCTGATATGCTCCTTAGTAGTCTCTCTGGACTCTCGTTAAAGGAAATTCATTCTGTTGCTAAAATAATAACGCGCAGAGGCGCTTTTGTCAATGCTGGCCATGTGCATGCAGTGTTTTTCTCGATCAGGCAAGACGCATTCCCTTTAGCCGATGCGAATCGGCTTGGAACGGTCATCATGTCCGATGCAGTCTGTTTCCCAAACCGGGAACCCGTACCGCGAAGCGTATTCCCGGCACACAGCCAGAAAAGCAGCCCTTTTCCCGTCCAACTCGATTTGCGTGAATTGCCCGATGAGCATGCCGTTGATCTTTTCGAACGCGCCCAATTGTTCCAGTTGAGCCAACCCGCTGCACATCGCTGCGTATCTGCCGCCTGCCGATTCGAGGACCAGCACTTTGTTTTCCAATTCGGGCCAATAAGGGGTCCCTGCCAGCTTCAGGAAGCAGCGCAGATTCCCGCCTACAAAAACTGCCGAAAATTGATCAGAGAGATGATTTTCGGCTATTTCGAACGTTTCGATCCAGTCTGCATCGTTTAAGTTGAACAAGTCACCGAGTGCGCGAGTCTGTAAAGCTTCCTCCTGACTCATGAGCACTTTTGGGTTATAGAGGATATTCTGGATGCCGGTTTTAGCCTGAATGGCATTCACAATCACGGTATTGTCGCTATAGCCAAAGTAGGGCTTCGGATTTTTTTTGATGATTTCAAAATCAAGATAAGGCAATATTTCGTTGGCTAAGTCCCCGCCGGACAAGTCAAATATCGCTTTTACGCTCGCATCGGAATAAAGGGACAATAAAGCCCCTGCACGGGATGCAGGGGCCTCGGTTTGCTGTGTCTCTTTATCCAGGAACAGCACGTCACCCATTACAGTCTCAAGGCCAAAATCATCCTTGAGTTTCCGGCTGAGTGACGAAACCATTTCCAGCGAGCGATCATTATTCGTCAATCCGTTCGAACAGCTGATGAAGCCGATCGCATCTCCTGGATGCCACATAAAGATCACTACCTTTCTGTCAGACCAAGATGTCTTGGATGGATAACTCCTGAAGTTCAGCAAATATTTTTTCGGGCGTCAATGATTTTTTCATTTCTGCGTCATAATCCTTCATGATTTGACCGTGATGCAGCACGAGCATGCGATTCCCGTACTGGATCGCGTCCTGCAGGTTATGGGTGATCATGATGCTGGTAAGGTTGTTGTCGATTACCTGTTGATTCGTCAATTCCAGAACCAATTTGGCCGTTTTCGGATCCAATGCTGCGGTATGTTCGTCCAGCAGCAGAATGTCCGGCCGTTTCATTGTTGCCATCAGCAAAGCGATGGCTTGTCTTTGGCCGCCCGACAATAGCCCGATTTCAGCACCCATCCGGTTTTCCAGGCCTAAGCCCAATTTTTTCAGTTCCTCTTTGAAGAATGCTTTTTCTTCGTGCGAAGTTCCGAAGCGCAGCGTCCGTTTTTGGCCTCTGCGGTATGCCAAAGATAAATTTTCCTGCACAGTCATCCGTGGGGCGGTACCCATTTTTGGATCCTGGAAGACACGGCTGATGTAAGGCGCACGCTTATCTTCTTTGAGGAACGTAACATTTTGTCCGTTTACGATGATGTCTCCTGTATCAGGCAGAAAGTTACCGGAAATGGCATTCAACAAAGTTGATTTGCCGGCCCCGTTACCACCGACCAAAGTGATGAAATCGCCTTGTCTGACCGTCAGATTGACGTCCTGCAGTGCGTTGACCTGATTGGGTGAACCAGGGTAGAACGTTTTTGAGACATGTGACATCGTCAACATCGCTTCCTGATTAGTCATTTCTCTTCACCTTCTTTCGCAATGAGTACATGTAGTAGGTTTCCTTGATTTTCGGCAACGCCAAGAAGAAGGTCAACAATACAGCTGAGATCAACTTGAAGTCATTCGGGTTCATGCCCGCTTCCAGTACCATCACCATGATCAGGCGGTACAGGACCGAACCTAACATCAGACAAACCAAACGCATTTTGAAAGAGACATTCGTGAACAATACTTCACCGATGATGATCGAAGCCAGACCGATGACGATCGTTCCGATACCCATGCTGATGTCGGCATAGCCATTGTCCTGTGCGATGATGGATCCCGCCAATGCGACGATACCGTTCGAAATCATCAGCCCAACGATTTTCATCGTGTTTGTGGAAATACCCAATGAGCGGGCCATCGCTTCGTTGTCGCCTGTCGCGATGACGGCTTGACCGAATTCCGTTTTGAAAAAAATGACATAAAGCCCGATGATGAGGGCGACAACCAACGAGCCTAACGCAATCGTGTCAAAATGTCTGGGAAGATTCATGTTTTGGAAAACAGTGAAGATCGTATCCTTGCCCAACAGGCTGATGTTGGCTCTGCCCATTACGCGCAGGTTGATGGAATAGAGACCGGTCATCGTCAAAATACCTGCCAAAAGGCTGGGAATCTGCAATTTTGTGATCAAAAAACCAGTGATCAGACCAGCCGAGCTGCCGGCAATGATGGCAAATATAATAGCAACAAAAGGATTGGCTCCTAGCGTGATGGCTTGAACAGCCACAGCCGCACCGAGGGGAAACGCACCCTCGGTTGTCATGTCGGCAAGATCCAAAATACGGAAACTTACAAATAAACCCAGTGCCAGAATACTCCAAAGCAACCCTTGGGAGACGGCGGAAATAATCATATTCATTCAGTCTACTCTCCTTCTCCTACAAAGATGGCGTTCTGTGCGATATCATCGGGGATCGTGATGCCCAATTGGTCGGCTTTCGCTTGATTGATGACCAGCTGGATCCCGGTAGCGTATTGTACAGGATATGTTGCGGGATCTGCTCCAGCCAGAATATCAGCTGCCACAGCTCCAGTTTGGGTACCTAGCGCGTATTGATTCAAACCGATTGTCGCCAAACCGCCTTCTTCTACCATTGTGTCCACTGCAGGGAACACCGGAATATTGTAGGCATCCGCAACCGGGATAAGTGTTGCCAGGCCGCTTGCGATGGTGTTGTCTGTCGGTACATAGATGGCATCCACTTCAGAAGCAAGACTTTCAGCAACCTGCGCGATATCGTTCGTGGAAGTGACAGTTTTAGTGACTGTCTTCAAACCTAATGAAGCGGCGATTTCCTCAGCCTCTTTTGCGGAGCTGATTGAATTGTCCTCAGCCGAAGAGTAAAGGATACCGATCGTTTCGGCTTCAGGAAGCAACTGTTGAATCAAAACAAATTGGTCGCGTGCAGGAGTCTTATCGCTGACGCCGGTGATGTTGCCGCCCGGTTTTTCCAATGAATCCACAAGACTGGCTGCTACTGGATCCGTGATGGCTCCCAAAATGATCGGAATATCGCTGGATGCATTTGCCAACGCTTGTGCTGCAGGGGTAGCGATGCCGATCATGATGTCCGCATCATTCGAAACGAACCGCTCCGCTATCGACTGCATGTTCGACTGATCGCCTTGCGCATTCTGGAAATCGATCGTTGCCGTTTCGCCATCCACATAACCGGCCTCCTCCAATTGGTCGATGATGCCTTCCCCGATCTGATCAAGTGCCGGGTGGGTCGTCAGTTGCATGATGCCGATGTAAGGCAAATCCGGATTGATGCTGTCTGCGGAGCTGGCCGCGGAACCGTCCGAAGATGTGTCCGAATTATTGGCATCCGAATTGCCGCATGCCATCAATACTGTCGCTGCCATAAGGGTCAAGATGCTTGCGCGTGCTCTGAATAATTTTTTCATTTCTGATTCCTCCAATTTTTCTTCTTCTTATTTTGTAAAAAGGTGATAAAAAAGCCGCCATCTGAACCAAGTATGGCGGCTGAATACAGAAAACGCCACACAGACCGATATTGTCTATGTGGCGGCTTAAATATCTTTAGTAATCCACATAGATACTGTTCAGATGTTACATCTGAGGCTGTATCTACGGACAATCAATACGTCACAAAGAACAACCTACTCCACGTGGCTTTGCCAATCAAAAAAATTCACTTTGGAAACGCTAGTAAATGCTGACATGCTTGATTGCTCCTTTTATGATTGATAATTTAATAGTAACCAATGCGAAAAACAAAGTCAAGAGTAGGATTAGAAAAAGATGAGGTATTCTCATATTACTTCCCGTGTGTACTGCACAAAACAAAAAACATGATCAAGGAACCACCCTGTGATCATGTTTTTTGTTTTAATTGTCCCAAAAAAACTTCGGGGGAAGTTCAAATTGGCTTTCGAAATGATTTCACCTATTTTGCGTATACGTGTAATCGAAGGGTGCTGAATAAAGGATGGATATGCATTGAATAATGGCAGTATAAGTTTGCTGATTTAGCTGATGAAAAAATGAGCAAAACACCATACCCAGCAATCTTATTGATTCATCCATTACGTACTCCATCCCCCCAAGGTTACCTCTCTTCACTACATACAGTAATGAGATTTTTTTATAAGCGACAACCTCCAAGTTCAGCTGTCGCGATGGATTCAGTTTGGATATCGCAAGCCTTTTCTTCTGCAACACCGCATGAAGGCAAGTTGATGACTTTCTGTTAGTGGTTATGAAGGAACAGCAGGCCCCCATTATGACGGGCTCCAATCATAGTGGTGCTGATATTCAATAACACACGATGGCAGGTAAGTTGCAACCGCTTCCATGTTTCGATTACTTTCTTAGTATAAGTCACTGTCGTTTTAAAAGCAACATTTTTATGTAAAATTGTTGTCTTATTTATTTCCGAGTGCAATGATCCATGTAATCCCCATCCTAAAATAATTTCCAGTCGTGTAAATTGATGGAATGAATTTCGCGAATCGTTCACCATTGACCCCAGGTTAAATCACTAAAAATACCTATGTATAAGCATTTCATCATACTATTTTTACACTCTGTTCACTAGGAAATTAGATTTTTTGAATGAGATATCCGACATAAAATACATTGTTGTTTATTAAAAATCAGCAAACTCTGAAAATCAAATGTAATGTCACTATGTTGATTGTTTACTTGGGAAACTAACAGTATTTTGTTTTCATCCACCCCCTTCCCGAATTTCAGCAGCAACTGGAGCCCATCGTCGAATTGATGATATTCTTGATTAAATCCACTTTTTAGTTGTCGCATTTTTTAGCAACCGCTAATTCGGAACATGTGTTTATTTCTAAATCTACTTATTTTGGAAAAATAAAAGTAAAAACCCGAATAATTTCGCATATTCCTTCTTCCTTCTGATGTAATTCAAATTACCGAAACTTATGTTTTTGTATTTTGTTCGTTGTTAGGATTGTAAATTGTCTTCTTGAATGCCGTTTTGGATATCTGTCATCCGGTGAATGACAATACAAGTATACCAGGTGCGCCTTCCCTTTTGTTTTGCACCAAAATATGACACAAAGAAGAAACACGCCAGACGCCGGAGATGATATGGTATAATGAAAGGCGTATATTGACATGTACTAGGAGGTGTTCTCATGTCTTTTGATGGTGTATTTACACGTGCCATGGTTAAGGAATTGAACCGCGACCTGGAAAACGGCAGGATCAGTAAGGTCTATCAGCCATTTCAGCACGAAATTATTCTTACCATACGAGCCAATCGGAAAAACAAACGGGTATTGCTGTCAGCTCACCCATCCTACGCTCGGATACAAGTAATCAATGATAACTTATCCAACCCCGATTCCGCGCCCAATTTCTGTATGGTGCTGCGCAAAAATCTGGAGGGTGCCTACATCGAAGACATCAAACAATTGGGCAACGACCGAATCATCATTTTCTCGTTCCGGAATTTCGATGAACTCGGCGACCAACGCCAGATGGAATTGATCGTCGAATTGATGGGCCGTCACAGCAACATCTTTTTGATCGATAAGGAATCCAGAATAATAATCGATTGCCTGAAGCACGTACCTTTTTACCAGAACAGCTTCAGGCCTTTGCATCCAGGGGTAGCTTATCAGCTGCCTCCGCATCAGGACCGGTCGGATCTTTTTGCGCTTGAGCCACAAGAGATCGAAAGCATCATTGCGCAGTTCGATCCCGAAGCCCCTTTGCGGAACTCTTTACAAAAAACATTCCAAGGTCTTGGGAGCGATTCGGCGCAGGAAATCGCGCATTATGCCGCTGACGAAAATCAATCGGTGTCAGCCAGCATCCAGCTTTTCAAAGAACGGCTGGAAACGGTGACGCCGACCTTGACGACCGAAAGCGAAAGGAAACAGCACTTTACGCCATTCCCTTATGACAGCCTGACCGGTGAGAAGCAGTCATTCGCAACCCTCAGCCAACTGTTGGACGCTTATTACGCGGAGAAGGCAACCCGAGACCGCATCCACCAAGTCGCTTCAGACTTGCTGCAGATCGTCAGCACCGAACGCAAGAAAAATCAATTGAAGCTACAGAAGCTCGATCAGACCTTGCAGGAAACCGAGAAGGCGGATGTCTACCGGATTAAAGGCGAGATTTTGACTGCTTATCTGCATCAATTCGAAAAAGGCCAACAAGAAGTAGTGCTGAATAATTTCTACGATGACGAGAAACCGGTAGCCATCACTCTGAACCCTTCGCTTACGCCTTCACAGAATGCGCAGAAGTACTTTTCAAAGTATCAGAAGCTGACGACTGCCGTCAACCATGTGAATGAACAGATCAGGCAGACGCATGCAGAAAATGAATACCTTGAAACGATCGAAACACAGATCCAATTATCCGATCCGCAGGACTTGGAGGAAATCAAGGATGAGTTGAGTGAAGCAGGTTACCTGAAGCGTAAGCAGTCTCTGAAGCACAAGAAGAAAAAAGTCAGCAAACCCCATCGTTTCAGATCTACTGATGGCACAAGCATCCTGGTCGGCAAAAACAATCTGCAAAATGATCAGTTGACTTTGAAAACCGCCAAAAAGTCGGATACTTGGCTCCACGCCAAAAACATCCCCGGTTCGCATGTCATCATCGAGAGCAACAATCCAAGTGAGGAAACGATACTGGAGGCCGCCAATATTGCGGCTTATTATTCCAAATTCCAGAACTCCGCCAATGTCCCCGTCGATTACGTCGCCGTCAAGCAGATCCGCAAACCTAACGGCGCTAAGCCGGGCTTTGTCATCTATGAAGGACAGAAAACGGTCTATGTGACCCCGGACAAAGAAATGATCAAATCCTTAAAAGCGGATTGAGCTTCTCAACCTGAAAAACATACGCAAAAAAAAGCTCCCAGAATTTTTGCTGGGAGCTTTTTGTATGGATTTTTAATTTTGTTTTATGTTCATGCCGATTTCATCGAACAGATCGACATAATTATGTCCTTTTTCTTTTCGAACTGGAGGGTATCCCCAAACCCATGCGGTATTTCGCCACCGTCCTGCGGGAGATGTCGATTCCCTGAGCGGTGAAATGATCGGCAATCACCTGATCGGAAACCGGCTTCGCCTTTTCTTCGCGGCCGATTATATTCTTTATTTCGGTTTCGATGACGATGGATGAGATGGCTACCTGATCCCCGTCATCCTCTTTCATAAAACCGCTCCGGAAGAAAAAGCGCAATTCAAATATGCCTTTCGGGGTCGCCATATATTTGTCATTCACGACCCGGCTCACCGTCGAAATACTCAGGTCTGTCAGTTTGGCGATGTTTTTCATCGCCATAGGCTTCATCGATGAGGCTTTTTCCAAGAAATAATCCGCCTGCAGCTGCAGGATGGCTTCCGTTATTTTGATGACGTTCTGTGTCCGTTGGAGAACACACTGCTGGATCCAGGAAATTTCTTTCTTTTTTTCTTCCAGATAACGTTTCATATCTTTATCCGCCAACGCCAGCAATTCGCTGTAATAGTCTTCGTTGAACGCGACCGATGGAAGGCCGCTTTGATTGAAGGAAACGTCCAGCGTGTTGTCCTCGGCTATGGCTACATAGATGTCCGGTTCGACGAAGACCGTCTCCTCGAATGTGGCCTCCCACTGCAGCTTCGTCTTCAGCTTACTCATGTAGGTGATGATTTCGATCAGTTCGTCATGGTCGATCTCCTCGGCGTCCATAATCGACTCCAAGCGATAGGTAGACAGCTCCTTGAAATAATTTTCCAGTATGTAGTAGGCCAATGGGGGCGACTGTTCGTCCCTTTCGGTCTGCAGCATCAGAAACTCCTGCAGGTCGCGGGCACCGACACCGGGAGGATCCAACTGCTGCAGGAGCGTCAAGGCATCCAGCATTTCCGCTTCGCCGGCGGAAGTTGCTTCCGCAGCCTCTTCCAGCTTGATATCCAAATAGCCGTCATCCGTCACATATCGGATGAGGAACAGAACCAGCTGCCTGAGCGGCGTGTTTTTCATGTTCAGATAGATCTGTTCATGCAGAAAGTCATAGAGCGACTGATTCTTGCTTTCCATGCGTTCATACCAGGGCGTCTGATTATCCGCCGTGTATACATTGGAGACGGCCACCGCGCCCGTGTCCGATGCCCGCTTTTTGATGTCCATCAACGGATTCCCCAATGCCTTGTCCTCTATATAGGCGGAAAGTTCAGACATGGGCATCTGCAAGATGTGCAATGCCTGCCGCATCTGCTGCGTCATCCGGACCGATTGTTGCTGCGTTTGTTTCAGTTGGAATTCCTGTTTCGCCATCATTTTCACCTCTTCCCGTACTTGTCGAAAAAATATATGCATCCAGTATACCACCATTAGAGCGCTTACTTGTAAAAAATGATGAGAAACCCCCGCAAGCAAGATTCAAGATCTTGTCTACGGGGGTTTCGTATGATAACAATTTGACCGCTAAATTAGCCCTTGAACCAGTTCTCAGGGTCTTTGCTCCAGTCTTTCAATAACTCCAATTCTTCTTCGGAGATGTAGCTCGTTTCATGGGCAACTTCCAGCAGTGTGCTGTAGTTGGACAATGTGTCGATCGCAAGACCGGCATCGGCGAAATTTTTCGTTCCTTTAGCCAATTCGTAGGTGAAGATGGCGACGCAGCCCAATACATTTGCGCCTTCCAGTTCAGCTGCCTTTGATGCTTCGATGACGCTGCCGCCTGTTGAAATCAAGTCTTCGACTACGACCATTTTTTGGCCTTCAGTGATTTTGCCCTCGATTTTGCGGCCTGTTCCGTGGTCTTTCGCTTTGCTGCGGATGTAGACCATCGGCAAGTCCAAAATGTCGGCAATCCATGCAGCATGCGGGATGCCTGCAGTCGCAGTTCCAGCAATCACTTCTGCATCCGGGTATTTATCTTTGATCAGATCAGCCAAGCCTTGTGCAATCTGTTTGCGCACAGCCGGGTAGCTCATAGTGACGCGGTTATCGCAATAGATCGGGCTTCTGATGCCTGATGCCCAAGTAAAAGGGTCCTGCGGGCTTAAGCTCACTGCTTTGATGTCCAATAATGATTTTGCTACTTCTTTTGCTATCGTCATTTTATTCCGCTCCATTCCATTGGTTCTTGATTTCGTGATAGGCAGCAACGGGATCCGCTGCTTGGGTGATCGGACGACCGACTACGATGAAGGATGAGCCGATTTCTCTTGCGCGGCCCGGTGTCGCGACACGCTTCTGATCCCCAACCGCACTGCCGGCCGGGCGGATACCCGGTGTCAAACAGATGAAATCATCATTCGTGTGGTCCTTGATCATGCGCGCTTCCCATGCGGAACAGACGACGCCGTCGAGTCCGGATTTGCATGTCAAATCCGCGTAATGCAGGACGCTCTCCTGCAGGCTGACTTTGATCAGCTGCTCCGCCTGCATCGCTTCTTCGGAAGTTGAAGTCAATTGTGTGACCGCAATCAGTTTCGGAACAGCGCTTCCTGCCGGTGTGCCGGCGATCAAGCCTTCTTTGGCGGCTTTCATCATTTCCGAACCGCCAGCTGCATGAACATTGACCATATCGATATCCAAAGCGGCCAAGCCTTTCATGGCGCGGTGAACGGTGTTCGGGATGTCATGCAATTTCAGGTCCAGGAAGATTTCGTGGCCCATTTCCTTGATCTTTTTCACAATTTCCGCTCCATGTTGGTAATACAGTTCCATACCCACTTTTACATAAAGCGACTCATCTTTGAATAACAAAAGGAAGTTCTTGATTTCTTCGCTTGTTGAAAAGTCCAACGCTATTATCGGTTTATCGTTCATTGAGGATGCCTTCTCTCACTTCATTGATTAATTCCTGTAGGCTGTTGATGCCCAATTCGTCCATGCGTTGCGGAAGCTGTTCGATCAGTTTCGGGCAAACGAACGGATCGGTGAAGTTGGCCATGCCGACGCCGACTGCGCTGGCTCCAGCCATGAACATTTCCAGCACATCATCCACCGTATAGACGCCGCCCATCCCGATGATCGGAATATTGACTGCGCGCGCCACTTGATAGATCATGCGGATTGCTACCGGTTTGATGGCAGGACCGGAAAGGCCGCCTGTCTTGTTGGCGATGATCGGTTTGCGCGTGTGCAGATCGATGCGCATGCCCACAAGCGTGTTGATCATCGAAATGCCATCCGCTCCGGCTGCTTCAACCGCCTTGGCGATCTCAACGATATCCGTGACGTTCGGTGATAGCTTGACATAAACCGGAACGGTTGCGCCTTCTTTGGCCGCACGCGTTACGGCAGCTGCCATCTCCGGATCGGTTCCGAACTGCAGGCCGCCTTTATGGACGTTCGGGCAAGAAATATTCAATTCGATCGCTTTGACGTTCGGCGATTGGGAAACGGCTTTGCAGACTTGGTAATAATCATCGACCGTGTTTCCGGCGACATTCGAAATCAAAGGCACATCGTATTTTTCAAGTGCTGTGTGCTTCTGTGCAACAACAACCTCAACACCTGGGTTCTGCAAGCCGATGGCATTCAGCATGCCGGATGGCGTTTCCGCCAAACGCGGCGTGGGATTGCCTCTGCGGGGCTCAAGGGTCGTCGCTTTCGTCATGATGGCGCCCAACAGGCTCAGGTCGTAGAACTTGCCGTAATCCTCGCCGAAACCGAAACATCCGCTTGCTGGGATGATCGGGTTTTTTAGTTCCAAACCGGGTAAACTGACTGCTAATCGATTCATAGTACTATCTCCTCTGCTCTGAAGACCGGTCCTTCGACACAGACTCTGTAATTATCGTATGCTGATGTGCTGTTTTTCTTATCGCAGACGCAGCCGTAGCAGGCTCCGATACCGCAGGCCATCCGCTCTTCCAACGAAAGGTAGGTAAGGCTTGGGTCGAATGTTTTCGATACCGCCACCAACAAGCCTTTCGGGCCGCAAGCGAAGACTGCGTTCGGAACGAATCCGTCCAGTTCATCGAAGTATTGCGTGACGAAGCCTTGCTTGCCATAGCTGCCGTCATCCGTCGCGATGTTCACTTTGCCGAATGCCGCGAATTCTGCCTCATAGAAGACTTCCGCTTTGTTTTTGAAACCGAAGCAGCTCACAACATTGATGCCTTTCGCATGCAATTGTTTCGCCAATTCATAAAGCGGAGGAACACCGATGCCGCCTCCGATCAGCAAAGCATTCTGCCCTTCTTCGAGCATATCGATCGGATAACCGTTGCCCAATGGCCCCAGGATGTCCAATTCGTCGCCTGCTTTAAGCTGGCTGATGATGGTTGTGCCTTTTCCTTCGGTGCGGTAGATGATGACGCACTCTTGCTTTTCGGCATCGATTGAAGCGATGCTGATGGGGCGTCTCAAAAGCAATTCATCCCCAGGGACACGGATATGCAAAAACTGATCCGGTGCTCCCATCTCATTCACTAATGCACCTTTCAGGCGCAATTCGAAGATATCTTTTGCGATTTCTGTTTGACTGACGACTGTCATCATAGCTTGACTCATAATTATTTTCCTCCTTAATTTTGACAAAATAAGGTGATCTAAAAAAATGCGATGGAGCAAGCTTCAAAGCAAATTCTTCTGGGTCTCTCGGGACACAGTTAAAGAATCACCGACCTATTTGTTTACGCTCTGATCAATGTAACTTTTTCGATGCCGTCGACTTCATCCAAACGGACGGAAATCTGTTCCGCCTGGGATGTCGGAATGTTCTTGCCGACGTAATCCGCCTTGATCGGCAGCTCCCGGTGGCCTCTGTCGATCAGGACCGCGACCGTGATCCGTTTCGCTCTCCCCAAATCCATCACCGCATCCATGCCGGCCCGGATCGTGCGGGCGGTGAACAGGACATCATCCACCAACACGACATGTTTGCCGGTAACCGAAAACGGAATGTTCGTTTCGTGCAGCACCGGATTTTCATTCGTGTCGCGGTGCACATCATCGCGGTAAAGTGTGATATCCAACTCGCCGACCGGAACCTCGATGCCTTCAAAATCTTTGATCCGTTCCGCGATGCGCTTGGCCAGGTAGATGCCGCGCGTTTTGATGCCCACCAAAATCAGGTTCTTGGTGCCATCGTTCTTTTCCAATATCTCATGTGTGATGCGGGTCAGCGCGCGTTTCATCGTCTGGGCATCCATGATTTCGATTTCTTCTGCCATCTCCACTACTCCTTCATCGTCAATAATGAAAAAAATACCCTTATGCATGTGGGCATAAGGGTACAGTCACGTGACGCTATACAAAATGTGATGCACCTTTTAGCCTCTCTGGACTATTTTAAAGGTTCCTTCAATATTACTGTAATGATAACGAATAGAGCCGTTGCTGTCAATCAGTTTTTGCGCAGTTCCGCCAGTTTTTCGCTGTAGAAATCAGGCAAAGGCGCTTCGAAGTGCATTTTCTCACCCGTTGTCGGGTGGATGAAGCCCAAAGTGGCCGCATGCAAATATTGGCCGTGACCGCTTAGCGTTTCAGCAGGTCCGTACATAGGGTCTCCAGCTACTGGATGGCCAATGTATTTCATGTGGACGCGGATTTGGTGAGTCCGGCCGGTTTCAAGGCGCAGCTTCAGCAAAGTGAAATCACGGAAACGCTCGATGACCTCAAAATGCGTCACTGCCTTTTTGCCGCCGTCAGCGACTGTGCGTTTTTTGCGGTCAATCATCATCCGGGCGATCGGCGCATCGATGGTGCCATCTTCATGCGGTATCACGCCATGGACCAAAGCAAGATAGGCCCGTTCCATCGTATGGTTCTC
Source organism: Trichococcus pasteurii (assembly GCF_900112935.1). Lineage (GTDB taxonomy): Bacteria > Bacillota > Bacilli > Lactobacillales > Aerococcaceae > Trichococcus > Trichococcus pasteurii. Next base: position 207,664 of record NZ_FONM01000002.1, read on the forward strand.
CAGCTGCTCGGCCAATTTCTGGTGCGCTTCGTTCGTCTTCGCGACGACCAATAAGCCGGATGTATCCATATCAATGCGGTGAACGATCCCAGGACGGATATTGGCCGTGCCGTCGGATAGCGAGTTTACGTGGAACAACAAGCCATTGACCAAGGTGCCGGAAAGATGACCTTTGGATGGATGGACAACCATCCCTGATGGCTTATTGACGACCAACAGCGCATCGTCTTCGTAGATGACATCCAAGTCAATGTCCTCCGGTGTGACATTGATTTGTTCCGGTTCCGGAATCGTCAATTCCAGAAGATCCCCATCTTGGACCTTATAATTCGATTTGACGGCTTTGTCGTTCACCATCAGATTGCCGTCTTTGATCCATGCCTGAATCTGCGAACGGCTCGTGCCGGTCATGAAATCCGCCAAAATCTTATCGATCCTGCCGGTTTGACCATCAATATTAAAAACAATTTTTTCTGTCATCTTCTGAATCCCACTTTACTTTAGCTTATTTTTTTTACTTATTTTTACTTCTTTTTACTTCTTCCTCTTCCATGAAAAGGATATAGATCGTCATCAGGATGACGCCTATCGTCAAACAGACATCCGCCACATTAAAAATCGGAAAATCGATGAAGTCCAGACGGAACATATCCACCACATATCCCAACCGCATCCGATCGATGAAATTGCCGAGAGCACCACTCAAAAGAAAAGCATAGCTGATGCCCACGATTTTTTTGTCGAATCCCTGCTTATGCGCATTATAGACCATCGCACCCACGACGACCACTGTGATGATGAAGAAAAAGAACATTCTTCCTTCAAAAATACCCCAGGCAGCACCTTCGTTCTGGATATAGAACAAGGACAAGATACCCGGTATAACTTCTTTTACTTCATGTAATGCAAAATTATTTACGATGGCAATTTTGCTCCACTGGTCCAGGACCAACAGCAAGATGGCCATTATATAATAGATAATCATCCGACAGCCTCACTTATTCTGAAATTAACGTTTTTTACGTTCCTTTTGCCTCTATCTATTGTAAACTAATTTTTCGAATTGTATAGTCATTGATTCCGGCATTTCCGTTTGTTGGTGCATCGATCATAATTGCCGCGACTATCGTTTTAATGTAAATTTAACAATTTTCTGAAGATATTGCGTTCAACCTTGATAATCAAGCGCCATTTTCGGTATAATGAAGCTTGTATTGTTATATATCACGTAATAAAGGAGCTTGTTTATGTTGAGAGGTAAGAAGATTGCATTAGTTTTTGCCGGTGCTCTGGTATTGTCAGCCTGCGCAGATCAAGTTAAGGAAGCGTCAGAGACAATCACCCAGATCAAAACCGAGGAAACCGAAATTGTTGCCCAGTTGAATGAGCTGCAACAGTTGGAGACTGCGTTACAGAAAACATTCGATGAATCATTGGCAAGCGATGAAGAATTAAAGACTTTCAAAGACGGCTCCGCTGCCGTATTCAGCAACCTTGAAGATCGCCGCACTTTAGTCGATTCAATTGAAAGCGCTTTGGAAGGATTGGCCGAGACTAAAACCGACTTCGTTGCATTCGACGAAGAAACCTTGCCGCTGGATCAGATGCAGGCGATCGGTGAAACGCTGGATTTGTTCAGCGAAAATTCATTGGCTTACCTGGCTGCCTATAGAGACAGCTTGGATCAGGAGGAAGAACTGTTGACTGGTTTTGGAGCAGATGATTCCACTTTTGACACATTCTTTGCGGGCATCGAAGCGATCAACCTGACTGCCGAAACAAACCAAGCAAACCTCTCCCCCGTCGCTGAGAATTTGACGACTTTGGATGCACAATTGGTTGAATTGGAAGCAGCCATCGCCGCAATCGGCAAGGAAGAAAGTACAGAAACAGACTCTGCTGCCGGTGCTGCGGAATCCTCAGAAACCGCCGCTGCCGAAAAGCCAGCAAAAAAAGCTGAGCCCGTCAGCTATGAATATCAAATCAATCCGGAGATTTCCACAGTCCAGCCGATTGCTGAGGACGGCAACACGCAAGTCGCTTTGCTGACTTTCGACGATGCGCCGCAACAACCGAACAGCTACACAGTGGAAATTGCCAAGACCGTCAAATCGAAGGATGCCAACGCTATTTTCTTCGTGATGGGACAATTCCTGACGAACGAACAGGCGCGAGAAGACATCAAGACCGTCTATGACATGGGCTTCGAAATCGGCAACCATTCTTATTCGCATCCTGATTTCCAATCTTTGACCTACGATGAGCAACTGGAAGAAATCAAATCGACAAACGACCTGATCGAAGAGATCACCGGTGAGCGTCCGCGCTTCCTGCGTGCCCCTTACGGACAGTACAATGACGACACCATAGCAATCGCCGCAGCAGAAGGCATGACGATCATGAACTGGACCTACGGCTATGACTGGGTGGAAGAATACATGGAAGGCACTGCTTTAGCCGATGTCATGGTGAACTCGCAATACCTGGGAGACGGCGCGAACTTGCTGATGCACGATCGCCCCTGGACAAACGATGCAATCGCCGCCATCATCGACGGCTTGCGCGCGAAAGATATCACAATCGTGGATCCGAACGTGATCGAATCACCTGAACGGGAGGAAATGTAATGATGACCTATTTTAAACAGACACTCGCTGCCGCCAGTTTATTGTTTTTCCTATCCGGAACGACAGTAGCTTTGGCCAGCGAAACCGAGAGCACTGCTGCAAGCGAAAACGCCACTGCAGAAACAACAGCAGCCACTACTACAAGCACGCTGACGCTGCGCCAAGGTGCCCTTTTGAAGACCCCTACCGCCAAGGAACTGCCGAAGAAATTTTTCTACGACAGCGGCGTCGAAATCGCTTATCCGGCTGACGGCGTCAAAGGCATCTATGTGACAGCCTACTCGGTCGGCTATGAAGAAAAATTCAACAAATTGGTCGATTACGTCGATTCGACCGACCTGAACGCGATGGTCATCGACATCAAGGACGACATGGGCGTCGTGACTGCGGATTTCAAATCCGATGACACCCACATCCAGGAAAACACGGAAGAGTACATCCCGGATATTGAAGAGCTGATGGACGTGATGGAAGAGAAACAAATCTATCCGATCGCCCGCATCGTGACCTTCAAGGACACTCTGTTGGCCAACGAACAGCCGGAAATGTCCTTCACCGAAAGCGATGGCTCTGTCTGGGTCGCTTCCAACGGCGAATCGTTCATCAACCCGTTCCTGAAGAAGACTTGGGATTATGCAGTCAATGTCGGCATCGAAGCCGCTAAAGTCGGATTCAAGGAAGTCCAGTTCGACTATGTCCGCTTCCCGGAAGGCTTCGAAGTTTGGGGAGACACATTGAATTATGACATGGGCGACTACGCCGACTTGGAAATGACCAACGACCAAAAACGTGTACAAGCCATCACCGACTTCACCGCTTATGCGAAAGAGAAACTGATGCCTTATGGCGTGGATGTATCCGTTGATATCTTCGGCTATACAGCCTCTGTCGTCGAAGCATCCGGCATCGGCCAGAACTTCCCGCAGATTTCCGAAAATGTCGATGTCATCTCCTCGATGATCTACCCGAGCCACTGGGGCACCGATTACTTCGGCATCTACAAGCCGGATCTGTATCCGTATGAACTGGTTGCTGAATACATGAAGGTCGAAAACGAGTTGCTTGCAACACTCGAGACACCGCCGATCAGCCGACCATGGCTGCAGGACTTCACCGCTTCTTACCTGGGTTCCGGGTTCTACCAAACCTACGGCAAAGAACAAGTCGATGCCCAAGTGCAGGCACTGTATGATGCCGGCGTCAACGAGTTCCTGTTGTGGAATGCGCTGAATAACTACACTTACTAACAAGAGCCTAACGAAAAGCTCGGCCGGGAAATTTTTCCGGTCGAGCTTTTTGTCGCCATTCATTAATCTGGATTCCTACACAATTCGTGTCCCATGTACTTCGGTGAATGCCAAAACTTTTTCAAGGTCTGCCAGATTGTCTTTCGTGATGCCGCCACCCGGCATGACCGTCATGTCTGGACTGATTTCCGCAAGTTCGGCAATATGCGCTGCATTATCGAAAATCGTGTTTTCGGTTGGACCGCCATGCGTCAAAATCCGTGTAAAACCAATTTCTTTCAACCACAACAATGCGTCTTTTTGCTTATCTTCCGGTATTTGATCAAATGCCATATGGAAAACAAGTTCAATCCCATTATCGATGGCTAGCTTGGCGATTTCTTCCAAAAATGGTTTATCCAATTCGTCAGCTGCGGTTAATGCTCCTACCGCTATACCATTGGAATGCAAGCCGATTATTTCTTCCAAATCCCGCATCATGATGGCTTTTTCCGTTATAGAGTAGACAAAATCTCCGCCTCGTGGTCGCAGTATCACGATGATGGATACATCTTTGTCGGAACAATACTCCGTGGCAATTTTGATGACGCCAATGCTTGGTGTCGTTCCCCCTACTGCCAAGTTGTCACAAAGTTCAATCCGTTTGGCCCCACGTTCAATGACACCTGGGACGTTCGTAAAATTTTCTACACACGCTTCTTTTAACATTCCATCACCTCAAGGTTACTGTACCTAAAAAAGCACAAAGCTGTTCTATTCGCTTCGTGCCTTCTTTTAATGAGCGCCTATACTAAGCCTTCTTTTTTCAGCACTTGCATGAGATCTACTTTATTGTCAGCGACGACCTTCCTAATATCCAAGTGGATGCCCTTATAGTTCAAGTACTCAAAAGCCTGAATATCACGTTTGTCGACCGCTACTGCGTTTGTGATCATCTTCTTACCATCCGAATAGCTCATGCTGCCGATATTGACGGAATCAATTTGAACGCCCCTTTGCACGATTCGTGCGATATCGGTAGGATTCGTAAACAAGAGCATCGCGCGGAATTGATTGAGCGTATCATCAAAGTAAATTTCGATAAACTTTTCTACTGGAATCACATTGACCTTTACACCTGGTGGAGCGACCTGACGCAAGAGCGTCTTTCGCAGATGATCCTGCGCCACCTCATCACTGATGACAATAATCCGCTCTGCTTTACTTTGCTTTGTCCACACGGTTGCCACCTGCCCATGAATCAAACGATCGTCGATTCGGACTAATCGAATATCCATTGCCACTTCAAAACCTCCTTAACACGCTCTTCCAGCAACCGCCAAACATATGCATCTCAAATTCCCGCTGCTATTCAGGATGCTTTCTTTTTGAACATGTGCTTGAAGGCATTCTTCAAAACATCGAAGAAACCCAATGATTGAACCATGTGATCTGGACTTACATAGAGCCGGATCGCACGTAGCACGTCTTTGGGATTTTTTGCTGAAAAAGTATACGTACCGTCTTTTTTTGTTTGAAGCGCAAAGCGGGGAATCCACTTTCCTTTGAACATCACGGATGCCAAGACATAGTCGACCTCTTCCCAAGGGATTTGAATGAATTTTCGCGGATCACGATGATGGTAAAATTCAAACGCTTTATCTCCGATCATAATTTTCCCATAGTCTGTCAAACCCATATAAGAAGTACCATCCACTGCCATATCAACCTTTGTATTCAGGGATTCAACCATTGCATATGCCCCTCTCTCATTTCGTCTGGTTTGAGTATAATATATACTCTTTACTTTTTACAAGAAAAACAAGGCTCAGGCCTGTTTGCCTGAGCCTCATAATCGTCATTTTTGATGCATCCGAAAATTATAGCAATCCGATCAAGCGTCCGCCGATACCGACAACGAACAAACCAAGAATGATCACGATTGGAGAAACTTTCTTCTTCAGTAACCACATGCATAGGAATGTCAACAGCAATGCTGCCAATCCAGGTATCAATTGATCCAGGTTGTTCTGCAGGGTAGTGACTTTTGTGTCAGTCAGTGACAAACCTGAAGTGTACTGTGTCAAAGCTTGCTGGATACCGGCAGTGCCACTCGGCAAGTTTTCCCAATCGATAAATGCGCCTTCTGAAAGTTTCACTGAAGAAACGGTTGGAGCAAACGAGATGGATACCCAACGTTGCACCAAGGCAGCCAATACGAACATCCCAAGAATGGAAGCTCCTTTTGTCAAATCTTGCAGTATTCCGCCAGACAAATCCTCAGTGATTTTTGATCCAGCTTTATAACCGAATTCTTGGGTGTACCACATGAATCCCCAACGGATAGCGTTCCATGCAACAAAGAATAAGATAGGTCCTAAGATATTTCCTGTTAAGGCCAAGGATGCACCTAAAGCCCCCAGAATTGGACGAACTGTAAACCAGAACACAGGGTCACCAACACCGGCAAGAGGTCCCATCATCCCGACCTTCACACCTTGAATCGTAACATCATCTACTGGAGCTCCGTTTGCGCGTTCTTCTTCCAGAGCCAGCGTTACTCCTAATACTGGAGATGCCACATATGGATGTGTATTGAAGAATTCCAAGTGGCGTTTCAATGCTAGGACGCGATCTTCTTTTTCTGGATAAAGTTTCTTGATTGCTGGAATCATTGCGAAAGCCCAGCCACCGTTTTGCATCCGTTCATAGTTCCATGATCCTTGAATGAAGGTGGAACGCCAAGCAACCGCTAATCGATCTTTTTTAGTTAATACGAATTTTTTTGCTACCGTATTTTGTGTCATGTTTGCAGTCTCCTTTCCTAATAGTCGTTGAGAATAGAATCAAGTGGATCGCCAGTATTGCCAGAACCGCCATTACCGGAACCGCCCATTTTAGAAAGGTTCAAGTAGATCAAGGCCATTGCAACACCTAGGGCTCCTAATGCGATCAACGTCAATTGAGATACAGCGGCAACGACGAAACCAATGATGAAGAATGGCCATACTTCTTTAGTAGCCATCATATTGATTACCATTGCATAACCAACGGCTACGACCATACCGCCACCGATTGCCATTCCATCAGTCAACCAACCCGGCATTGCTTCCAACCCAGAACGGACAGCGTCTGCAGGGATGAACAGAAGCATTGCAGCAGGAATTGCGATACGCAAACCTTGCATGGCAATAGCCCCAATTTGAAGCCATTCAATCTTGCGATAGTCGCCTTGTTCTGCAGCTGCGTCCATCAAATGAACGATCGGAACAGCGAGTGTACGAACAAACATCGTCAAGACTAATCCAGCTACAGCCAGAGGAATCGCAATAGCGATAGCGGAAGATACGCCATTTACGCCTTGACCACCCAAAACTAAAATAATTGCCGATGCAACAGAAGCAAGTGCCGCGTCAGGGGCTACAGCTGCTCCGATATTTGCCCAACCTAATGCGATCATTTGTAATGATCCGCCAAGAATAATACCAGCTTCAAGATTACCTGTGACAAGTCCGATAAGTGTACATGCAACGAGCGGTTGATGGAATTGGAATTCATCTAAAATGCCTTCCATCCCGGCAAAGAATGCCACGATGATGACTAGAATAATTGAAACGACTGACATAATATACCTCCTCTTTTCTTGTTATGCCTTAGCTAATTCTTCTTTAGCTTTTTTCAGCAACGCATCCATTTTTTCCGATGAATCATTCGGAACTTTCCGGACATCAAATTTAACACCTTTTGCTTTCAATGCTTCAAATGCTTTCACATCTTCAGGCCCCATTGACAAGACCTTATTCACGACAACCTTGCCGACTGAGTGAGCCATTGATCCAACATTCAACTCCTCAATCTTCACGCCGCCTTCAATTACCCGAACGACATCTTGCACATTTTCAAAAAGCAAGAGGGCATGGGTGTTCCCAAAACGAGGATCTTTCGCAATCTCAATCATTTTTTTGATTGGAATCACATTGGCTTTGACTCCTGGCGGTGCTGCTTGCACGATCAGGTTTTTCCGCAATTCATCTCTTGAGACATCATCCGAAACCACGATGATCCGATTTGTTCCAGCTGATTTCGCCCACGTTGTTGCTACTTGTCCATGAAGCAATCGTGAATCCAATCGAACTAAAGCTAACTTGATTTTTCCATCACCAACGACTGTCCCTACAGGAAGGTTGCCTTTTGGTTGTTGCCCCTTAGAAGCCGCTTCCACTTTCTTTGGCTCTAAACTTTCTGGCTTAGCTCTTACGCCATCCTTCGCTGCTGGAAGAATTTGTGCGGCAATCTTTTGTGCCGAGTCACTGCTTAGGCGTGCAGCGTACGCTTCGATGACCATTGGAAGGTTCATTCCGGCAATAATCGCCCATGTGTCTTTATGTGCTTCAAAAAGACTGTTGGCTTGATTGAACGGTGTTCCGCCCCATAAGTCGACTAAGAACAACACTTCCTCTGGGTTGTCAAAGGACGCGATGGCCTCTTGCATCTTTGCTTTGACATCGTCCGGACCTTCGCTAGGCGCCAAGGTCACTGCTTTGACATTTTCTTGTTCGCCGAAAATCATCGAAGCGGATTGCAGAATGCCTTCAGCGAAATTCCCGTGACTTGCTAGGATAATTCCTACCATTTGTATACCTCCTATTGAATATATTTTATGACTGTTTGGATAAATAGCTTAGCAGGCCATTTACCAGACACTATACTATATGCAAAAAGCGTGCCAACTTAGTGTATGGCCCGTTTCTTCGGATAAAAAAGCTAAAAAAATACACTAAAACACTTAGTGTCTTAGTGTATCGATTGTTATTTTTTGTTAGTGTATGCGATACTGTATCGTTATTCTTGATAAGCCAACAATTGTTGTAGATAGTATACTTCATCTTTCGGCATTTCAATTTGAAAAGTGCTGCTGAGGAGATTTAAGGATTGTTCCAGCTGCTTAAATGTATCGGACTGTTCGGTCATTTCCAGTTCTTCAAGCGGTGCAATCAATGTATCTTGGCGCAAGGACCGCTCAAACATTCCCGCGAGGTGCATCAGAAGATTGATTGCTTGGGAATAATTTTCTTCATTCTTCAATAAGGAAGAACTAAACTTCCACAAAGGTTCGATCAGCTTTTGCGGATTCAAGAAAGTAAAGCTTTGCGTCATGTATTCCACGCATATCTGCTTCGCCTTTTCCAATGTCAACTCGCTATCATCATAGGATTCGGCCTCTTCCACTAAATAGTCCAATACTTTTTCGGCATCTCCGTTGAAGAAATGTTCCATTGGAATGTAAACGGCATCGATTTTTGGTTTGACGATTCCTGTTGTCGCCAGGATTTCATACTCCTGTTGCAAGTTTGCCAATTGCTCATCCATTTCGATTACCGAAATCGGCAGTACCTCGATTTCCACATCAAAATATTTCTCTAAATGCTTGTCGATGATCTCCTTCATCTTTTGCGCGGTTCCTTCACCCGAAGCGCAGATCGCAATGATTGCCTTTTTGCGCTTCAAGGTGTGCCCGTTCTCTTCTCTGGTGGTCACGCTGCTGCCTGCATAACCACGGAAAGATTGGAGCGACCGATAAATTTCATCAAGTGTCGTTTCAACAAGATCTGTCTTGCGTACCGTTTCCAAAACGATTGGCGTTGTGACCATGTCGATCGTTTTGACTTCAATTCCTGTTTTTTCGGTGATTTTTTCGGAAAAAGTCGCCAGCGAGCCCATATCGACCAACAAAATGACTCCGCTCCCTCGATCGATTTCTTGGACACAATGAATAATTTTTTCGAGGGCCACTTGGGGCTTCATCTCAAGAGGCATATCTACAGCGCGAATATTGTCGACCCCCAACAGTGTCGTCACAACCTCGGCCATGCTCGTTGCTGTACTCCTGCCATGGGCGGCAATCACAACACCCACTCTACCTGTGACCTTGTCTTGCTTTAATGAAACCAGCAGCAAAGTCAGATAATAGGTCTCCACCTCAGGGATGTTGATGCTGTATTCTTTTTGCAGCTCTTGTTTCATCCATTTAGCGACCGTAAACTCTTGGGGATAATCTTCCACCATATTTTTGATGCTTGCATGGAGCGTCCGGCTGTTTTCGCCTAATTGGATCCGTTTTAAAAACGAACTGATATGCAGACTCATCGCATAGACGAAATTCCGTTGGAAGTGATAATCCAAATGATCTTGGGCATACTCAAACATACTCTTTGCAAAGCGAATAATGCGTTGATCAATGATTTCCGAAAGTTTTTTCTCCGTGTCAAAGGTCAAACCCGTATCACGATAAAAAGACTTCAGATGGACATTGATGTCGGTCGTAATGTAATGGTTGATAGATTCCTTATCAAGCCCTTCTTCACGCAGAAGTGCGGCCTTATTTCCGATGATTTCATACAGATTATAAGGAAGCTCATAGGAATCGCTGATCAGTTGGCTTTCCGCTCCTTCATTCGGCACCACCTTCAGCACGGGCTCCAGTATCCGAGTGAGTTCATTCAAGCGCTCACGATGATTATTCGCCAGATTCATCAGACCGTTTTGGATCTCTGGGGTCAGCTCATCCAACGTAATCGATATTTCATCTGAATTCATATATTTCAAAAAGGCCCGCGCACAAACAAGCTGGACATTCGATTTCAGCTGCCCGACATTTCCGTAGGTTACGCTGCCAATCAATGCCTTCACTGCATCCTGTTTCACGTGGATGCTTTTTTGGATTCGATTGGCTTCGATCGAGACCATCCGCTTCAACAAATCCAGCTGTTCCGCAATCGGACGTTCTGAAAATTGCGGTAATTTAATGACGATCGGAATGCGTCGCACAAAGGTCTGAAGCAAACTGGAAGCGGGATCTTCCGTCGTAGCACAAACAAGACGGACATTGACTTTATTGGCTTTATCGGTTTCGCCTAATCGATTATAAGTGCCGTGATCCAGTAGATAAAAAATCATTTCTTGCCCTTCAGGCGGCAGGCGGTGCACTTCGTCCATAAAGAGCATGCCGCCGTCTGCCCGTTGGATCAATCCGTCCGTCGTTTCTGTCGCTCCTGTAAAAGCACCCTTGCGGTATCCGAACAAATGGGCCATCAATAACTCAGGATTGTGCGCATAGTCGGCACAATTGAATACAACCAGTTCCTTATCAGCTGCGAAAACTTGATTTGCTTGCGCGAAACGAAACATCGCATGAACAAAAAAGGTTTTCCCGCTTCCTGTCGGTCCAGTGATCAAGCAGCTTAACCCTTTAGGAGGATAGAGGATCGCCGCCTTTGCCTGATCAACTTGAGTCCGCATACTGTCATTTGAACCGATTACATTCGCAAACACCTCATTATTTGTTTCACGGTTGCCCGCATGCTTTCCTTCCCGGGTTGCGGGAACACGAGAAATGTCAGAAGCAGGGCCGCGCGTTTCACTGGTTGGCCTTGAGGTTGGTTTGGGCTGGTCTTCTTTATATGTATGCACCTTTTTTTGCGGTTGCTTATTCCATTTCAAAGAGTGATCCGCATATCTGACCGGTCGTCCAAAGGATTTGATTAGTTTTCCCTGACGCACGAGCTCATTTAAGTCGCTGCTTGCATTGGGCCGTATGATCTGAAGCTCCGTCACAACTTCCTGAGTCGTCACGCCTTCGTTCCCCTGCTCAAAAGCAGCTTCTGTACACTCCTGCGAGCGGATTTTTATATACTCGTAGATTCGGTCTATTCGTTTCATCCAGATGCCTCCTTTTACTTCATCACCCTAAAAGTACCATAATCCCGAAAGAAACGAAAGCGGAAGCTTACGAAATGTGCCGTTCCACAGCCTGCTTTTCACCAGGTTGGCAAATATCCCCAATGGGCTTTCAAAACATTTGAACAATAGCCGCATTTGTAATACAATGTACATACAAAGGAGTGATTATCATGAGCACGATATCATTACGCATGGATGAAGAAGAAGAAAAATTAATCAAGGAATATGCGAAAGCCAAAAACATTACGATTTCTGCTCTCTTCAGGAATGCAGTATTAGAAAAAATCGAAGATGAAATTGACCTAGACCTTTACCATGTCGCCATGAAACAACACATCGAGAACCCTCAAGTTCTTTCTTTCGATGAAATGATGAAGGAATTAGATTTCTGATGGTGGCATTTAAAGTAGAATTTGAAAGCAGCGCTCAAAAGACATTGAAGAAAATGGATCGTTATCAAGCGCAAATCATTTTATCTTGGATCAAAAAGAATCTGGTGGATACGGAGAATCCCAGACAACACGGAAAAGGACTTGTCGCGAATCATTCCGGTGAATGGCGTTATCGGATTGGTGATTACCGTCTGATTGCAGACATCAATGATGATACAATCACTATCTTAGTTCTTGAAATAGGCCACCGGAAAGATATCTACAAGTAACAGCAAAAGGTGCAGCATCCCTTGACGGAAACCAAGGGGTGCTGCACCTTATTTTTGTTGCCGGTAACGCCCTGGGTACCGATAAGTGTCGAAATTGTCGAACGTAGGCAGGATATTCGACAATTTTTTTACTATGTAAGGTGAAATTGTCTAATGTTGGAAGGCATTCGACAATCTAACCCTCCAGCGAGACGAAGTTGTCGAATGTATGGAAAACATTTGACAATTCGCACCCCCGCACCCCACCCCACACAGCGTGCTATCGAAAAAGGTGCAGCACGCTTGGCGAAAACCAAGGATGCTGCACCTTCTATTTGTCGTTCAATAACATACCCCCGTATTCAGACAACCACATTCGTATGGTTCGAAAGCAGCGCAATGTATGCCGCGCTGACGGGTTTCTGCCGGATGGTCTCGAGGCCTTTCTTGTACAGGTTCATCTGGCCGCGGTACTTGTCGATGATGTTCTCGGGCAATACCGGAGCTTGATCGCCCACGAAATCGGTTTTGAAGTCGTAGAGGACGATGTGGTCGTCATACTCGATGAAACCGTCGATGATACCGTGGATCAGCAGATTGTCGGTTGAGTCTTCTGGCATCTCAGCGAATATCCGGCTGGCCGGGATCAGCAGCGAGAACGGCATTTCCCGTCTCACCCTGTCCGCATTCGCCTGGATTTCCTGCCCCAATTCCGTCCGGAAAAACAACGCGATCTGTTCCGCGTCGAGCTTCTCAGCGACAGCCGTCTCCAGCAGCCCGTCACCTACCAATTCAAGCAACAGTTGCGCCACATAGGCTGCGGTAATTTCCTTTTCCAGATCCACGGACTGCATCACGAAATGCGTCGCGGTACCGATTTCCGCGCTGTTCGGCATCACCGTCTCTTGCATGAAGCGCGGACGCGGGAATTCGGGCTCCACATAGCGGGATACCCTCTTCGTGTCGGACAGATCCAGCTTCAGCATATGGCTTTCGTCAGGATCCTCGAACAGGCGCTTGATTTCCGAAACGGACTGGTAGCTGGTTGTCGTCGTTGACGCTTCGTGGGGATATTTCGCCTCCATCAGGGCAACGGCCAACTTCATCTCCTCAGCCAGGGAATGTTCATGCGCCTCGACTTTCGCCGATGCCATCTGCTCGATTTCGTCTTTCCACTGCGATTCGTTGATCTCCTCCATGGCGACCGGGATGTAGGACAGCAAGTCTTCCTCACGGAAAGTCTGGATGCTGAAATGCACCGGATAATGTGTCAGTTCGCCCCGGTATTCCTTATGGAAATGGTCGTTCTCGGCATCCTCGTGCCGGTACAGGCACATGCCGAGCCATTTCATCATCGAACCGGCCTGCAGGCGCAGGTAATCCGGCAGCAGCTTCCCGCTTGTTCCGTCGGCCACTTGCCAATCGGCCCAGAGTTTCTCTTCGGATTTGTATGATCCTACCAGGAACAGTTTCTGCTCGGCGCGGGTCAGAGCCACATAGAGTTTGCGCATCTCTTCAGCCAGCAATTTCTTTTTCTTTTCGATCGCCAACGCTTGGCGCGCCAAGGACGGATACTGGACCCGTTGTTGGACGTCGAAATAATCGGTTCCGAGCCCGTGCGTCTCCGAGAAGATGTATTTGCTTTGCGTGTCGCTCAGGTTGAACCGTTTCGACAGATCCATCAGGAAGACGACCGGGAACTCCAGGCCTTTGCTGGCGTGGATGGTCATGACTCTGACGGCATCCTCATCGTCGCTGAAGGAGGTCGGCTCGGCCAAATCCTTGTCGCGCTGTTGGATCTTCTCGATGAAACGGATGAACTGGAACAGCCCTTTGTAGTTCGTTTCCTCGTATTTCTTGGCCCGCTCATAGAGTGCGTGCAGATTGGCTGTCCGCTGCTTGCCGGCGACCATGCCGCCGACATAATCCAGGAAGTGGGTGTCGTTGTAGATGGTCCAGATCAGCGTAACGAGGCTGCTCCGTCTGGCCGTGTTGCGCCATTCGAGCAAGCGGCCCATGAACAGCGCCAATTTGCTGTGCGCATCCTTTATTTCCGCAGACTGGTCGATTTCAGAAGCTTCGCAGATTTTGATGAAATGCTGCGCGGCTTCGTAAAAATCGCCGTTCTTCTGCTGGATGCGGATCAGCGCCAGTTGTTTCTCGTCCAAACCGACGATCGGCGAACGCAGCACTGCCGCTAGCGGGATATCCTGGCGCGGGTTGTCGATTACCTTCAGCAAGGACAGGATGATCGAAACCTCGGTGCGCTGGAAATAGCTTTCCGTATCGTTCAGTATGACCGGTATCTGGAAATCCTTGAAGATCTCCAGGATGACGAGGTTGTTCTTCTTCGTCGGCGTCAACAGCACGATGTCGCGGTAGGAAAGCGGCCTTTCTTCCTTGGTCTTTTTGTCGTAAATCAGGAACTTCTCATCGATCAGCGCCTTGATTTTCTGGGCCACCATTGTGACCTCCCCGGCTGTCTTATCGTCGATCGTCAGGTCAGCTTCGAGATCATTCTCTGGTGTGAGGGCTTCCTCGTCGTTGTCGGCATTCTCCGACAGATAGATCAGCAGCTCTGTCTGGTTGCGCTCGCTCTCCGGGAAAGATTTGTTGCCGGCTTGGAGCTTCGCGGCTTCATCGTAATCCATCTGCCCGACTTTTTCGTCCATCAATTGCTCGAAGACGAAATTCGTGAAATGGATGACCTCTGCGCGCGAACGGAAGTTTTCCGCCAGAATGATCCGTTCCCCGCCGTCTTTGTCGGCAAAGGCCGCGTATTTGCGCAGGAAAAGGCTCGGGTCGGCCAAGCGGAAGGCGTAGATGGACTGTTTGACATCCCCAACCATGAACAGGTTCTCGGTTTCCGGCTGGTGCCGCGTCACCCAATAGAGGATGCTTTCCTGCAGCTGGTTCACGTCCTGGTATTCGTCGATCAGCACTTCCGCGAATTTGTTGCGGTAATAAGCGCTCGCGTCGCTCATCTTGCGCTCCCCGTCCTCGGCGATCGGCGCCAGAATCTGCAGTGTCAGATGCTCAAGGTCATTGAAATCAAGCACATTGTCTTCCAATTTCCGTTCCCAATAGGCTTCGGAAAAGCGTTTCGTCACCCGGGCCATCTCTTCGGCATAGGGATGGATGCCCTTCAGCACTTCCTCCTGTTCCGCAAGCGGCCGGTTGAGGTACTGCGCGCTCAATGCGGCGAAATCCTTCTTGTATTTGTCGCGCAGGCCTTTCAGCAGCGCTTTTTGATCCTTCACTTCATCCGGATCGGCCTTCTTGCTGCTCGGCCAACGCGCAAACTGCAGCTGTTCGTTCGCAATCGTGTAGGCCAATTCGTAATCATCCTGCTGGACAGCTTCCAACAGGCGATCGGCATAGCCCTGTTCCGTTTCGAAAATTTCGCGCTGGGCAGCCGTCTCCACGTCTTGCCCGGCCAGATGCCGCGCTTGTTCGATGTCGTAGCGGATGCCTTCGATCAGGCTCAGCAACTGCGGCTTCAGCAATTCCTGGTAGAGCACGCTGTTCGTCAACCCGTTTTCGGTGTTGTACAAAGACGGCAAGGAATCCAGCCAGCGGTAAGGAATGGGATTTGCGCGCGAAAAATCGTAGAGCGAGAAGATCAGCTTCATCAGATCGTCGTCGCTGCGGTCCTTCGAATAAGCCTTGGCCAGATTCTTGAAGTGCGTATCCGGCTCCCCGTAGAGTTCCTCCTTGACCTCTTCCCAGACGTCCTCCTTCAGCAGCTCGACTTCGATCGTGTCGGCCAACAAGCGGAAGACCGGATCCAGATCGATCAGATAGAAATAGCGCTGGATGACCTTCAGGCAGAAGGCGTGGATCGTCGAGATGTTCGCCTGCGGCATCAGCGAGAGCTGCTTGATCAGGTGCAGGTATTGTTCCTGCGACTGCGCTTCGTTGATGGCGGTCTGGATGGCTCCCGTCATCCGCTCCTTCATTTCCTTGGCTGCCGATTCGGTGAAGGTGACGACAAGCAGCTCATCGACGTTCGTCCCGCCCTTCACTTTTTCGATGATGCGCTGAATCAGGACCGTCGTTTTTCCTGAGCCTGCCGAGGCGGAGACGAGGATGTTGTCCCCGGTCTGGTAGATCGATTGCCATTGCGTTTCGGTGAATTTTTCATTGGGTGTGCGTGCCGGTATGC
Organism: Trichococcus pasteurii; assembly: GCF_900112935.1. Classification (GTDB taxonomy): domain Bacteria; phylum Bacillota; class Bacilli; order Lactobacillales; family Aerococcaceae; genus Trichococcus; species Trichococcus pasteurii. The sequence continues at coordinate 224,062 of NZ_FONM01000002.1, forward strand.
CCGTCATCATTGCTCCTCCCCTTCCTCGTTGGATTCTTGATTGTTCCCGTCATGCCCTTCAATTTCTTCCTTGATCTTCGAAAGGACATCTTCCTTGCTCAGTTTGATGTATTTGCGGTAACGGTTCTCCGGCAACGTGTTGTCGAACTGCGAGATGGCGCGGTAAGGCCCGCTGACTGTCGGCGTATATGGCCGTTCCTTGATCGGATCAAGCTTCAGGTCACCGGACAGGATCTTATCGCCGGCTTCCACCATGTTTGCCCGGTTCTTGGCGATCAGATTGTGGAAATCATCCAACGTAATCAATTCGTCTTTTTTGCCCAGATTGCCGGCCTTGAGTTTGTTGAATGGGAAGATTTCCGAAGACTTGCCGCTTTCGACGGACGGATCGATTGTGTCCAAAACAGCCGTATCGTTCAGCAATAGCCCTTTCAGCTTGTAATCGGTGATGATCGTCTTCTGGTAATCCTCGAGCGTCATGAAACTGTTCTGCTTGATGAACGGGTTCTTGACGTGCAGATAGAAAGCTCCTGCAGGCAAGGTTTTCCCGGCCAGCAGCTTGTCGGCGTTCAGCAAAGCCACATCCAGATAGGTGATCATCTGCATCGCCAAGCCGTAGTAGGCGTCGGAGAAATTGAAGCTGTGCGCGCTCGACTTGTAGTCGAGGATGGTCAGGTAATTCTCTTTCCCGGCATTGACCAAATCGATCCTGTCGATTTTCCCGCGGATATGCAGGGTGCCGCCGTTGTTCAGCGGCATGTCCAACCCGTCTAGCATCTGTTCGCCGCCCATTTGCCCGAAGACCGCTTCGGTGCGGATGTTCTTCAGCGCCGTCCGACGGCTGTGCTGGTTGAGGACCCAAGCCATCTTCTGGATCGTTTCGCCCAGTTGGTCGCGGATGAAGGCCATCCGGTTGGAGGTCGACAGAATCTTATATTTGTCGTTCCCGTAGATATTTTGCAGAACAGCATCGGCAATCTGCTTGACCGTCTCCTCGCTCAGGTCAGCGGTATCGATGAGCCTGCTCTTCAGCTGGTTGACGATCTGTTCCAAGGCTTCATGGAAAAATTCGCCTGTGCCGGCAGCGGACAGCTCGTATTTCGCCCGTTCCTTGAGCTTCAGGCCGTATTGCAGGAAGTGGCTGTACGGATCTTCGAAATAGCGCTCAAGCTGAGAGACCGACAGATACAGGTCTTTCCCGTAGAGCTGCTCGGCGACCGGCGCCGTCAGCTTGCTCGGCACATTCTTGTGCCAGAGGCTGGCGAAGACCTGCTGCATGATCCGTTTGGCTTGCGGATCCTTGGAGATGTAGGCCAAAATGTATTTCCACAGCGTCGGCACCGGCTCGTTCGTCGCGCGTTGGTGGCGCAGCAGATGGACCAGTTGGCTGATGTTCTGTTGTTTGCTGCCGAGGAAGGCCGTCGTATCCTCCGCATCGGCGATGTCCTGGTGCTTGATTTCGACAGGGATCTGCAGCGCATTGGCTACGCGCGACACGTAAGGCGAAATCTTCGGCGATTTCTTGCTGTCGTCCGCACTCATCGGATAGCTGAAGATGACCTTCTCCGTCCCCGATAGGAAAGCCTGGTAGGCCACATACGGTTCGGCGGCCATCGATTCTGCGGTCGTCGGGTGCAGATATTTCTCTTCATTATGCAAGGAACCGCTGAGCCGCTCGCGGTCCTCTTCCGTCAGCAATGATTTATTCTCTTTCTGTGCAGGCAAATGGTCTTGGGTCATCCCCATCAGGAAGACCACCTTCGCTGGCTCGAAGCGCGCCCCCTCGATACTCGAGAAGACAACCTGATCGATGCTCGGCGGCACCAGGCTGAAAGTCGCGTTCTGGAAACCGGTCAAAAGTATTTCATGGAAAGCCGCCGCTCGGAAAGGGCTGTCCCCCAGAATTTCGACGTATTCGTCCAACAGGTTCAGGAAAACTTTCCAAATCTGTTCCTGCTGCCTTGCTTGGATCAGGTCCCCCTGCGCCAAGGCTTCATCGCGCCAGAAAAGCATCTGTTTGTCGACTTTGGCCGCAATCAGAAAATTGTACAGGTTCCTTGCGGCTTCCCGGCCGGTTTTGGCCTTCGCCATCTTCTGGAAGAACGGCAGCAGCAGATCCCGCAGATAATTGCGGACCTCATTGGAGGTGTCCTGCATCCGTCTATCCTCGGTACTCTGGTTGCTGTTGCCATTTTCGTCCCTGAATGTCGCGAAATACCAATCATCTTTCGAAAGCCAACTGTTGCCTTCATAGCCGTATGCCAGCAGGACGTTCTCGATTACATCGACCTGTTCGCGGAAATGCAGCACGGCTGCCGCCGTTTCCTCAAGGCTTGCCGGATTTTCATGGTTGGCCGGCGTCAACAGTTCCGTGCGCAGCAAGCGCATAATGTCCGGATAGCGCCAATGATGGCGGCGGATGCGGAACAGCGCGTCAATGAAGTCCATGAACGGATGGTGCTTCATGGCGTCAGCTTTATCATAAAAGACGTCCATCCCGTCCTTGTCGAAGACCGGCTTCACCATTGTTTCGTACTCTTCAACTGTCCGCGCCAAAATCAGGATGTCTTTGTAGCGGTAACCGTCTTCGGCGACCAGTTTTTTGATTTCATTGGCCACATGGAAGACTTCCGCCTGTTTCGTTTCGCAGCCCCAGACCCGGATAGCTTCCTTCTGATCCGCAGTCAGCTCGAACGAGCCTTGGACTTTGTTGGCGGTCGCATCGGTGGATGCAATCCAATAATTTTCCAAGGCCAAAAGCGCATCCTTGTACCCGTCCGTGTCCTTCGCAACCCAGTGGTCCTTCATGACCTGAACGCGCAGGCTGCGCGCCAAATGATAGAGCGTGTGGTAGGTCGAGCCGGCCGTATAGAACAATTGATGCATGGCCGGCGGTTCGTCGACGTAAGCTTTGTCCAGCGCCAGGGTGATTGTGACTTGTTTTGCGGAGCGCAGCAGCGTCGTGACGATCTGCAGCTCGCGGGCCGTGAATCGGTAGAAACCGTCTATGAAGACATAGGTATTCTGCATGTCCAGCGTTTCGATGACGCCGGCCAGTGCCTCAAGGATGACCTCCTTCTCGAGGTACTTGTCCAGCAGCGCTTCATTGAAGGCATGGTAAAGCTCCTTCAGTTCCGTCAGCTTCAGCTGGAAGTCGGCCTCGTTGCCGGATTCGGCTTGGTTCGCCAAAATCCCCTGCAAGTCTTCCTCTTCGATGCGGCCGCTGCGCAGCTCTAGAAACAGATCAGTCAGCTGCTTGATGAAGCCTTCTTTATTGGCTTCACGGCGGAAAAGGATCAGATCCTGCTCCTTCTCCATCAAAATCTTCCGCACCAGCATGCTGAGGCCGGCTTCCGACAATTGCTGCTGTTGGAAAATCGGCGACTTCTTCAGCAAATACCATGCCAACCGGCTGAAACTGAACGTCTGCAGATTCATCGAGCCCATCATGTCCTGCCCGCGGAAAGCCTCGAATTGCCAAAGCTTTTCCAAGATCGACATCTCCGCCTCGAACTTCGCATGCTCCGGAACCAGCACGAATACCTCAGCATCCGGCTCTGCCGTCATAATTCTAGAAATCCGCTCATATATCGCTTGTTTCTTGTCCGCCGATTCCTTGCCTAAAATAAACTGCAACCCCATCGGATCGCCTCCTGTTCGTGTATGTCAATATGGATATTTTACCATAAGGGGATGGTGAAACATTGGGATTTAGGGTAAATAAAAAAGTGGGAATCCATAAAGTCTGGATTTCCACTTTTTTAATGTTTTTCAAATAATGACTGGTCTTGCGATATACATGTCCGTAATACATCCTACTAAAGTTTTTACGAGATTTATACAGAAATTCTAGAACCCTTTAACTTCATCCGGGTAATGCTCCAATAAAGTTACGACATTCTCGGTGTCCAGTTTCAAAGTCATAATGCAATCTAAAATCGTTCCCACACACATTTGTAAAGTTTCGTTTTTTATACTTTAATAAACTTTTTTATTCTACTTCATCCAGAGCATCTTTTAGCTTATCGAAGTGGCTGATTAACCAGTCGAAGTGCTCCTGATACAGTTCAGGATTATGGATGTCCTTTTCTTCGGAAAAGAGGATTCTTTTTGCGATGCTCTTTTCTCTGCTAGTGTACCATTCCAGAGGAAAACCAAATATGTTTTCTATCTCAGCCTTATTCGATTCTAGTTTGGAAAAATACTCTTGTCGATTAACAAAAATTCCTATACGAAGTATTTTCTCTCTGTAAAGCTGAAAGAAAATATAATAATTTGGGCTATCGACCGAAACATCATACCAATTGACATATGACGGTTTTCGAGATGCGATATCCTCTCCCCTCCCATTGTTCCGACAGTACTGGACAAAATTTGTCCAAAAATGCAATCTCAATTGTTTTAGATCAGAAAATCCGCTTGTTGTATCTGTAGGTTGGACGATTGTCTCTTCAATTTCTGGCTCCGGTATTTCCGGCACGTCAGCTCGACCATCATTGACAAAGGATATGTGCAACAGTTCAATCATCTGTGCTTCATCTTTAAATTGGATGTTCCAACGATTTTCAATGAACTTAAGAAGCTTAATACCACGTTTAAGTATACGCTGGGCATCCCAATCAGTTTGCCTGGATACTTCTATCTCTGAGTGTGACCCATCCTCATAACCCCGTCGACCAATGTTCTTCGAGGATTTTTTCTCTATAAAGCCGTCATTTTGCAAAGCAGAGTTCACACTTTGCGACAACGGCAATAAGTTACCTAGTGAACCAGAAAGAATTTTTATTTCATCTTCTGTGTACTGTCTGAAATGATTTCTCCAGTACAATTTTGTTGGTGTCTGAGGAAGGATATGTTCAATCGATACCTTATCTTTTTCAACTTTCGTAAATGGTGTCCACCCAAGTTTTTCTATCCCTGTTTCCTCAGCCTTCTTATATTCGTATTCAAAGAGTAAATAGCGCAGATCGCGCCAATCATAGAATCCTCCACCATTTGAAAAACGTCTATCCGTCCTCGTAATAAAACTATTAATAGAGTTATCCATGTCATTTGTGGCAGTGGTGATCAAGGATGCGGTGACTTCGCTTAAGAATAATTTGCCGGTATAAACATCACGAGTCTTGCGATAATATTCGCTGCTTTGATAACTTGACTGTGACGCTGCCATTCTGAATGACAAGAAAATAAAACGTTCAACAGCTCGGAAGAACTCGATACGTTCTTCTGGTGTGGTATTTGCATCTGGAGTTAATGCTGCTGCGACAAGTGGTCTGAAATAGCCAATTCCTATACGATTTAGGCGTTCGATCCAAACTTTCTCTTCGTGTGTCATATCACTCTGTTCAGGAAAGAACGTGTAGAACCAGTATTTTGCTACGCTTTTCAAGCTATTAACGTAGGCTGCTATTTCCTCAGGCTCTAATTTACTGATGGCGGTTATTATCTCAGACTCAGTAGATTGTAGAACCTCATCGTTTTCTTCAATATCCAAATCAATAATTTCTGCTGTTTCCTCTTCAATAGCAACAATCTGCTTCGCAAAAACGTTCTTTGCTGAAAACTTATTGAGGAGAAACTTGATGTAATCATCACCTTTTTTGCGAGAATATTGGAAATACATAATCCAATGTGCCCTTAAGAACTCATCGTCGGATAGCGGTGAATTCTGATTTCGACCAAGTTGGTAGTATACCTCTTTCCAGGCCTCATTAATCTGTTTGCGTAATTCAGCTTTGTCCATTGCATCCAATTTATCACTATCATAAAGTGTTGTCAGATAAATCAGCCGATTCTTCAAAAGTTCGAGATTAGTCAGTTTTTTACCACGATTGTTCATTGTTTCAAAAGCCACAAAAACATCATACTCATCTTCAATCTCATGGATATTAAACATGAGTTGGAGCGTAATTTTACGAAAAATACCCTCTATACCATCAATTCCATCGGAGACATACAGTTTTTCCAAACAATCCCGAAAGAACTCTTTTGCATACTTCAGGTTTTTTGTGTAATAGGTTTCATTCACTGTCCCACTGAACGGCTCTTCAAATATTTTGTAGGTAAGATAATCTGCACTAGGGTTATCACTCTCATACCCAAAAAGGTAGGTTGTAATTAGGTTTTGCGGTGGCCGTTTCTGTGAAATGTACTTCGAACGGATAGCCTTCAAAGTCTGATAACAAAGAACGATTTCCTCATCCGTCTTACCTTCATTACACTTTAACCCTTCGAGAAAAGCGACAATCTCATTTACCAAAATGGAAAAAGTTGTAAGTCGCTGCTGTCCGTCAACTACATGAAACGCTTTATAACCAGAATCAAGTAACCATGTATCGTTGTTCCAGCTCTTTGATTCAGTTTTTGCGACAGCTTTCAATGATAATAATCCAGTATAATGATACCTGTCTTTCTGCAGATTCAAGATATCATCCCAGAAATCCACAAGCTGCTCCTGCTTCCAAGCATATCCCCTTTGATAATCTGGGATACGAAACAATTTATTTTGATACAATTCCGACAGTGACTGCAAATCGCTCATACTTATTCTCCAATCATTATGTATTAGATTAATTTAACTACTCAAATTATCTCACTTGGCAATCTTTATCTTTGTTCTTCGCATGTGTAAATAAGAAATCTAAAGGCAATACGGGAATCGTGAGTACTATGCTACTGTATGCGAAAACTTCTGAAAATATTACCCGGAATAATGACTATATTTTGGGAGATACCAACATTGGCGTTAAGACATTGAATTTAAACAGATAAGGTAAAAATATTTTAAGTCATCTTAGTGTTGTAGCCGTGAACCTGATGACTTAAGTTCCCTTAAAATACTGAATATAAAAAAGGCTTTTGTCAATTACAACGTATATTATTGTAGACATCGCAAGAGATAACCATGGATTCGAAATTTTATTCTGCAACACGGTCGGTCCTATATGCTTCTACGTATCCTCGTCCATACATCGCCCGATTCACTATGAAGTTAAATACGATCTCTGATTTTTGTTTAAAGACCTGTTTATCATAGGATTTTGGCAACTTTTTATCTAATATTTCCTCAATCTTGTTTTTGACTCGCTGCTTAGGCTGTTCATCTTTAAACCAATCCACGCTTAATAAATGTACATTGTCCATCGTCAAGGAATTGTATAATTGACTTGCTGCAGATTTAACTTTTTTTTCTTCTTCTTTAGTCAGTGTTTCTTTCATTAACAAATCAAATAGTACCAATTCTTCTTCTGATAAATTCTCCTTAGCAGCGCGTTTATCCTCATCTTGAAGATCTTTTATGAATTTTTTCAATTCTTCAAAGTAGTTCTCATTTGATGTTGCACCTGCATTATAACCTTGGACAAGCTTCTCGTATCGTTGGGCAAATGACATGCGAGTCTCATTCTTTTCTAGCATTTTAGCAAGTTTTTGCTCGATAAATCCTCTTAACTCAGCGATATCAATATTCATATACTGTGACGTTCGAATCTTGTTAATAACCCTCTCAACATCCAAATCTGATAATGAAATCACTTTGTCATTCTCTTCCAAATCTGCTATTATTGAAAATTTTAAATGTTCTGATTTTACGCTTGTATCTAACAACTCTTCCACTTTGATTTGGGCATCGTCGATTTTTTCACTTCTGACTAAGTTTCTCATCATTGAAGCGATATAACGAATAAGCTTATAATATTTATTTTCCCAATGATAATCAAAAATCTCTGGCCTGGATGCATCATATACATTTTTAAGTAAATTTGCGTAAATAGTGAATTGTGCTTTCGTTTCATCTGTTGCTAAAATAGCATTTACAGCAGCATTGATCCTTGCTGTTTTATCAAAAACATCTTGCACATCCACAATAGTCTGAATGTCGATCCCTAGACTCAAACAAAAATCTACCGCTTCATGTTGGGTTGTACATAATAATTCTATCAATGCTTCAACCTCTTTAACAGGCATTTCAAATTCATCACCACTGCCACTCGGAGTTGCGTAATCATTCAGCGCATCTTTCATATAGTGGAAAATATTAACGTGATCAACAATAAGTCCATTAAGCTTCTCACCACGCTTCTCATCTGAATACACACGATTTGCCCGAGCAATTGCTTGCATCAAAGTGTGTCCTTTCATAGGTTTATCAAGATATAGAGTTGAAACGGATGGAGCATCAAATCCCGTAAGCCACATCGCTGTAACAAACACTAATTGTAGTGGATGATCTGGATCTTTAAATTGATCTTCAATATCTCTTCCCTCATTATCTATAAGGTTCATGCGCTTACGATGCTGAACAATATCCAAACCAACTCGTTCGAATTTTTCTTCTTCACCATTCTCTTCACTTACAATTACTGCCATTTCAACGCTGTTCATAAATCTACGTTCAGAAAGGAGGCCAGCTTTTACTTCATTGGACTCAGCTTTTGTAATCTCTGTATTCAGTTCTAGTAATCGCTTCTTCCAATGTTTTTGGACTTTTTCATACATCATAACAGTAGCAAACTTATCAACAGAAATTACCATACCTTTCCCTAAAAAACCTCTTTTAGGAAAATGTTTTACTACATATTCGGCCACTTCATCAACTCTGCTATCACGTTTTAGGACATCCAATGAATTCCTATAACGACTTTCCAACGTATTTTGTTCTTCGTCAGTTAAGTTTTCATTTTCAATAATTGATAAAAAGTCATCATTCAGTAAATCATTGTTTAATTCCACTGTAGGTACTTTTTTAGAGTAATACAATGGCACGGTTGCCCCATCTTTGATGGAATCCGCAAAATTGTATTCGCTAACATAATCTCCAAAGAACTGATTGGTTAGGCGTTTAGATCCAAGTAACGGTGTGCCTGTAAATGCGACATATTGTGCATTAGGAAGCCCTGTGCGCATATTTTCTGCTAATTCTTTATACTGGGTTCTATGAGCTTCATCCACAATTACAATGATATCTTCACGAGTTGATAGTAATGGAAATTTTGAGTCATAATCAGAACGGAACTTATGTATCAAAGTGAAAATCATTGATGTATTACTCTGTAACATTTCACGGAGATGACTCCCACTTTTTGCTTTCACAGCATCTGAATCTTGAATAACCCCTGTCCGAACAAAGTTCTTAAGCAACTGAGTATTCAAATCGTCGCGATCCGTTATCATCAAAAAAGTATAATTACCAGAGTACTTACGACGTATTTTACGCACATACATAACCATTGAGAAGCTTTTACCACTTCCTTGCGTATGCCAGAAAACACCAAGTTTACCATTTTTACCATCTCGATTTTTGAATGAATCAATCGCATTATTCACACCAATAAATTGATGGCTTTTAGCGACAATCTTAGTATCTTTATTCAAATAAAGAATAAAATTTTCAATGTAATCTATTATTTTTTCTTTAGGCATTAATCCTTTAATCAAATATTGTAAGGAAATCTCATTATTATCAATCATTTTTCGATCAATTTTCTCTTCCTCATTATTCACCTTCAACCATTCAAAGTAATGGGAAAAGCTTGAATTATAGCTTCCAGCTTTAGTTTGGTGCCCGTTTGAAATTATACATAGTTGATTAAAGAAAAATAGCTGAGGAATATCATGTTTTTGATTAATCAGGTTGTACGTATATCCTAATTGTACATTTTCACTTGGTTTCTTCAATTCAATCCATACTAAAGGTAACCCATTAATATATACCAAGATATCTGGTCGACGGTAACCATACTCACCATCAATCCAAACTTGTCTAGCAACAGTAAAAGTATTATTCTTTGGATTCTCATAATCAATCAAATTCAAATATTCAATCGTTTCCTTACTCTCTCTTCTAAACTTTACCTTAATTCCGTTTAATATATCTTGGTATCTTTCATAGTTTTTATCTTTCAATAATTTTGAGTTTAAAGAAGCGTCCTCAATAATAGCTTTAGCTTCATCATGGATGATTTCTTCCGGAATTTGAGGATTAATTTCTTTTAGAGACTGAATTAACACTTGTGACAGTACTACCTGATCTTTATTTGTTCTTCCAGTTGAATCTTTTAGGTCCTCTCTATTGGGTGTATAAGCATCAATTAAATTATAGCCAAGAGATTTAAACTCCTCCATTGCCCTTACTTCTAAGCTATCTTCTGTAACTATATCCACCATAAAATATTCACTCCTTTTTATTATTTCCGGTTGACTATACCTCTGATGTTTGCATGCTGTTTAATCTGAAGTTCGGGTTTTGGTAATTTAATCGTATGAGTAATGAAATAAATGATAATTTAGCACAGCAGGCGCAAGTAATATACGCATCCACCTTCATAGTTAATGCTAACCCAAGCTGGGAAAAGGGGCAACTGAGAGATTTAATAACTGTTAAGTATGGAAAAGACCATAAAAAGCTTATAGATGGCAATATTCCAGTTTATGGCTCTGGCGGTATCATGAGGTACGTTGAACGTCCTCTATACACGCAAGAATCTGTATTGATACCACGAAAAGGAACCCTCAACAATGTGATTTATGTGAATGAACCATTTTGGTCAGTAGATACGATGTTTTATACCGAAATGAAGATGGAGAATGTTGCCAAATTCGTCTATCATTTTATTAGTAATAAAGACCTTGGTGCTATGAATGCTGGATCGGCAGTTCCAAGCATGACAACAGACATACTGAATGCAATGTTGGTTAGTGTACCTGATGCTAAAACACTTTCATTCTTTGAAAGTACCACCGCACCTATATATGCACAAATCCGTGGCAATACTGTTGAGAATAAAAAACTCGCTGAATTCCGCGATACCCTGTTACCTAAACTAATTTCCGGTGAGATTGGCATGCCAGGAATCGAATATTAAGCCGCTAAATTATCATTTATCTGTTGATTAACCTTTATTTTCCCCTCAATGGCTTTATACAAATTAGCAATTTTATCTTGAATGTCCCTCTCTGGAAATTTAAACTCTAAATCTGCAATTACACTTGGTTTTATAGATGGGTAAGCTGAAGTACTATTTTCAGCGATAACTTGTAAGTAATTCGTCACTTTCTCCTGTGTTAATAAGATATACAGATAATAGGGATTAACCAATTGACTATTAGGAGTAATCGTTACAAACCCGGTTGATGCAACCAAATTTTGTACTGGTTGCTCTATTATTCCAAAATGTTTTTGAGTTGGCCGAACAGTCGAGACGAGAATATCATTAGGTTCGACTTTTCTTCTTGCACGACTAGGAATATTATTTTCCTTTCCATTCAAATCAATGTATTTAGCAATAAAATTTTCTGTGAGACTTGCAGTATCTAAATACCGGTATGCACCTATCATTTCGGCTTTTTTGTAGCTCTCTTTATTTAAAATTGCAATTTCACTCACCTTTTTTAGCACAAACCCACCACTTTCTAACCGATATATTTTCTGTGAGCCATTCTCACATTTGATTGACTCACCATTGCATAGTGCATTGTTGTATCTATACGCACATGACCAAGAAGCTTTTGTACTTGTTCAATTGGCATTCCCTTATCAATCGCCATAGTTGCCAATGTACGTCTAAATTTGTGAGGATGCACTTTATTTATTTTCACTTTATCTCCTAGTCGTTTAAGCACGTCTTCAACACCACCAATTCCTAAGGATCTATGAGGATACTTAAGTGATACAAATAGCGACTCATTCTCATCCACCCTCTGATTTAAATATTCACTAAGATGAATTTTAGCGCGAGCATCGAAGTACACCTCACGTTCCGCATTTCCTTTTCCAAGAACAACACAAGAACGATTGTGAAAATCAATATCACTTTTTTTCAACCCCACCAATTCTCCCACACGTACTCCTGTCGAAGCAAAAAAATCAACTAGAGCTAAATCTCTTTTGTTTTCGCAGCAGTCTCGTAACAATTCCACTTGTTCATCACTGAAAGTTTCTTTTATCAATTTTGCTGTTTTCACTTTCCGGATGCGACGAACAGGGCTTTTAACGATGTAGTCCTCATCTTCTAGCCAAGAGAAAAAACTAGATAATATTCTTCTTATATTATCAATTGTTACCTTACTTGAATTATTTTTCTCTTGGTAATTTGATAAATAATTACGTAAATCTTCTGTAGAAATATCTTTTACCAACCGCTTAATTGTATCCAAAGTTTTATTAATGGTCCCTTGATAATATGAAATGGTTTTCTCTGAACAACCCTCGACTCGTTTTGATGAAAGAAAACTAGCTATGAAAAATTCATTTTCTTTATTGTGTGTAGTTTCTTCGGTTTTGATTACAGACAGTCCCATAAGACTTTCCTCAACACATTTCATAAACTTACTCAAGTCGCAATTATTAAATATTCCATTTGCCTTTTGTTTTACTAATATTTTGAAATCCTCATTTGTCATTGTGTATCCCACCCGTTTATGATGCATTATATCAAATAATAAATGATAATTTAGCTTCTTAAAGATTGACATCGGAGACATCAATTTCACCAGATATAAGTTTTGACATCAAGGCATCACGAATTGACTGTAAGCGGATATTTTCTGAATAGTTGCTTTCAATAACTGCATCCATTGGCTTAACAACCTTTTCAAATTGCTGGATGCTTTCCTTATGTGGAATTGTTATTGACATAGAATTTAAGGCATCGCGGTTTATCGAACCGAATACAGTCCCTTCGCCATTGTAAACATTCAATTGATTGTGAAGTGAGAACATGGTATATAGCAAAAATGACTGTGCACCATCTTTGCTATGAATGGCACCGAGCCCACGACCGATACAGCAACGCTCGTATGCGACATTGAGATCACCCACAGGAGCCCGAACACTCATAAGAACATCACCTCGTTCGGCCATTCGCGTCGGTTCGGTAGTATACAGTCTTCGTGTTGGGAATCGGTCTCCAAATTCACCGCGCCCCTGAAAGAAAACTTCGCCATTTCCGTCTTCGTTATAGCTTGTCCCACTTGGAGATTGTCCCATCGTGATGTTTGCAATATCTGCGAGAATACCAACCGGCCATAAACCATCGGCATTTCTTACAAACATTGAATCATACAATGCTTTCGCCTGTTGCACTAAATTATCATTTATTTTACCATTCACATTAATTTTACTATTAATCTGAAATATAATATGAGCAATCTTAGTCTGCACTTCTATACTTGGTAAATCAATTTCATAATTCTGAATAGCTTGCTTATCCCCACGTGGCATCTTAGTTCCTTTAGCAGTGGCCGTCATGTAATTAAAGAATCCATTTGTTGCAAGAGTACAATATAAAAATTCTGGTACTACCAAATTCTTTGCTCGTAACACTAGGACGTCTGCCGAACAACCACCCTTCTTATCAGAAAACCAAATTTTTTGAAAATATGGACGAATATTTGAAATTAAAACATCTTTATGTTGGAAAGAGTTGACTCTTTTAATAGATGGAAGCTTTTCGGAGACAGTAACTCCAGATTTGTTTGCAATCATATTTTCTGTGCTAATGTAATTATTTGTAGTTATATTATCATATACATCAACTTTATCAGATACAAATTCGCATATGTCCAAAAGCCTATATTTCATATCCGAGCCCTCCAAGAATTCCTCTAATTTCTTCTTGAAGTTGAATAGATTCTGCAAATTGTTCTTTCAATTCAGCGGTTAGGCGTTCCATCTTTTCTTCAAATGGTTCACTATCTTCTAATTCTTGCTCAGCACCCGCATACATTCCTGGTGATAAACTCCAGTCTTTTGATTCAATACTACTTTCACCGGTAATTTTCACTACTCGGCATAATCCGTCGATGTCCAGATATTCACCATTCGGAAATTTTTCTTGAACCCAGTCGAGTTTAGATTGCCAGTACCCCTTATCTTCTGATTCAGCCATTTTGTCTATATACTGATCAATCAACTCTTTATATGCCTCGGAATTTCTTTGATACAATCGAGTTATTAAAGCTAAGTTTTGAATATGAGCTTCGTCAAACTTGCGGTGAGCACGATCAACTTGGGTGTATAATTCTTTCTTATTAGAATTGATAAAAAGAATTTCGTCATTTTTTTTGGTTTTGTCAAAAAACCATAACGTAGCTGGTAGGGTTACTGTATTGAACATGTTTGATGGAAGAATGACAATTTGAGAAACATACCCGCTTTCAATTAGTCGTTTACGAATTTCTTTTTGTCCACCATCATTAGCTGTTGAGGCCCCATTCGGCATAACTAAAGCTGCTTTTCCATTATCCTTCAAAGCCGTTATAAATTGATTAATCCAAAGATAATTTGCATTTGGTACTTTTTCTATTTCCGTACTTGAAGTTGAATTTCGCGGTACTCCGAATTCATTGAATCGCTTTTGATTGGATACACGATCATATTCAACTCCTTTTACGTTAAAGGGTGGATTTGCTAAAACATAATCAAATTCTCCATAGCTATCATATGGATCTTCATAAAATGAATTTGCTTGGACAATTTCTCCTCGCATATTATGTAAAAGTAAATTCAACTTCGCTAATTTAACTGTTGAAGGCTCTTTCTCAACGCCATAAGCGCGAAGATTATCTGGATCAAACCCATGCTTAGCTGCATAATGGGCCGATTGAACAAACATCCCCCCCGATCCACAAGCAGGATCTAAAATTTTCCCAGCAGTTGGTTGAATTACTTCAACCATATATTGAACTACCGAAGCTGGTGTATAGAATACTCCCCCACCTTGTCCTTCTGCCATCGCAAATTCTCCTAGGAAAAATTCATATATTTCACCAAAGATATCAAATTTTCCATCGGTTGGAATGTCTTGGAAATTTTTTAATAGAATTTTTAAATTTGCAGCAGGTATATCACTATATTTTTCTTTAGGTAAGGTATCTTTAATAAAAGGAGCATATTTTTCGATTTCTTCCATTGCATAGGATATTGCCTTGGCTACAATATCCTCTTTTTCGGGAAGATTTAGCAAATATGAATACCGTGCTTTTTCAGGAACATAGATTCCTGCTTTTTCAATTGCTATTTCAAATATTTCAGCATAGGCACGACGACCATCTTTGCGCACTTCGTATTCTTTATTAATTTCCATCTCAAATTTTGCATATTTAGCGTCAGCAAACTTCAAAAAAATTAATCCCAGGATGGGTTCAGCATAATCATGTGCACTTAAGTGAGAATTTGCACGCATATCCACCGCAGTTTCCCATAATTTATCCTTAATTCTCTTTATATCAATAGTATTCAATGTTTATTCCCCTAATTGTCTAATTTATTTATAATTTTATTATATCATGATTTTTAACGTGAAAAGTGGACTTTTTCGTATTCATGTAACTATTCCCTACAACATTTTTTACAAAAAAAGATATATTCCACCAAAGAATACATCTTTTGATAGCTCTTAAATTATTCTGATAAACCTTTTTTGTCCCGATATGTTTCAAAAAACTCATTTACTTATGATATTCATGTGCGTAACATATTTCACTACGGTATTTTATCTCATTACTTAAGTTACGTCGCCCATAACTGTCAATACCGATTCCAGAATGTTGTTTTTCATCCGATCGAGAATAGCTTCTATCCTCGCATCACGTGGGAAAATTCACCGTGGAATTCAAGTCCGGTGTTGGTATTGAGATTGAAGGATAACCCTCATAAAACAAGTAATCCTGCTGACCATTACGATCAGCAGAACTTTTTGACTTAGATGTTATTATAATTGACTGAAGTTTCATCATTTTCTTTCTTTGCTTCTTCAAATTTCTTTTTTGCTTCACCTATTGGCAAATCATCTATGAAGTATGAACTAGCAGCCTTTCCTATTGCAGAAGTACCAGTTGCAGCTATACCAGAACTTATTATTGAACCAGACGTCGGCCATACGAAGTTTAGAAATTTTGATGCCTGTTGCGCTACAAGCTTGAATACGTACCCAGCTCCCGCAATTCCACCCATACTGAGAATAAATTCTTTAGCAGTTTCAAGTGAAATATCTCTTCCACTTAATGAAGCTATTAGGGAAACCAAAACTGACTGAATTATGAGCAGAATATAAATATCTGAAACCGGTATTGGTGTCAGTGCGACTGTTGCAGATATTCCGGAAAATAAATTGATCAGATGTTTTACGAGTCTGTCTACTACTTCTTTTAGTCGTGAAGCCATCCTCAATCCCATTTGCGCCTCAAAATCTAGGATAGCTTCTTCCAATGCATCAAGTAATTCCTCGATCCTATATCTGCCATCAAAGTTTATTTGTAAATTATCAATATCGTTTTTAGGAAGATTTACAATGCTTTCGACATCAACTTCCATTCCATCCGGGGTCTGCCAATCTATCAATGAAGAAACCGCAATGATATTATCTATCTTTAAACCATTCCTCACTATTATGCCTTTGTAGTATTGAACTACTTCGTCAATTTTATTAACTTTAATCTCAGGATATTCTTTTGGATTTTTGTACCGAGTTGGAGCCATTTCATCGCACTTATTTACTACTACGACAATCGGAAGTCTCAATTTATTTATCTCTGCATATGTTTTGGAAACTTTTTTGAGGAATTCAACATCTGAATTTACATCATCACGATGAGTACAATTTAACATCAAAATTGCGACATCTGGAGAGAATTCATTGATTTGGTTAATTAACATCTCTTCTGCAGAAATTGTGTCGTCTAGCATTTCAGACTCAGCAATTCCTCTTGTATCCAGAATTTCCATTAGAACTCTGTCTTTATCTTTGCATTCATACACCTGAGCACTTTCCGTACAGCTTTTAGTATCACTAACAATAGCTGTATACGCACCACACAAAGCATTAATTAAACTGCTTTTACCTACGCCAGTTCTTCCTATCAAGAAAATTCTTGGAGGTCTGTGAGAGTCTATGCCGTCCATCAACTTTTTGAGATCTTTGTCACCAAGAATGTTATCCTTGAGCATTTCTCTTGTTTTTTCAGGAATTGCATCAGGTAACCCATCGATCATTTCACCTGCTTTAATGTAAAACTTTTTCATGCTCTGCAATCTTTGCTCAATTTTCATTTTGTCATCTTTCATTCTCCCGTGCTCCTTTTTGATATTATTTGGATATACATTAATGAAGTACACAAGCGGAAGATATACTTTTCTTCCGTTGACACAAATTACTTTTTCTTACAAGGACGACTTCAATATGCAGCCACTATTATAGACCTCTACACACGCAGCATCGTAAAAAATCGCTTTTTCACCGTAGTTCATCCTTCTTCCGTGTAAAAATCGTCCAGTGGATTTCAGGAAAGTCCTCAGTAATTTTCAATCCTCCAATTTAATAGTAATATTTTGATTTATACATCCCAATTATAACAACCAACATGCAATTTATCTATGTTTATTTAATCATTTTTTAATCATAAATTTATATCGGAATAGTCAGTATTTTGAAGTGAAATTATGCCAACCTACTTCTCTGAAGATATTCCAAGAATATTAACGATATTTCACAATACATTTCCTCCCTAGTGTCCCTATTATTCCTCGGTACAAATCATTCGTAGCTCATATAAGTATGCTAAAATAATAATGCAATATAAATTAAAAATTCTTAACATAAAAATGATTTGGGGAGAGATACAAATGGATGAAACAATATCTATACGGCAAATTGAAAAATTGCGTCGCGAATACAAAGAATATCTTAGTTCCACTAACCTAGGATGGAGCGAGCCTACTATTGCAACATACGCATCCGATTCATTTTATGCTCTAAACAATAATATCGGAATAGATTTCTGGTCTTGCTTCATAGACGATGTATCGATGTTGGAAGCGCGTGATAAGATTAGCGACTTTCTTCGCCAAGAAAAAAAATCGGACCATGCTGATGAGCGGGCCAATAACTACCAAGAAGCTATGAAACATCTAAAAAAATTCTTGGATGAAAAATATCCTCTCCTTGCACAAGAATGGAGTGGTAAAGCCCTAAACAATACCTACTTAAAATCAGACTTCAAAAAATGGATGCACAAGCAAAAAAAATCCAACAACGAAGCTTATTCAGCCAATACCATTACAACATATACAAACATGTTAAAAAATACCACCCAAAAACTTGAGCTAGGTGATCTTGTAGAGTCAGATTTGTTCTTCTACACTTTCCCAGAAGATTTTGAAGCAGCATACAAAATCATTACCAGTACAGATAACTTCAATGAAGTAGATGCTGCTGGTAAAAAATCGTATTCTAATGCGATGACAATGTATTCTAAATTTTTAAAGGAACTTTATGAACCCTCTTGTTGGATTTTTCAAGGTAACCCTAAGTATTATAATGTTGTTGATGCAGTCAATGACCTTGCCACAATCACTTGGTCCGTCAATCAGTATCCTAAGCAAATAAAAGCCGGAGACAAAGCCTATATTTGGATTTCCGGCTCTGAGGGTGGTATCATTGCCACCGGCAAAATACTATGTGATCCTGAAATGAGGGAGCCAGTTCAAAATGATCCCTATGCTCACGATGATTTTCTGAATCAAGCCCCTCACTTGGCTGTGGATATAAAATTCGAAAAAAAATTGACAGCTTCCATTATTCTCAGAAAAGAGTTACTTGCTGACGAGCGCACCAAAAAATTAGAAATATTAACTTATCCGGGTGCTACAAACTTCCTTGTACTAAAGGAACAATATGAAGTGATTGAAAGCATGATTAACGGCAGCTACCAGAGACTTCCTGCAAGCCCATCGGATAATACTTTATCGACCCCTGTGGAAAAAAGACGTTACTGGATGTATGCTCCTGGTGAAGGTTCCTATATGTGGGAGGAATTTTATGAGAAAGGGATCATGGGGATTGGTTGGGATGATTTAGGTGACTTATCGCTTTATTCTTCCAAACAAGCCATGAAAGAAGAAATGAAATCGCTTTATGGTGATGTGAGTTCTTATAAAAATGCTGGGCATGCCACTTGGCAGTTTGCCAATGAACTGAAGCCTGGCGATATCGTATTTGCCAAATTAGGCATGTATAAACTTATTGGCCGTGGTATCGTAACCTCTGAATATATATTTGATCCTTCTAGAGAAAGCTATCGTCACACACGCAAAGTAAATTGGACCCATAAAGGCGAATGGGAATCCGAAAGTCAAAACGCTATGAAAACACTAACTGACATCACACCTTTTAACGAGTATCATCAAAACATGGAAAATCTAATCTCTGAAGGCTATGAACCAAAAGATTCCCCTGCCGAATATGACAGTTATTCTGAGGATGAATTTTTGGATGACGTATTCATGAGTGAGGAACGTTACACGACATTAAAGAATCTCCTACGCAAAAAGAAAAACATCATCCTACAGGGGGCTCCTGGAGTCGGAAAAACCTATGCAGCGGAACGGTTAGCACACTCTATTATGGGAGAAAAAGATTCCAGTCGTGTCATAATTGTACAGTTCCACCAAAGCTACAGTTATGAGGATTTCATCATGGGTTACCGCCCTAACAATAACAATAGTGGGTTTACTTTGTCATATGGGCCATTTTACGATTTCTGCAAAGAAGCGGAACCTGATGATAGAGAGTACTTTTTCATCATTGACGAAATCAACCGCGGAAATCTCAGCAAAATATTCGGGGAATTACTGATGTTGATTGAAAATGACAAACGCGGCAAAGAGGTTCGCTTGCTTTATTCGGATGAGCAATTCTCTGTTCCAGAAAATGTATACATTATCGGCATGATGAATACGGCAGATCGTAGTTTGGCTATGATAGATTATGCATTACGCCGTCGTTTTGCATTTTTTGAATTTGAACCAGCGTTTGAGACGGAAGGTTTTAAAACATATCAGTCTACCATTGCCAACAACAAATTTGATAAATTGATTGAGACCGTATCATCGTTAAACAAAATCATTTCTGAAGATGCCTCCCTAGGTAGTGGTTTCCGAATTGGTCACAGCTATTTTTGTACGGGTGAGGTCGTAGATGATGCTTGGTTGTCAGATTTAGTGGAATATGAGTTCATTCCACTTATCAAAGAATATTGGTTTGATGAACCTTTTAAGGTTGAACAATGGACATTAAATTTGCAGGGTGCAATTCATGGCTGATCAAATCAAAATCAAGAATATTTACTATATGTTGTCTTATGCTTATCAGAATTTGAATGCAGGCCCATATAAAAATATCGATTTGGAATCCTTCAATAACATCCATGACCTTTTGTCAGCTATTTTAATCAGAGGCACCTCTATTCAGATAAAACGAGGATTACACCGTGACTATCTTGCCTACTCGGAAGATACCGGACGACTCAAAGGTAAAATTGATATTACTGAATCCATAAAACAACAAACGATGATGAACAGAAAAATGGTTTGTCATTACGATCTTTTTTCAGAGGATACTAAACTCAATCAAATCTTGAAAGCCACTATGATGCTGTTACTTCGTCATGGTAATGTTAGCCCGAAAAACAAGAAGCTTCTACTCAAGCTACTTTTGTATTTCCAAAATGTTACGGCTGTTGATCCAATGCACATTAGTTGGAACACTGTTAACTATCCAAGGAACAGCCCTTCTTATAAGATGCTTATTAATATTTGTCAATTGCTAATCCAAGGCATGCTGCTTTCAACCGAAAATGGTCAGTACAAACTACTGCAGTTCCTTGATGATCAGCAGATGTACCGTCTGTACGAAAAATTCGTTCTTGAATATTACAAAAAAGAATATCCTGAACTCAGGGCAAAAGCTTCCTATATCGACTGGAATATAGGAGGTGATGGGAACAAAATGTTTCTGCCTGCAATGAAATCTGATATTACGCTCACCTATGGCGTGAGAACACTGATAATAGATACAAAATACTATCAACGATCGATGCAGACACATACACTATTTGATAGCACCACGCTAATTTCTGGTAACCTTTATCAAATCTTCACTTATGTAAAGAACAAAGATAAAGACAATACTGGCAATGTGAGCGGGATGCTGCTCTATGCACAGACTGCTGAAGAAATAACCCCTGATAATGACTACATAATGGGAGGAAACCATATCAGCGTTAAGACATTGAATTTAAATAGTGAATGGGAGAATATTAAAAGGCAACTGGATAATATAGCCGTGGACCTAGTGAATAAAAAAGGTTAAATACTAGATAATGGAAAAACGCGGAAATCCCAAAAAATGAGGATTTCCGCGTTTTATATTTTGATTTACACAACAAAAAAGATACTCCAAATCAAGAGAGCAGCTTATTAAATTCTCGTTCAGATAACAATTTTTGATTATTAATCATCTGTTAAGCCTTTCTGAGTTCGCCTTGTCTTAACGTTACAGCGAAGAAGAACGATGCTAAGCACACAACCATGAAGACGATGCTGACGATGATTGTCATGTTGTAGCTGCCGGTTGCATCATAGAAGTAACCAAGCAGCGGGCCGCCTAAAGCTAAACCCAGGCTACTTGCTGTCGATAAGATGCCCCAAATAGCGGTGAATTCCTTTTTCCCTAAAACCTCAAACGTCACTAGTTGGTTCATTACAGCAGGGACACCTGTGCTGACTGCATAAATCATCGCTGCTCCGGTTAAGATAGTGATGTTATCCGTTGCGGCAAAGATGCAGAATGCAAGGATGTAGATTGTCGTGAAGATGTAGAAAGCTTTTGTTGCACCCAGCTTGTCACTGGCGATGCCCATGATGATTTTTGAAGCGATCATGACGATGGCCGCGATCGACAAAACCATTCCTGCTTGAACATCAGTCGCACCTTTTGTCGTAAAGAAGATCGGAATTTGTTGGGTGAATGTGGAAATCATTGCGAAACACACGAATGACAAGGCCAATAAGTAGAATACTGGCGAACGCAATGCTTGCGCATAGGTCATATCCGTGTTTTTATGGTTGGTGACAACTGTCGAAGAATCATTCGTTGCTTGTTCTGCTACAGCTGCAAGCGAATCTTCCGTCACGCCATAAGGCAACATGCCTACATCAGCGGGCTTTTCGATCAACAGGAACGCTCCCAAGAACAAAGCAACAGCGTACATGCCGCCCAATAATAAGAACCCTTTTTCCCAACCATAATTTTGGATAAAAGAAGGAACAATTGCGCTTGTGATCGCGGTGCTTAAGCCGATCGATGCAGCCCAGATAGCGGCCGACGACATCATGAGTAATCCGATGACGATAACCGCCAAGTAGAATCCAAACTAGGTTTTTACGTTGTCCAAAAGAAAGAATCCCACTGCTACGAAAATTCTTAAACTTATTGATTTATCAGGACGGATGCAGGATCAATATCGGAACTGAATGCTGGCGCCAATGTCTTTTTGTATGCCTCTGCGATAAAGCCGGTTTCATTCAACGTATCAATTTCTTCATTCACCCATTCCAACAATGCGGTGTCGCCTTTTGCTACTGCGGGTGCGATGGTATCTTCGTTTCCTATTGCTTCAACTCCTGCCACAAAGCCAGGATTTTCTTTGATCCATCCGAAGATCAAAGTATTATCGTGTGCCAAAGCGGCGCCCCGGCCATCCAACAAGGCTTGGAATGTTTCTGTGTTTTGTTCATAGACCAACAGCTCGATGTCAGGGTAGTTTTCTCTGAAGTAAGCTTCAGCAGTTGTTCCTTTGTTGACGATCAATTGTTTTCCTTCCAATTGGGAAACATCGGTAATGACGTCGCCTTCAGGGGAAACGATCCCGATGGATACTTTCATGTACGGATTGGCGAAATCCACTACTTCGGCACGTTCAGGAGTGACGGTGAAATTGGCCATCATCAGGTCAACCTTCCCCGTTTCCAGATATTCCACGCGGTTTGCCGCTTCTGTGATGACCCATTCGATTTTTGAAGAGTCACCCAGCAGATCTTCTGCTATTTGTTTGGAAATTTCAACGTCGAAGCCTTGGTTATCTCCGTTCGCATCCACATAACTGAACGGCGGTTTGTCGCCGAAAACGCCGATGCGGATTACGTCATTTTCTTTGATTGTGTCCACTGTCGTTTTATCTTCAATATTGGCAACGGAGCCTTCTGAAGAATCGCTTGTTGCGCCAGCGCCGCAAGCCGCTAGACCCACTGTCACTGATAATATGGCCAATGATTTGATAAATTTGTTTTTCATTCTTCATTCCTCCAATGTTTTTTCTTATCTATATTGTCTTTCTATTGAAACCTGAATGTGTTGATGAATTCGTTAGCCCTTTGCGATTGGGGCTGTTTGAAAAATGCTTTCGGATCGTCTGAAATTTCAACGATGTTCCCTTTTTCCATAAAGACGATTTTGTCGCTCACTGCCTCCGCAAAAGCCATTTCATGGGTGACGATCAGCATCGTCATGCCATCTTTGGCCAGATCGAGGATGACATTCAGCACTTCCCTGATCATCTCCGGATCGAGCGCTGCCGTCACTTCATCGAAGAGCATGATTTCCGGGTGCGTCATCAACGCGCGCACGATTGCAACACGTTGTTGCTGCCCGCCGGACAATTGCCGTGGGAAACTGTGCGCTTTATCTTCAAGGCCGACTCGTTTCAGTAACGCAATGGCTTCTTCGGCCGCCTCATCCTTCTTGCGCTTTTGGACTTTCAAAGGCGCCAACAGGACATTGTCAAGAACCGTCATGTGCGGAAACAGATCATACTTTTGAAAGACCATCCCGATTTTCTGTCTGACTTCTTTCCAATTCGTCCCTGCTGCGGCTATTTCTTTTCCATCCAGCAGGATGCTGCCTGATTGGATTTCCTCCAGACCATTGATGCAGCGTAAGGCAGTAGATTTGCCGCAGCCTGATTGGCCGATGATGGTAACAACTTCCCCTTTGGCGACATCCAACTGGATATCAGCCAAGGCCTGAGTTTCCCCGTAATATTTATTTACATGCTTCAATGTTAATATTGGGCTTTCCAAGGTTTTTCACCCCTCCTCATTCTTGCCATTTCGATTCAAGTTTTTTGGATAATTTCGATAACGGATAACAGACGATGAAGTACAGCAAGAAAATCAAGCCATAGATCCAGAAGGAAGCACTCGGGTAGTCCTTAACGGATACTTCGATCACTTGCTGTCCGACTTTGATGACTTCGATAATCCCAATAAGCGGCAACAGAGCCGTGGTCTTCACCATCCTTGTAGCCAAATTGATGGCCGGCGGAATGATGCGCCGGACTGTCTGGGGAATAATGACATACACATAGAGTTGCCCTGCAGACAATCCCAATGCCTGGCCGCTTTCCCATTGGATTTTGGGTATGGAAGTGACGGATGCTCTGACGATGTCTGCCATTTCAGCCGTACCCCAAAAGGTAAATACGAAAATGGCAATCACCCGATTATCAATATGGATTCCTGTCCAACGGGTGATTCCAAAATAAAGAATGTAAAGCATCACCAATACGGGGACAATCCGGACGACTTCGAGATAGAACCTTGTGACGAATCGAACAACAATATTTCTGCTTGTCATGAGCATTCCGACCAAAAGTCCCAGTATGAATGAAAGCACGACTGATAGGATTGCGATAAAAATGGTTTGTTCTAGGCCGTCCAAGATACGTTGCAGATTTTGACCTTCAAATAAAATGTTAATTCCCGAATCCTGCAAAACGCAACCTCCTTTCGATGAAATGGATCAAAAGGGATATCGGCAATAAAAACACCAGATAGGTTGTGACCATCAAGAATAGCGCTTCATTGGTCTTGTAATACAATCCCATGATATCTTTCGCGACAAAAACCAGGTCAGATAATGCGATTGCGCTAAAAACAGAAGTTTCTTTCAGTAAAAAAATGATGTTCGCGCCAATACTGGGAAAGGAATTTGCGATTGCCTGCGGGAAAATAACGTACAGGAAAGTTTGCGTGTTTGACAATCCCAGACTGGACGCTGATTCCATCTGTATATTCGGGACGGATTCCAAACCGCCCCTTATCGCTTCCGCGAAATAGCTGCCTCCCAAAAAGGTCAACCCCAATATGCCGCAGACTTCAGCGCTTAAATGGATACCCACTTGCGGCAAGCCAAAATACAGAACAAACAACTGGATCATCAATGGGGTGTTGCGTGATAATTCGATGTATCCTTCAAAAACCTGCGACAACACAGGCAGTTTATAATAGCGCACGATGCTGATGATCAGACCGATGATAAAGGCAAAGATGATCCCGATTCCACCAAGGCGCAACACAAGGAAAGCCGCTTCCTGATACATGGGGATAGCCTTTCTTATAAAATCCAAGTCCATTGTTTACCTCCAATCCTTTCTTGCTTTTTTTACAGTTTCTGATCATCGCCTCACAAATAAAAATAATTCCCGATAGGTTCAGGAAGCTACGATTACTTTAGCGCCTTTGTCAGCTTTTACTGTTTGATTGTTTCAATATACCAAGACATTATTTCTGTAAAAAGATGATTAAACCAGCAATTTTCTGTCGTATTTTTTACATTGAGTTTCTATTCACATATGGTATCATGACTGCCAATAAATGAATATTACGCAGAAACGAACACAGGTGATAGGTTTTACCGAACAGCCAAATGCTACTTTGGTCATCTTTTTGGGTAAAGTGAGTTGGCTGAACGAAGCAAAAAAGACTTGAATCCTCTGCAAGTAAAGGTTCAAGTCTTTTGATTAGCTTTGTTGCCATGAATGTCCAGCTATTCCCCATCAAGGATGGCTGGATGTTATATCATTTCATTATCGAATTTGTCGTCTGGCCGTTAAGCGTATAGTTGACATCTCCTATAACCACACTATCGACAACAAATGTGAAAGTTTGTTGTTCAGTCGACTGGATCAATTTTTCGGATGTGAATGATACCGTCCCGCTTTTTCCGGTGTTACCATAATTGAGACCTGTTGTTGCATCTTCCCAGTGGCCTGTTACAGTTGCATCGGCTACTTGGGCACCGGCTTCCATGACCTTCACTTTGGCTGTCGCCCATGCATAATTTATTTTGTTTATTTTTCTGGTTACAGCGCTCATCTCGACAACCAAATCAACTGTCCTTGTAGGCGTAACTGTAGGTGCAACATTTACGGTCACCGTAGCAGTGGCAGTCAATCCTGCGCTGTCTTTCACTTCATACGTAAAGGTATCAGCGCTTGTGAAGTCGGCGTTCGGTGTATAAGTGATATCTGCTCCTGTCCCACTCACAATCCCGTTTGCCGGAGCTGATGCAATCGTATAGGTCAGTTGATCCCCGTCTGGATCTGCAGCGATGAGCGTGATAGCCACTGAGGTGTTTTGCGTTGTGTGAACCGCCTGGTTATACGCGACAGGGGGATGATTTGCAATTGAGCCGATCCCGAGCGCTAAGGAAGCGTCCACCAATCCGTAACCATATAGGTTATCCTTACCAGAAGTCCCCAAATCCAAGGCTGTCTGATTCATTTTGTTGCGGACTGTCTCCGCGGTATAGCTCGGATCAGATGCCATCAGCAAAGCTGCGACACCAGCGACATGAGGTGCAGCCATTGATGTTCCGTTTGCTTCTATGAAGTACTCGCCTGCGTAACCTGCGAACGAAAACGGCTGTGGGCCTGCAAAGTTGGTGCTGTCTTTCCATGTCGACAGCACGGCTACCCCAGGCGCAGCTATTTCAACATCCGCGCCCGTACTGGAAAAACTGGCCCGCAGATTGTTTTTGTCGAGGGCCGCAACTGCTACTACCGATTCATATCTTGCAGGATAACTGACATTATTGCCGTTGCCCGCAGCACTCCCGTCGTTGCCTGCAGAGCCTATGTGCAGAACCCCGGAGCTGGCCAACACATCAAAAGCTGCCTCAAGCTGTGACGAATTGGATCCGGTGCCATAACTGTTATTTGTGATGCGTATCGGTGAATCGGGATGCGCGGCATTATAATTCTGAATCCATTGCAGTGCTTCAATGATCCTGCTTGCGGTACCTTCCCCATTTTCATCCAGAACTCTGAGTGCCACTATCTGTGCGTTTGGTGCAACGCCGACAACCCCAAATCCGTTGCTCGCTGCAGCAAGTATTCCTGCTACATGGGTACCATGCCCATAAACATCCTCGGGGAGGAAGTCATCCGAAACAAAATCGTAGCCTAATTCATTTAGGGATAAGTCAAAGTTATCCCGAAGGTCAAAGTGATTGAAATTCACTCCGGAGTCCAAGACGGCAACCTTGACCCCTTCGCCAGAATACCCGGCTGCAAGAGCGGCATCGGCATTGATATGATCCACACCCCAACTATTTCCAAGCTCGTTTTCTGCCGAATATTCAAGTGCCCGCACGGAATAATCAAATTCGACTACTTCCACTTGAGGATTATTTTTCAGGGCTTCGATGGCTTTCGCCGGAAGTCTTCCGGAAATCGCAGGAATAATGGTGAAAACATTACTGACATCGCCACCCAGTCCCTTAAATGCATGCAATTCTGCCTGACCCGGTTTGTCTTTAAATCTTACAATTACATCCTGAAAATCGGCAGAATTGTTCGGGGGTGCTGCGGTATCATATGATAATTGGGATGCCATTGCCTCAGTAGTTATTGATGTATAGCTAAAAATGAATAAAGATGTTAATACGACTGCATAAAATCTTTTCGAAAACATATCATTTCCCCTTTCTTGATAAAAAAATCGAGCGTGTATGGTCGGTTAAGCCACAAATAAAGAAATTATGAACAGAGCTATGCTCTGCTTAAATCTCAGCGATTCAAACATTTAGTTTACAGCACAATATTCTTCGATTGTATACCGTTGCATTGATGATGTACAAGAAGAAGTTTCTTTTTATCGAAATTATCTTTTAAAAATTGAACGTGATCGTGCTGTTGTGGTAGATTGGTTCAAAAACATTCAATGCTAATCTCTTGACTGGTCTCAACCGCAGGAATAATATGAAATGGAAAATGGATATTTAATGCTGAAAATACATCAAAAAATAAAAAGGAGAGCAGACAATGAACTTTGATAGCGGCGACTTACGTTTCTACAAAAAAGACGAAAACGAAAACTTAATCTGCGAAATAACCTATTCTCTTGCAGACAGCAGCATGATCAGCATCGACCGTACCTATGTGAATGACGATTACCGTGGCCAGGGAATTGCCGCACAACTGGTTGATCGCGTGGTCGAAATGGCCAGAGAGGAAAACAAAAAAATCATACCTCGCTGCCCTTTCGCCAAGGGCATGTTCGAAAGAAACAGCTCACTTTATGCTGATGTAATAGAATAAGCTTTTCCCCTTGCTCAATCTAAAAATAGGCAGGCAAAAAGCGGAACGACTGTGTGTTGAAACAGTCGTTCCGCTTTTTGATTAGACTTCTAGACTTTAAGTCCATTTATCAGATTTATCTCTGCAGTCATCCCGAAAGGTTCAATCAGCAAATATTGGGATAAAGGATCCCTGATGCTAGTGCCCAGCGTATTGGTCACTTCGATGCGCAGCGTATTCTTGCCTTCGCGGAAGCTGTTTTTTGCGTCGAAAACATATGGCGGTGCGATTTTTGTGCCGATTCTTTGGCCGTTCACGAAGACTTCGGCGATTTCATAAACCATTCCCAAATCCAGACCTACGATGGATCCGCAATCGTTCACTTCCAGTTGCGTTTCGTACGCGACTGTCCCTGCGGCACGGTCGTAGCCTTTCAGGTCACTCAAAGCCTGAATACCATTTTGCAATGTTGTGACGGATTCGAAGCTTGGGTAAGCCAATGCTCCTGCAAAACTGACTTTCCATTCCGCTTTGATCGGTTTTCTTTCAGATTCTTTTTGCGGCCCTCCGGCTGTCGAAGGCATCTGTTCATCCGTAAATACCCATACGAGTGTCTCATAAGGGGCCAATTTCAGCGCAATGCCTTCTTGGCTGACTTCCAGTTCTTTTAACTGATTGTGGTAAGCATCGAAGGCATAGCCGTTTTTCCCTGGGTAGGATGGGATGTACACTGTCGTATCGATTTCTTCAGAAATGCTCTCGTTGAAGAACATCCAGTAGTCGTTGCCGTCTTTTTCGTAATGGTAATAGACCATCTCGCGGAAAGGCTGCGCCAGTTTCAACTCGCGGACATCGTCGAGATGTTTCGGCAACTCCTGCAACGGGCTTACTTCATAGCCGGTTTTGGCTGGGGCATCGAAATTCTCCGGCAAGTCATCAACGAAAACGATGCGCAAGCCATCCAGTTTAAGTTTTTCCAGTATCGCCATCATGGCTTTTGGCATGTAGGACGCATACGGGATGATCAATACTTCGAACGTTTCATCCAAGATGCGCAGTTTGTTGTCGATGACAAGCGCGTCCTTCAGATGATCAAAGCTGACGATATCCATATCGATCTGCGCCTCGGTCAATACGCGGACCGGCCGTTCCACCGGCATGGCTTCCCCTGCCCATTCGAACTCCGCCGGATAGGCGACTGCGACCGGCGCGCGATGGGAGCCGTCCGATAAGATGTGCATCAAGCGGTTGGCGTAATCAGTCAGGTGCGTCATATATCGGTATTGCGGATTGTTGCCGCGGGCGTAGAAATGCGGCGGGCAGTCCCAATCGGGGAATTCTTTCGGGCTGAAGGCATGCGGAACGAGGTAATTGATGCCCCGAACAAGCAGGTGATCGGTGATCCATTTCATGGTCTTCAGCCCTTCGTTCCAACCGTAGGCGCCGAATGCTTCGCACATGGCGCGCCCATTTTTGTGCGCTGTCAGATGCGCTGCCGAAGCGCCCAGTTTGGCCAAGGCGAAATGATAGAATTCGCCGTCGCTGCCGCCTGTCTGAAAGGCATCATGATGGAAAGGCATTCCCGGAACCACTTGCGTTCCTATGACATCGATTCCGGAAAAATGCTGCGCCTCCTGCGCCCGGAAGAAGTGGCCGGCGCCATAGCCGAGTCTGGCGTGCGCGCCATTATCCTCAATATTGTGTCCTAAGTAATCCACTCCCTTATTTTCGCACCAGTCAGCCAACACTTTCGTGAAATTCTCATTGTACAGAGTCGTGACCTTGTCCATATAGGCATAGCGCACTTCTTTTTCTGCTCCCTCTGCAGGAATCCAGAGCAAAGGCAGCAGAATAGGATCAAAAGCCAATTCTTTTTCCAGGTCCGGCCGCCAAGGCAAGACCATGTCCGAGTTCCCTATCCGTGATTCGGTCCCCTTCTGGTTGCCGAAGCGCGGTTCATCGGAGAAGAATGCAGTTATGGTCTTGCCGAAATGATCCCCGACCTGTTTTAGGTGTTTTTCGTACACTTCATCAACCAGCACTTGGGTGGCTTCCTTAACCAACGGGTTGAGGTAATCCTTCGTTGCTTCCTCGCCGCCGCTGTGCGTAGAGAAGACGACGAAAATGCTCCAGGATCCTTTTTCTAAATCTAGTTGGATCGTGTTTTCTTGATAACATTCCGTGATATCCACCAGGGATGTCGGATCGATGGGATCTCCCTCGACTGTATAATTTGAAGTACGCTTTGCCATGTAGACGCCGAGAGTCTCGATGACGTCTGTGCGTTCTTTGCTCCAAGGGCGACCCTTCAGCATCGAGGCATCGATGCGGGCTTTCTTCATCGGACCGACCACGTCAAATCTGCGCATCGACAAGTATTGTTTCCGCAAAGCCGGGAAAGCATCGCGGATCTGTCCATTGGCGAATCCTGTCGGGAAGTGGGAATCATCAAGCAACCAGATCTTCATGTCGCGTTTTTCGCATTCACGGATGATGATAGCTAGATCTTCCCACCATTTGTCCCCGACAAAATCCGGGTGTGGCCGCGATTCAACGCAGACCGCCCGCATGCCGGATTGATGGATTTTCTCCACATAAGTCTCTAGTGTTTCTTCGTCTTCCCCGTGCTGCCAAAAGAACGGGTAGAAATGATTCGGTAATTTTCCGATTGGGCCTGTAATATTTTTCAACATAAACTCACTGCTCTCATTTTAATATTCTTTTATCGATTTTTCTGCTGGCACAAGGAAGTAGGCAATCACTGCAGAAACAGCCATGGCCAATAAAGCACAAGCTATGAATCCGTAAAAACTGATATCCAAGCCTGCCGGATTGATCATAGCCGGGATTCGGAACAAGCCATCCCCTCCAAATGAATAGAGCTTCCCTCCAAGCGCCGCAAGGATTCCTCCAGCAACTCCGCCGCCGATCCAGGCTGCTGAGAAAATTTTGAAATTTGGGATGATGATCGAATAGATGGTTGGTTCCGTCACTCCGCACAGACAGGAAGCCAGATTCCCAAAGCCCAATGATTTCTCAACTTTGTCTTTCACTTTCAGAGCATAACCAAGAGATACGCCGGCCAATGCCCAAACTGTTAATCCCAAAACCGCATTGATTGGGTCACTGCCTAAAGTAACCAGATTATTGATCAGCACGGGAATAAAGGCGCCATGAAGTCCCAAGACAACCATCAACTGCCAAAATGCACCGAACAGAATTCCTCCGATAATCGGGCTGAAGTTGAAAATACCTAAAACAACTGTCGAAAGTCCTGTAGAAACGAGATTCATGACTGGTCCTATTGCTAAAAGAGTCAACGGAACAATGATAGCTAACGTCAAAGCAGGCACGAACATCAATTGCAGAATTTGTGGCAAAGTATTTTTTAGAAATTTTTCAACATGTGATGCCGCCCAAACGGCTGCAATCGCCGGTAACAAGGACTGGGAATAATTGATCAATTGCATCGGTATTCTTAAAAATGTCAATGGCTCGCCTAATGTTATTGCCTCCAACAACGTGGGATACATAATCGCAGCCCCGATTACCGCACCGGTATATTGATTTGCTTTGAAGACGCGCGCAGCACTGAATCCTATCAAAACTGGCATGAAATACATTACTGCATTTGATGCTGCATAAAGTGCCAAATAAGTGCCGCTTGTGTTTGTAATGAGTCCAAAAGTCACCAATATCGCCAACACGCCTTTGATCATCCCTGATCCGACCATCACACCAAGCATTGGCGTGATGCAGCCGCTGATCACTTTAAAGAATCGGTCGAACAGACTTCCTTCTTTTGCTTCAGATTTCTCTACGGTGGCGGTTACATTTTCCGCGCCGATATATTCGCGGACAACCGGAGCGATATCCGAAACTTCCGTACCGATGATGACTTGATATTGGCCGCCTCTATTCATGATGCCTTTCACCTGCTTCAATTGCTTTAAAGCCGATTCATTTGCGGATGCATCATCCTTCAACACGAACCTTAAGCGTGTCATACAATTTGTTACTTCAAGGATATTCTCTTTGCCGCCTACATGCGCAACGACATCTTTTGCTAACTGGTCATAATCTTTTTTAGCCATAATTGCAGTCCTCCTAATGGGTTTGGAATATAGCTGCGGATATCAAATATTTAGGCGCCTACCTTGACCACATCTTCATTCCGTTATCTTAACAATATGAATTATAGCGTTTCCAATGTATAATAAAAATATCAAACAACGGTACATTTCGTACCATATTTTTAGGTGGTGTAAACGTGAACTTTATCGAACTAGATTCCTATTTGCGCAAACACAGCGCCAGCGAGGAACGTTATATGAAAGAACCTGTGTTGTCGGAATGGTTTAAGGATGACAATAAGGTGCTTGTTGATGGCCGCTATGTGTTTCATTTCTCCAAACCGTTTATGTCGGTCTCCTCAAATCAGGATTATTTCGTCAATAAACACTCGCGCTTCATCCATGTCCCTGAACATATCCACGGGTATATCGAACTTAATTTTGTGTATAGCGGGCAATGCCGGCAGTCGATAAACAACAAAGATGTCCTTCTTAAAAAGGGGGATATTGTTCTCATCGATACGGAAATCCCCCATTCCATTGCGAAGACTGGCGAGGATGATATCATCATCAACCTCCTAATCTATCAGAATTTCTTTTCCAAGTGTCTTTCCCAGATTGCCGCAACCGAAAGTTATCTATCTCAGTTCCTCTTGCAAGCCATTTCCGATTCGCAGAAGCATAACCAGTATTTGATATTCCGCAATACGAATACGGAAAAAATTTCGCTGCTGTTTCAGCAGTTATTGTGCGAAGTCTATGAACCGGGCATTGGCACGAAAGAAATGAAGGACCTCTACATCCAGTTGATTTTTTTGGAACTGATCCGCTCGTTTTCGGTGGAAGTCAACGGTACGGAATTGGAGACGCAGCAGACGAAATTGGCCTTGGATATATTGGGGTACATCGAGGCGCATTACGAGACCTGTTCTCTGGGCGAGACCGCCGCTCATTTTGGGTATAATGCTTCCTACTTCAGTCATATGATCCGGAAGACCACTGGCATGAGCTTCAAGGAGCTAATCCTGAACAAGCGGATAGAAAACAGTCGCATCCAGTTGATCCACTCATCCAAATCGGTAAGGGACGTCGCACTGGATTGCGGGTTCACCAATCTCAATCATTATTATAAGCTTTTTCAGGAGCATTTCGGAATGACGCCGTCTAAATACCGTAAAGCGAATCAGATTAGCGAATAATTTGTTGCTCGAAACACAGCGTTGTTGGGAATATGTACCTGATTTTTGGACACGCATCAAAAAGAGGTGTTGATGAATTTTACTTCATCAACACCTCTTTTTATAGTATCTTTTTCATTTCCCATTCAGATGCGTCAGGTATTCATATGCAGTGATCCCAAACACACTCTTGAAGTGTTTATTCAGATGGGTCAAGTCGACGAAGCCGCATTCGGCTACAGCGGCATAGACATCCCTTTTGGTTTCGATCAGCTGCTTTGCGTGCTCGATCTTGCAGTTGAGGAAATATTGGTAAGGCGTTATGCCGGTTTGGGCTTTGAACATTCGGATGAACTGGAATTTCGATAGTTGCAGTTCGCTGCAGATGTCATCCAGCTTCAGCAATTGATCCGGATTGGCATGCAGCATATCCTTCGCTGTGTTGATGCGCACATTATCCTTTTTGTGATCGGCGGGTTCGGTTGTTTCGGTAAGGCTGTCCGTCAGCGACAGGAGCATTTCATTGCACAAAGCCTCATCTTTCTTGAGAAAAATGGCGTCGGAAAGCATCAGGATTTTCTTTTCAAGGGCTGGGTCATAGACAACGGGCTCAGAAAAGCGGACCATTTCATTTTTCCCACGTACATCCATGAGCAACGCCGGGTCGATGTAAAGCATGACATATTCCAGTCCTTGGGCATCGTGGGCCATGCCGTTGTGGACCTGCTCGGGATTAAAAAGCATAATCCCGTTCTTATGGGACAATTGCACGTTGCCGTCCAGACTGTATTCCTGGATGCCGCGCAAGGTGACGCCGATTGCATACTCCCGGTGCGAGTGCATCTTATAGGAGAAATCGGTCATTTTTGCCGATAAAGCAGTAATCCCAGCCGCTTTTCTGTAAATAAACTTGTCCATTCAACCACCCCACAATCGCTGACTTATTTGTTGATGATTACCGCAGCATAAACCAAAAATAACGCCATCGCTACATTTACGGCCTTTTTGTGCTTCTGCAGGAAGTCTCTGAACAGTGTACCAAAAAGCACCCAGGTAAGAAAAGCCAGAAATCCGATTATGGTTATTAAAATGACGCTGATCATTAAGGCAGACATATCGGTATAGTACGGCATCACAAAACTAGGGATGACCGTCATCGTGAACAGGACCACTTTCGGATTTATGAACTGCATGGCGAACCCCGACCAGAAGCTGCCTGTTTGGTTGTCCATCGGTTTGGATACATCCATTTTGTAGACTTGATACGCCAGATAGAGCATGTACAGACTGCCGATCAGCTGCATGACGACCAGAATTTTCGGGATGATTGTCACGAGCAGCGAATTCAACAGTACAGACAGAAGCAACAAGATTCCGAATGCTACTGTAGCGCCATATGTGTACTGCATCGCCTTTTTGGTGCCGAAATTATGCGTGGTGGATAGGATGACGATGTTCGTCGGCCCGGGCGAGAAAGTGACGATAAAACAATAGAGGATTAATGATGCGATGTTCATGAAACGAGCCCCTTTCCGAAATTGATTGATGCCATCAGTTTATACTGTTTTGAAAAAGGGATATAGTACATTATTGCGCGGGAATTACCCGGGGACGGTTAGTGCTGCAATAAGGGCTTTGAACATCTGCCCACAAAAAAAGAAACCCCAATGAATAGAGTTTCTTCCTGATGCTATGATGATTTATCTGCGTTCTTTCTTCTCCACTTTCTTGCCGACAGCCGCCAGGAAGATCGTGAATTCATCTTCGCCGTCCAAATGCAGCAGTTCATCGACCATGTCCTGGTCGTAGATGCCCAATGCGCAAGTGCCGGCATCGATCGATTCGCTCGTCAGGTACAAGTTTTCCATGACCGCACCGATGTCGATCAGGATTTTTTTGTGCGCGGTGATGTCGTATTTCCACTCGGAGCGGTAAGGGATGCAGCTCCAAGAGAAGATGACCGACGCGCGTTTGGCGAAATTCGGCACAAATGGCTGATCGAGCGTCATTTTATCGACTTGCTCGTCGATGTCGTTGACTTCGCTCAGGTACAACAGTTTGTGGCAATCCGCCAAATAACGGTATACGCCCTTCTTCAAGCCATCCACATTGAGGATGAACAGATAGGTCTCAAACGAATGTGTCCCGCCGCTGCACGGGACCGTGCGGAAAGTGATGCCCGATCTGTTGGTGCCCGTGATGGCTTGAGTGCTCCACAACAGGTAGGAAAGTTCATCCAGCGTGAGCGCATCCTTCGCATAGTGACGCACACTTCTTCTTTCCTTGATGATTTCGTAGATGTTTTCCTTCTTAACGACTCCGCCATCGACGGCAGGCAAGTCCACGATTTCCGCATCGGCATCGTAAGCTTTCACGTTGGGTGGCTGCGGAATCCCTTTCTGTTTATCCGTTTCGATTGCGCTGAATGTTTTGAAATCCGACTTCAGAAAATTGCGTTGTTCCTCATATCTAGGCATGGTAAACCTCCATTTTTTCTACTATTTTACCACGCATTGTGAATGTTCGCACTATTACAGACTAAGGGTTTCCCCTGTATTTTTAGGTCATGTCGGCGCAGAACCGCTATTCCTCTTCCTCGTCTCGGTATTCCAGAATGTCGCCGGGCTGGCAGTCCAATGCCTTGCAGATGGCTTCCAGGGTCGAGAAGCGGATCGCCTTCGCTTTTCCGGTTTTCAGTATGGACAGATTCGCCATTGTGATGCCGACGTGTTGCGACAGTTCGGTGACGCTCATTTTGCGTTTTGCCAACATGACGTCTATATTGATGATTATTGCCATTTTTCGCACCTCATATCGTATAGTCGTTTTCTTGCTTGATTGCGATCGCATTTTGCAGGAGTTTCTGAAGGACAGCGGCAAAGACCGCAATCACCATGCAGGCGAAAATGATGATCAGGCCGATCAGGACGAGGCCGGGAGCGTCATCCATATCACCCATCATAAAAATGAGCGGCATGAACAGGATGAACAGCCCTCCGATCGCAGCCGCACAGAGTTTGATGTTCTTCAGGACTTGCACCGTCAAATCGGAAAAAGCCAAGTCCTTATCGATGTAGCCCAGCAGTTTAAAGACTTGGTACAAGGCGACGAAATAGATGCCAGCAGATGCGTACAATCCAATCATGAATGGATATTGCAAATAAGTAAGGCTTGGGACCAGTTCGACCAGGAAAGCCGCAATTTCCGGGATAATAAAAATGCAGAGCGCCACTACCGGAAGTCCCATCAGAACGACGACCGTCTTCAAAAAGAATGTTTCTCGTTTCATGTCTACAACACCTCGTTTAGATTTGTTACTGTTAGTTTAGTCTTTTGTTTATCGTTTTACAATAAATATTTATTCTTTTAAAAAATTCTTAACTAGTGTGCTCCACCGCTGCGGACGCGAATTACCGGTTAGGAAGTCCTCACCGGTAATTCCGATTTCATTTGGCGGATAATACCCGGTGAAGCGCTCCTCACCGGGTATTATATCTCTGCAGCAAAAAAAGCCAGACCATCCAAAGTTAAGGATGCGGTCTGGCTTTTCGGTATATTCTGTTATCACAAATATCTCTCAAGCATATGGGCGATGCCGTCTTCGTTGTTGGACAAGGTGATTTCGTTCGCGCTCGCTTTCAGCGCGTCGATCGCATTGCCCATCGCAATACCTACACCTGCGTAGGCGACGATGGAAGCATCGTTCTGACCGTCCCCGAATGAGATGACCTGCTCAGCATTGATCCCCAATGGCTGCAGGGCTTTGTCCAATGCATAGGCTTTATCGATGCCTTTATCGGCAATCTCGAAATAGAAAGGCGCCGAGAAAAAGCCGTTTATCCGTCCTTCGAACGGTCGCATGATTGCTTGCCAGTGCTGCGCCAAGTAATCCGGTTCGCCCGCGATCAAAATCTTATGCAGGGGGAAATCGACAAAGTCCGCCAGATGCTCCACTTCGCATAGTTTAAAGTCTCCGCTGCGGGACTCGTACTCGATGATGTTCCGCAAGCCGTGCGGCGGTGCGGTGATCATGCAATCATACACGTTATTCACATACATGTAATCCTTATGCGCGATCATCGGTTTGACATCGAATTGTTCCAAGTGCGTCAGTAGCGCTGCGCCTATTTCTTCGGAAATGCTTTGGCTGAAAAGCATCTCATCCGTTGCACAATCTGTCACACAAGCCCCGTTATTGGAAAGGAGCAAGCCATGATAGTGTTCCATCTTTAGTTCTTTTGAGAATTTCAGCATCGCCGGCAAGGGCCTACCCGATGCCAACACAAGTTTCACGCCGGCTTCTTGAGCCCGCAATAATGATTCTCTCGTCTTTGGCGTGATTACTTTCTGGTCATTCAGTAATGTGCCGTCGATGTCCAGCACAATCGCTTTGATTGCCATTCCATTCACCTCATGCTTTCTCTATATCGTAATTTCGATTCTGTTTCCTTCCGGATCGCCGATGACGGATTCATAATAGCCGTCGCCGGTTACTCTGCACGGGCTCAACAGGGGATAGCCGGCATCCACCAGTTTTTGCGTCAAAGCATCCACTATGTCTTTGCTGCCGACCGAGATGGCCAGATGCGCAAAGCCCAATATTTCATTTCTATGGGAGCCTTTGATTACATCTTCGCGATGCATGATCTCCAATCTGGCACCATCCGCGAAGGATAAGAAATAGGATTGGAATCCTGATTTCTGATTGTAGTACTTTTCACCCGCTGTGGCCTTGAAGTAATCACAGTAAAATTCTTTCATCTTTTCCAAATCCGCAGTCCAAAGACCTATATGTTCTATTTTCATTTGAATACCTCCTCGATAACTAACGTTAGTATATGCCATCCATCCAAAAATGACAGACGAAACGTTTAGGTTGAAACAAAGTTGTCTATACACTTCCATCCAGCCTAGAATTGGTGAAACAATCCTGTCAAAATCTCTGATTGCCTCTTGATAGCAGGATATGGTACTTTACAGACAGAAGTATTTTTGATTGGAGGCGAATCGCATCAACATCGAAAAAATCAAATACTACATTGACCTGGTGGAATGCCGCAGCTTCACGGAAACTGCCAAGCGGAACTATGTGTCGCAGACCACCATCAGCCAGACGGTCGCTACTTTGGAGGAGACGTTCCAGATCCGGTTGATCAACCGCAAAAAGACGCCAATCGAGCCGACGGAAGCCGGCCAGCTTTTCTACGATGAAGCTTTGGTGCTTTGGAAACAATACCAAAGCATGCAGCAGAAAATGCGCAATTTTCAGGCCAATCAGCGGGAAACCTTGTCGATCGAATATTCAGCCATGACGGATATCCAGACGCTCCTTTCCGTCATCCCGGCTTTCCGGAAAGAAAATCCGCTGGTCGAACTGAATCTGAATAAGGTGCTGTTGAAGAACATTTCCGATTATCTCGTAAAAGGCATCTATGATGTGGCCATCGCTTTCGATTCCGAATTCGAAGGCAAAAAGGACATCATGACTGTGCCTTTGTATGCCGGTAAATACCAGGCCGTCGTCAGTGCAGGCCATCCCTTGTTCGACAAAATGTCGGTTACCCTTGCTGAACTGTATCAGCACCCGCTCGTCATGCTGGACCCTTCCGTCATCGGCGCATCCTACGATTTGATGGTGCAGCATGCCCAAAAAGACGGTTATCAGCCCCAGATTGCCAAAACAGTGGACGATGTCGAAACCGAATTGTTCGCAATCCGGACCGAAAACCTGATCGGCTTCTTTCCGGACAACTACAATCTGAATTACCCGTCCGACGAAATCCGCATGATTCCGATCGAAGGCTCCTTCCATACATTCGTGATTGCCTTGGGATATTTATCCGTCAATGCAAAGCCAGGCATCCAAGCTCTGATCCGTTCCATCAAAGCGCATTATTCGATTTCCGGATAACCCATTCGCTTTTTGCATTGGAGTTTGCTCTTTGTTTCACATATCATGAAGATAGTTAAAACAGACAGGAGACGATACACATATGGGTAAATTATTGTTGACAGGCGTTGACGGAAACCTTGGAAATCAGGCGGCTGAATACCTTTTGAATTTAGTCGAAAAAGACCAACTGATTTTCTGTGCATACAGCGAGGCTGCTCTGAAAAAATATGCGGACCTAGGCATTGAAACACATGTAACAAACTTCAACCACAAAGATGTCTTGACTGAAGCTTTCGCAAACGCCGATAAAGTTGCGCTGATTTCGATGCCTTTCGTAGGGGCAAAACGCCAAAACGCGCATAAAAATGTGGTGGATGCCGCCAAAGAAGCCGGCGTTCAGCAGATCATCTACACATCATTGGTCAATGCGGCTGATGAATCCAACCCGAGCATCGAAAAAATCGACCACATCTTCACAGAGGACTACATCAATGAAGTCGGAATGGATCATATTTTCCTGCGCAACTCCCAATACGCTGAAGCCATGGTCACCAACTACTTCACCTTCGTGAAAATGGGCGGCGTCATGCAGAACAACCAGGCTGACGGGAAAATGGCCTACATTTCCCGCAAAGATTGCGCCAAAGCGGTTGCGCATGCATTGGCAACCGACAAATACCACGATGCGATCCTGAACATCAACGGACCCGAATTGATGACCATCACCGACTTCGTGAATTACGGCAACGAAGCAACCGGCAACAACGTCACTTATCAAGCCATCTCCGATGAAGAAAACTACGCCATTTTCGACGCGATGGGCGTTCCGAGAACGACGGACGGCGACTTCAAAAAAGACTCCGAAGCACCCTTCTCTTCTGAAGGCATGGTCACATTCGGAGAAGCGATCCGCCTGGGCAAGATGGACAACTTCACGGATGATTTCAAACTTCTGACAGGCGAAGAAGCCATCACAGTGAAATACATGTTTGATCACGCTGATGAGTTCCAAGTCGGCGAACGCCATTCGGAAGACAAATAATTCGAGAAAAGAACGTGGTTGCCTCGATGGCCCCACGTTCTTTTTTGTTTTTCATCCATAGAAAGAACATAGATTTACTAGTATCTCTGACTGCCTTATCGTTGCTCCACTATCCTCATGAACCGGATTTCGAAATAGGCGGCGAACACTGCTAAAACCACAAAAATGCCGATTTTTGTGATCAGGACCGGCAAAGGAATCGCTATTCCTGCCGCAACTTGGAACACCGACTGGACAGGCAACATTATCCCCATGCCCATGCAGATGATCAGCAAAATCGAAAGAAGCATATAGCCCAGTCCCTCCCTCTTGCGCAGGAGAGACAAACAGCTGAATGCCAGTGGGCTGATGATGCCCATGTCCAAAACATAGGTTGGTTCCGTAGTATAGACCTCGATCATCGCCAAGGCACGGCCGGCCAGCAAGGCGCTGATGATATCGGGCAGCCAGGCAATGAAAAGTGCGATACCCGTCACCGCCAGGAAAGCATAAATCCCCTTATATGGAAGTACGTTCGTGATGGACTTTTCCAACTCTGAATAATCCATGCCGCTCATCGCAATGATCAAGGCAAAGAGCGATGATGAAAAAAGGGCGATATACACCAAGTGGAGAGAATTATAGGTCACGCCAAACGCAATGTTTGAAGCATAGTAGAGGAATAGCGCTATCACGGAGGCCAGTAGGATTCGTCGCTTCACAGTCTTCTTTTTCAAGTCCAGCAGCGTTGCTGCAGCCAGCATCGGTACCCCCACCACAAGAATGGTTAAGTCGGTCCCTTTGAAGATGGGTACCCTGAAAAAGGAATCGTGGGCATAGATGCCATCCCCGTACATTTTGACGCTATCGCCATACTGGTTGATGATGTCGAAAGGCGCTCCGCCTGTTGTATAGAAAAGCCCCGTGGCAGTAGCCACCACACTTAAAATGATGATCAAGAATGAGAGGATATGAAGAACGTTAACATTATTATTTTTCATCGGATTCACTGATTTCCTTTCCAATAATTCTGCTTATAGAATAGGTTTCAGCCTTTCGCGTCTTCTTTGTATCTCCGGATCCAGAGACGGCCAGCATAGTCTCCCATTATGTTACACCATCCGCTCCAATTCACTCAGCCAAAGTTCATAGCTGGCATCACTCGGCATGCGCCAATCACCTCGGGGGGAAAGACTGACCGAACCTACTTTCACCCCGTCCGGCATGCAGGAGCGTTTGAATTGTTGGGTGAAGAAACGTTTGTAGAACACCCGGAGTTGATTGATGATCGTTTGCCTATCGCTGTCCTCAAAGGCGTGCTCAGCCAAGAAAATGATCTTGGCGGGGCTGAAGCCGAACCGCAGGACATAGTAAAGGAAAAAGTCGTGCAGATCATAGGAGCCTATAACCTTTTCCGTCATCTGCTGGATATTCCCGGTCTCATCCAGCGGAAGCAATTCGGGACTGATCGGCGTATTGAGGATATCTTCCAGTACCTTTTTGATATTGGGCTCAGCCGATTCCGCAAACCATGCTACTAAGTATTTAACCAAGGTCTTTGGTATGCTGGCGTTGACGCCATACATGCTCATATGATCGCCATTATACGTGCACCAACCCAATGCCAACTCCGACAAATCGCCTGTACCGACCACCAGTCCTGCCTCCTGGTTGGCGATATCCATTAAAATTTGGGTCCGCTCCCTCGCTTGGAGATTCTCGTAGGTGATATCCTTTTCATTTGGATCATGGCCGATATCCTCCATGTGCTGGATGCAGGCGTCCCGGATAGATATGTCTTTAGTCGTGATCCCCAACGCCTGCATCAGTGATGCGGCATTAGCGTAGGTGCGATTGGATGTCCCGAATCCCGGCATGGTGACCCCGATGATATCTTTGGCTGGGCGCTGAAGCTGCTTATACGCATGATAGGTCACCAGAAGGGCTAAGGTGGAATCGAGGCCACCGGAAATCCCCAACACCGCCTTCTTGATGCCTGTCTTATTCAAACGTTGGGCCAATCCAGTTGCTTGAATGGTGAATATGTCGGAACACGACTGCTCACGAGTCTGTTTTTCTGCCGGGACAAAAGGTTTAGGGTCAACCTTGCGGCGGAAGTCAGTCGTTTCATTTTCCGCTTCCGGAGCTGCTGCCGCGTGATGTAGCTGGAAAATGACGGTTTGATAGTCATGGCGTTCCACATTGCCCATAAAGGAATTGATTTTTCTGCGGTCATTCATGAGACGCTCGATATCGATATCCTGGATGAGCAGGGTTTCCTGTAGGTTCATCCTGTCCTCTTGCAGCAAGGTTCCGTTTTCTGCGATGATGGCATGCCCGCCAAAAACCAGATCGGTGGTAGACTCGCTGGATCCAGACGAGGCGTATAGATATGCTGCGATACATTTCGCGGACTGCCCTGCCACCAGACTTTTTCGGTAGGCTGCCTTGCCCACCACTTCATTGCTGGCCGATAGGTTGAGGAGCAGGTTGGCCCCGTTCAGCGCATGGTTGGAACTGGGTGGAATCGGAACCCATAGATCTTCGCAAATTTCCACACCGATCACCAACTCCGAACCGGTATCTTTGAACAACAGATTCTCGCAAAACGGGACCTCTTGCCCGCAGAGGCTGATTTTGTCGGAAATGCGGTGAACGGATGAAGAAAACCAACGTTTCTCATAAAATTCATTGTAGTTAGGGATAAAGGTTTTGGGGACGATACCTAATATTCTGCCTTTGAAGAAAACGACCGCGCAATTGAACAGTTGATTGTCTGCCCGCACAGGCATCCCTGCCGCAATCACCATTTCAAGAGAATTTGTCCCCTGCAGCAATTCCGTCAACTCTTTCTCGGCCGCCTCCAGCAACAGACGCTGATGGAACAAATCCCCGCTGCTGTACCCCGTGATACTGAGTTCAGGGAACAGAAGCACGTTGACCTTTTGAGAAGCGGCTTTAATGCTTAAATCCAATATTTGCCGACAATTGAACGTTGGATCCGCAACCTGAAGTTTTGGAACGGCTACTCCTGCCCGGATAAAACCGAGCTCGTTTAACGTAATCACAAATAATCCACTCCTTTTCCGAAAGAAACCCGCAAATCAACAAGCGCTTTCATTTGTAAGTCACAGCCACACAAACGACATCAAGTACTGTTGCGGCCATTCCATATTATTTTCTTCTTGGCACAGTTTGGACGATCTGACGGATTTCAACACCTTTTTACTTTTCCTCTTTGCTCAAATTGTATCACACCGAAAGAGTCA
Organism: Trichococcus pasteurii; assembly: GCF_900112935.1. GTDB lineage: Bacteria > Bacillota > Bacilli > Lactobacillales > Aerococcaceae > Trichococcus > Trichococcus pasteurii. The sequence goes on from NZ_FONM01000002.1 coordinate 267,690, forward strand.
ACCGTTACTGCATCGCCCGACATTTTCCGCTTTACGAATCCAAGAGAACTACGCCATCTTTGACGCGATGGGCGTGCTGAGAACGGCAGAAGGCGAATTCAAAAAAAAGATTCCGGGGCACCCTTCTCATCTGAAGGAATAGTCACAATCGGAGAAGCGATTCGCTTGGGCAAGATGCACAACTTTACGGATGACATCAAACAACTGACCGGAGAAGAAGCCATCACAGTGAAATACATGTTCGAGCATGCTGATGAGTTCCAAGTCGGCGAGCGCCATTCGGAAGATAACTAAATCCAACAACTGAAAATGAACGCCACCTCAAATTTGGGGTGACGTTCATTTTTAGTTTGCCATCCAGAGAATCTATCTGGAAATAGTTGAATGTTTGCTTTGCAGTATAAACTTACCTGAATGGCTTTCCTGTGATTTTAGAGATGGCCTGTCGGAATTTTCCCCATTGCTCAGGGTAACAGTTGCTTCCATGTTTAGTGATTGTATGGTCATCCATCACTAAATCTACTTGCCATTGTGTCCCATCGAGGGTACCCGGATCTACGTATTCCTCTTCCCAATTCAACAATTCTAATGTTTCCAGCTGTTCAAGGAATTTTTTTGCAGTGGCTGAGCGAATATTTCTATGAACTGTTTCTTCGAGTTCGCCTTCGCCGCCAGTAGTCCAACTGACCAAATTATGCTCCAAATCTACTTCAACTTGGTAATAACCACCAAAGTAGCCTCCTATATGTGCTTCAATCTTTTTAATTTTTTCGTACTGTCTCATATGCATATCCTTATTGTGCACGGAAGTAGAAAGCTGCCGAATAATTTTCATCATAGGAAATCAGGAAATTGTCTCCCATCGGAGCGTATTTCACGACTCGGCCTGAAGCCTCTGCGCCTGGGAAAAGATCAGTGTAGCCAAATTCATTCCCATCCAAAGTACCATAAGTATCTTGGGCAATTTCGCTGCCTGAAGAGGAAATGATGTCGAAAGCCGGTGATGTTGTATAAGGAGTGTCTTGATTCCCGTCCAACAATTTCATCGTTACATCAAAAATGACCCATTCCATGCCTTCAGGAGGTGCTTCATTGAATTGATTTTCAGCCATTAGGGTGTCCAAGGCAGCCTGACCTTTTGTGATGCCGTTGATCTGAAGGGAAATGGTTCCTTCATAGTTCTCCGTCCAATCCTCATTGGAATACTCAACCGGAATTTCAATGGCTTGACCTAAAGGCACTGGATTGCTTCTTTTTCCGGCTGCAGAGGACTCGATAGTAGAATCTTCTGTGCTGGTTTCATCGACTGGCTCGGTTTCCTCAAAAGCGCCCTCCAGTTCGGTGCTGAGTGACATAAAGCCCGACATGACCACATCCATCATTTCATCAGTAATTTCCGTGATATACCACTCGTTGTCCTGCTTTACTAAATCGATTTTCAAAGTGGCTTCTTTGAACGTTTCCGAAATGATCTCTGCCTGTTCCTTCATCGTATCAGCAAACATCTGATTCGTTTCCTCTTCGGTCATTTCCGTACCACTGAATGCCAAAGGTAACATTTTCATGAATGCGGAACTGATTGTTGCTTTAATCAATGGTGCACCATCAACATATTTCGCGTTCATAGTCACGACCGCTTTGTCACCGTCAATTTCACTTCCGGTTACTTCATAAGTCATTTTCTCAGCGTTGGTTTTGAAATATTCCAGTAGATATTCATTCGATTCATCGGTCAGCAGTTCTTCCGGATCCGTCACTTCTTCCTCATTCGTAGAAAGGACTGCAGCTGCCATAGCTTCGGTATCAAGTTGTTGCCCGGCCGTGAAAAACTCCTCTACCGTTGATTCAGGTTTTGCGCCACTACAGCCGGCTAATAAAGCTAGTGACAGCATCGATACTGCGATTGTTCTCCATTTTCTCATTCTCTTACTCCTCCAATTTTCGAATTGTGATCCTAAGCATCCTTCTATATAAACACCTACGGATTACCCAATTGATTAAGCAAATGTTTCTGTGCCTGTAGTATCGCCCATTGATTGAGTCCTGCATCTTATACACTGAATATCAATTACCGAGCATTCTGGAGTACGCCAATCAAGGAATATTTATTTTAATATAATTGTACCACTATACGGATGTTATTCAACATTATTAAAGGAAACTTCTGCCCAGAAGACATTCATAACTTAAAGAAGCGTATCAATACCTCATTCCATCGATCTGTGTTATAACTATATTTGAATGATTTTAGAGGAGGTACTCATGCTTAAACGTTTTTTCGGCTATTATAAACCCTACAAGCATCTGTTTATGCTTGATTTTTGTTGTGCTATTTTGGCGGCTATGCTGGAACTTTCTTTTCCGGTCGTCGTCAACAGCGTCATTGATTCCATTTTGCCTTCCGGTAATTGGAATCTGATCCTCTTGGTTTCGTTGGGCCTATTGGTGTTGTACATCGTAAATACGGCGATGCAGTATGTCGTCGTCTATTTCGGGCACGTACTCGGGGTCAACATCGAGACCGATATGCGCCGGGAACTTTACAGCCATATGCAGAAGCAGCCTTTCAGTTACTATGATGATCAGCAGACCGGCAAATTGATGGCGCGGCTGACGACAGATCTGTTCGAGATTTCGGAAGTGGCGCATCACGGCCCTGAGGATATCTTCATCACCATCATCACTTTGTTGGGATCGTTTCTGTTGATGCTGCAGATCCATGTGCCGTTGGCGATCGCCACTTTCGTCATGATTCCCTTCATTACGATTGCGCTCATCTTTTTCAACAAGAAAATGACACGGATCAACACCCGCATTTTTGAGGATCTGGGAGAATTCAGCGCGGGGATTGAAGCTTCGGTCAGCGGAATCCGCGTTGTGCAGGCATTCGCAAACGAAACCTATGAAGCGAAACGATTCGAAGGATTGAACCAAGCTTATCGCCGTTCCAAAATGGCTTTCTACAAAATGATGGGCATCAGTTCTTCCTATAACTATTTGCTGATTCGGCTGATCAACTTGTTTGCGCTGTTCTTCGGCGCCTACTACACGATCCAGGGTCAGCTTTCCTACGGCGAGTTCGTCGGTTTCATCCTCTTGTCCAACATCTTTGTGCGTCCGATCGAAAAGGTGAACACGATGATCGAAAGTTATCCGAAAGGAATCGCCGGCTTCAGGCGCTTCACCGAAGAGTTGGACCGGACACCGGAAATTCTGGATAAACCTGGTGCCATCGAAGTGACCCATCTTAATGGCGACATCGTCTACAACCAAGTGTCGTTCGGCTACGACGGTTCCAAAAAAGTGTTGGATGGGATCAATCTGAAGATAAGTGCCGGAGAGACAGTCGCTTTCGTCGGTCCAAGTGGCGCCGGGAAAACGACCTTATGCAACCTCCTTCCCCGCTTTTACGAAGCAACGGAAGGAACGATAACTGTCGACGGCATCAACATCCAGGATCTGACACTGCGCTCCTTGCGCAACCAAATCGGCGTCGTGCAGCAGGATGTCTTCCTCTTCCCGGGGACCGTCAGGGAAAACATCGCCTACGGGAAATTGGATGCTACAGATGGCGAAATCGCTCAAGCAGCCCGGATGGCCAATCTCGACAAGGTCATCGCCGAGATGCCCCATGGATTCGACACAATGATCGGGGAACGCGGCGTCAAATTGTCCGGCGGTCAAAAACAACGCCTTTCGATTGCGCGGATGTTCCTGAAAAACCCTCCGATCCTGATTTTGGATGAGGCGACTTCCGCATTGGATACCGAGACCGAGCAAGTCATCCAGGAATCTTTGGATAACTTGTCGAAAGGTCGGACGACATTGATCATCGCGCACCGTTTGACGACCATCAAGCATGCTGATCGGATCATCGTCGTCGATGAACAAGGGATTTCCGAACAAGGCTCGCACAAGGAGTTGCTGGCTCAGGACGGAACCTACCGTCGTCTGTATGAAGCCCAGTTTTTGGGGATCGACCAGTAGTGGTACAACTCCTTCTACTTGGGAATTGAATTTATACCAAGAAATAACCCGTCAAAACCTCTTTGGCGGGGAAAATCAGTCAAAATCCCAGTCATAAAACCCGCCAAAACGACCTTGGCGGGGAAAAATGTCCGCGGACTACACGAGATTCTCCGCAAAAACCATTTTGGCGGGGAATTACGCTCATGATCATGAACTCGAACCGCAGGCCAGAAAATCAGACACTCACACGACCAAACCAAAAACAAGAACGGCAACCCAGCGATTGGGTTGCCGTTCTTGTTTGTTATCAGTGATTCATTTATTCCTTAGATTGGACGTAGCTGGCGGATTGTACCCCTGCTTGGCGTCCGAATACGATGATGTCGGCTACAGCATTGCCGCCGATACGGTTGCTACCGTGTACGCCTCCAGTAACTTCGCCGGCAGCATAAAGACCTTCGATGACGGTGTCTTCTGTGCTGATGACTTGTGCGTTGGAGTTGATTTTCAATCCGCCCATTGTGTGGTGGATACCAGGCGCGATTTGGATTGCGTAGTATGGTGCAGTAGCTAATGGGTTGTTCAGGGCTGTCTGACGGTTGAATGCGCCATCCACTTGGGAAGCGACCGTTTCATTCCATGAAGTCAACGTTTGTGCCAAGGTTGCGCCGTCCATTCCCAATTGACCAGCCAAAGCTTCGATTGTTTCATCCGACTGGACAAAGCCTTTTTCGATGTACGTGTTGACTGCTTTCACGCGGTCCTTCACGCCAGCATCAAAAATCAGGTAAGCATAGCCTTCTTCTAAAGCGTTGATCGCTGCCGAAACGTTATCGCGGGTTTCCATTTCATTGACGAAACGTTCGCCTTGTTGATTCACAAGGATCGCGCCTTCTCCGCGGATCGCTTCAGTGATCAGATAAGAAGATTCCTGATGCACGGTCGGGTGGATCTGAATTTGATCCATGTCTACTACAGCGGCTCCGATGGCTTGCGCCATTTTGATGCCGTCGCCTGTCGAACCTGGTTGGTTGGTGGTGACATAACCCTCAAGTTGCGGTGCAAGCTCTGTGACCATCTCCAAGTCGGCACCGAATCCGCCGGTTGCGATGATGACTGCATCGGATGAAACGGTGATTTCGCCTTCGTTGTTGAAGTCGACTTTGACGCCACTTGCTTTATCGTCAGTCACAACGACTTCTTTCACTTCCGAATTCACGAACAACGGAATTTCGCGTTCCATGACATTCGCGTATAAACCTTTGACCAAGTATTGACCGACAGCAGACCCGTCAGATGGACGATGCGTGCGGTTCACGCTCATTCCGCCGGTAACGGTGATGTTGTTCAAGGTGATTCCCATTGTATCTAACCAATCGATGGCGGATGCTGAATTGTCGACAAGATAATGCAATAATTCAGGATCATTCGTATTTTTCCCGCCAGCTAATGTTTCGTTGTAGAATAATTCATTTGAGTCTGTGATGCCTTGTTCCGCTTGGAATTTCGTTGCGGATGCATTCATGCCTGCGGAAGACTTCATTGTATTCCCGCCGTGCACTGGCATTTTTTCGAAGATGACCGGATTCAGACCGGCATCCTTCGCTGAAATAGCTGCTGTCATGCCGGCGCCACCGGAACCGATGATGATGACATCATAACTATCTTTCAGTTCTTCCGGGTCCGTATAGGTAACCTCTGATGCACCTGTCACAGCCTCCACTGATTCAGAACTTGCAGCAATCGATTCCTCCCTTTCAACAGCAACACTTGAGTCTGCTGCATTATCCGTGTTCGCTCCACAACCGGATAACAACACAAACATACTTAAAGCAGAAAATAAGCCAATTCTCTTCTTCATTTTTACTCCCCCTTTTCTTCTACTTACTTTTATATTGTATTTTTATTATCATGATTTGTACAGTGATATTTTTATAAATAAGGCTTTCTAATAAGATTCTTATTAATGATCAAAATGATTCTTTGGATAATTTGATATTTTATGCACAATCTTTCCCGTTATATAAAGGGGTCTTAAAAAACAGCAGCGAAACCGACAGGAAGATACTTGGTTTCGCTGCTGCATGTGATTTTCGGGCTGCTTCATTTCGGAAAGACCGCTAGCCTGTTCTTGGACATCCTGATAGTCTGAACCGGTTTTCCGTAAAAATCATTCAGGACTTCCTCTTTCAGCAAGTCGCTTGTTTTGCCTGTCTTATGGATGGAACCGTCCTTCAGCAGCATCAGTTTCTTGAAGCAAGGCAGGATTTCCTCGGTATGGTGGCTGACATAGATCATCGTCGGCCCTTCAGGTTCATCGGCAATCCGCTGGATATCCTCCAGAAGTTTCTCTTTTGCGAACAGGTCTAGGCCATTGCAGGGCTCATCCAAAATCAAAATTTCCGGTTCGGCCATCAGAGCGCGGGCGATCAAAATAATCTGCTGTTGCCCTTGGGATAGGATGCCGTAGCGAAACCCGATCAATTCTTTTCCGCCGCATTTGATCAACAGATCCAGCGCCTGTTGCTTTTCGGCTTCAGTCGGGATGGTCCAGACACCGATTGAAGCGAATTTGCCGCTCAACACGATGTGCTCGGCGATGTCATTGGGATTCAGCTGTTGCTGCAGCGCCGAGCTGACCCAGCCTATCCGTTTGCGCAACTCGGGGATTGCCGTCTGCCCGAAAGTCTCGCCCAACACGACCAGTTTGCCGCTGCTTGGCCACAGATAGCCGTTCAGGAGCTGCAGCAAGGTTGTCTTGCCGGATCCGTTCAAGCCGAGTATAGCCCAATGCTCGCCTTTTTTGGCGTGCCAATTGATGTCGTTCAAAATTTTCCGTTTTTCGCGAATGACGTTCACGTGGTCGAATCTGATCATTCCATCACCCCATCTATAGTTTTGTGGTCATTAGGTATCTTTACTGCGAATATACCACATTTGCCCCATCCGGAAAAGGCTTTCGCCAGCTCACACCTCACACAACAAATAATGAGAAAAGCATCGCATCACACCGCAATGTCATCTATACTATAGAGTGAGGTGGAAAATGTATGGAACAGAATAAAGAAAAAGTATCCTTAATCATAGAAGGAGGGGCTATGCGGGGCGTCTTTTGCGCAGGAGTCATCAGTACCTTGCTGCGTCAAGAAATCTATTTGGATTATGTCATCGGTGTCTCTTCCGGATCGGCCAATGGCGTCAATTATGTCAGCCGGGACCTAACTCGCACCAAAGCTTCATTTGTTGATATCGCCGCCAATCCGGCCTTTTCGGGAATGAAATATTTGCTAAACGGACAAGGTTATTTCAACACCAAATATATTTATGAGGATGCAATCACGACCGATATCCCCTTTCAATTCGAGTCATTCAAGCAAAATCCAACTTCCATGAAAATCGTTGTGACGGATATGGCAACCGCGAAACCCGTTTATTTCGATAAAGAAGACATCATTACCAGTGAAGAATTGGCGCTCAAAATCAGGGCTTCTTCGACTGTGCCGTTGCTGATGCCCCCTACCCAAATCAATGGTAAATACTATCTGGACGGCGGCATCGTCGACTCGCTTCCGATCGAAAAAGCGATCGTAGACGGCAACCGAAAGCACGTGATCCTTCTGACGCGCCCCCGCGGCTACATCAAAGAAAAGCAGCGTTTCAATGCCATTATCCGGCGGCATCTGCGGGCCTATCCCGAAGTCATAGCGGCTATCGAACAGCGGCACATCGCCTACAACCGATCGATGGCCCTGATTGAGCAGTTGGAAAAGGAAAACAAGGCTTTTGTGATCGCCCCCGATCAGCTCGCCATCGGCAGGATGGAGCGGAACGTGCAGCGTCTGGATGCCTATTATCAGTATGCAGAACGCGCCGCGGAAAGGCAGCTGTCCGGGTTGTATGGATTTTTGTCAAGCCGCTGATGCGCACAAAAAAATTGGCCGGCACGTTCATTTTGGCCAATTATTAGAAATAAGTGAAAATAATATGAAAATTACCGTTGACACTCTCATGTAAATCTTATATGATTATATCAATCACTTAAGCAATAACAAATCCATATAGAAATCAGGTATCCCATATGAAAACGATGAATCCACTAAACATTATTATCGTCTTAATGATCTAGGAGTTAAACACTGTAGAAATATTACAGATTGTTTAAGTCCTATTTGTGGTAATCAAATGGGATGAAGCATCCCATCATTAATTGATGAGGATGCTTTTTTTTATCCATATTGCGAACAGACATAGGAAAAACGAGAAATGGGGAGATTATAATGGAATCTGAAATGAAAACTAAAACAAAAAAAGGCGTAACCCTTCTTGTTGAAGCCTTGAAAAATGAAGGTGTTGAAGTTCTGTTTGGTTACCCTGGCGGCTCTGTTCTTCACATCTACGATGAATTCTACAAATCGGAATCGAATCACGTATTGACCAGACATGAACAAGGCGCTGTACACGCTGCTGACGGGTACGCCCGTGCTACCGGCAAACCTGGCGTCTGTATCGTTACAAGCGGCCCCGGCGCGACAAATGCTTTGACCGGAATCGCGACCGCTCAAATGGATTCCATTCCATTGATTGTGATCACTGGCCAAGTAGCTGAAGAAGGCATCGGAAAAGATGCTTTCCAGGAAACGGACATGATCGGCATGACGACACCGGTGACGAAATACAATTATCAAATCCGTAATGCCAAAGATATTCCGCGCATCATCCATGAAGCTTTCTATCTTGCAAATACAGGCCGAAAAGGACCAGTTGTCATTGATATTCCAAAAAATATCGGCGTCCAGGAAGTCGCTTACGAGGATTACACCCAACCAGGCAGGAATCTGCCGGGGTACAAGCCAGAATGTCTGCCTGTGCCGGAACAGATTGCAAAAGTGAACGAAGCGATCGCAGCCAGCAAGAAACCGATCATTTTGGCAGGTAATGGCGTAATCCATGCGCAAGCCGAGAAAGAGCTGTTGGCTTTTGCGGAATACTACCATATTCCCGTTGTAAACACGTTGTTGGGACTGGGTAACTTCCCTATCAAACATGAACTGGCATTGGGCATGGGCGGTATGCATGGCTCCTACGCCTCGAATATGGCTTTGATGGAATGCGACTTGCTGCTGAACTTCGGATCCCGCTTCGATGACCGTGTCGCCAGCGATCCAAAGAATTTTGCGCCTGAGGCTGTCATTGTCCACGTCGACATCGATAATGCCGAAATCGATAAAATCATGCACACTGATATTCCGGTATTGTCTGATGCCAGGTTGGCATTGATGATGCTGAATGACACCAGATTGGCAGAAGTACCTGACTACTCGGTTTGGTTAAGCCATGTCATGGACAATAAAAAGAAACACCCTTTCCATTACGAAAAATCCGATACGTTCATCAAACCGCAGCACGTAATCGAATATGTCGGTGAATTGACGAATGGCGAAGCCATCGTTGTCACGGATGTAGGCCAACACCAAATGTGGGCGGCTCAATATTATCCGTTTACGTACGGCAAGCAATTGCTGACAAGCGGCGGCTTGGGTACGATGGGCTTCGGCATTCCGGCAGCGATCGGTGCGCAAATGGCTTATCCTGAAAAAACGGTTGTCTGCTTCGTCGGTGACGGAGGCTTCCAGATGACCAACCAGGAATTGGCGATCCTGCATGCCAACCGCTTGAATGTGAAGTATTTCATTCTGAACAATGAAGTGCTGGGCATGGTTCACCAATGGCAACATCTGTCATACAACGGTCGTTTTTCCCATTCGGAAATTCCGGATTCCCCTGATTTCGTCAAACTCGCTGATGCATACGGCATCACAGCTGCGAGGGTTTCCGATCCGGATAAGGTGGATGCAGCGATCCAGACAGCTTTGAACTATCCTGGTCCTTATGTCCTGGATGTCCTGATTTCCAAAGACGAATTGGTATTCCCGATGGTTGCTCCTGGACGACCAAATAATGAAATGAAAGGTGTGTAGGACGATGCTAAGATTAATCCAAACCAAAGTCGTGAATAAACCCGGTGTGTTGAACCGCATCACACAGGTCATCCTGAAGCCGCAACACAATATCGATACCTTGACGCTGACAGGTACGGAGGATTACGACATATCCTTAATCACAGTCGGCATCAACTTCGATACATTGGAAGCAGCTGAACTGTTGACGAAACAATTGGAAAAACAAGTCGACGTCATCAGCGCTACCGACATCACCGAAAAACGTTTAGGCCTCAGAGCTTAAACCCAGCCACCCGCATTACCCTACTTACCGAATCAAATTGCTTATAAAAAGCATTGAGAATATAAAAAAACTAAGGAGGTCATTTCAATATGACTAAAGTATACTACGATCAAGACGTAACAGTAAAAGCACTAGAGGGCAAAAAAATCGCCGTTATCGGATATGGTTCTCAAGGACATGCACATTCACAAAACCTACGCGACAACGGTAATGATGTCATCATCGGAATCCGTGCAGGTAAATCTGCAGACAAAGCAAAAGAAGACGGATTCGAAGTATTCTCTGTTGCTGAAGCAACAAAACAAGCTGACGTAGTAATGATCCTTATCCCAGATGAGCAACAAGCTGACGTATATGCAGCTGAAATCGCTCCTAACTTAGAAGCTGGAAATGCCATCGCATTCGGCCACGGATTCAACATCCATTTCGGTACGATCACACCTGCTGCTGATATCGATGTATTCATGGTTGCTCCAAAAGGCCCAGGCCACATGGTTCGCCGTCAATTTGCTAAAGGATCGGCAGTTCCTGCTTTGTTCGCAGTCTTCCAAGATGCAACAGGCAACGCAAGAGATATCGCTATTGCTTGGGCACAAGGCGTCGGCGCAACACGCGTAGGCGTTTTGGAAACAACATTCAAAGAAGAAACTGAAACTGACTTGTTCGGTGAGCAAGCTGTATTGTGCGGCGGAACAACTCACTTGGTTCAAGCAGGTTTCGAAACATTGGTCGAAGCTGGCTACCAACCAGAAATCGCTTATTTCGAAGTATTGCACGAATTGAAATTGATCGTTGACTTGATGTATGAGGGCGGCATGGAAAAAATGCGCTACTCCATCTCAAACACAGCTGAATTCGGCGACTATGTTTCTGGACCACGCGTTATCACTCCAGATGTTAAAGACCGCATGAAGGACGTTCTGACTGATATCCAAACAGGCGCATTCGCTAAACGCTTCACTGACGATTACAAAGCTGGCTTCCCTGACTTCCACGCAATGCGCGCTAAGCAACAAGGCCACCAGATCGAAGCAGTCGGTGCTGAATTGCGTAAAATGATGCCTTTCGTGAATGAACAACAATAATGAATCAGATGTAGGTTGAGAGCATCCTTATTTTTAAGCCTTCTCTCTTCATCATTGTATTCAATAGATTAGGAGCAGATAGAATGACGGATGATTTAGTGAACAAAGAAGACGTGCTTAAAGCATACAAAGTACTGCGCAGCGTGGTCAAGCAGACACCCTTGCAGCATGATGCGTATCTATCGCAGAAGTATCATGCCAACATCTTTTTGAAGCGGGAGGACCTTCAGATCGTCCGCTCCTTCAAATTGAGGGGTGCTTATTATGCCATTTCGCAGCTGAGCGAAGCCGAAACTGAGACCGGGGTAACCTGCGCCTCAGCCGGCAACCATGCGCAAGGGGTAGCTTACACATGCAACCATTTGGGCATCAAAGCTACCATCTTCATGCCGTCGACAACCCCTTCCCAAAAAATAGACCAAGTCCGTTATTTCGGGAAAGAATTTGTTGAGATCAAACTGATCGGCGATACCTTCGACGAATCGAATGAAGCCGCCCATGTCTATGCGGATGAACACAATCTGACTTTCATTGAACCTTTCAATGATCGCAATGTGATCGCCGGGCAAGGCACTTTGGCAGTGGAAATCCACCAGGATCTCGTTGCCGAAGGAGAAACAGCTGACATGGTATTCGCGGCAATCGGAGGCGGCGGCTTGATTTCAGGCGTCAGCAGCTATATGAAGGAAGCCATGCCCGAGACAAAGATCATCGGCGTGGAATCCTTGGGCGCCCCAGGCATGAAGATTTCGCTTGATGCGAATAAAGTGACGACTTTGACTGATATTGATAAATTCTGTGATGGGACAGCCGTAGCGACTGTCGGTGATTTGACTTTCCGGCACTGCCAGCAAAATGTCGATGACATCCTGATTGTGCCGGAAGGACAAGTTTGCGGAACCATCATCGATTTATACACTAAACAAGCTATCGTAGCGGAACCATCCGGAGCACTCTCGGTTTCTGCCTTGGAGCAATACAAAGATGAAATCAAGGGCAAAACGGTCGTCTGCATCGTCAGCGGCGGAAATAATGATATCAACCGAATGGCTGAAATCGATGAACGCGCCCTTCTCTATCAAGGTCTGAAGCACTACTTCATCGTGAACTTCCCGCAGAGGGCCGGCGCGCTGAAAGAGTTCGTGAATGACATATTGGGCGGCAACGATGACATCACCAAGTTCGAATATACGAAAAAAGTCCATCGCAGCGAAGGACCGGTACTGATCGGAATCTTGTTGAAAAATAAGGACGATATCGAAGGTCTGCTCAGCAGGCTTGAAAAATTCGATCCGCATTACATTTCGGTGAACGAAAATTCTAAGCTGTATTCCTTCCTGATCTGATCCGGACCAATTCTATGAAGTAACTTAACAACTGACGCGAGCCACTTGAGAGGCTTGCGTCAGTTTTTTTGTTGCGTAGAAATGTTACCGGGAAACCCAAAGAAGGGCCAACTCAACCGAGTCGGCCCTTCTTTGGGTTCTAATCATTCTTATTCTTCGATATACGCTCTGCTCAGGTCAAATTCATTTCCCACTGAATTGAAGATGATGCCCTTCAGGTTAGGGTTTCTGAGTTGTGTTTCTGCTTCTTGGTAAAGCGGGATGATCGCTGCATCTTCCATGATCAGCTTGTGGGCAGCCATCAGGTCAGCCCAGCGCGCTTCAGGATTGTTTGCGTTTGTAGTTTTTGAAGAATCGATCAAAGCATCAAATTCCGCATTCGCATATTGTCCTTCGTTATAAGCAGATGTGCTGTACAGCAAGTCCATGTAGTTGATTGCATCGGCAAAATCCGCTCCCCAACCGGTTTGCAATAGATCGAATTCATCTTGATTCGCCAATTCCAAACGATTTTTCTTAGGTACATTGCGCAATTCTACAGAGATGCCTTCCAAATTGTTTTGGATTTGGCCTTGGATGTATTGGCTGATTTTTTTGTTCTTTTCATCATCGTCCCCAACTAAGGAGAAAGTGATTTCCTCAACGCCTAATTCAGCTTTAGCTTCAGCCCAAAGTGTTTGCGCTCGTTCTACATCATATTCCAGGTAAGAGCCTGCTTCAGCGGCAAAGTCTTCGCCGGTTGTCGGGTTGCTGACAAAATCAGCCGGCAGGAAACCGCCGATTGCTGTCGAACCGTCGCCGATTACGCTATCGACCAATTCATCACGATTGATGACAAGTCCGATGGCTTCTCTCAACTTCGCATTTTGCAGATAGACGTTGTCGTGGTTGAATTCGATGTACGCCGTGCGGGCTTTCTTCTGAACGACTACGTTAGGGTCAGTCGCCAATTGTTTAACCAATTCGCCGGTCACTTGTGCATTGTCGACTGATCCTTGCTGGAACAAGTTCACGACAGTGCTTGTTTCTTTGATTACCTGAACGTTGACTTCTTCCAACTGCACTTCGTCAGCTGCGTAGTAATCTTCGTTCTTCACAAGATCCCAAGTCAGGCCAGTGCCGTCCCAGTTCTCGATCGTGAAAGGTCCATTAGCCAAAATATTTTCGCTGCTTGTTCCGTACTTATCGCCTTTTTCAGTCACAAACGCCTCGTTTTGAGGGAAGAATGCGCTGAATGCCAATAACGATTCAAAGTAAGGTGTCGGCTGCGTCAACTCGATTTTGATTTCAGTGTCGCTTACAGCGATTACGCCCAACTCAGCAGGATCCATTTCTCCAGCCATGATCTCATTGGCATTTTTGATGGTCTCAGCCAAGTATGCGTAGGACGCCCCTGCTTCCGGATCCACCAATCTTTGCCAAGCGAATACGAAATCATTGGCTGTCACAGGCTCACCGTTTGACCAGACAGCATCATCGCGGAGTTTATAAGTATAAGTCAAACCATCTTCCGAAACAGTGCCGGCTTCCGCAGCGATTGCCGGTACTGGCTTTCCGTCCGCATTGATTTTCAATAAGCCTTCGATGGCATGGCTGATGTAATTCGAACTGTTGATGTCCGTCATCAGTGTCGTATCCAATGTTGCCAATTCGGTCGGTGCCGTATAATTGACAACTTGTCCGCCTGCACCTTCGCTTGCTGTATTTCTTGCGCTGTCATCCGTTGCGCCGTCTCCTCCGCATGCAGCCAGGATGACAGCTGTTGTAGCCAAAATGAAAGAACTTCTCAATCTCCTCATGTATCTCTCTCCTTTTTCTCGTCGTATTTTAATATTATACTACAAAAAATCAGGATATTCCATAATAAATGGGGATTATTATCATACAAAATTCATAAAACTTTCATTTCATTAATTTTCTATGGCAAAAAAGCCCGGAACAAATTCCGGACTTTTTATGTCAGTAATTTTCGTATTTTTCTTTCAACGATGGAACGTCGGACTCGCGGCAGTAAACAAAATGCCCTGGAACGATTTCTCTCATTGCTTCCGGCTCACCGTTATCTTCACGAGGGACATAGGTGAAGCGGGTGCGGTTGCGCTCATAAACCGGATCCGGCAGCGGTATGGCCGATAACAGGCTTTCCGTATAAGGATGTAAAGGTTTGTTGTAAACGTCGTCTGCAGGCGCTAATTCGACCAATTTGCCGAAGTACATAACGCCGATGCGGTTGCTGATGTACTTGACCATCGACAGATCATGCGCGATGAACAAGAAAGTCAGCTTTTGTTTTTTCTGCAATTCCATCAGCAAGTTGACCACTTGCGCCTGAATGGACACGTCCAAAGCGGAAATGGGCTCATCGGCAATGATCAGTTTTGGATTCACCGCTAAGGCTCTGGCGATTCCGATACGCTGTCTCTGGCCACCGGAGAATTCATGCGGATAACGGGAAGAATGGTCTTTATTCAATCCGACCAAATCCAGCAATTCCGCAACCCGGTCATCGACTTCCTTCTCGGTAGTCGCAAGTCCGTGGATTTTCAATCCTTCGGCAATGATGTCGCGTACTTTCATACGTGGATTCAAGGATGCATAGGGATCCTGGAAAATCATCTGCATGTCTTTACGGAAAGCCAGTTGCTCTTTTCTTTCATGCAGTGTATGGATTTCGGTGCCATCAAAAAAGATTTCACCGGAAGTCGGGTTGTACAAGCGGATGATTGCGCGACCTGTAGTCGTTTTTCCGCAACCGGATTCGCCTACCAAGCCGAGTGTTTCGCCTTCATATATGTCAAAGGAAACATCATCAACAGCCCGGACTTCATTCTTTGTGCCGACGTTGAAATACTGCTTCAAGTTTTTTACTTCCAGAATCTTTTTCTGTCCTGTTGTGTCATACATTACAGCAGTCCTCCTTTCTCAGTGAGTTTTGAATCGATTGTTGGGCCGTTGTCGTGAGGCAAAACAGCCGGTTCTTTATCTGCAGTGTCCATCACTTTCAATTCATCGGAAGGCGCAAGGTTCATTTCAGAGAAAGTCGCACGTCGATTTATGATGCCCTCTGGAGGATTCACGGGCGGTGCATCGGGATGCAACAACCAAGTAGCAGCTGAATGGGTACCGGATACCTTAAAGAATGGCGGATCGTACAAAGTGTCGATTTTCATCGCATATTCGCTCCGGGGAGCAAAAGCATCACCAGTAGGCGGATCCAACAAGTCCGGAGGTGTTCCAGGGATCGCATACAGCGTTCCTTGCGTGTCCAATGTTGGCATCGAGCTTAACAGTCCCCATGTATACGGATGTTGCGGATTGTAGAAAATTTCATCAACAGTCCCTACTTCGACGATTTTGCCGGCATACATGACGGCTACGCGGTCTGCGACGTTCGCCACTACACCCAAGTCGTGGGTGATGAAAATGATCGATGTCTTGATTTTTTGCTGAAGATCCTTCATCAATTCCAGGATTTGCGCTTGGATGGTAACGTCAAGCGCTGTAGTTGGTTCATCCGCGATCAATATGTCCGGATTGCAACCCAAGGCGATCGCAATGACGATCCGTTGGCGCTGCCCGCCCGAGAATTGGTGCGGGTACTGTTTCATACGCTTGGCAGGATTCGGTATACCCACGAGCTGCAATAGTTCTTCAGCTTTTTTGTAGGCTTCCTCTTTGCTGATGTTTTGGTGCTTGATGATCGGTTCAGCGATTTGCTTGCCGATTTTTTGAGTCGGGTTCAAAGAAGTCATCGGATCTTGGAAAATCATTGCGATCTCCGAACCACGGATCTTCTGCATTTCTTTTTCGGTTTTGTGCACTAGATCTTCGCCCTTGAACAAAATCTCACCGTGTTCAATGTTGGCGTTGTTTGCCAATAGACGCATGATGCTGCGGCTAGTCACTGATTTACCAGAGCCGGATTCACCAACGATGGCTAATGTTTCACCTGGCTTCAGGTCAAAACTGACGCCACGGATAGCTTTTACTTTACCTGCATAGGTATCAAAAGTAATTTGTAGGTCTTTTACTTCCAATATATTTTCCATCTGGTTACCTCCTAATCTCTCATTTTTGGATCGAACGCGTCACGAAGTCCATCAGCCAATAAGTTGAAGCAAATCATGATGACGCTCATGATTCCGGCTGGATACCACATCAGATGCGGCAAGAAACGGAATGTCTTGTAGCCATCGTTGATCAATGTACCAAGCGATGCATTCGGAGCAGGGATACCGATACCGATAAAGCTCAGGAATGCTTCGAAGAAGATTGCCGATGGAATCGAGAACATAACTTGAATGATGATGACACCCGCCAAGTTTGGCAGAATGTGTCTGAAGGCGATTTTCATCGGTGATTGACCCAACGTGCGGGCAGCCAGGATGTATTCCTGATTTTTCAATTTCAGAGTTTGCGCACGGACGACACGCGCCATCGAAAGCCATTCAGTCAAAGCCAAAGCAATGATGATGGAACTGATGCCGGGTTTCAAAACAAGCAACATCAAAATAACGACTACCAAGTTAGGCACGCCGGAAAGAATTTCCAGAATACGTTGCATGATATTATCTACTTTTCCGCCCAACCAGCCGGATGTCAGTCCATAGACAACGCCGAGTGTCAGGTTGAATAAGGCTGCCATGAAAGCAATAAACAAGGATACGCGGGTACCATACAGGATCCGTGACAACAAATCGCGTCCCAGGCTGTCCGTACCGAGATAGTAGTAAACATCCTCCGGAACGTTGGATGCCTCATACTTATCGATGACTACGCCATTCTGTTTCACGGTTCCGTTCAAACCATTGATATCGATGCCGGGAATCTTCGGTGGCATATTGGCGTACTGGACAGTTTGCGCATTCGGGTCATGCGGTGCGATGACAGGAGCCAACAAACTGGACATGCTGATGATGATCAAGATGATCAAGCTGACCATGGCAACTTTGTTTTTCTTCAGACGGCGCCAAGAATCCGCCATGAAACTCAGGGAAGGCGCTGAGATTTTTTCTTTATCCTGCATACTTGATTCGGATGCCGATTCGAAAAGATCTTTCGTGATTGTCGGCATAGCTGAAGTATTGCGTAATTCATTCTCACTCATTCTTATTCCCCTCCTTCTGTGGCGACTCGGATACGAGGGTCGATGATACCATAAAGGATGTCAACCAACAAAATGACGATTACCAACATCGTCGAATACATCATCGTGACACCCATGATTGTCGGATAGTCATTCGTCAAGATGGATTTTACGAATTGTTCCCCGATACCAGGGATGGCAAAAATATTTTCAACAACCATCGAACCGGTCATCAACCCGACTGTCATTGGTCCGATGATGGTGACCAACGGAATCAGCGCATTACGGATACCGTGCTTGAATGCGACTTCCCAACGGCTCAGTCCTTTTGCCCTCGCGAGTTCGACATAATCGCTTCCCAATACATCGACCATTTCAGTTCGCATAAACCGGGCCGAATCGGCCAGCGGCGAAATGCTCAAAGCGATTGTAGGCAGAATGGAAGAACGGAAGCCTTCATTCCACAAAGCGATCGGCAACACTTTCAACCAAACTCCGAATACCAATTGCAGAATAACAGCAAAAACAAAGTTAGGAATCGAACGGCCGACGATGGCTGTCAAAGTGGCAACGGTATCCACCCAAGTCCCTTGTCTCATCGCTGCGATCACACCCAGCACAATACCGAGGATCGTCCCTATAATAACTGCTTGAAGCCCTAATTGCATGGAAGGTCCTATTCTGCTGCTCAGCAAATCCGTAACCGGAGTATTGTTGAACTGGAATGAAACACCCATGTCTCCACGTAATAGTCCAAAAATGTAGACTGCGTATTGCACCAAAATCGGCTTATTCAGTCCATACTTCTCATTCATGATAAAAATTTGTTCCTCAGATAACTTGTCTTGGTTACTGTATGGTGTACCCGGCAAAGCTTTCATCAGAAAAAAAGTTATCGATGCAATCAAAAACAACGTAATTGCCATATATAAAATACGCTTGCCGATGTACTTTGCATAACTTTTCATCGTTTGTCATCCTCCATTATTTAGTTTTTTTGTAAATAGCACCTGATAGTATATCATATTTAAATATACAAAAAAGAAAATGAACACCAAATCAAATCATATTTTAATTGAGTTTTCTTTCTTTTTTTTGTACATTTAAAATTGAGAAAACAAAAAGGAGCCAAAATAAGTGAACTTCACAAAAAAAAACGCACTTGTCTCATTATTCATTTTTATATGTGCACTGATTTATCAACTGATTAAATACGGATCCTTAAGCTGGACCGGAACATCCAACATCCTGTTTATGATAGCGGGGCTTTTGTTGATCATCGGTTTATCCGGACTTGTGTTGGCTTCCGGAAGTTTCGATTTCTTTCACTACAGCGTCAGAAAAACGCTCAGAAGAGAACCAAAGGAGGATGGCTTCAGGGAACCATTGAATCCGCAAGCTCTATCATCTTCTGTCGGGAAAAGTTATCAAAATGTCCTGACTATCGGTCTTTTGCTGTTGGGGATCAGCATTATCTGTCTCTGGGATTATATTTTATAAATAAAACATCCATCTGGCATGAATGTATGCCAGATGGATTTTTTATTGCCTTAATTAATCCACGTTCTGTGTTCCAGAATTTGAAGCCCATTTGTATGAGTAGTCAGCACCGACTAAGTGCTCGCCCAAATCTGTGACATACGGTTTTTGCAGAACTGCATAAGAACGTTGATACAGAGGAGCGATACCCGCATCTTCCATCAAGATCTTTTCAGCAGCAAGCAGGCTAGCCCATCTTGCATCAAGGTCAGTCACGTTTGTGCGTGCTTCATTGATCAAAGCATCGTATTCAGCGTTGGAGTAACCGGATTTGTTGTTGCCGTTTTCTGTTTGGAACAATTCCAGGAAGTTGATTGGGTCAGCATAGTCAGCTCCCCATCCAGCCAATTCGATATCGTATTCGCCGGAAGTATCAGCTTCAAGACGGACTTTGAAAGGTACATTACGCAAGGTTACAGTCAAGCCAGGCAGGTTTGTCTGTAATTGGCTTTGCAGGAATTCAGAAGAACGTTTTGCGTTTTCTGTATCATCACTCAACAATTCCAAAGTGATTGATTCAACACCCAATTCAGCCAAGCCTTGTTCGAAGTATGTTTTAGCTTCTTCAGCATTGTAAGTCAGAAGATCGCCATTTTGTTCACGGAAGTCTTCGCCAGTTGAAGGATCCAAAGCAAGTTTTTCAGGAACCAATCCGTTTGCAGGAATGGAGCCGTTCTGCAATACAACGTCAGCATACGCCTGTTTGTCGAAAGCCATAGCCAAAGCTTTACGGATGTTGGCATTTTGTAATGGTGTGCCTTCTCTTTGTTGGTTGAATTTCAAGTAGAATACAGAAGAAGTCGGCATTGTGTGCATTTCAGCATCGCCAGTTCTTTGAGCTACGTATTCCCCAGTCAAGATCATGCGGTCGATAGCGTCTGTATCATACAGATTCAAAGCAGTGGAAGTTTCTTTGATTACTTCTACGTTGATTGCATCCAATTTTACAGCGTCTTTATCCCAATACTCTGCATTTGGTTCATAAGTCCATGATAAGCTGGCTGCATCCCAGTTAGCTAATACAAATGGTCCGTTGTACAATAAAGCATCGCTGCTTAATGCGTATTGGTCGCCTTGTTCTTCAACAAAGGCTTGATTTTGAGGGAAGAACATAGCCAACGTCAAAAGATCTTTGAAGTATGGCACTGGAGAAGTCAATGTGATTTCCAACGTTTTTTCGTCGATTGCTTTGACGCCTAATTCTTCAGGCGCAACTTCACCCGCTATGATCTCAGTTGCGTTAGCGATAACGCCGTCCATCATGTAAGAATAAGAAGCAGCCGATGCAGGATCAACCAATTTGCGCCATGAATAAACAAAGTCATCTGCCGTTACAGGCTCACCGTTTGACCAGTTTGCTTCATCACGGATAGTGAAAGTGTAGACTAAACCGTCTTCGCTGACTGTAGGATCTTCTGCTGCGATACCTAATTCAACCGTTCCATCCAAACCTTGGCGATACAGACCTTCATTTACGTTGCTTAAAGCAGTAAACGCAACTGTATCTGTAGCTTGTACAGAATCCATTGTTGGGATTTCAGCGCTTTCAATCAGATTTAACACCTGATCGCTGCCGTTCGCACCTGCTGACTCTGATGAATCGGCCGTGCTTCCCTCTCCGCCGCATGCAGCTAATACAAGTGCGGAGCTTAAAGATAATAACACTAAAGATGATAGTTTCTTGTTGCCCATATTTCTTTTCCCCCATTCCCTCTGTTTCTATAATTTCTATAGTAAGCTTAATTATAGTTGTGACTGTTATTAAAATCAAGTTTGGGAATTTAATAAATTGATTAAAATTAGATTAATATATTCATATTTACGATATTCTTGGCTCAATATATCTACATTGGTTGTATATTGAGAATCTAACACGACATGTCAGAACATTAAAATTTTTATGAAAACGGAGCCAAATGTTGTTAAAAAGGCAAACGGAATAACCAAACATTTGTTTATTAATAAACATCGATTTAATATCTGAATGTTGATATATTTGCATGATAAAGAGATATTCAATCGTTCTCACGAAAAATAAATGTGCACTGCTGTTTAAATGTTCTTTTTGTTCTGATTTTCTGCATACAATACGGAAGTTGTATGGGCTTTGACCAGGATTTTTTCCATCATGGCAGCTTCAGCCTTTCGCTCCAGAAAGACTTGGTTGTCTTCAACAAGGATGGCATACTTTCCCTTCTCCACCCGGAAGACCGTATCGTTTCGGTTCGCATTGAAAATGACGATGTACTTTTTTCCTTCGTTTTCTAAGGAAAAGGCCACGATGTTGAAATTTTCGCTGAGCGTCGTGAAATGGGCGTCAATTTCTTCGTGGGTATGCAGGCGGAACAGATATTCACTCTTGCGCAAGGCAATCAGACCTTTGACGTAGACCACTGATTTCTGGAACGTCGTCACCCGTTCCCATTCAAACTGATTGATTTCGTCGGGTGAGTTGTAGCTGTTGGCCACCCCTTCTTTTGTCCTCAAAAATTCCTGTCCGCCGTGGATAAAGGGAACCCCCTGCGAAAGCAAGACGATGCTTGTTGCCAATGTATGCCTTTTTATGCGCACCTCTTCACTGTCATTCGGATTGGACCGCAACAGTTTATCGTAGAGCGTCAAATTATCATGAGCTTCCACATACTGGATGACTTGTTCCGGATCGACATAACTGCTGTGGCTGGATAAATGCATGGCGCCCTTTATGTTCCGGAGCAGCAGATCTTCCTGATAGTTTTTGCCGCTGATGAAGCCTCTGTCCTTTTCGTCCCCGAAATCGCTGCCTTTCAATGCTACCCGGATCGAATCGTTGAAGTGGGCGATCCTTGGCATTGCCTGCGCATTCTTCTGGGAAGCTTTCAAGTCCTCCGGTAGCGGCGTGGTCATTTCCCATCCCTCTCCGATGATGATGATGGACGGATCGATTTTATCCAACGCCTCCCTGATCGCATTCATCGTGACTGAGTCATGGATGCCCATCAGATCGAAGCGGAAACCATCGAGATGATACTCTTTTGCCCAATACTTCACGCTATCGATGATATACTTGCGCATCATATGCCTTTCGGAGGCCGTGTCATTTCCGACGCCCGTTCCGTTCGCCAGCGAACCATCCGCATTGTAGCGATAAAAGTAACCCGGAACGGTCCTTTCCAAAGCCTGATCTTTCGGATCGTAGACGTGGTTATAGACGACATCCATGATCACCCTCAAGCCATTGTCGTGCAACGTTTGGATCATTTGCTTCAGTTCGACGATCCTGTTGACTGGCTCAAATGGATTGCTTGAATAAGAACCTTCCGGTACATTATAGTTCAGCGGATCGTAGCCCCAATTGTATTGCGGTTCCGTCAGATTCGCCTCATCGACTGTGGCATAATCGAACATCGGCAAAACCTGGATATGGGTGACGCCCAAATCGATCAGGTAATCCAAACCCGTGCTTATTCCGCTGGGATTTTTAGTGTTTTTTTCGGTCAAACCAAGGAATTTGCCTTTATTCCTTATTCCGCTCGTTTCGGATATGGAAAAATCCCTGATGTGCAGCTCATAGATGATTGCCTCTTCCGGAAGACCGAAGGCCGGCAATCGGTCACCCCACCCGTCAGGATTCGTCCTTGTCAGATCCGTAATGACCGATTTTGTGCCGTTCACCGTCGTCGCACGTGCATAGGGATCGATCGTAATGGATTCGCGGTTATTCAGGAAGAGAATCTTATAGACATAAATCGTTCCGTGCTGATCACCGGGAAGGTAAGCCTCAAAAATCCCTTTGGGTTTCTGCACCATCGCTATTTTTTGAGAAGGCTTCTTGATGGAATCATCGGCATACGTCCAAACTTCCACCGTCTTTGCTGTAGGAGTCCACACCCTCAATAGCGTGCCTTCTTTTTCGTAAAGCGCTCCCAGGTCTCCGTCATAGGAAAAGTAGTTGTCAAAATCATTCGATCTGACGAACAGAAACATCTCCTTGTCGATGGTTTCTTTGTCCCGCTTATCGCTGAAAAGTTTTTCCAAATCGTAGCTCTCCAACCAACTCTGGAAATCCTCTACCATACCGCATCACCTCCCACATATAGTATACCAACCAAGGACAACTTCCTGTACTGAAAAGGCATAGCAAAAAGCGTAACCGACAGAAATAATTGCCGCTTACGCTTCATTGCGATGTCACCTGTCTATATTCACATTCCATGTCAGAAATAATCTTTCTTTTTCAACCAGTAAACCGTCAAAAAGCAGATGAAGATTGTGATCAGACTGGTGATGCCGAACGCCCACGGATGATTTTCGAATGGCAGATCGACATTCATGCCCCAGAACCCTGCCATGATGGTCGGGATCGTCAGGACGATGGTGATAGAAGTCAAAACTTTCATGATGTTGTTCAAGTTATTTGTAATCACGCTGGAAAATACTTCGCTCAACTGATCGATCATCTTGCTTGATTCAGTGACCATCACTTCGGCTTGATTTGAGATATCCGTGATATCACGCAGCAATTCTTGGCTTTGCACATCATCCCCTAAAACAGCTTCATGGATTGACTCCGTTATCAAAGGGTGATTTTTGTTGATGGATGTCTCAAAATAAACCAAACTCTTATGCAGGGCAATCAGCTTATAAAAGTATTCGTTATGGGTAGCACTGGTTATCTGAATCTGCAGGTCTTCGATGATGCCATCGATTTCTCTCAGATGACGAATAAAACTCCTTGTCAATTCCCATAATATGTATAAGATGATGTGATGCTGGGTTGTTGCTGGTTCGTTTTTGAAAGACTCATTATTCATGATATGCGTCAAAAAAGAAGGCGTCTCTTTGCAGACTGTGATCAATGTGTCATTGACTCTTATGATAGACAAAGGATACGTATGGTACTCCGTGTATTTTTCCTGCACCGATCGCATTTTGGGGAAGAGGACGATCAGAAGATTAATATCCTCCCCTGCACCATTTTTGACTTTCTCTTGCCGTGGGATCTCATATTCGTCCAGCGAATCCATGATGTAGTCCTTTGGGATGCCGAAAATAGCTACCAGATCCTCAACGTCTTCGTTGCTCGGATTCTCCACATGAATCCAATCAGCCGCTTTCCAATCCTTCGTCTGCGTATATACCCCTTTATCCGATAAGTTGAATGATCTCACGCGAATCCACCTCTAACCTGTATTAATCTAACTGTATCAACCTACAAGATAAGCATAACTTATTTTTGGTAAAAGGAAAGTAATAACCCTCTCCAAAAGAGTGAGCGCAATTCGATCACAAAACCCATCGAGGGCAAGTTGCCACTCAGTTGTCAATTGTGAATTCTTCCATAGTATAGGCCATTTCGATGTAAGGATCCTCCGTATACCAATGCCGGGCACTGCCAAGGCATGCGCAATAGAAGGTCGTATCTTCCTCATACAGCATTTTTCGGAAGTGTACATGCCCCATGATGCTATGCACAATCGGATAACGATCGTACAATTGCATATAGCTTTTGCTGCCGAGGAAAGCATTGTAATAGTCATACACCGGATGCGGGAGCGGGATGACAAATTGCGGATGCGTCACAACATGTGTCATCATGATTATTTTCCGGTCGCCGACTTCTTTCAAGTCGCTTTCCAGTTCCCCTTGCATGGCTGTTGCAACCGCGCGATCATCCTTTGACCAATGCACATACCGGCGGTCATTCCAACCACCGACTTTCAGTTTTTTCTTGGAAAACTCTGCTATAGTATAGCGGTCACTGGCGAAGCCATAATCATACCAGCCCGGATTCCCCACCACTGCCCATTTATCCCCGATCAAAAATGGATTCCCGACAGGATTTTCGTCCCGCTCCTTGAACAACTGATAGATGCGGTCCGTGTCCTCTTCATGGTTGCGGATGGACCAAAAGTCATGATTACCCGGTACGAATTGGATTTTCGAAACGTTGTGATCACGCATCCTATCCAGGAAAGCAAAGGTATCGTGGTAATCGGAAGAGACATCCCCCGCCAACAATAACAAGTCGATTTCTTGATTATAGAGCAGTTCCGCCAAGAGATAGTCATACGTTTGACCCGGCGCCAGTTTTTTCGCATTAGAATCGATATGAAGGTCTGACATTACACCAATTTTCACGTCCTCAACTCCCTTCTTTTTCTTGGCCTAAGTGTTAAAAAAGCAGAGATGCACTTCAGATTAACTGAGTTGGATCTCCGCCCTTTTATAAAAATTATTTTGAGAATGCTTCCGTCAATGGTGGAACAACTTGTTTCTTACGTGAAACAACACCCGGCAACAACGCAACATTTTCGTTCAACGAGACGCCGAATGCGGATGCGACTGTGTCCAAATGTGAACCGACAGCCAATAAGGCAGAATCGCTGTCAATGATGTTTGTGATCACCAACAAGAACACATCATAACCTTGAGCGGCGTTTTCTGCTTCCATAGCGGAAACCAGTTCAACTTGTCTTTCCAGAACATCCTGCACGTCTACAGTGTTCACTTGTGCGATGCGGACGTTTTTATCGCCCATCGGGAATGATTTAGCGTCCAAAGTCAGCAATTCCGCGATCGATTTGTCATCCAAATTCGTTCCGGCCTTCAGCATCGCAAGGCCATATTCGTTCATGGAAACACCAGCGATTTCCGCCAATTCTGTTGCCGCTGCTTCATCTTCCGGAGTGCAAGTCGGTGATTTGAACAACAGGGTATCAGAAATGATGGCAGAAAGCATCAAGCCGGCGATGTCGGCAGGGATTGCGATGCTCTTTTCCTTGAACATTTTATAAAGGATTGTATTTGTGCAACCGACAGGCTCTGCACGGTAATACAAAGGGTTGGCCGTTTCGAAGTTCGCGATGCGGTGATGATCCACCACAGCATATACTTCGACATCTTTGATGTCGCTGACGCTTTGTTGCGCTTCGTTATGGTCAACCAAAGCAACCGTATCCGTTTCGTTTGCCGCAGCCTCGATGACGCGCGGAGCCTCTGTCTTGAATTGTTTCAGAGCGTAGGCTGTTTCTTCGCTCGGCAGGCCAAGAGCCACAGCCTCTGCTTCGATTCCGTTATGATTCAGATAGTAGGCGTATGCGATTGCAGATGTGATCGCATCCGTATCCGGATTTTGGTGCCCAAAAACTAACAGTTTTTTCATTCAATTCACTCTCTCTTCCATTGTCTTAATTTATCATAATAAAAAAGGAAGAAAAGAGCAACCGCAATTCTCTTTTCTTCCTTGAAAAAATAGTATTATTTTACAGATCCAAGTAACCTTTATAGTCTTCTGTATGCAGCAGTTTTCTGGCATTTTCGACGCGCTCGGCGGTAGGTGGATCGATTCCCTCCAACTGATAAGGGATGCCCAACGTTTCCCACTTGTAGACGCCCATTTTATGGTAAGGCAGAATCTCCACTTTGACGATGTTTTTCAATGTTTTCAGGAAAGCATCCAGTCGGATCAAGAAATCATCATAGTCAGTCCGCTCTGGGATCAGCACATGACGGACCCAAATCGGTTTATTGATTTCCGACAAATATTTTGCCAGCTCGATGATGCTTTCGTTCGGCCACATTGTCAGTTCTTTGTGCTTCTGGCTGTCGATGTGTTTGATGTCCAACAGGATCAAATCGGTCACAGCCAACAATTTATTGAATTGGCTGAAGAAAGGTTCATCATAAGTGAACGGCAAGCCGCAAGTGTCCAATGTCGTATGCACACCTTGCGCTTTGGCTTTCGTGAACAACTCGATCAGAAAGTCGATCTGCAGCAACGGTTCGCCGCCGCTGACGGTAATGCCGCCTTTTTGTCCCCAAAATGGCTTGTATTGCAAGGCCATGTTCAGCAATTCATCGCTGGTCATCTCGTTGCCGCCACCGATGTTCCAAGTGTCCGGGTTATGGCAGAATTGGCAACGCATGCGGCAGCCTTGCATAAATATAATAAAACGGATTCCGGGTCCATCGACGGAACCGAAACTCTCTGTTGAATGCACAAATCCTTTTAAGGGTTCAGTCATTTCAAAAAACTCCTCTGTCGTTTATTTCTTAATCTCATTGTATCTCGCATAAGGAATATTTCCTATCAAAAAGAGCGATTTTT
Source organism: Trichococcus pasteurii (assembly GCF_900112935.1). Taxonomy (GTDB): domain Bacteria; phylum Bacillota; class Bacilli; order Lactobacillales; family Aerococcaceae; genus Trichococcus; species Trichococcus pasteurii. The sequence continues at coordinate 295,047 of NZ_FONM01000002.1, forward strand.
CGCTCCCTTTGATAGAAAACGGATGAATCATATGATCCATCCGTTTAAATTTATAAGATTAATATGCAAGTTGAAGCAGATTACATCATTTCGTGCATTGTACGGTTGATTACGTCCAATTGTTGTTCGCGGGTCAACTTGATGAAGTTAACAGCGTATCCGGAAACTCGGATAGTCAATTGTGGGTAGTTTTCTGGGTGATCCATAGCGTCAAGCAATGTTTCACGGTTGAATACGTTGACGTTCAAGTGGTGGCCGCCTTTAGCGATGTATCCATCCATCATTGCAGTCAAGTTTTCTTTTTGAACTTCTTCTTCACGTCCCAAAGCTTTAGGGATGATTGAGAATGTGTTCGAGATACCATCCAATGAATATTTGTAAGGAATCTTAGCTACTGAAGACAAGCTTGCCAAAGCGCCGTGTGTATCTCTTCCGTGCATTGGGTTAGCACCAGGTGCGAATGGTTCGCCGGCTTTACGTCCGTCTGGCGTGCTACCAGTTTTCTTACCGTAAACCACGTTAGAAGTGATTGTAAGGATAGAAGTTGTAGGGATAGAGTTGCGGTATGTTTGGTGTTTTTTAACTTTGCCCATGTATTGTTTCAACAAGTCGATACCGATTTGGTCAGCGCGATCATCGTTGTTACCATATTTAGGGAAGTCGCCTTCGATTTCGAAGTCAATTGCAATGCCGTTTTCGTCGCGGATAGGTTTAACTTTCGCGTATTTGATAGCTGAAAGTGAATCGATTGTAACTGAGAAACCAGCGACACCAGTTGCCAATGTGCGGACAACATGTGTATCATGTAAAGCCATTTCTAATGATTCGTATGAATATTTATCGTGCATGTAGTGGATAACGTTCAATGTATTCACATACAAAGCTACGATCCAGTCCATCATAACATCGAATTTTTCAGCAACTTCATTATAATCAAGGTATTCTGAAGTGATTGGTTGCAATTTAGGTCCGACTTGTTTTTTCTTCGTTTCGTCAACCCCGCCGTTGATTGCGTAAAGCAATGTTTTAGCTAGGTTAGCACGCGCTCCGAAGAATTGCATTTGTTTCCCGATTCTCATCGCGGATACGCAGCAAGCGATACCGTAGTCATCGCCCCATTCAAGGCTCATGATGTCATCATTTTCGTATTGGATAGCGCTTGTTTCGATAGACATTTTAGCACAGTATTTCTTGAATCCTTCAGGCAATTTAGTTGACCAAAGAACTGTCAAGTTAGGCTCTGGAGCTGCTCCCAAGTTAGTCAATGTGTTCAAGAAACGGAAGCTTGTTTTTGTAACCATTGAACGGCCATCATGTGCCATACCAGCGATTGATTCAGTAACCCATTGTGGATCTCCTGAGTACAACTCTTGGTATTCTGGCGTACGTGCAAATTTGATCATACGTAATTTCATTACGAAGTGGTCAACGATTTCTTGTGCTTCTTCTTCAGTCAATGTTCCGTTTTCCAAATCGCGTTGGATATAGATATCCAAGAAAGTTGAAGTACGGCCTAATGACATTGCAGCACCGTTTTGTTGTTTTACAGCAGCCAAGTAACCGAAGTATAACCATTGGAAAGCTTCCTTAGCGTTTGTTGCTGGTTTGGAAATATCGAAACCGTAGATGTTTCCTAATTCTTTCAATTCTTTCAAAGCTCTGTATTGTTCGCTGAACTCTTCTCTCAAGCGGATGATTTCTTCAGTCATCGTGCCGTCGCCGATTTTAGCGAATTCATTTAATTTGTCTTGCATCAAGAAGTCAACACCGTATAAAGCTACACGACGGTAGTCACCGATGATGCGTCCGCGGCCGTATGCATCTGGCAAGCCAGTGATGACGCCGGTTGTTCTTGCTGCACGCATTTCTGGAGTATAAGCGTCAAATACGCCTTGGTTGTGTGTTTTTCTGTAATCGCGGAAAATCATTGAAACTTCTGGATCAACTTTGTAGCCAGCTTCTTCACAAGCCTGTTCGCTCATGCGGATACCGCCGAAAGGCATCAAGCTGCGTTTAAGTGGTTTTTCAGTTTGGAAACCAACGATTTGCTCTTTTTCTTTGTTCAAGTAGCCTGCTGCATGAGATGTAATGGAAGATACAACTTTTGTATCCATATCCAATACGCCGCCAGCTTCTCTTTCTTGTTTTGTAAGATCCATAACTTGATCCCATAATTGATTTGTAGTTTCAGTAGGACCAGCCAAAAAGCTTTCGTCGCCTGTGTATTCAGAGAAGTTGCTGATGATGAAGTCTCTTACGTCGACTTCTTCTTTCCAAGTTTTTCCTTTAAAACCTTGCCATTGTTCCATTATATGTTCCTCCTAAAGGTGCTTTCACATTGTGATATGTGTAACAGGTTTCTACATGAACATTATAACACGTACAGATAAAAGTGCAACAACTATCAATCTTTTTTTTGAACTTTTTGTAAATTTTTCGAAAACATTTTTAAAACGTTGGTATATAAGCTTTTTCGAATCTCAAAAAATGATTTTGACTTTCGATTAGTTAGTGAAACCTTTATTTTGACAAAAAATCTGTTTCATAAAAAAACGGAAACTGTGCTATTACACAGTTTCCGTTTTGGCATTTCGTTTATAACAGATAATTAGAAAATTCTAATTTGTGAAAAATCAAACTCTTTTTCGATGTCCGACACTTCGCCATCGGTCTTCTCGTTGATTGCGAAGCTGCCGTTGGAATACCTAGGGCTGAACGGAATCTCTTTGCTTTCCGCCACAATGCTCTTACTAGCCGTCGTACGGATCGCATAACGGTTAGGCATCGATAGATCGCAATCCATAAAGACGATGCGATGCGGCTTGGCCTTCAATTCCTTCAGCAGCATCAATCCCCGTTTCGCTCGACCCAAAATCGGGACTTCTCCGGATTTGAATTTTTTGATGTTCCCTCTTTGCGTGACCACAAGGATCGGGAATTCCTCATCACCTTCTTTAAAGGCAGCGCCCCCGACCACCAAGTCCCCATCCTTCAGGTTGATGGACTTTACTCCGCTGGCGCGCGTTCCGATGATGCCCACTTCATTCACGGCGTAACGCAGGCTGAATCCGAAATGGGTCACCAGCAGAACATCATAATTTTGTTTATCCTCCAAGCGTTGGATGGAAACAATCGCATCCGTCTCGCTCTTCATCTTCATGGCGACCGCTTTTTTGTTTCTGTAGCCACGGAAGGTCCGGAAGTCGCTCATCAGCGTCTGTTTGATGTATCCTTCTTTTGATATGAAAAGGATTGTCCCGGTCGGTTCGCTGTTGTTCGGGATAATTTCTACGCTGATGATTTTCTCTTCCGGTGCGAAGGGAATGTTCTGCGAGATATGATGCCCCGTATCTTTCCATTTCAATTCCGGCAACTCATGCACCGGGAAATGAAGATAGTCTCCCTTGCTGGTGAACATCACAATCGCATCAAGGGTCGATGCTTTCCCGACAAAAAGAGGCTTATCGCCTTCACGCAATCCGACTTCTTCGATCGTCGACGCTCCAAAAGAGCGTAGGCTGGTGCGCTTGTAATAGCCCTCTTTTGTGATTACGACAACGACTTCTTCTACCGGCACGAGAACTTCCGTATCGATTTTGATTTCTTCGATTTCATGTTGGATCGTAGTCCGGCGAGGATTCGCGTATTGTTTCTTGACTGCCGAGAGTTCTGTCTTCATAACAGCGTACAACGTTTTTTCCTGTTTCAGGATTTCGTGGTAGGTCGCAATCTGCTCGTTCAGTTCCAACTTTTCGTTCTGCAGGGCAGTTATATCCGTATTGGATAGACGGTACAGCTGCAAGGAAACGATCGCTTCCGCCTGCGGTTCCGAAAAAGCATACTGCTTCATAAGATTCTGTTTTGAGTCCTTCTTGTCTTTGCTGTCACGGATCAATTGGATAACCTCATCAAGGATCGAAATGACTCTGATCAATGCATCCACGATATGCAGGCGCGTTTCCGCTTTCCTCAGACTGTACTTCGTCCGGCGGGTGATGACGATTTTTTGGTGGCGGATATAGGCTTTCAGGATTTGGTGCAAGCCGACTTGCATCGGGCGGCGTTCATCGATTGCGACCATATTGAAGTTATAGTTTACTTGCAGATCTGTATTTTTGAGCAGATAGTTGAGGATCCCTTCCGCATTTGCTTCTTTTTTCAGTTCGACAACAATCTGCAGCCCCGTGCGGTCTGATTCATCCCGCACTTCGGCGATCCCTTCAATCTTGCGGTTGATGCGGATTTCGTCCATACGCTTAACTAGCGTCGCTTTGTTGACGTCATAAGGGATTTCCGAAATGACGATCTGCTGTTTGCCGCCGCGGATGCTCTCGATGGACGTGCGCGAACGTACGACTACTTTCCCTTTGCCGGTTCTGTAGGCGTCCTTCAATCCATCCAAGCCCTGAATGATCGCCCCGGTAGGGAAATCTGGCCCTTTAACATATTTCATGAGCGCTTTGAGCTCCGCATCAGGGTGATCGATCAGATGCAAGGTCGCATCGATGACCTCCCCTAAATTATGCGGCGGGATATCGGTCGCGTAACCGGCGGAAATACCGGTGGCGCCGTTCACCAAAAGATTCGGGTATCTGGCGGGCAATACTGTAGGCTCCTGATCGGTATCGTCGAAGTTCAGCACAAAGTCTACGGTCTCCTTATCGATGTCGCGCAACAGTTCTGCTGAGATTTTTGACAACCTGGCCTCGGTATACCGCATCGCAGCGGCTGAATCCCCATCCATACTCCCGTTGTTTCCGTGCATTTCGACCAATACTTCCCGCATTTTCCAATCCTGGCTCAACCGGACCATCGCTTCATAGACACTGGAATCCCCGTGCGGATGATAATTACCGATGACATTCCCGACTGTTTTTGCCGATTTGCGGAAGCCTTTGTCCGAAGTGTTTCCGGCAACATCCATCGCGAACAGGATCCGTCGCTGAACAGGTTTCAGCCCATCGCGGATATCAGGCAATGCACGATCCTGGATGATGTATTTCGAGTATCTCCCGAAGCGGTCCCCCATTACGTTTTCGAGCATCAGCTCTTTGATTTCCAGATTATCCACTATAGTTCACCACTTTCAAAATCTAACGAAATTTGTTCCATATCATGAGCGATTTGCTGATCAGAAGTTTCCTTCTTCACTTTCTCCTGCAGGTGTGCCTGCCCATTATCGGGCGTCGGTGCCATGTCCTGCTCCAGGATGCTCTTATCATCAGCCATCGAAAATTCGACATGCTTCTCGATCCATTTCCTTCGCGGTTCGACTTTATTTCCCATCAGCGTCGTGACCCGGCGCTCCGCTTGGGCTTTGTCATCGATGAGAACCCGGATCAACGTTCTGGTTTCAGGATCCATTGTAGTATCCCACAGCTGATCCGCGTTCATTTCCCCGAGTCCTTTATAGCGTTGCAGGATGTAACCCTTACCGATGATGTCGATTTTTTCCTGCAGCTCCTTTTCGGTCCATGCGTATTCGATCTTTTCGTTTTTGCCGAAGCCCTTGGATATTTTATACAGGGGCGGTTGCGCGAGATAAATTTTTCCGGCTTCCAGCAACGGTTTCATGTAACGATAAAAGAAAGTCAGCAACAGGATCTGAATGTGCGCACCATCCGTATCCGCATCCGTCATGATGATGATTTTGTCGTAATTGCAATCCTCGATTTCGAAATCCGCACCGACCCCTGCACCGACCGTGTAGATGATCGTGTTGATTTCCTCGTTTTTCAATATATCCTGCATGCTCGCGCGTTCCGTATTGATGACTTTGCCGCGCAGCGGAAGTATCGCTTGGAACTTACGGTCGCGCCCTTGTTTGGCGGATCCACCGGCGGAATCACCCTCGACCAGATACAGTTCGTTCTTTTTCGGATTTTTGCTTTGCGCAGGCGTCAGCTTGCCGGACAACAACGATTCGTTTTTTTGCCTTTTTTTGCCGTTACGCGTTTCTTCACGGGCTTTACGCGCTGCATTTCTTGCCTCTCTGGCTTTCAGGGATTTTCTGGCAAGCATTTGGGCTGTTTCGCCATTTTCGGTCAGATAGATGCTCAGTTTTTCGCTGATGAGTCCATCAACGGCTGCCCGTGCTTGCGGGGTGCCTAATTTTTCTTTCGTTTGGCCTTCGAATTGGAGCAGGTTCTCCGGTACACGCAGGGACAACACCGCCGAAAGGCCCTCACGCACATCGCTGCCTTCGAGATTCTTTTCCTTCTCTTTGATCAGGTTCATCTTACGGGCGTATTCATTGAAGGCTTTTGTTATCGCTGTCTTGGCGCCGGTTTCGTGCGTGCCGCCATCCTTGGTGCGGACGTTGTTGACGAACGAAAGGATCGTCTCCGAATAGCCGTCGTTGTACTGGAAGGAGAACTCAATCTCGATCCCATCGGCTTCCCCGCTGAAATACACCACATCGTGCAATGTATCCTTTTCTTCATTTAAGTAAGCAACGAATTCCTTGATCCCTTCTTCGAAGAAAAAAGTATCGCTTTGTTCGGTACGTTCATCTTTCAGCGTGATGGTTAAGCCTTTCAACAAAAAGGCTGATTCGCGGAACCGTTCCGCCAAAACCTCATAGGACAGTTGCGCTGTTCCGAAAACTTCCTTGTCCGGTAAAAAGTGAATCAAAGAGCCCGAGCCCTTTGAGGTGCTTTTTGATTTGGTCAATTTGCTGGCGGGTTTTCCGCCATCCTTGAATTTCATTGTATAGACTGTGCTCTCGCGGGTGACCGATACTTCCAGCCACTTGGATAACGCATTCACGACGCTTGCACCCACTCCGTGCAGGCCGCCTGATGTTTTGTATCCGCCCTGGCCGAACTTACCGCCAGCATGGAGAACGGTGAAAATGACTTGGATTGTAGGCACACCTGAAGCGTGCAAACCAGTCGGCATGCCGCGGCCATTATCCTTCACGCTGATGCTTTGGTCTTCATGAATCGTGATATCGATCTGATCGGCAAACCCCGATAAAGCCTCGTCGACTGCATTGTCGACTATTTCATATACTAAGTGATGCAAACCGCGCGCATCAGTCGAACCGATGTACATCCCGGGACGTTTCCTGACTGCTTCAAGTCCTTCCAACACTTGAATGGAGTCATCATTGTATTTAATCTCTTTATTTTGTGCCATAAAAAAACTCCTTCATATCTGTTCTGAACCGAACATCTATTCTATCATACTGTATAACTTTCACTTTGAAAAGTATAAAAAATGCGGCGGAATTCTGCCTCCTATAGGAAAAATGCGGATAAAATGGTAAAATGAACTAGAATTGTTTTATATTGGAGTATCAACTTAGGAGTGAAGTGAGAATGACAGCAATCATCATCGTCCTGGCCTATCTTTTGGGATCCATCCCTTCAGGCATCTGGATCGGAAAATATTTTTATCATACAGACATCCGCAAATACGGCAGCGGGAACAGTGGAACAACCAATACCTTCCGCGTGTTAGGAAAAAAAGCCGGCATCATCGTCCTGATCATGGACATGCTGAAAGGTTCGGCGGCAACCTTATTGCCGATTTGGCTGGGAGTCGATATCCATCCCTTGTTGGCCGGAGTTGTTGCAGCATTAGGGCATACTTATCCCCTGTTTGCTGGATTCAAAGGCGGCAAGGCCGTTGCCACAAGCGCCGGTATCCTGTTGGCCTACAATCCGCTTTTTTTTGCAGAAGCCATCGTCGCTTTCATCATCTACTTGTACTTTTCCAGAATGGTCAGCCTATCCAGCATCCTGGCCTGTTTTACAGCGGTCACACTTTCCTTCTTTTTTAAGGATTGGCCATTGACGATCGTTACGATCCTTTTGACGATCTTCATCATCTATCGCCATCGTTCCAATATTTACCGGATCAGAAATGGCACGGAAAGCAAAGTGCCTTTCGGCTACAAAGCGAAGAGCGCTAAAGAAAAATAACCGAATAAGGCGGGGCCGTAAATCGTTGCTGATTTACGGCCCCGCCTTTTTCAGACCCAAAGATAAACGTTGTTGGGTTCAGCTGATGAACAACAGTCTAGAAGAATTCAATCCGATGGACATAATACCGTTTATTTCCGGGCTCAAGTGATTGGATGGCTGTTTTGCGTTCCAGCTCTCCGTCCGAATCCGACCGGTCAGCAAGTCCACACCAAGGTTCCAAACAAATATATGTGGCGTCTTCCTGAGGCTTTGTCCAGATGCCTAAGTAGTCGAAATCTTCATAGGACATCGTGGCACCATGTTCCCCCTTATCGGATGCCAGCGTGACAGTGGTCGGTTCCGGTGTTTTGAAAATAATGGCATCATTAAGGAAGAGGTCCCGTTGCAATCGGAACTCGTTCAGTTCCACTGCAACCGTTTTGTCCGCTGCGAGGTAGGGTCCCTCCAGGAACAAGCGATCGCGGGAAGTGTCAGGAGTCATCTTGACGTAGTAATCCTCGAATGCTTCACCTTCCATCAACGGCACATTGAAGCCTGGATGTCCACCGATCGAGAAATACATCTTGTCTGCATCAAGGTTCTTCACTTTGTAGCTGACCGCCAGCTGATTCTCGAATAATTGATAAGTCAACTGCAGTTCAAACAAAAACGGATAAACATCTTTGAAATCACCATTCGGAGCAAGGATAAACGTGATGCTGTCGGACAGCCGCTCATGCACCGAAAATTTCGAGTCGCGAGCAAAGCCGTGTTGCCCCATTGTGTAAGTGTTGCCGTTATGTCGAAAGGAATCATCCTTCAGGCGTCCTACGAACGGAAAAAGGATAGGAGCATGCCTGTTCCAAACTTTTTCATCAGCTTGCCAAATATATTCGATGCCGGTTTTCTTTGCGATTACACTGGTGATTTCTGCACCTTTATCTTTTACGGTTACCGTAAGATGCTGATTCTCGATTACAAACTCCATTACATTTCCCCCTAGTTTGGCTTTACACCATTTTGCTTACTGATCATTTTTTTGATACAAAGCCTTTTTTAAAGCATCAAGCAATTCTGCGGAAACGACTCTGATGAACGTTCCCTTCATGCCGAGCGATCTCGTCTCGAGAATGCCGGCTGATTCCAGTTTCCTTAAGGCATTCACAATAACGGAGCGCGTAATATTTTTTTCTGCCGCAATTTTTGATGCGGTGATGCGTTCCTCTAAGGATGGAAAAGTCTCAAAAATCGCCTTGACCGCCTCCAGCTCGCTGAAAGACAATGATTTGATGGCGATCTGGATCAGTGTGGTCACTCGTGTTGCCTCTTCCATGCGCAAATTGATGGTATGCAGCAACTCAATGCCGATTACGGTGGCACCGTGTTCGGCAAGAATCAAGTCGCTGCTGTCAAAAGCCGGACCCATCCGTGCCAAAATCAAACTCCCCAAGCGCTTGCCGGAAGCAAAAATCGGAACGATTGTTGTGACACCTGTAATGAACAAGTCTCTGCTTTCGATCGGAAAGGCTGTGAAATCAGATTCAATGCCGATGTTCGCGGTCGTCTGAAACAAGGCAGACAGATTTTGGGCATACTGCTCCGGAAACTTTTTGTCCTCCAGCATTTGTTTGATGCGGGCATTGTTGATATCGGTCGCCTCACTGTAGCCTAATAGATTGCCGGACAGATCGATCAGATACGTGTTGGCCCTTAAAATATCCCCAAGCACGCTTGCCATTTCCGTAAAGGGTAATGCCGTCGCTTCGTCGCTGACAGCGACAAAGCCCCCTTCTTTTTGCAGCATGTAGTTGATCCTTCTCAACTTTTCTAATAATTCGTCCATATTTCCCCCCATACGATCATCCGTCAGAAAATATCCGCAAGGTTTATCCAGCCTAAAGGGGATTTTTTATGCTTAAAGGATATATCTTCTTAAATCTTTGTTCTCTACAATTTTTTCAAGTTTTTCATCCACATAATGTTCTGTTATCGTAATCTCTGTCCCAGGTATTTCGGAAGCCTCAAACAACAGATCCTCCAGCAATTTCTCCATGATCGTGTGCAGCCTTCTGGCTCCGATGTTATCGGTTTCCTGGTTGACTTCAGTCGCGATGACAGCCATTTTCCGGATGGCTTCCTGGGTGAAGGTGATGTTGACGTCTTCCGTTGCCAACAGTGCGGTGTATTGCTTCAGCATCGCGTTATTTGGCTCGGTGAGGATCCGCACAAAATCATCTTCCGTAAGGTCATTCAATTCAACCCGGATCGGGAAACGGCCTTGCAGTTCCGGGATCAGATCGCTTGGCTTGGAAACGTGGAACGCTCCGGATGCTATGAAGAGGATGTGGTCCGTTTGGATAGCCCCATACTTGGTGGAAACTTGGCTTCCTTCGACAATCGGAAGGATATCCCGCTGAACGCCTTCCCGCGACACTTCGCCTGAGTTTTGCGATTTGGAAGTGATTTTGTCGATTTCATCGATGAATATGATGCCGTTGGTTTCGGCCAACTTCAAAGCTTCCTGCGAAATATCATCCTTATTGACCAATTTGTCGGTTTCTTCCTGCACGAGCACCTCAATGGCATCCTCGACCAAAAGCGTCCTTTGCATCTTCTTTTTCGGCGTCATGGATTCAAACGCCGACTGAAGCATCATCATTTGCTCGTTGTTTCCGCCGGCTCCCAATGGATGTGCTTGTTTTTCCTCAACTTTGATCGAGACGTCACGCTTATTCAGCAGTCCTTTGCGCAATTGCTCGATGATATCCGCTCTGCTCTTGGCGATTTCGGCGGTCACTTCTTCGGCAGCTTCTTCCTGATCTTCAGGCAGTGGCATCCCCAGGTTTTTGAACATATTTTGCCAGTCATTCATTCCATCTTGTTAGGGCTTCGCTTTTTTGATCCCCGGCTTCATGACTTTGGCCAGTCGTTCTAAAGCCGCTTCGTAGGCTTTGGCATACACATCTCCGCGTTTTTGCTTTTCGACAATCTGGATGGCGTTCTCCATCAGATCGCGGACCATCGACTCGACGTCACGCCCGACATAACCGACTTCCGTGAATTTGGTGGCCTCGACCTTGACGAAGGGTGCCTCGACCAACAACGCCAAGCGTCTCGCCAGTTCTGTCTTCCCTACTCCGGTCGGGCCGATCATCAGAATGTTTTTCGGAGTCACTTCTTTTTGCATGTCAGCATCCAATTTTTGTCTTCTGTAGCGATTCCGTAAAGCGACAGCGATCGCTTTTTTGGCCGCATCCTGCCCGATGACATAACGATCGAGCTCCTTGACGATTTCTCTGGGTGTTCTGTTGTGCTGTTCCTTCATTATAGTAGCCACCTATCTAAAATTCTTCAACGATGATGTTGTCGTTAGTAAATACGCAGATTTCTGAGGCGATCTTGAGACTTTCGTAGGCGATTTCTTTTGCGGAAAGATCGGAGCCTCTTCTTTTCAGGGCTCTTGCTGCAGCCAAGGCATAATTCCCGCCCGAGCCGATCGTAAGGATCCCATCATCCGGCTCGATGACTTCCCCGCTACCGGAAACAAGCAGCATCTGCTCCTTGTTCATGACAATCAGCAACGCCTCCAGCTTCTGAAGCGCGCGATCGCCGCGCCATTCTTTCGCCACCTCGATGGAGGCGCGCAACAGGTTCCCTTTGTATTGATTGAGTTTCTCTTCAAATTTATCCTCCAGGGTGAACGCGTCCGCTACTCCACCAGCGAAACCGACGATGACTTCATCATGGTAAATGCGTCTGATTTTTTTGGCGGTCCCTTTCATGATGACGGATTGGCCCATCGTCACCTGACCGTCCCCCGCCATGGCCGACCGTCCGTTGTGCTGCACTGCACAGATTGTTGTCATTTTTTATTCCCCCTATTTCTTGCTGTCCCGTTTCGCCCGTGGATGGAATTGGTTGTAATTCCTTTGCAGGGCATCTTTCGTCACGTGTGTGTATATTTGAGTGGATGACAGGCTGGCATGTCCCAAAAGTTCCTGAACTGTCCGCATATCCGCTCCGTTATTCAGCATATCGGTCGCAAATGTATGCCGCAGCATATGGGGATGCAACGTCACGGTCAATCCGGTTTTTTTCATGATCTGTTTCAGTATGTATTCAACGCCGCCTGCCGTGAGCGGATCACCCAAGCGATTCACAAAGAGATAATCATGGCTGCGTTGGTGTTTAGTCATCAATTCGGATCGGGTCATTTCCAGATACTCCTGGATAGCTGCTGCGGCATAATGGCCAAACGGCACATACCGCTCTTTATTCCCTTTTCCGAAAATCAAAATAACTCCCAAGTCAAAGGATATATCCTGCAGCTTGATGTTCTTGCATTCGCTGACGCGGATTCCGGTCGCATACAACAATTCCACTAACGCCCGGTTCCGGTAGTCCAATATTTCCGTCCCTTCGGCTGCGCGCAATAGTTTTTCCAATTCTTCTTCGTAAAGGTACTGCGGCAGACGCAGTTGCTTTTTCTTGAAAGAGATATAGGATAAAGGGTTTTCATCAAGAAGGTCATTGCGGATCAGGAAGTGATAGAACCCCCTCAAGCTGGACAACGTGCGCGAAATCGTGTTTCGGCTCAGTTTTTGTTCGTCCAAAAAACTCAAATACAGGCGGACATCATACAATTGCACCGCCATCAAATCGCTGGTTCCACTTTCCTCAAGAAAGGATTCGAATTTTTTCAGGTCAAACAGATAGGCCTTGACGGTTTCGTCGGAATAGCGCCTCTCGATAGCCAAATAGTTTATGAAACGATCGATTAATTCTTGATTAGACAAAAAAATCCCTCCAACATCTTATGACTAAATTTATCACAATGTTGGAGAGATTTCAATGTAAGCTGGCGAACTTAAATCGTTTGCACGAATTCGTCCAGAGCAGCCAACGCTTTATCGGCTATCATTTGGTTTTTGAGCTGTTTGTCACGGATTTTCTTGCCGCCTAACGGTTCAATGATGCCGAAGTTGGCATTCATCGGTTGGAAATGCTTGCTGTCCGTGTTCGTTATGTAGTGCGACATCGCACCGATCATCGTCTCTTTCGGAAAAACAACGCATTCCTGTCCGTTCGCCAATCTGGCGGCGTTAAGGCCCGCCAACAAGCCACTGGCGGCACTCTCGACATATCCTTCAACTCCGGTCATCTGGCCGGCAAAGAACAGATCGTCGCGTTTCTGGCTCTGATAGGTTGAGCGCAGTATTTTTGGAGAGTTCAGGAACGTATTCCGATGCATGACTCCGTAACGCACGATCTCGACATTTTCCAAGCCCGGGATCATTCGCAGGATCCGTTTCTGTTCTCCCCATTTCAGGTGAGTCTGGAAACCGACGATGTTGTATAGGGACCCGGCGGCATTGTCCTGGCGGAGCTGTACAACCGCATACGGAATCTTTCCGGTCTTCGGATCTTCCAGCCCGACCGGTTTCATCGGACCGAACAGCAACGTTTTTTCGCCTCTTGAGGCCATCACTTCGAAAGGCATGCACCCGTCGAAATATTTTTCCTCCTCGAATTCCTTCAAGGGGGCCACCTCAGCCGCAATAAGTTCGCGATAGAAATTTTCGAATTCCTCTTTAGTCATCGGACAGTTCAAGTAGGCGGCTTCGCCTTTGTCATAACGCGACTTCAAGTAAACCTTCTCCATATTGATGCTGTCTTTTTCCAACACCGGTGCGGCGGCATCATAGAAGTACAACCCTTCCGTTTCGATGAAATTTTGGATCGATTGGCTTAATGGTTCCGAAGTCAAAGGGCCTGTCGCTACCACCGTGATCCCTTCAGGCAATTCCGTCAGTTCATCCAGATGGATCGTGATGTTGGGGTGGTCTTCCAATGCTTTCGTAACATATGCCGAAAAAGTGTCGCGATCGACAGCCAAAGCGCCGCCTGCTGGAAGCGCGGTCGCATCGGCCGCTTTGATGATCAGAGAGTTCAGATGACGCATTTCTTCCTTTATCAATCCGGCAGCGTTCGTGACTTGGTTCGCCCGCAGCGAATTGGTGCAGACCAATTCCGCGAAACCTGAAGTGTGGTGAGCAGGCGTCATCTTTTTGGGTCTCATCTCATAGAGATCGACATGGATACCTTGCTCCGCTATTTGAAAAGCCGCTTCGCTTCCGGCTAGGCCGGCTCCGATTACGGTAACTGTTTTACTTGTCATAGTATGCCTCCATAACGTTATTTCTGTACGTCTTCCTCGTATTCACAATGACTGCATTTCACTTGGATGCCGCCTTTGACCTTCTTCTCAACAAGATAATGTTGACATTTCGGGCAATCGCGGCCGATCGGTTTGTCCCAGGAGATGAATTCGCACTCTGGATAGCGATCGCAGCCATAGAATATCCGGTTTTTCTTGGATTTCCGCTCGATGACCTCGCCTTTATGGCACACAGGGCACGTCACGTTGATTTTCTTCACGATCGGTTTCGTGTTCCGGCATTCCGGGAAATTACTGCACGCATAGAATTTTCCGAATCTGCCGATTTTGATGACCATCGGATGGCCGCATAACTCGCAATCGAATCCGGCGGGTTCATCCTTGATCTCAATTTTTTCGATTTCGACTTCCGCTTTCGACAGTTCTTCGGCGAATGGTTTATAAAAACGATCGACCACTTTGACCCATTCCATTTTTCCCTCTTCGACACTGTCAAGGTCCTGTTCCATCCCGGCAGTGAAGGAAATGTTCACGATATCCGGAAAATAGGTGGAAATCAAGCCATTGACGATCGTACCCAACTCGGTTGGCTCGAAACGTTTTGCCGTCACTTTTACGTAATAGCGTTTCTGGATCGTTTCGATTGTTGGAGCGTAGGTCGAAGGTCTTCCGACGCCGTTCTCCTCCAGTGCCTTGATGAGTGTCGCTTCCGAGTATCGGGCCGGCGGTTGTGAGAAATGCTGATTCGGTTCGATGTCCTTCGAGAACACCGTATCGCCGACAGCCATCTCCGGCAGAAGGTTGTCTTTTTCTTTGGCGTTGCCTTCTACGTAGACTTTGCGGTACCCGGCAAAGTTCTCTTTGGAACCTGTCGCACGGAACATGACATCCTCGTGCTTGAGATCTACCTTCATCGTATCAAAGATCGCCGGAGTCATCTGACTAGCCAAAAAGCGTGCCCAGATCAATTGGTACAGTTTGAACTGGTCCTTCGTCAAGAAGGCTTCGATCTCGCTTGGAACCCTTAAAACGCTGGAAGGACGGATAGCTTCATGGGCATCCTGTGCCGATTGGGAATTTTTGCTTTCGCGCTGTTTCTCGATGGCATATTCCGGACCGTATGTGCCCGTGATGTATTCATGCGCTTCCTCTATAGAACCGGCCGACACTCGTGTCGAATCCGTTCGCATGTAGGTGATCAATCCAACCGAGCCTTCTTTGCCGAGCGCAATCCCTTCATAGAGTTCTTGTGCGATCATCATCGTTTTCCGCGTACGGAAATTTAGTTTGTTGGCGGCTTCCTGTTGGAGACTGGAAGTCGTGAAAGGCTGAGCCGGGTTGCGTTTTTGCTGTTTCTTCGTAACATCGGTGATTTCAAAGACATTGGATGTAATTTTTTCGAATACCGCATCCGCTTCCTCTTTGGTCTTCAACTTCAGCTTTTTCCCGTCCAACCCGTAAAACGCTGCCTGAAAAACATGTTTGTCCTTCAGGAAAGTGCCGTCAATTGTCCAAGACTCCACAGGTTCGAAACCGGCAATCTCTTCCTCGCGGTTGATGATCAGTTTCAGCGCAACGGACTGAACCCGTCCGGCACTCAAACCTTTTTTGACTTTCTTCCATAGTATTGGTGAAATGGAGTACCCGACCAGACGATCCAGGATCCTTCGGGCCTGCTGAGCCGAGACAAGATCCATATTGATCGGTCTTGGGTTTTTTAGCGCTTCCTTAACTGCGTCCTTGGTTACTTCGTTATACACGACGCGGATATTGTCTGCTGGATCCAAGCCCAACAAGTGTGCGAGGTGCCACGAGATGGCTTCCCCTTCTCTATCCGGGTCGGAAGCCAAGTAGATTTTTTCTGCCTTATGGCCATATTTTTTTAATTCTTTAATCAGGTCGCCTTTACCACGGATGGAAATATAATCCGGCTGGTAGTCATTTTCGATATCAACCGCCATCCGGCTCTTTGGTAAATCGCGCAAGTGGCCTTTGCTTGCTACCACTTTATAGTTTCTGCCAAGATACTTTTCTATCGTTTTGGCTTTGGTAGGTGATTCCACGATGACTAAATATTTATAAGCCAAAGAAACGACTCCTCTCAACGAAATATTTTGTATGTATATTTCTGTCATTTAAATCGTTTCCCATCTTATGTCATAAACTAGGTGTTTGTCAAATGGAAGTTATTTCGCAGATGCTTCAGTTCCACTGCGTTCTCATTTCTTCCAGCACGTCGGTCGCATTCAAAACGCAAGCAGCACCGGCCTTTATCAATTGATTGGTGCCGACACTGAGTCGGCTGGTAATATTTCCGGGGACCGCAAAAACGTCCCGGTTTTCCTGCAGCGCCAGATTCGCGGTTATGAGGCTGCCGCTCTTTTCTGTCGCCTCGATCACCAGCGTTGCCAAGGAAAGGTTGGCGATCAGACGATTGCGCATCGGAAAATGATAGCGTTCCGGCTTCGAGCCTAAAGGATACTCACTGACGACGAGCTGCTCTGCCATCATTTTCCGCTGAAGGGAGGCATTTTCCCTTGGGTAGGTGAGATCCAGCCCTGTTCCGATGATGCCGATCGTTGCTCCGCTGTTTTCGATTGTACAGGAATGAACCATTTGATCGATTCCTTTGGCGAGCCCGCTTACCAGCGTGATGCCTTCCGCAACCAATGGCGGTATCATTTCGTTCAGGACTGCCTTTCCGTAGCCGGACGGGCTGCGGCTGCCTACGACGCTCAAACAAGGCTGCTCCAACAAACGGATATTCCCCGCACAGAACACCACGACAGGCGGCAGATAGCTGTTCAGCCAGCCTTCCGGATAGTCGTTGTCCAGGATGGTCAAAATCTGGATATCTTTGCTCCGGTACAGCTCCAGCAGCTCTTCATATGGCGTCTTGCTGCATGCTGTCAGTATGGCTGACTTCAATTTCTGTTGTTTGGCTTCATTGGTCATCGGCACATAACTGTTTACGTTCTCTTCTATTGAATAACACGGATCCCTCATCCAAGACAAATACAGATGCTTCATGAAATGGGGTGTGCACACGCCCGTCATTGCATGATAAATCAACTTATCGCGGACCGTCAGATCCTCGCGGTTCATTTCCATAAAAAAACTCCTTTGCGTACCATCTGTTAAGATAATACGCAAGGAGTTGGATTATGCTTTATTAAATTGTTTGAATTTGGATGGCAGAAGCCCTTATTGCCCTCTCAGCATGCTTTTGATCGGATCAAACGTCTTCCGGTGGATGGGTGTGATGCCATGAGCATCCAAACCGGCTAAATGCAATTGGGTGCCATACCCGGCGTTCTTCTCAAAGCCATAGTGTGGATATTGCACGGCATATTCGGACATCAGGCGATCTCGGTATACTTTCGCGACAATGCTGGCGGCAGCGATGGAGACGGATTTGGCATCCCCTTTGATGATCGATTGCTGCTCAACCGGCAACGGCAGCTTCATGGCGTCGATCAGCAGGCTGTCCGGTTCTTGTTTCAGATTGGCGATCGCCTGCATCATCGCCAGTTTCGTGGCTTCATAAATATTCACGGCATCGATCGTTTCGGGGGAAATCAAGCCGATCCCTACGTCCGCAATGTCCATGATTTGATCGTAAAGTTGCTCCCTTTTTTTTGCAGAGAGTTGTTTCGAATCATTGACCGGGAGGAAAGGGATGTCCGCCGGAAGAATGACGGCTGCAGCGACCACCGGGCCGGCTAACGGGCCCCTGCCGACTTCATCGATTCCTGCGATGGCAAGACGGCCTTTCGCCTTCAGCTCTTCTTCGAATGCCATCATCTGGATTTGCCTCTCTTTTAAGGCAAGGTCGAGCTGATAATTCCGCTCCCACGATTTTACTGCAGCTTGGACACCTTTGCGGGAATCCTCTCGGATTGCTGTCCAACGTTGATCTTCCAACGTTTGGATTTCCTGCAATTGCTCCTTGATGGCAGCGACGCTTAATGGTTTGTTCATTCCGATAAGCCCTCGCCAGCCTCCGCTAGCTTCACGGGAACCTGATCCAAAGTATACGGACCCAGTTTGCCGCCGCGGATGTCAAAAATGATTTTTTCGCTGGCTCGGCTGTAGTCCTCGCCAAAGCGCAGTTTCGTGGTCAATTCCATCAACAGATCCGGAATGGCCCCTTCAAACTGTTTTTCATCCACCTTATAGAATGCCTGCAATCTGCCCGGATAATGCTGCATAAAATGACGCAACGCAAATAGAGCAACGTCATCCTTATGGAAAACCGTATCCTTGATCGCTCCGGTCAGGGCAAGCTTTTGCCCGATCAGCTGATCCTCGAACTTGGGCCACAGTATTCCTGGTGTGTCCAGCAACTCAAAATCACCGCCGATTTTCAACCATTGTTGCCCTTTTGTCACGCCGGGGCGATTGCCTGTCTGGGCGCGGTTCTTCTGCATCAGTTTGTTGATTAAAGTTGATTTCCCAACGTTCGGGATACCAAGGATCATCAAGCGGATGGCACGGGGTTTGACGCCTTTGTTGATCATCGCTTGCGTTTTGTGGGCCATCATATCCTTCAGTTCTCTTTTGATGTTCTCTACATCTTTATTGTTCAGCGTCGAAATCGAAACAGCTCGCTGCGCTTTAGTATCCTGTTTGAAGTATTCGACCCATTCTTTTGTGGCAGTCTTATCCGCAAGATCGGCCTTATTGAGGACAATCAATCTTGGTTTGTTTCCGATGATGTCATCGATCAAGGGGTTCCGGCTTGATTCCGGAAGCCGCGCATCAAGCAATTCTATCACCAGATCGACCATTTTTAATTTTTCCAACGCTTCGCGTTTCGCTTTAGCCATGTGGCCTGGAAACCATTGTATTAACATATTGACACTTCCTTTTCTGAGTAAATCATTTGTTTCCATTTCAAGACAAAACACAAGTGCAAATACACTTGTGTGCGGTTGTCTCCTTATTCTTCTGCACCATTATCATCGATGATCCCTATTTTGTTCAAAGGCCACAGTCTTAAATCGGCTGTCCCCTCGATTTGTGCTGCCGGGATGAACCCGAAAACACGGCTGTCTTTGGAAACGCTGCGGTTGTCCCCAAGAACGAAATACATATCTTCAGGGACAGTCGCTTCCCCTGTCAAGCTGAAGAGCGTGAAATCGCCAGTCAATGCCTGATTTGAGCTTTCTTTCAGCGCCTCAAGATAATGCTCCGCTACTTTTTCGCCGTTGATATACAGCTCATCCTGGAAATAGGTGATTTCGTCACCCGGCAACCCGATGATGCGCTTCACATATTCTTCATCGGACCCGTCCGGAGCAGGGAACACCACAATATCAAAACGATCGACTTCAGCCAATTTGTTCAGGATCAGTCGGTCTCCGGTCTCCAAAGTTGGAACCATCGAATCGCCGACAACCTGGAACGGATAAAACAGATAAGTCCGGATGACAATGAAGAGCACAAATGCGATTGCCACCGAAAGGATAAGATTTAGGACTTCCCGCAAAAAACCGCCTCGGTTTTCTGGTTGGACTTCTTTCTTTTTATCAACCCCGAATCTTTCGTTCCTTGAAACAAAACCAGAGTCTTGGTCGTAATGATCTTTATTTCCAAATGACATCGAATCACCCTTTCTTATAAATCCAGCTGGTACTTAATTTTCAATAAATCCAAAATCCTCAAATGGAAAATACACCATTGCAGCTTTTCCGGCTATATCAGCCTGCGAAACAAACCCGAATATCCGGCTGTCCCGGCTGCGTACTCTGTTGTCCCCAAGCACAAAATAGCTGTCTTCCGGGACCGTCTCAACTCCTGTCAAGGACAGCAAATCAAAATCCGAAGTGAAAACATCCATCCCCTGCTGCTTCTCTGTCCCCAGAAAAGGCTCTTCGATGAGCTCGCCATTCAGGTATAATTGATCCTCACTGTAAGAAATGGAATCACCCGGCAAACCGATGACACGCTTAATGAGCGTTTGCCCCTCTTCATTGCTGAAGATGATGATATCAAAGCGGTCAATGTCCGAAAACGTCTCATATAAGAGATAGTTGTCCTGTGCCAGCGTGGGGCTCATGGAGTCGCCTTCCACTTTGAGCGGAATGAACACATAAAAACGGATGATGACCACCAGCAGCAAGGCTAAGGTGATCGCCTTCACCCAATCCCAGATACCATCCTGCATCTTTTTATCTACTTTCATCGGTATCAACCTTTTTGGTTATAGTTTGTGCTAAAACAACACTCATAGTTTAGCACATTTTGCGCATAAAAAGAATCGCAACCGGTCCAAAGGCGATTATTCCAAGCAATTCCAGGCATTGCAAAAAGGTTTGGCACTTCTTAAGAGCTGCCAAACCTTTCGGATTATTCGTTCCCTATCAGTATTTCCACAGCCTTATCGTACTGTGTATCGTTCTCTGTTAGGACTTCCCGCAATTTTTCGACTATCGCCAATGCAGTGTCGCCCGTTACGATACCGGTCGTTTCCAGCTCATTTGCAGCTTGGAATGACACTACCTGTTCGACAGTGTCTTCATCGTAATAACCGTCCGCCTCGACTGCATAGCCGATGGCATTCAGCATCGCTTCCACATTTTTGACCTCTTCCGAGACAGTTCCTTCTTCATAGGTCGCTGTGGAATCGATGATCGTCAACGTAGCGTATTCCGGAAGATCGACTTCGTAGTCCACTGCAATCCCTTTTTCATGGATCCAGTTGCCGTTCGGCGTCAGCCACTTAGCAACCGTCAATTTCAACTCGCTGCTTTCAGTCAAAGGATAAACGGTCTGCACTGTCCCTTTGCCGAAGGTTGTTGTCCCGACCAACGGTATTTCGGATGATTCCTGCAATGCACCCGCGACGATTTCCGATGCGCTGGCGCTTCCCTCATCGACAAGCAGGACGGTTGGTTCGGTTATCTTGAAATCTCCGAACTCGCTTTCGCTGGCCACAATCTTATTCGGCTCGGCATCTTTTTCTTGCGTCTGCATGATGACGTCGCCGTCGTCAAGGAACATATTGCTGATCTTCAGAGCTTGATCCAACAAACCGCCTGGATTCTGCCTGAAATCAAACACAAAGGATGTGGCGCCTTGTGTACGCAGATCCGTTACAGCGCTGACGATATCGTCATAGGTCGGCGTCGAGAAACTGGAAACGTGGACGATGCCGATTTCCGGATATTCTTCATCCAGTTCAAACGTCACCGTTTCGATCGGAATCGTGTCCCTGATGATGTTCACCTTGAAGGTCTGATCCCCGCGCACGATTTCCAGGACAACTTCACTGCCCTTTTCGCCTCTGATCAGAGCGACTGCCTCACTTGCTGTCATTCCCTGCAAGGCTTGGCCATCCGCACTGAGGATGATGTCATTCGGCAACAGGCCCGCTTTTTCGGCTGGGGAGCCTTTGATCGGCGAAACAATGACGATTTGCTGATTCAAGGACATGATTTCAGCTCCGATCCCTTCGAATGAGGCGGAAATCGTCTCATCCAAGTTATCGCTCGCTTCGGTATTCAAGTATTGACTGTAGGGATCGCCGACTGCTTCCACCATGCCGCTCAAGGCACCCTCGATCAGCGCCTCTTCATCGACACCTTCGACATAATTGTTGAGCAGCGTCTGATAGACAGCCCCGATACGATCCGCTGCCGCCGCATCCAATGTAGAGCTGTTCGTCCCTTGGATGATTTCCTCTGTGGAAGGAAGCGTTACGCTCCTCCCGATCCATGCATACGTCCCGCCGATCGCTGCAGCAGCGACGATGATCAAGGAAAGGAAATAGAAGGAGAGTTTGACTCCGCGTTTTTTTAGTTTATGCCCGTTGTTGCCCATTCAAAGTACACCTCTTTAAGATTATAGGATAGATTCCAAAGCAACGAGCATCATGTCGTCGAACGTTGTTTCGCGCTCTTCGGCAGTCGTCTCTTCCCCGGTCAGGATATGATCGCTGATCGTCAATAAAGCCAGCGCTTTCCGGTTGTATTTGGCGGCCAGCAGATACAGCCCGGCAGCTTCCATTTCCACGGCCAGAACACCATAGTCAGCCAATTTCTGTTTATTCAACTCTTCATTGTAGAAGCGATCCGAGGAAAGGACGTTGCCGACGTGGACGGATAGATTCCTTTCTTTCGCGACCATGTAGGCGTTGTGCATCAGTTCAAAGTTGCAGATCGGCGCAAAATTGACTTGGCCATTGAACGTATTGCTGACAACGCTGGAATCAGTGGTCGCGCCTTGGGCAATGACGATATCGCGCACATGGATATCTTTTTGGATCGCCCCTGCCGAACCGACACGGATCAGGTTCTGCACGTTGTACTCGGTGATCAGTTCGTTGGCGTAGATCATGATGGAAGGCAAGCCCATGCCCGTGCCTTGGACTGAGACGCGCTTGCCTTTGTATGTCCCTGTGTAACCAAACATATTCCGGACCGAATTGTACTGCTCGATATCCTCCAAATAAGTCTCCGCAATGTACTTCGCTCTCAATGGGTCGCCCGGCAATAGGACTGTTTCCGCGATTTGCCCCGGCTTTGCTGCGATGTGTGTACTCATTTCATTTCCTTCTTTCTCTATTTAATCTCTGTTCCGCTCGACGTATACTTCAAACAACTCATCAAAGACGGACATGAACTCTGTATACTCGCCGCTCAACTCCAGATAATCAGCTAGTTCATGGTAGTCGGTCATTTGCTTCGGAAAACCGATGTCCTCGGAAACCCGATTCGCAAATGTTGTTTTATCATCTTTTTTGTATGGGTCTCGATACGTGAGAATGAAAAGGTAAAAAGATTGTCTCATAAATTAGGCCTCTTTCTATTCTATCAAATTTTCTGCTGGTATGCTTACTTCAAATGAATATTCTTTCGTCTCTTTATCGATGGAAAGCAAACGGATGGCGCTCTCTTTCGGAAGGTCCATGCTGGCCAAGTTCATCAGTATCGTTTCCGATGCCGCATCCAATCTGACGAATGCAGGCAACGTTAAAAATTGGGCCAAAAGACTCAGGGCTTCTTTTTCAGGCAAAGACAACCCGCCTAGGGAAATGTCGGTCACCTTCAGCTGCAGATTGCCGTCCGTTGTCGCATGCGGCTCCCCTGTTAAAGCAAACGGGATCGAAAGCCCCAACAGCACGGTCTCACCTTTTAAAGTCACCATATCCGTTATTTCCAACGAATAGCCAGCCAAGCTCTGCTCGGATTTCAGATATTCATTGGCGATGACCGCCAATTCGGTATTGTTCAAAGATAATCCG
This sequence comes from Trichococcus pasteurii, assembly GCF_900112935.1. GTDB lineage: Bacteria > Bacillota > Bacilli > Lactobacillales > Aerococcaceae > Trichococcus > Trichococcus pasteurii. Next base: position 318,382 of record NZ_FONM01000002.1, read on the forward strand.
ACTGAAAGCTGATCCTCTGATTGCGTTGTGATTAGGGCGTCAGTTGCAGATTGACTGGGTTGATCCGTCGTGATTTTCGAGAAGAGCCAAACTGCTGCCAGGACCAGTGTGAGCGACAAGGTGATGAAAGCAATTTTCCATGGATTCGGGCTGTTTTTCACACTTCTTTGTTGATTGGTTCCCATTCTATTCGCTCCTTTCAAAATATCCCCGTGAAACCCTCTATCGCTTTTGGGTGGGAGAGCTGCTATTATTTTCTAAATCTTACCATTTAATGTGCTATAATGCATTCAGAAGGACGTTGTTGGAGACTGTTTTTTCTTTGGCCAAAAAACAATTGCTGACAGGCAACAAGGAGGAATGAATGTGACAACTTTTCCGCAAACAGAGGGCAGACGCAAAGTCATCGTCAATGAAGTGTTGAATGCCGTAACACATGGAATCGGAACCTTGCTTAGCATCGCTGGATGCGTCTTACTTATTTTGAAGGGATCCCAATCAGGAAACGGTACAGAAGTCGTTGCTTATGCCATTTATGGTGCTTCGATGATTTTACTTTTCCTCTCGTCAACCCTCTATCACAGTTTCAGTTTGACCCGGTTTCAAAAGATTTTCCGCTACATCGATCACGCAGCCATATATTTGTTGATTGCAGGGACGTATACGCCGTTTTGCTTGATCGCGGTGCGTAACGGCCAAAGCAGAGCTTTGTTCATTGCCGTTTGGGCAATCGCAATCATCGGCATTATCCTGAAGATCTTTTTCGTCGGAAAATTCAACGGAATTTCCACCCTCTTGTACTTGGGTATGGGATGGATGGCGCTGTTCATCATTCAGCCGATGTACCAGACACTCGGCCTGAACGGCATTGTGCTTATCGGTTTGGGCGGTTTGAGTTACAGTTTGGGGACAATTTTTTACTCGAACAAAAAATACGGCTTTATGCATGTCATTTGGCACCTTTTCGTTCTGGCTGGCGCCGCCTTCATGTACTTCGGCATCTTGCTTTACGTTTAAAAAATAGAAAAGCAGTACAAGCCAACGGTGATGCACTTTCCCATACAGAATCAATATTGACTTACTGCAACAAAAATCGGGCTGACTCTTTAATTGGAGTCAGCCCTTTTTGCTTAATTCACCCGTTTGAAGACTTTGAATTCATGTTCGTAGCGGTTTTTGTCGTCGACAACGCCCGAGGTCGACGAGGCTAATTCCCACTCGTTCCAGTCTGTTGTCGGAAAATAAGTGTCCCCGTCAAAGTCGGCATGAATGACAGTCTGATACAGGATATCCGCGAACGGCAGGAACAGCTCAAAAATTTCGCTGCCGCCGATAATGAACAACGTATCCTCTTCGTTATCCAAAGCCAATACTTCCTTGACATCATGCAGGACAGTAACCCCTGCATGGCTGTAATCGGTTTGCCTCGTCAGAATGATGTTTTCCCTTCTCGGAAGCGGGCGTGAACCCATCCCCTCAAACGTTTTTCTGCCCATCACGATTTTGTGGTTCAGTGTCAATTCCTTGAAATACTTCAGATCATTAGGCAGGTGCCAAGGCAATGTGCCGCCTTTCCCGATGATTCCGTTGTCGTCTTCAGCCCATAATAATGCGATCATCTCTTGTTTTGCCGCGCAGCCGAGCCAACGCCCGGACCGACCAGGTACCTTGATGGAACCTGATGGCGGCAACCTCCTTTTCCTCGGTATGGTAATCAGTAATTATACAGCGATCGGAGCTTTGATGCCCGGGTGACTCTTGTAGCCCTCCAGGACGATATCCTCTTTTTCCATTTCGAAAATGGATTTCTCCGGATGCTTCAGCACCAACTTCGGCAAAGCGAAAGGCTCTCTGGAAAGCTGCAGTTCGATCTGTTCGATATGATTCAGGTACAGATGGGCATCCCCGAATGTGTGGATGAATTCCCCGACTTCAAGACCCGTTTCGTTTGCGATCAGATGCGTCAACAAGGCGTAGCTGGCTATATTGAACGGCACCCCCAAAAAGATATCCGCGCTCCTTTGATACAATTGGCAGCTGAGCTTTCCGTCTGTGACATAGAATTGGAATAATGTGTGACAAGGCGGCAAGGCCATCGAAGGCACATCTTCCGGATTCCAGGCCGAAACCATCAATCTTCTCGAATCAGGATTGGTTTTGATCATTTCGATGACATCGCTGATCTGATCGATGAATTCCCCTTTTGTCGTTTTCCAGCGGCGCCATTGGGACCCATAAATGTTGCCTAATTCGCCATGTTTGGCTGCAAAGGCTGCATCCGTCAAAATCGCTTCCCGGAATTTAGCCATTTCGGCATCGTAGATTGCTTTGAAGCCCGCTTCTTTCAGGACTCTGTGGCCGAAGTCATCCATGTTCGGCCCGGCGTAATCTTCTGATTTCACATAGCGCTCGAATGCCCACTCATCCCAGATGTGGTTGTTGTTTTCCAACAAGTATTTGATGTTCGTGTCACCCTTCAGGAACCACAACAGTTCGCTCTTGATGAGACCGAAAGCGACTTTCTTTGTCGTCAGGATCGGGAAGCCCTCAGCGAGGTCAAAACGCATTTGATGTCCGAAGATGCTTTTCGTGCCGGTTCCGGTACGGTCGTGTTTCGTCGCGCCTGTTTCCAGGACGGTTCTTGCTAAATCCAAATATTGTTTTGTCATCTTGTTTCTCCTATATACATTAATCTTTGGCGAACTGGCTGAGATATTCCCAGCGTTCCCATTTTTCGGCAAGCGCTGCTTCTGTATTGTCCAATTCCTGTTGCAATTGGGTCAGCTTTTCGAAGTCCGAAGCGTTTTCGGCCATCGCGCTCTGCAATGTCAGGCTTTTTTCCTCAAGTTCGGAAATGTCGTCCTCGATTGTGGTCCATTCCTTTTGCTCCATGTAGGTCCATTTTGTCTTTTCCTTGACCGCATCCTGAGCAAGGACAGGTACTGAAGCTTTCTTGCTTTCCTGCTTAGCGGCCTCGCTGTCCTTCTGGCTGGATACCAGTAAATATTCGCTCATATCCCCAAAGAATACGCCCGGTTTGCCTTCATCATTCAGGATCAAGAGCTTGTCGGCCACTTTGTCCAGGAAATAACGGTCATGCGATACGGTGATTACGGCTCCGCCGAAGCTGTTCAAGTAATCCTCCAGCACAGTCAACGTATCGATATCCAAGTCGTTTGTCGGCTCATCCATCAGCAGCACATTCGGTTTCGTCATCAACAGCTTCAACAAGTAAAGGCGACGTTTTTCTCCTCCCGATAAGGAGCTGATCAGGCTGCCGTGCGTTTCGCGCGGGAAGAGGAAGGTCTCCAGCATCTCCGTGACGCTGACGACGATGCCGTCGCTTAATTTCACTTCTTCCGCGATTTCCTGCAGATAATTGATGACCCGTTTATCGTCAGGTAGCACCTCGGAAAGCTGTTTATAATAGGCTATTTTGACGGTCTCTCCGATGATCAGATTCCCGCCGGCAATTTCTTTTTCGCCTGCCAACATGTTCAGGAAAGTAGTCTTGCCTGCCCCATTCTTGCCGACGATGCCGATGCGATCGGTTGACTGGAATATATAGGAAAAATCATTGAGGATCTGTTTGTCTCCCGCAAACAGCGAGATATGTTCCAGATTGAAGACGCGTTTGCCCAGGCGGGAACCATCCAATTGGATTTCGAGTTTGACATCGTTTGTGCTTTGTTGCGTCGCTTCTTTCAAGTCCTCAAAGCGGTGGATCCGCGCCTGTTGCTTTGTCGTCCTGGCTTTGGCACCCTTGCGCATCCATTGCAGTTCGCTCTTGTACAATTTCAGCTGCTTCTCGTCCATCTTTTGCTGGATGGCTTCACGTTCGCTCTTTTGGAATAAGTAGTCCTCGTAGTTGCCTGTGTAGACTTCCAATCCGCCGTTCTTCAGTTCGATGATTTTCGTGACGGCATTCTCCAGGAAGTAGCGGTCATGGGTCACCAAAAGGACGGACCCTTTGTATTGAGCAAGATAGTTTTCCAGCCAAGTGATCGAGTCCATGTCAAGATGGTTGGTAGGTTCATCCAGCAACAACAGATCCGGCGCTTGGATCAGCACCTGCGCCAAGCCGACGCGTTTCCGTTGTCCACCGGACAGCTCGCCTACTTTTTTCGTGATGTCATCCAAACCCAATCGGTTCAGGATGGATTTGATCTGAACCTCTGTCTGCCAAGCGTCTTGCGCATTCATGTCAGCTTCGGCCTTGCTGTACCGGTTCTGATTATCCGGATTCAGACTGTCTTTCTCCAACAATTCCAAAGCTTCCTCGTAGGCGCGGACCGTCTTGATGATGGGTGCTTCGCCTTCATAGACCGCTTCAAAAACAGTCGAGTCTTTGTTCAGTTGGGGCTCCTGAGCCAAGTAGCCGACGCGATAATCGCTGGGCACGTCCAGGCTGCCGGCATCCGGTGTTTCGATTCCCGCAATGATTTCCAGCAAGGAACTCTTGCCGGTCCCGTTCTGACCGATCAGGCCGATATGTTCACCTTCACGGATCGTGAAGGATATTTTGTTGAAGAGTGTCTTCATCCCGTAGGATTTTTCTAACTCGATGGCATTAAAATCTTTCATATGTCGCAATCATCCTTTGTTTTCAATCCATGTCGTTTTATGCTCAGGGATCTTGATAGTCTCTTGACATTGTAACATATCCGGCTGGGCTGCGGGTCATTGAAGGCCCAAAAAACAAGCCGGATTTCAGAAGCATTTTTCGTCAAAAAAATAGAGAGGTTTCCCTCTCTATTTTTACAGTTTTTATGGAATTAGAACAACCCTGTAACGACTCCGTCTTCAGTGACGTCCATGCGCAGAGCAGCCGGTTCTTTCGGCAGACCCGGCATGGTCAGGATATCCCCCGTCAACGCAACAACGAACCCAGCTCCGATTTTCGGAACAAAGGAACGGATGGTGATGTCGAAGTTTTCCGGACGGCCGATCGCTTTTTGGTCATCGGATAAGGAATACTGCGTTTTTGCCATACATACAGGCAAACGATCCCAGCCATTTTTCTTGTACTGACGCAATTGGTTTTTGGCTTCTTTGGAATAGATGACACTTGCCCCGCCATAGATTTTGGTGACGATTGTCTCAATCTTTTCTTCGATGCTGCTGTCCTCCGCCACATAAAGCGGAACAAAAGCTTTTGTGTTTTCGTCGATCGCTTTAACGACAGCGTTCGCCAAAGCTTCTCCGCCTTCAGCGCCTTTTGCCCAAACCGCTGTCTGGACGCATTCGACTTCCTGAGCAGCGCACAGACTGACGACAGCTGCGATTTCCGCTGCGGTGTCGTTCGTGAATTCATTAAGCGCCACAACAACAGGCACGCCGTATTGTTGCATGTTTTCGATATGTTTCTGCAGATTTGCGAAGCCTGCTTTGACCGCTTCAACATTTTCGCCGCTGTTGAGGTCTTTCACCAATACGCCCCCGTGCATCTTCAAAGAGCGCACGGTCGCTACGATCACGACTGCATCAGGGCTCTTGCCCAGCTGCGGAACTTTGATGTCCATGAACTTCTCAGCACCCAAGTCAGCTCCGAAACCAGCTTCCGTGATGACGTAATCAGCCAATTTCAAGGCGGTTTTGGTTGCCAGCACGCTGTTGCAGCCATGCGCAATATTGGCGAACGGTCCGCCATGCACAAATGCAGGTGTATGGTAGAGCGTCTGCACAAGGTTCGGCTCCAACGCATCCTTCATCAGCAAAGTCAATGCGCCTTCCACTTTCAAGTCTCTGACAGTGACGGGCACGCGATCGAATGTATAGCCGATGACGATATTGCCGATGCGGTTCTTCAGATCCGTCAGCGAAGTCGATAAGCAAAGGATCGCCATGATTTCGCTCGCTACCGTAATATCGAAGCCGTCTTGGCGGGGAACGCCTTGGATCGGTCCGCCCAATCCGATAACGATGTTGCGCAAAGCACGGTCGTTGATGTCCAATACGCGCTTCCAAGTGATCCGGCGTTGATCGATGTTCAAGGCATTGCCTTGTTGGATATGGTTATCGATCAAGGCTGATAAAGTATTGTTCGTCGCTGTGATGGCATGCATGTCGCCAGTGAAATGCAGGTTGATGTCCTGCATCGGCTGCACTTGCGCATAACCGCCGCCTGCCGCTCCGCCTTTAACGCCCATCGTCGGCCCTAAAGAAGGTTCGCGCATCGCAATCATCGCTTTCTTGCCGATGCGTGTAAGGGCATCGCCCAAGCCGACTGTGACGGTCGATTTGCCTTCTCCAGCCGGGGTAGGATTGATGGCAGTTACAAGGATCAACTTGCCGTCTGCCTCTTCGTTCAAGGAATTGATTTTTTTGATGTCCACTTTTGCCTTGTATTTTCCGTACAGTTTCAGATCATCTTCTGTCAGGGAAAGGGTTGCCGCTACTTCTTTGATCGGAAGCATCTCATTTGCTTGAGCTATCTCGATATCCGTCTTCAAAACCATCACTCCAAATTCTTCATGTTTACATACATTTTAGCACACAGACCAGTAGAAAGAACGTGTTTTATGGCCATTTGCTTGATAAAACTGCTTACATTTACCACAAATAAAAAAATCCAGAAAAGAATTCAAAATGAAATCCCTTTCTGGATTTGAACTTATTGACGGATCAGGTAATCGAATGCGCCCAAAGCGGCAGTCGCTCCTGCGCCCATTGAGATGATGATTTGTTTGTAAGCACTGTTTGTGCAATCTCCTGCAGCGAATACGCCTTCCAGATTGGTCGAACCATGATTGTCGATGATGATTTCGCCGCGTTCATTCAAGGCAACGCCGGAATCCTTCAGCCAAGCCGTGTTCGGAACCAAACCGATCTGAACGAAGACACCTTCAAGTGCGATGGTATGCTCTGCATTCGTGGCGCGGTCCACGTAGGAAATGGCTTCCACTTGATCGGTACCGTTGATCGCTTTCGTCGCCACATTCGTGATGACAGTGACGTTCTTCAAAGCATGGACACGATCCTGAAGCACTTGATCAGCTTTCAATTCCGGCAAGAACTCAAGCACATATACGTGTTTCGCCAAACCGGCCAGATCGATCGCCGCTTCTATGCCGGAATTCCCGCCGCCGATGACAGCAACGTCTTTACCTGCAAACAACGGACCATCGCAATGCGGACAGTTGGTCACGCCTTTTGTGCGGAACTCTTCTTCACCGGGGACGTTCACATTGCGCCAATGCGCTCCGACCGTAAGGATAGCGGTCTTCGCTTTGAGCACTGCCCCATTCTCCAGTTCGACTTCGATCAGGTCATTTTTGCGGATACTTTTCGCGCGTTGGCCTTTCATGATGTCGACCTTGTACTGATTCACATGTGCTTCCACTTGCGCCATCAGTTTCGGTCCTTCCGTGTAAGGCGTTCCGATCATATTTTCGATGCCGACTGTGTCCATCACTTGTCCGCCGTAGGTTTCGACAACCATGCCGGTGTTGATGCCTTTACGGGCAGCGTAGATGGCCGCGCTGTTTCCAGCTGGTCCTCCGCCCACAACAAGAACATCGAATACCTCTTTATCGGAGAATTCATCCACACTTGCCGGACCGGCGGCATTGTCGATCAATTGTTCGATCGTCATGCGCCCGCTGGCAAATGATTGCCCATTCAGGAAAACAGTCGGAACGGCCATTATTTTCTTCGCTTCGATTTCATCCTTGAACATCCCGCCCTCGATCATAACATGGGAGATTTTCGGATTCAGTACAGACATGATGTTCAGTGCTTGGACAACGTCCGGGCAGTTATGACAAGTCAAGCTGACATAAGTCTCGAAATGCAGTTCTTTGTCGATCGCTTTGATGCGCTTGATGATGGCATCATCCACTTTAGGGGCTCTTCCGCTTACCTGCAGCAACGCCAGGATAAATGAAGTGAACTCATGCCCTAACGGCAAACCGGCAAACGTGATGCCGCTCTCCGTTCCTGGTCGTGTGATCGTAAAACTGGGTGTGCGGGGCAATGTTGCATTTTCGAGAGAAATCTTCGCCGACATCCCGGCTATTTCCTGCAGAAACTCCCTGACTTTCCCGGAATTTTCATCATCGCTCAGACTGGCTTTGAAAACTACATCCGATTCCAACAGTTCAAGATATTGGCCAAGTTGCCCTTTGATTTCTGTATCTAGTGCCATGGGAATCCTCCTTAAATTTTACCTACCAAGTCCAAGCTAGGTTTCAATGTTTCCGCGCCTTCTTTCCATTTCGCAGGGCAAACTTCGCCTGGATGGGTGCGGACATATTGTCCTGCGCGGATTTTGTCGATCAAACCGCTCGCGTCACGGCCGATGCCGTCAGCGTTGATTTCCACTGCCTGCACGATGCCGTCCGGGTCGATGATGAACGTTCCGCGTTGAGCCAAGCCTTCATCATCCAAAACATCAAACCCGATCGAAATCGCATGCGATGGATCTCCGATCATGGTGTATTCGATTTTGCCGATGGCTGGTGAATGGTCGTGCCATGCTTTATGCGTGAAGTGTGTGTCGGTTGATACGGAATAAACCTCTACACCCAAGCCTTGCAAGGTTGGATATTGATCCTGAAGATCTTCCAATTCAGTCGGGCAAACGAAAGTGAAGTCCGCAGGGTAAAAACAGACGATGCTCCATTTTCCTTTCAGGTCTTCTGATGATACTTCAATGAATTCACCTTTGTGATAAGCATTCGCTTTAAATTCCACTATTTCTTTTCCGATTAATGACATTTCGATTCCTCCAATTATAATAATTATTTTAGAATAATCCCTATCAATAACTATATAGAATACGTCATTATCGGTCAAGTTTAAACACCTGGGAACTATAATTATTTTTTCATTTTTGGGAAAAGTGGATTTCATCATCAGAAAACCTATAGATATGAAGGGGTCTAAGAATCGGAAACTTGCTTTCCGTTCAAGGAGTAGTCATTGGAAATTCCACATGAGGTAAATCACTGCTCAGACAACCCTGATACCCAGCTGAACAGAGCAAACACCATTCTCAATTAGACAAGCCCATTCTCAATTAAAAAAGAACGCACCTGGATAATAATATGATCCAGGTGCGTTCTAAAATTTTATGTATTCTAAAGAATCTGCAGACTGCCTTTTGGGTTAGTCTTCATCCATCTTCAGAACGGCCATGAAGGCTTCTTGTGGGACCTCGACGGATCCGACTTGCTTCATGCGCTTCTTGCCTTCTTTTTGTTTATCGAGCAATTTGCGCTTACGGGAAATATCCCCGCCGTAACATTTGGCCAGTACATTTTTGCGCAAAGCTTTGATGGTGGTTCTTGCCAGGATTTTGTTGCCGATCGTCGCTTGGATCGGAACTTCGAACTGCTGGCGTGGAATCAATCCGCGCAGTTTTTCTGTGATTACTTTCCCGCGTGCATAGGCAAAATCGCGATGCACGATCAAACTCAAGGCATCGACAGCTTCACCGTTCAAGAGGATATCCATCTTGACCAGTTTGCTTGGACGGTAGCCGATCAATTCATAGTCAAGGGAAGCGTATCCCTTCGTGCTTGATTTCAACCTGTCGAAGAAATCAAAGATGATTTCTGCCAGAGGCATTTCATAGACGACATTGACGCGGAAATCATCCAAATAATCCATCGTAATGAAAGTGCCGCGCTTCTTTTGGGCGATATCCATGACGGCGCCGACATAATCGTTAGGCACCATGATGCTTGCTTTGACATACGGCTCTTCGACGCTTTCAATCGTTGTCGCATCGGGCATTTCCGAAGGGTTGTCGATTTCCAAAAATTCGCCATCGGTCTTGTTGACACGGTAAATAACAGACGGTGCTGTCGTGATGATATCCAGATCGAATTCGCGCTCGATCCGTTCCTGGATGACGTCCATATGCAGCATGCCCAAAAATCCGGTACGGAAACCGAATCCGAGCGCTTGCGAAGATTCCGCCTCGAACTGCAAGGAAGCATCGTTCAACTGCAGTTTTTCCAAAGCTTCACGCAAGTCATTGAAGTCCGAGGCATCAACAGGGTAAATACCGCAGTATACCATTGGATTCATTTTGCGGTAGCCGGCCAAGGCTTCGCTGGCAGGGTTGTTCGCCAAAGTAATCGTGTCACCAACCTGTGTGTCTTGGATCGTTTTGATGCCGGCAGTCAAATAGCCCACGTCACCGACCATCAAAAAGTCACGTTTGATCGGTTTCGGTGAGAAAATGCCTACTTCAATGACTTCATACTCTTTGCCGTTTGCCATGAATCTGATCATGTCTCCCGGGCGGACCACACCGTTTTTGATCCGGATATTCAGCACTACTCCCCGGTATGGGTCATAGACCGAGTCAAAAACCAAGGCTTGCAAAGGCGCTTCAAGATCACCTTCCGGAGCCGGGACTTTTTCGACAATCTGCTCCAACAACTCAGGGATACCCAAGCCGATTTTTGCACTCGCCAAAACCGCATCGCTGGCATCGATACCGATGACATCCTCTACCTCAGCCCTTACACGCTCAGGATCTGCGGCAGGCAAATCGATTTTATTGATGACAGGCACGATTTCCAGGTTGTTGTCCAAAGCCAGATAAACATTCGCAAGGGTTTGTGCTTCGACCCCTTGTGCCGCGTCCACTACGAGGATAGCGCCTTCGCAGGCTGCCAAACTTCTGGATACTTCATACGTAAAGTCGACATGTCCTGGTGTGTCGATCAGATGGAAGATATAGTCTTCCCCGTCGTTGGCCCTGTAAGTCAATTCGACGGCGTTCAATTTTATGGTGATGCCCCGTTCTCTTTCGAGGTCCATGGAATCCAATAATTGTGCTTGCATGTCACGATCGGCGACTGTATCGGTCAATTGGAGAATCCTGTCCGCCAATGTGGATTTCCCATGGTCAATATGGGCAATGATGGAAAAATTTCTGATCTTTTTTTGTCGTTGCTTCATTTCTTCTAAGTTCATTATCGTTGCTCACTTTCTCTGACGTCCATTCGTTCACTTGAAAATTATACCAATCTAAAGCCTTCATGACAAGACGCCGACTCAGATTGGCAAGTCTTTCTCACTTTTGTTTGGATAATAAGCAAAAAAGAATCCGAAGGCTCCCCACCGGATTCTTTCCCATCGAAATTTAAAAAGCATCAATGATATTTTGCAACGCTTGGATGGATTCATCAGGCAACGGTACACTTGGATGGACAGCGTTGAATTCTTCCAAGAAATCTTCCCGTAGCTGCATGCGTCTTCTCACCAACTTCGTATAGTCTTTGTCTTCAAAATCGGGATTGAAGCCTTCCACCGGCAGATAGCTGAGATGCGGTGCATCCCCGAATGGGACGAATGATGCTTTCCCTTCAACGACGCTTTCGATGACGCCCAAGGACACTTCCTTCGGTATTTTTTTACCCATGAAAAACCCAGTATTGATGATGTAGCATTCCACTTCCTCATGAGCCAACAGTTCTTTGAAGCCGTCATAATCCTCAACCAATGGATAAACGCGGAACGGATTTGCGAATGGTTCGATGACCAGTTTATCGGTCGATTCGCCTTTCTTCAGCGTCTCCGCAGTCGTGCGTTTCGTGGCCAGCGTCGTGCCGAAAGTTGCCGCCAAGACGGCATCATCCACCTTCACCAAAGGCGGCAAGGCATCGTCCTTCATGATCCAGTAGACAGCATTGATCGGTTCTTCGAACTTATCAACGCGGTTCGGCGTGGAATAACGTGATTTGACTGTACGTCCGTTGCCGTTTCGGATATCTTCAGTGACCAGCACAATTTTGCCGTCATTATCCTTTGTCACGCCCACATTCTGGACAGTAACAAAATAGTTCTGTTCAGGGTGATCGGCTGGATAATCCTGGGTTTTATCGAAATAGGAAGGTTCCAACGCAATGGATGACCCATCCTTCAAATCGATCAGGAAGGCATCGTCATGCAGCACTTTCACTTCATATTTGTTGTCATGCTTCGAATGCGTCAGAGTCGATTTGCCTGACCCCGAAAGCCCGAAGAAGGAAGCGACATACGAACCGCCATCAGGCAGGCGGAAGTGTTTTTGGCCGCCATGGCAAGCAACAAAGCCATTCCGATGACCGGTTCCCCACGCAAGCGTCAGTGTGCCTTTTTTGAACTCACCGAAATATTGCATTCCGAGGATACAGGCCACATTTTTATCGGGCTCGAAGATAGCCACACCCAGCGGATAATCCGGATGGCGCCATTCTGGATCCGTGTAGATGTAGATATCGCCTTCGTTGTACAGCTTCGAATGTGCATACATTTCCTGATAATCCGGGCTGTTCCACTGGAAGTTCAATAGCCAAGAATAGAGATTGTTTTCGTTTCCTTCGGGAAAGGCGATATGCGCCTTGATGATGAAATCTTTATCCAGGCCCACATACCCTGTCGTTTTATAATAATGGCGCAGTCTGTTTTTATAAATGACATCCATGATGATGCCTTCAAGGATTTCGTCTTCTTCTTTGTTCTCTCCGATGATCCGTTTGGCGCGGGCAGTGCGGCCGATGATCCTCCCGCCGTTTTCGACAAGTACCTTGGCATCATCCGGCAAGCCCAGTTCTTTTGTATGGAGCACAGGCAGATCGGTCACGACCACACCTGCAGCGTTCAGAGCGAGTTGATAGGCTTCCGTCATGTCCGTGACTTCCTGCATGTTTTTGCCATAAAAAGCTGTTTCGACCGTTGTCCGGAATTTCGTAAGTAAAGGGTTGGACTTCTTTAATTCGGATCTATTGAACGATTCTATAGTAGCCATTTACGTCACCTCTTTTATTTGATACATTCATTATAATCCTATTTCCCCAAAATGTAACCCCTTACATTCAAAAATTTGCGAATATTTACTCTTTTTCTATAAAAAAAGTGTTGTTGTCCTCATGTTAGTTACAAAAACTCTAACAGAATAGTATATGGACAAAAAACGAACCGATGCTCAGTTGTTTCCGACGCACCGGTTCATTCAGGATTTTTATTTTTTATTTTTGAAAGCGTCCTTTACTTTATCAAAAAAATTGGCTTCATCCTCCACAAGCGTATCGCCGCCTGCTGCCGCGAAAGCGCGGATTGCCTCTCTTTGCTTCTCGTTAAGGTTTTTCGGTGTGACAACCGTCACTTTGACGTGTTGGTCGCCATTTCCGGTCCCACGCAAGCGTGGCGCCCCTTTGCCTTTCAGGCGGAAATTCGTGCCGGTTTGTGTTCCGGCAGGGATTTTCAGCTTGACTTTGCCGTGTACGGTAGGCACTTCAATTTCATCACCCAAAGCGGCTTGAGCGAAGCTGATCGGAAGCGTGTAATGGATTTCTGTCCCTTCGCGATCGAAAATATCGCTTGGTTCCACTTGGAAAACAACATACAGGTCGCCGTACGGGCCGCCATTGCTGCCGACTTCCCCTTGTCCGTTCAAGCGCATCTGTTGTCCATCGTCGACGCCAGGAGGGATTGTGACAGCCACAGAGTGATCAGTTTCGACATGTCCTTGTCCGTGGCACGTTGTACATTTATCTGTGATCTCTTTGCCTGTTCCGCCGCAGACATCACAGACTGCTTGCGTCATTACGCGGCCGAAAGGTGTATTCCTTTCGACACCGACCGCTCCTGACCCATGACACTTCGAACACGTTTTCGGTTGCGTGCCGGGTTTTGCGCCGGACCCGCTGCAGGTTTTGCATTCTTCATCACGTTTGTAACGGATGGTTTCTTTTTTCCCGAAAATCGCTTCTTCAAATGTAAGGTGGATACGGTACTGTAAATCAGAACCTTGACGGGGGGCATTCGGATTTCTGCCGCGACCGCCGCCGCCCCCGAAAAAGGAATCGAAGATATCTTCAAAACCGCCCGAGAAGCCGCCGAAGCCGCCACCGTAACCGCCATAGCCACCGCCTGCGCCAAAGTTGGGATCGGTGCTGGCATGTCCGTACTGGTCATAGGCTGCGCGTTTGTTGCCGTCGCTCAAGACTTCATAAGCTTCAGCAAGCTCCTTGAATTTGTCTTCCGCGCCCGCTTCTTTATTGATATCCGGGTGAAACTTCTTGGAAAGTTTCCGGTAAGCCTTTTTTATCTCATCGTCTGTGGCATCTTTCGCCACACCCAAGACATCGTAATAATCTCTTTTCGCCATTGTTTCGCCTCCATTGATTGGCTTCATCTGAACATTTTATCTCTATACAGTGAGAGAAGCCAATGCAGTTAAGCGTTGGCTTCCTCTCGTTAGAGTTGACTATTTGTCGTCTACTTCTTCAAAATCGGCATCAACGACACCGTCGTCAGTTGCTGAGTTATGCGCGCCTTCTTGTTGTTGCGCTTGAGCAGCTTGCTCATAAAGTTTGACAGTCAGGTTTTGGACAAGTTCATTCAAAGCGTCACGCTTCGTTTTCATTTGTTCCAAATCATTCGCTTCGACTGCTGCTTTCAGTTCGTCTCTCGCTTCTTCCGCTTTCTTCACTTCATCAGCGTCGACTTTGCCGTCAAGCTCTTTCAATGTTTTGTCAGTCTGGAAGATCAATTGATCCACTTCATTGCGCAATTCAACTTCTTCTTTGCGCAATTTGTCTGCTTCAGCGTTCGCTTCCGCATCTTTCACCATTTTTTCGATTTCTTCGTCAGTCAGACCGGAAGAAGACTTGATAGTGATTGTTTGTTCTTTTTGAGTGCCCAAGTCTTTGGCGCGAACGTTGACGATACCGTTTTTGTCGATATCGAATGACACTTCGATTTGAGGAACTCCGCGAGGTGCTGCTGGAATATCCGTCAATTGGAAACGCCCCAATGTTTTATTGTCGGCTGCCATCGGACGCTCACCTTGCAACACATGCACATCAACAGCTGGCTGGTTGTCGGCTGCAGTCGAGAAGACTTGTGATTTGCTTGTCGGGATTGTCGTATTGCGGTCGATCAATTTAGTGAACACGCCACCCATTGTTTCGATACCCAATGATAAAGGTGTAACGTCCAATAATACGATGTCTTTTACGTCTCCGGAGATGACTCCGCCTTGGATGGCAGCACCCATTGCGACAACTTCATCCGGGTTAACGGATTTGTTCGGCTCTTTGCCGGCTTCTTTACGGACTGCTTCGATGACTGCAGGGATACGTGTGGAACCACCGACCAAGATGATTTCATCGATTTCGGAAGTGGATAAACCAGCATCCTTCAAAGCTTGGCGTACAGGGCCTTTTGTACGTTCAACCAAGTCATAAGTGATTTCATCGAATTTCGCGCGGGTAAGCGTCAATTCCAGGTGCAACGGACCTGCATCGCCGGCAGTGATGAACGGCAGGCTGATTTGCGTTGAAGTTACGCCTGACAAATCTTTTTTGGCTTTTTCAGCAGCGTCTTTCAGACGTTGTTTCGCCATTTTGTCGTTTGAAAGGTCGATTCCGTTTTCTTTCTTGAATTCCGCAACCAAATAGTCGATGATTTTGTTGTCAAAGTCATCTCCACCTAATTTGTTGTCGCCGGCTGTACTCAATACATCGAATACGCCATCGCCCAATTCAAGGATGGAAACGTCGAATGTACCGCCGCCCAAGTCGAATACAAGGATTTTTTCGTCTTTATCGGTTTTGTCCAAACCGTATGCCAAAGCTGCAGCAGTCGGCTCGTTGACGATACGCTCTACTTCCAGACCGGCAATTTTTCCGGCATCTTTAGTCGCTTGACGCTGTGCGTCGTTGAAGTAAGCTGGAACTGTAATTACGGCTTTATCAACTTTTTCGCCTAGGTAGTCTTCTGCGTAGCCTTTCAGATATTGAAGGATCATCGCTGAAACTTCTTGCGGCGTGTAGCTCTTGCCTTCCACTTCCACCTTGTAGCCAGCAACGCCCATGTGGCGTTTGATGGAGCTGATTGTGTTCGGGTTGGTAACTGCTTGGCGTTTTGCAACCTCGCCCACTTGGATTTCGCCATTCTTGAATGAAACGACAGATGGTGTCGTGCGATTTCCCTCTGGATTTGGAATGATTTTAGCTTCTCCGCCTTCTAATACAGCGACAGCTGAGTTTGTTGTACCTAAGTCAATACCGATAATTTTGCTCATGATGTTATTCCCCTCTATATGAAATTATTATGTTTATCAATAAGATTATTGTGACACAACGACCATTGCTGGTCTTAACACACGTTCTTTCAAGGTATAGCCTTTTTGCACTACCGCGACGACTGTATCAGGCGCTTGCCCTTCGGCAGCCGGCTGCATTTGGATGGATTGATGGAAATTTGGATCGAAAGGCTGATCGATCGGATCGATCGGAGCAATCCCTTCTTTTGCGAAAGCTTCAGTGAATAAGTTCATGACCATTTCCAACCCTTTTTTCAGGTTCAATGATTTTTCATCTTCCACTTCAATCGCTAATGCGCGCTCCAGACTGTCCATCACCGGCAACAATTCCTGCGCCAATGACTGGGAACGGTATTTCGCCGCATCCTGTCTTTCTTTCGCGTTGCGCTTCTGGATATTGGCAAGTTCTGCCTGCAGACGCAACAGCCGGTCTTCCGTTTCGGACAAGGTTGCTTTCAAGGCTTCAACCTCACTTGCTTCCGTAACTGTTTCTTGACCTTCGGCAACCGTTGTTTCAGCGGTTGCTTGTTCCTGGTCCACTAATTCTTCGTTATTGTCCACTTCAAAATCTCCTTTGTCGTGCTTATTTGTTTAGATCATTCAAGCTATCAGAAAGTTCATAGCGCATAAATTTCATGATGCTGATCATTTTTTGGTAAGGCATGTTGGTGGGCCCCAGCAATGCGATCAGACCTTTACCGTTGCCGGCCGTGTCATATGTAGCCGTAATTAGGCTAAAATTATGCAGCAGCTCATTGTTCAATTCCGTTCCGATCTTGACGCCGACGCCATCGTGGGAGTTTGAAAAAAGCGCATGGATATCGGGGGATCCGTTCAGCATGCTTAAAATGGCTTTGACTTTATTCTTGTCCATCGTTGCATCCAAATGGTTCAGGAGGTTCATGCTGCCGCCTACATGGAAGCGGTCATGCTCCAACTTCGCCACAATGTCATTGAAGATCGCTGTGAAATCGATTTTTGCATCGACGTACTTCCGGATAATCACCGGAATGTCCGTTTGCAGTTTGACGAATACTTCCTGCAGCGTGCGGCCGACCAGTTCCTGATTGAAGATGCTGACGATTTTTTCTATCTCGGCGGCTGAGAAGCCTGGTGACACAGAAAAAATTTGGTTTTCCACATGTCCTTTATCAGTCACCAATATGGCCATCACATGGCCTTCATTGAGCGCGACCAATCGGAATCCCGTCAATCGGCTGTCCTTTGTTTCAGGCCCGATCGCCAAAGCAGTGTAATTCGTCAAAAAGGACAGCATTTCAGCTGATTTTTCGACGACCTGCTGCACTTCACGGTAAGGATTCTGAAAACCATGCTTGATCGTTTGTTTGACGTCGTCGGCGATTTCTTCGCTTTCTTTGCCTAAAAGTTGATCGACATAGTAACGGTAGCCTTGGATGGACGGTATCCTGCCTGATGAAGAGTGCATCTTTTCCAGGAAACCCAATTCTTCGATCCGCATCATTTCGTTGCGGATCGTTGCGGAACTTAAAGGCAAAGAAGACTCCTTAAGAAGCGTCTTTGACCCGATCGGCTCCTCGAATTCGATGTAATGCCTGACAATTAAATCCAAAATTAGCAACTGTCTTTCTGTTAACAAGATTTTCACCTCACTTTAGCACTTGACCACAATGAGTGCTAACCATAAATAAATTTATCACGGGTAACAGGCTTTGTCAACGGAATACAATCATTTTTCATAACATTATCGGCACCCGAACGGCAACGAACGCATTCACATCAAGAAAGAACGGAATACTTCGTTTCCGAGGAAAACACCTCTTGGGGACAAACGGATCCTGTCGCCATCGATCACAAGCAGTCCTTCCGCAACCAAATCCGAAATGACGGCAGCGTACTGGTCCAACAGCGAAATCTGAAATTTATCGGCAAAATGTTGTTGGCTGACGCCAACCATCGTACGCAATCCCAGAATCATCTCTTCTTCCATCTGTTCATTTTTCGACAACTGCTGCTGACGGATGATCGGCAAGCTGTTTTCGCGCAAGGGAGCCAGATATTGCTGGATCGGCCCATGATTGTGGTAACGGATCCCATCAATGTAGCCGTGTGCTCCAGCCCCGAACCCGAAATAGGACTCATTTTTCCAATAGGTAAGATTATGTTGGGATTCATACCCCGGAAGCGCAAAATTGGAGATTTCGTATTGGTTCCTGCCGTTTTTTGACATCGTCTCGATAGCCAAGGCGTACATATCGGCTTCTGTGTCTTCTGAAGGCAACGGCAGTTTCCCCTGACGCATCAAGTTATAGAACACCGTCTTGTTCTCAAGGATCAAGGCATAGATCGAGTAATGGGGCAAATCCAATTCCAGGGCTTTGTTCAAGCTTTCTTCAAAATCAGCCATCGTTTGGTTCGGCAATCGGAAGATCAGGTCGATGGTCATGTTTTCGAATCCGGCCCTTCGTGCGTCGGCCACCGAAGTGTATACTTGCTCGGCTGTGTGGATGCGGCCGATTTTTTTCAGGATGTCGTTATTGAAGGATTGGACCCCCATGCTTAAACGGTTGACCCCATAATCACGCATGATCTTCAGCTTTTCGAACGAAACACTTTCCGGATTGGCTTCCATCGTGAACTCGGCGCCCTTAGGCAACGCGTAGGTGCTGCGGATTCCGTTCAAAAGCTTTTCCAGTTGGCGCTCATTCAGTGTCGTCGGTGTACCGCCGCCGATGTAGAAAGTGCTTATCTCTTCTTTAGGGTGCAGTCGCTTCGACAACTGCATTTCCTTTATCAGAGCATCCACATATTCATCGACCGGTTGCCCTTCCAAAAACACTTTATTGAAGTCGCAATAGAAGCAGATGTGTTCGCAGAAAGGGATGTGCAAATAAGCGGCTGCCATTTAGAGGGTCACCTCATCCAAGGGGTGATCCTTAAAAAAGGCGATCGTTTCCGCTTCATCGCTTTTCAGCTGCGCAATCAGCTCGTCGACGCCCGAAAATTTGATCTCGCTGCGGATAAAATGGTGCCATCTGACAGCTACATCCTCGCCGTAGATCATTTTATCGAAGTCCAGTATGTACACTTCCACGGTTTTGTCGCGGCCGGCCTCAAAAGTGATGTTGTGCCCGATCGAAGCCGTGCCGCGGTACCAGGTTCCATTCACCCTGATGCTCACGATGTATACGCCGTTCCTTGGCAAGCGTGTGTGTTTTTCGGTCTGGATATTTGCGGTCGGGAAACCCAGCAGCCTGCCTCGCGCATCGCCATGGATGACCGTGCCTTCAATCTGATAGACATAGCCTAAATACGCATTCGCTTTTTCCATATTCCCTTCGGCTAATGCTTCCCGGATATGCGTGGAACTGATTTTTTCGGCTTCGTTCTTCAGCTCGGCGACCTCTATGACTTCAAAGCGGCCTTTTGCATAGTTTACTAATTGTTTCATATCCGCTATTTCTCTTGGCCCATAGGTGTAATCGAAGCCGGCTACGACTGCGGCAGCATGCAAGCCGCTGATGTATTGGTCGACAAATTCCTGCGGCCTTAAAGAGGCAAACGCAGAGGTGAAAGAGATGACGAAGAAATAATCAACGCCCAAGCGTTCGAATATTTCGGCTTTGCGGTTGACGGTCGACAAATATTGCATCGTTTCCGGATTCATCTTCTGGAAAACGATGCTCGGGTGATGATTGAAGCTCATGACGGCAAGTTTGAGGTTCTTCTTCTCGGCAACTTCCTTTGCTCTTTTGATCACTTCTTGATGTCCTCTGTGGACGCCGTCAAAATAACCCAATGCCAACACCACTTGTTCATCGGGTATCAGTTTTTGGTCATAGGGATGATGCATATGTATTATTTCCATTGCGTTAGCAACTCCTTGCTGATTATGATAGGAACATTTTCCTGGGTTTGATGCAAGCGGCTTTGGTCGGATGCGGTTCGTACATCGCCACGATTTTTCCCTGATAGGTGAACAGAACGGGAGCTTCCATAGTTTCGAATGGCCCCTCCTTCGGCAATACCGCACCATTTTTCACCTTATCCCACAACTCATCATCGAGCGCAATCTGCCGATACGCTGCGAATACCGAGTCGATCGGTTTCAGGTGGGCGTCAATTTCATTGTTCGCCATCGCTTCAGCCACTTGCTGCAACGTCAGGCAATCAGCCTTCGTGAAGGCTCCGCTCATCGTGCGCGTCAAACTTGACATGTAAGCCGGATAACCCAAGGATGCGCCCAGATCGACGGCCAAAGTCCGCACGTAGGTCCCTTTTCCGCAAGTGACCCGGAAGCGCCAGGACATTGTTTGGTCTTCTGCATGATAGACGGGTTCCGAAATCCGCTCAAAACTCATGACGTGGATGTTTCTTTGCGGCCTTTCGACGGTCAACCCTTTGCGGGCGTACTCGTACAGCCTTTTCCCGTTCACCTTGACCGCGGAATACATCGGCGGAACTTGGATGCTTTCGCCAACCATGGCTTCCATCGCTGCATCGATGGAAGCCAAAGACAGCGCCTGATCGACAGGTTTCTTCGCGATCGTCTCCCCTTGGCTGTCCTCAGTCGTTGTGGCAACACCGACAGTGATTTCCCCTTCGTATGCTTTGTCCGTGTCCGTCAAAAACTCGACGACTTTTGTGGCTTTCCCGATGCAGATCGGCAAAACGCCATCAACTTCCGGATCCAAAGTGCCGGTATGCCCGACTTTTTTAGTTTTCAGTATTTTTCTCAGTTTGAATACGCAGTCGTGACTTGTCATGCCGCGTTCTTTCCATAAAGGTAATATTCCATCCATATGTCTGCAACCTACTTTCTTCTACAACTAACCTATTATAGCATAATCTATTCTACAGGAAAAAACATCAACATTAGAAGAATATGCTTACAATGATAATGATATCTGCGTTACTTTTACTTTAAAATCTGCTATGCTTAAGGAAATAAGACTGCACTTAAGGAGAATCAACATGCCAAACTTCAAAATTGTGACCGATTCCACAACGGAATTGTCCGCAGAAGAAATTGACAGATATGGAATCACAGTAATCCCGCTTTCATCCATGATCGATAACGTGCTGTACTATGACGGCATCACCATAACCAAACCTGAGTTCCTCGAAAAAATGATGAACAGCAAGGAATTGCCAAAATCATCCCAACCGGCCATGGGCACTTTTTTGGATAAATACAATGAATTGACAGCAGATGGCAGCGAAGTTTTGTCCATCCATGTCACCGAAACGCTGAGCGGAACCGTAAATTCTGCTCATCAGGCGGCTAAACTTGCCCATGGTAAAGTTACCGTCATCGATTCAAAGTTCTGCGCAAGAGCCGCCGCCTTCCAAATATTGGAAGCAGCCAAATGTGCCGCTGAAGGATTGACGGTGGCGGAAGCATTGCCTCGGGTCACTGCCGTAAAGGATCGCACCCTACTGTACATCTGCATCGTCAACCTGGAAAACATGGTCAAGGGCGGCCGCATCGGAAAAACGATGGGCCGCATCACAACACTGCTGAACATCAAAGCGAATCTGAAAATGATCGACGGAGCTTTGACTACCGATATCAAAGGCCGCGGCACAAAAGCAATCGTCAAGCGCTACGAAGAGATCATCGAAGAACTGAAGCAGAAATACCTGGATGTTGAAGCGATCGGCATCACGCACGTAGGCCTGTCGGAATATTCAAACCAAATCATCGTCATGCTGAAGGCCGCCTTCCCTAACGCCCAGATGTACACGTCCTATGCCAGCGCCAGCGTCATGACCCACGCCGGCCCCGAAGCCGTATCCCTCCAATTCCTGATGAAAAATAATTAAAAGCTGAACGGGTTCGTTCAGCCCTGAAAGAAATTTAGGAAATCGAGCTACGCAACGTTCCCTACGGTCACCTTGTACTGGGACTCTAAGGGATGAATCCCTAAAAGTCCCATGCAACTGAGCATCGTAGAGCGCAATAGGCTCGATTTATCTAATTTCCGAAGGGCTTACCCGTGAAGCTAGCCATCAGTTTGGATGTACGAAACATCTTGCAAATGTATACTACACCAATGGTGATGCACTCTTGAATTTACAATATTATATATCCAAAAAATGCCGCTGTCTCCCGGATGGGAAATAGCGGCATTTTCTTTTCATAAAAATACGATATAGGATGTTATCCCGGCCAAGAGTGTTCCCAAAGCGAAGATTACCTTGAAACTCAGGTGTTTCGTCTTATGGCGGAAATGATGCATCCCCAGCAGTCCGCCCAGTCCGCCCCCGAAAAATCCGAGCAGGAGCAGATTGCGTTCCGGTATGCGCCAAGCCTTCTCCCGCGCTTTCTTTTTGTCGATGCCCATCATGATGAAAAGCACTACGTTCACCAGGATGAAATAAACAAGCACTGGATTTCTCATAGCTTTCCGTATCCTTGGCTTTGTCTGATGATTTCCACGATGACCGCGGCTGCTTTTTCCATTGATTGGACAGACACATATTCATAGCGTCCATGGAAATTTTCTCCCCCGGCAAAGATATTCGGAGTGGGCAGACCCATGAAGGACAACTTTGAGCCATCCGTCCCGCCCCGGATCGGTTCGATGATCGGGGTGATACCCAGCGACTTCATCGCTGCTTCAGCCAGATCAACTGGACGCATATCTTCCTTCAGCACTTCACCCATGTTGTAGTACTGATCGTGCATTTCGATAGAGATGCGCTCCTCGGTCAATTCTTTGTTCATGCGCTCCGCAAGCGCAAGCATATTCGTTTTCTTGTTCTCAAAAAGAGTCTTATCATGATCCCTGATGATGTAGGTCATCTTGCTTTCTTCCACATTGCCTTCAATGCCCAACAGATGATAAAAGCCTTCACGCTTTTCGGTTTTTTCAGGTACTTCGTTTTGCGGCAAAGCGCTGTCGTATGCGATGGCCAATTTGATTGCATTCACCATTGTGTCCTTGGCAGTGCCCGGATGCACATTTTTGCCCTGGATCGTTACGACTGCTTGAGCGGCATTGAAGCTTTCAAATTCAAGTTCCCCCAAAGGGCCGCCGTCCATCGTGTAGGCAAAATCGCAACCGAAACCGGCCACATCAAAGAGATCAGCTCCGCGGCCGATTTCTTCATCCGGTCCGAAAGCGACTCTGATGTCTCCATGTTCGATGTCATCCGCAGCTTTTACGGCTTCCAATGCTGTGATGATTTCGGCGATGCCGGCTTTGTCGTCCGCACCCAACAACGTTTTTCCGTCGGTGGTGATCAGAGTCTGGCCGATGTAGTTCTTCAAAGCAGGGAAATCCTTCGGCGAAAGGATCACCTGTGCTTCCGCATCCAAAATCAGATCGTTGCCCGCATAGTGGTCCCAGATAAGCGGATTTACATTCGCGGCCTCGAAATCAGCTGTGTCCATATGGGCGATGAACCCGATTGCAGGGAACTCTTTTTCTGAGTTGCGCGGCAAAAGTGCCGTCACGAATCCATTAGCAGCATTGTATTGGATATCCGAAAGTCCGATTGCTTCCAGCTCAGGCATCAAAACCGTTTTTGCGAAATCCACCTGATTTTGGGTGGAAGGCACTGTCAGACTTTTTTCGTCCGATCTTGTCTCGAATTTTATGTATTTCAAAAAGCGGTCCACTAATTTTTCTTGCATGCATTGACATCCTCTCACAATTGACTATCGAAAATAAAAGGATCTGTGTTGATTTCGGAAGCGATGACTTCCAGATCCCACTCATTTTCTTTTTTCCATTCATTGAATAATCCCAATAATTTCGGTTTGCAGATCTGTTCGATATGATGGCCTGGGTCGATGACGGTCAGCCCATCAGCCTGCATATCGTGGGCCGTGTGGTAGTAGACATCGCCAGTGATGTATACATCCGCACCCTTTTTGATTGCTTTCCGGTAATATTTTCCGGCATCCCCGCCGCAGATGGCAACGCGACTGATCGTTTGATCCAAATCCGCTGCGAGGAAGCGCATGCCTTCAATCTGAAAAACATCCTTAACGTACTGGATAAAGGAACGCAACGTCATCGGCAACGCTAAATTGCCGACCCTTCCAAGACCGTATTCGCGCTGGAAATTATTGATCGTGTAGATTTCGTAGATGGGCTCTTCGTAAGGATGCGATTCATACAGCGCCTCCAGTACGTCCGCCAAGTACTTGTCCTCCACAATCATCTCAATTTTCTTCTCTTGCACCGCTTCGGGTTCATTGATATGGCCGATGGCTGGTTTTGCGCCTTCTAGCGGCGTGAAGCGGCCTACCCCTTGCGCCTCGTAGGAACAGTGACTGTATTCGTCGGAAATATTCCCCGCTCCCGCTTCGGTCATAGCCAGACGGACACGATTGCATTCTGCATTCGGCACGCATACGGATATTTTTTTTACGGGCACGCGTTTCGTAACGTCCATAATTTCCACATCCAACAACCCCAATGCCTCAGAGAGCCAATCGTTCATCCCGTTATTCGCATTGTCCAGATTCGTATGGGCAGCATAGACGCTGATGTCATGTTTCAGCAGATCAACATACATTTTTGTTTGCTTATCGGAAACATCCAGATTTTTTAGCGGTCGGTAGATCGGCGGATGATGGGAGAAGATAAAATCGACTTGCTTTTCGATGGCCTCCTGAACGACTTCCGGACGGACATCGAGCGTCACCAAAATACGGTGGACCGGACGGCTCAAATCTCCCAAATGGAGTCCCACCGGATCCCCTTCTTCTGCCAGCCAAGTCGGAACATGCGATTCGAA
This sequence comes from Trichococcus pasteurii, assembly GCF_900112935.1. Taxonomy (GTDB): domain Bacteria; phylum Bacillota; class Bacilli; order Lactobacillales; family Aerococcaceae; genus Trichococcus; species Trichococcus pasteurii. Next base: position 343,166 of record NZ_FONM01000002.1, read on the forward strand.
TAACTCGATGAATTCATAACCAGTAATGCTTCTCATCCCAGCACCTCTTTAATTTCATTGATTTTATTGATCACTTGTTGTTCTTTTTCATTCAGATTATTGCTTGCTTTTTGCATGCTGTCCAATATGTATTGGCACTTGTCGATTTCGGATAACCACTTTTTGCGGAAAACTTCATTTTTTGTCTGAAGCAGGAAACGGCCGAAGCTGTATTCGAGCTCAGAGTATGTTTCCGCTGTCTCTGCCTTTTCGGCGACGATGATTTCATAAATCTTTCCGTTCTCTTCCAGTATCGTTTCGTCGATAATTTTGTATTGGTGGCCTATCAGCCATTCACGCAGTTTCTTTTCTCCGTTATTGGGCTGGAGGATCAAACGTTCCACCCCGACCAATTTATCTTTTACTCTGCCTTTTTCCAGAATTTTGGAAATCAAGTCCCCGCCCATCCCGCAGATAGTGACGACGTTTATATGATCCGTCGGCTCGATCACATCCATGCCATCGCCAAGTCTGGCGCTGACGCGATCGCCGACTCCTGATGTTCTGATCTGTTCCGCCGCCGATTCGAAGGGGCCTTTCACAACTTCCCCTGCCAATGCGTAACTGATGACATCGCGCGCTGCCAAAACACAAGGCAAATAGGCGTGATCCGAGCCGATATCGGCCAGCCTGGCATTTTCCGGCACAAAACCTGCGACTGTCTCGAGTCTTACGGATAATTGTTGAATATTCAACCTCATCCCTCCCTTTCCATTTTTGCTGATAGGTCTATTTTAGCATAATTCCATTTCATATATCCCATTAATCCTTACATCTTTCAGAAAATGACATAAGAAAAACCCGAGTACAATACCTCGGGTCAGCGTGCTTATTACTCAAGAAAATCTTTCAATTGTTTCGAGCGGCTTGGGTGACGCAGTTTGCGCAAAGCTTTCGCTTCGATTTGACGGATCCGCTCGCGGGTTACGCCGAATACTTTCCCTACTTGCTCCAAAGTCCGTACATTCCCGTCATCAAGACCGAAGCGTAGACGCAGGACGTTTTCCTCACGGTCTGTCAGAGTGTCCAACACTTCCTCGAGTTGTTCCTTCAGGAGCGTCTGGGCAGTATGCTCAGCCGGACTCAGGACTTCCTGGTCTTCGATGAAGTCGCCTAAATGGGAATCATCTTCTTCTCCGATGGGGGTTTCCAAGGAAACTGGCTCCTGGGCGATTTTCAGGATTTCTCTGACTTTTTCAGTCGGAAGGTCCATCTCGGCGCCGATTTCTTCAGGTGTCGGTTCGCGCCCAAGATCCTGCAGCAATTGCCGTTGGATCCGGACCAATTTATTGATTGTTTCAACCATGTGCACAGGGATACGGATTGTTCTGGCTTGGTCGGCGATGGCACGGGTGATGGCTTGACGAATCCACCAAGTGGCATAGGTGGAGAATTTAAAACCTTTCGTATGGTCAAATTTTTCGACAGCTTTCATCAGACCCATGTTGCCTTCCTGGATCAGATCCAGGAACTGCATGCCCCGCCCTACATAACGTTTCGCGATGGAAACGACCAGACGCAAATTGGCCTCAGCCAGTTGCTGTTTCGCTTCCTGATCGCCGTCTTTGATGCGCAAGGCCAAATTGACTTCTTCCTCTGCGTTCAACAAAGGCACGCGGCCGATTTCCTTCAGGTACATGCGGACCGGGTCGTTGATTTTCACTCCGGCCGGCACGGCCATCAAGTCTTCTTCTTCATCCTTTTTGGATGCAGCTGGTTTTTCAGGCTTCACTGTCTCTTTGGCAAGTTGACGAGCTGTCGGGCCGCCGTCTGCGTCTACGACACTGACACCGCCGTCTTCCATTTTTTGTATCAGTTTATCCATGTCATCCGCGTCCAATTGGAAAGGTGTAGCTATCTTATCAGCCAATTCGTCGTAGAAGACGGACCCCAATAATTTATGTTCTGCGATCAGCTTTTTGGTTACCTGTTCTAACGTTAAACCTTGATCATTTTTTTCGATTGCCATAAAATGATTCCTCCATTCGATGCGGGCTATTTCTTTGTTGCTTTTAATTCTTTTGAGAGCGAAACGATTTCCAACATGATTGTCTTCAGACGCTCATTGTCATTTCTCTTTCGAGCTTCCTTCATTTCTGCCTGTTTCTTGGTCAGTTGGTCCTGTAAAGACGACTTGTCCCGGATGATATGGACGAGATCCTGAATTTCCTGATAGGTGACTTCCGAATCCAATTGGAACCATTCAATCTCCGTAATCACGTTTTGAAGAGCCGGATTATTGATGCGGTCCAAGAATTGATCGATATTGCCGACCAACCCATTCTGTCTGAAAAACTCTTCATACAAAATGTAGATTGTCTGGTAGTCATCATGGATGAAATTGAAATCCGCATCAATTTCATTCAGATACGACCAGACTTCCTCGAAATGAAACAGACGGTAAAGCAGCTGCTTTTCGCTTTGCTCAGCCTGGGTCACTTTGCGTCTGTTCGCGCTTGGATACATGGCGTGCTGAGCGGCATCATGCGGCGCGGTTCTCCTGACCGGCTCGCGCTCAGGCCTTTGCTGGAGCACCTCTTGCTGATAACCCTTCAATTGCTTCTGCAGGATATCGATCGGAATACTGAATTCATCCGCGATGTCCTTCATGTAGAGCTCCCTTTCGACTAATGAATCCAAGGGAGCCAATGCCTTAAGCATGGTTTCGATATAGGTGATGCGATTTTTTTCGGAATCCAGGTTCAGATTCATCTTGAGGTAGCGCGAATAGAACTGAATGACTGTCTCCCTGTTATTGTTCAGTGCCTTGGCGAATGCCTCCGGACCTTTCTGCTGGATGTATTCATCAGGGTCCATGCCTGCTTCCAGCGGGAAAATGGAGATATCGAAGTGCTTGTTGCGTTCCAGTATCTCTATGGCGCGCTTGGTCGCTTCTACACCAGGCCGATCACCGTCATAGGCAATGACTATTTTATCGGCGGTCTTCGTCAATATCCGGTTCTGTTCTTCCGTCAGACTGGTCCCCATCGAGGCGACGCCATTTTTCACACCCGCTTGCCAAGCGGATATGACATCCATATATCCTTCGAAAAGGATCACCTCTGAATGCCTTCGGATCTCACTGCGGGCTTTATCGAAGTTGAAAAGGAAATCCCGCTTGTTGAACAAAAGTGTTTCGGGGCTGTTCAAATATTTTGCTTCATGGTAACCTGTATCATCCGCTGGGGAAGCATGCAGAATTCTGCCGGAAAAAGCGACCGTCTTTCCTTTAGCGTTCCGCAATGGGAAAATGATCCTGGCCGAGAAGCGATCAAAAAGTTCGTTCTGGCCTTGTCTATCCGTGAATATACCACTTTCCTGAAGGAGTCCTTCATCGAATACCTTCGCTTTTAGCATTTGAAAGAGCGCCGTCCGATTGGAAGGGGAAAACCCTATTTGATACTCTTTTAGTGTCTCCGGGGTGAAACCGCGTTGGATCATGTAATCAAGCGCAGCTTGCCCCGTGACGGTATTCATCAGGACCTGATGGTAAAAGGCAGCTGCTTCCTCGTGGATTTGGATCAGTTTTTCTTTTTTTGACTGCAGCGGATTATCCTGTGCATGGCTTTCGTACGAGAAATCCAAGGCAATGTTGCTTAATTCGGCTGTCTTGATGACTGCCTCAACGAACGAAACGCCCTCGACATCCATCAAAAAGGTAAAAACATTCCCTCCTCTTCCGCAGCTGAAACAGTGGAAAATCTGTTTTTCTTCTGCAACAGAAAAAGAAGGGGTCTTCTCGTCATGGAACGGGCAAAATCCGAAATGATTCTTGCCTCTTTTTTTAAGTTGTACATATTGGCTGACGACATCAACAATATTCGTTTCGGTTCTGATTTGCGCTAATTTTTCTTCTGAAATACGTTCTGCCAAATGTCTCCCACCTTGAAGAAATGTCTTCATTTTATAAAAACGAGCATAAAGATGCAAATTAGATTTTAACACATTTTCGGCACACATGCAAACATTAATTCAAATGGTCAACTCTGCTGCTTTGCTTGCGGATCCGGAACTTTTACAAAGAACAGCAGTATCCCGCCGATCACGAACAGGATGATCAGGGCAAAAACGCCATCCAAAGAGTTTCCTGTCAGCTGCGAGATGAGTCCGACCAGCAGCGGACCGACCACAGCCGCAAATTTCCCGAAGATGTTATAGAATCCGAAAAATTCGTTCGCCTGCTCTTTCGGGATCAGTTGACCGAATAAGGATCGGCTCAACGCCTGCACGCCGCCTTGGGCTGTGCCCACAAGCAGCGCCAAAATGATGAATGTCAGCAACGAGTCCAACTGCAGCGCATAAATGCAGATAAAAATATAGGTTACAATGCCCACAAAAATCATGTTCTTGTTGCCGAAGCGCTTGGATGCTCGGCCGTACAGGATGGAAAACGGGAAAGCAACGAACTGGACCACCAGCATGACAACGATCAGTTCATTCGAAGAGAGCCCGATATCCGATCCAACCGCAGTCGCCATCTTGAAGATGGTCCCAACTCCGTCGATGTAGAAGAAATAAGCCAACAAAAATAAAAAGGCTTGTCTGTATTCCTTGATGTTCTTCAGCGTTTCCCATAATCTGACAAAACTCTTGCGGACCACATGCGGCTCTTTTTCGATGTAATAGTTCTGCTTGACATTCTTCCAATAAGGGATGGTGAAGATGAACCACCAAACCGCAGTCAGGATGAAGCCGCCCTTCACAATGCCGCTCGTGCTCAATGGCAAAATGCCGGTCAATTGGAAAAAAATGAAGATGACGAAAGGGATGGAACTGCCGATATAGCCCCAGCCGAATCCCGCCGAGGATATGCGGTCCATCCGTTCATCGGTCGTCACGTCCATCAAGGAGCCGTCATAAAAAATATTCGCTCCGGAAAAACCAATCACAGATAACATGTACAATCCCAACAGAAACAGCCAATTTGCAGCAGGCACAAATACAAACCCAATCGTTGCGAAAATGCCGGCCAACGTAAAGCCCGTAAACAAAGGATTGCGAAAGCCTTTGTAATCCGCGACAGCTCCCAATACAGGGGCAAGCAGCGACACAACCAGCGTGGCAGCCGCATTCGCATATCCCCAATAAGCTGTCGAGTCTGCATCCGCCAATCCGCCACTTTCCGCGATCGACTTGAAATACAAAGGGAATACTGCTGTTGTGATCATAATGGAATATGCCGAATTCGCCCAATCCTGCATAATCCAACTTTTTTCTTCAGTCGTGTAACGGCTCAGCTTTTCTTCAGTCCCCATATTGCCCTCCTATGTCCTATTCGTTCGACGACAAGCACCTTGTCTAACCCATCATAACGAATGGACGAAGAATGGGCAACACCCAATAGTAGGATGTTGCCCATTGTTTTTTTGTTAGTCCTGCGCAGCTTCATCATACTCAGCCAATATTCCTTCAATCAACGTCCAGGCCTTTTCGAAACCCTCACCCGTTTCTTTTGAAAACATGATTAAGGACTCATCGCTCGGTAGATTCAAAGCTTTCTTGATGCGGTAAAAATGTTGATTCCATTTCCCGCGCGGTATTTTATCGCATTTGGTCGCGATGACCGAATAAGGAAGGTTGTAATATTCTATGAAATCCTTCATCTGAATATCGTCTTCGGTAGGTTCATGACGAAAATCGACAATCAGAAAGACATGCCGCAACGTATCACGTTGTGTGAAGTACGTCTCCAACATTTGGCCCCATTTCGCCCTTTCCGTCTTTGAAACTTTCGCGTAACCATAACCCGGAACATCCACAAAATAAAATGAATTATTGATCAGATAGAAGTTCAAAGTCTGGGTCTTTCCCGGTTTGCTTGATGTCCGCGCTAATGCTTTGCGATTGATCAGCTTGTTGATGAACGACGACTTGCCCACGTTGGACCGTCCCGCCAAAGCGATTTCAGCAAAACCGGTGTCTGGGTATTGTTTCGGATCGACAGCACTCATTACGATTTCTGCTTCTTTTACGTGCATATATTTTCACTCCTTTTCAAAGCCGTCTGCAATTAAAACGACGCTTAAAACTATTGCTGCAATCGACTGCCATGATTAGGCGAAAAAATCCGGAAATCAGATTGAAAATTGTCTGATTCGCCGGACTTCAAACGCAAGCTCATGTTCAGTTGATCTGTTTGCCGTCTTCATCGAACAGCAACGGCGCGTCGATGCCATTGACTGTATTGTCCGTTATGACGCATTTCACGATTTCATCTCTGCTTGGGATATCAAACATGATGTCCAGCATGATGTTTTCGATGATGGAGCGCAATCCGCGGGCACCTGTGTTTCTTTCCAGTGCTTTTTTGGCGATGGAGCGCAGTGCGTCATCTTCGAACACCAATTCGACGCCATCCAACTCAAGCAATTTTTTGTATTGTTTGACCAAGGCATTCTTTGGTTGTGTCAGAATATGAACCAAATCATCTTCCGTCAACTTTTCCAATGCAGCCATTATCGGTAAACGACCGATGAATTCCGGGATCAGGCCGAATTTCAACAAATCTTCCGGGATGATCTGCTGCATAATGCTCTTGTCTTCCAAATGCTTGGCTTGAGGGGAGCCGAAGCCGATGACTTTCTCGCCAAGACGCTCTTTCACGATCGTTTCGATGCCATCAAAGGCACCGCCGACGATGAAGAGAATGTTCGTCGTGTCGATTTGGATGAACTCTTGCTGCGGGTGTTTTCTGCCGCCTTGCGGTGGAACGTTCGCAACAGTGCCTTCCAAAATTTTAAGCAGCGCCTGTTGAACCCCTTCACCACTCACGTCTCTCGTGATCGATACATTTTCGCCTTTGCGGGCGATCTTGTCAATCTCGTCGATGTAGATGATTCCCCGTTCGGCCCGCTCGACATCAAAATCGGCAGCCTGAAGCAGCTTCAATAGGATATTCTCGACATCCTCACCAACATAGCCGGCCTCCGTCAAACTTGTCGCATCTGCAATCGCAAATGGGACATCCAGGATGCGCGCCAATGTTTGGCCAAGGAACGTTTTACCCGAACCTGTCGGGCCTATCAAACAAATATTACTTTTTTGTAACTCTACATTATCGTCTTCTGACATCATGCTCATTTGGCCGATGCGTTTGTAGTGATTATAGACCGCTACAGATAGCGTACGCTTGGCTTTTTCTTGGCCAATCACATATTCGCCCAAAATCTTTTGGATTTCCTGCGGTTTTGGTACCTCGGTGAATACCGCTTCGCTTGGTGCATAGATCTCTTCATCGATGATCTCTTTGCATAAATCTACACACTCATTACAAATATATACATCCGGCCCCGCAATGATCTTTTTCACTTGGTCCTGAGATTTTCCGCAGAATGAACAATGTATTGTCCCGATACTTTCATCATGGAACACAATCATTCTCCTCTCTATATACTTACTTTCCGATCCAGCGGAACTTGCCAGGATACGCCGATTGCTTTGGCGCAGTGACCCTGACCGCTTTCGAACGGTTTACATCTTAACACAGAAAGGAAAAATTGAAAAAGAATATGATTCGTTTACCTATGTGGGGTTACAGTCCGAATATATCCCTGAGTATAAACAGATGGGACACTGACTATGGAAGACAATGTCCCGATCTCTGTATTCTGTTTCAACTTTTCTTATTCTTCGATTGCTGAATCAGTGATGATGCTCATCGCTTTCTTCATTTGGATATCGTTAGTCAACATATCAGGGCTAACCAATCCGCGGACACGGTCTGCATCCATGTTGTATTGTTTCGCTAACTCTTCGATTTCTGCAGCGATTTCTTCTTCAGAAACGACGATGTTTTCATCTTTGATGATTTGTTCCAACACTAGTGACGTTTTCGTGCGTACATCAGCATCAGCTTCCATTTGGACGTGCAAGTCGTGTTCTGTAGTACCTGTGATTTGGTAGTACAATTCAGGAGAGATTCCTTGACGTTGCATGTCATTCAGGAATAGATCCATTTGACGGTGCACTTCATCGTGAACCATTACGTGCGGCAATTCAACGATTTCAGCGTTTTCCACTGCTTGTCTCAAAGCTAGATCCTGAACAGCTTCATCAGCTGCAGCATTTTTGCTTTCTTCCAATTCCTTGCGGATTTTAGCTTTCAATTCGTCCAATGACTCAACTTCTTCGTCGACATCTTTTGCGAACTCGTCATCCAAAGCAGGTAATTGTTTTGTTTTGATTTCGTGTACGACTACTTTAAAAGTAGCTTCTTTGCCTTTAAGATCTTCAGCTTGATAATCTTCAGGGAAAGTCACGACAACGTCTTTTTCTTCTCCAGCTTTAACGCCGACCAATTGTTCTTCGAAACCTGGGATGAATTGCTTAGATCCCAACTCTAAAGAATGGTTTTGGTCTTTGCCGCCTTCAAAAGCCACACCGTCAACGAATCCTTCGTAGTCGATTACAGCTGTGTCGCCAAGTTCTGCGCCTTCTTCTTTAAGAACCAATTCAGCTTGACGCTCTTGTTTTTCTTTCAAGTTGTTTTCTACATCCTCATCTGTAACGACGCGGTCTTGTTTTTCAACTTTAAGATTTTTGTATTCTCCAAGCTTCACTTCAGGTTTCACTGTAACTTCAGCAGCGATGACCCAAGGCTGGCCTTTTTCCATGCTCTTGATGTCAATTTTTGGTTGAGAAACAGGATCCAATCCAGCTTCTTCGATTGCTTGTGAATAAGCATCAGGCAAAGCGCCATTCAATGCATCTTCGAATAAAGATTCTTCACCATAAATATTGTTGAATACGTGACGAGGAACTTTACCTTTACGGAATCCAGGAACGGAAACGTTCTTTTTCACTTTGTTGAAGACCTTATCCATTTCTTGTTTGATGATTTCTTCTGAAATTTCAAATGTTAAGACACCATCGTTAGTGCCTGTTTTTTCCCAGTTTGCAGTCATTTACTTTCCTCCAAAAATCTTGATTTTATTGCAATTAATTTGATATTGCACACTCTCCAATACTACACTAGAAAAGCGGTGTTGTAAACAAAAAGTGCTTAATTAATCCGCATTCGTTCAAAAATTGTGCCCGCTATCAACGCTTTAAGCATCTATTTTAATGGTTTCTTAGATTTCTTTCACCATATGTTTTTGGTATAATCATTCAATGGGGGTGATCGTCAGTGGCCGTAAATTATCCGAACGGCAAAAAGTTCCATGCCGAGTCGCATATGCCGAAAACTGCAAAGAGGAAAGACTTCGTATACAGCAACCGGGGAATGACGCTTGAAGAAGAAATCAACAGCAGCAATGAGCATTACCTTTCATCAGGGAAAGCCGTCATCCACAAAAAGCCGACGCCTATCCAAGTCGTCAAAGTGGATTACCCCAAAAGAAGCGCAGCCGTCATCAAGGAGGCTTACTATCGGCAGTCCTCCACTACCGACTACAACGGCGTCTACAAAGGGCTATACCTGGACTTTGAGGCCAAAGAAACAAAAAACAAGACAGCCATACCATTGAGCAACTTCCACGAGCATCAGATCATCCATATGAAAAGGTGTATCCAACAGCAAGGAATCACGTTCGTCCTGATCCGATTTTCCGTTTTCAACCGCGTATTCCTGCTGAACAGTTCCTATTTGATTGACTTTTGGGAGAATACATTGAATAATGGCCGTAAATCGATCCCACTGGCTTTTATTGAGGATAATGGGATAGAAGTGGCATACGGATTCAATCCGCGACTGGATTATCTGGATGCAGTGGATAAAATGCTTGAACGCACTATCAAATAATTAAGAGGTGAACTACATGCCGAATGAAGGCAATCATACACGATCACGCGCAAACAACAGAAAGAAGAACGGAACTACGAAAGGCCCACGTAAAACGGCGGTGAAAGCAAAAACGAAAGCGGGCGTGAAAAAAACCGGGGTGGCGCTTTGGAAGAAAATAATCTTTGGTGTTCTGGCCTTAGGGGTCATCGGACTCGCTTCCGGAGCAGGCCTCTTCTTTTATTACGTCTCTTCCGCTCCCGAACTGACTGAAGAAAAATTAGTCGGAACAGTGGCATCGACCATTTTGGATGCTGACGGAAACGAAATCAACGAGATCGGCGGAAACGATCAGAACCGGACATTGATTGCCGCCGAGGATATCCCGCAAGTTTTGAAGGATGCCATCGTATCGATAGAAGATCAACGTTTCTACGATCATAATGGTGTCGATCCGATCCGGATCATCGGCGCCCTGTTCGCGAACCTCCAGCAAGGCGGCATCTCGCAGGGCGGAAGCACCATCACCCAGCAATTGATAAAATTATCCTATTTTTCAACCAGTTCCGAAGACCAGACCTTGGAGCGAAAAGCGCAGGAAGCCTGGATGTCCATGCAGCTGGAACGTGAATACACGAAAGACGAGATTTTGGCATTCTACATCAACAAAGTCTACATGTCCAATAACGTCTACGGCATGGGCACGGCCGCCGAATACTTTTTCGGCAAATCCATCACTGATGTGACGCTCGCGGAAGCCGCCACTTTGGCCGGCATGCCGCAAGCGCCTTCCCTATATGACCCGATCAACAATCCGGCGGACACGCAAACAAGACGCGATCTTGTTTTGGACATGATGGTCGAAAACGAAAAAATCACTGCCGAAGAGAGCGCTGAAGCGAAAACAGTCCAAATCGAAGGCAGCATTGTCGATCACTCCGCGGACGTCAATACATCACTGGTGATCGATCCTTATATCCAACTCGTCATAGATGAAGTCGCTGAAAAAACCGGTCTGGACGTCTACGAAGGCGGGCTGACGATCACGACCAACATCGATATGGATGCCCAGCAACGTCTCTACGATATCGTGAATACGTACGACTATATAGAATTCCCGGACGATCTGTTGCAGACAGGGGTTTCCATGGTCGATGTCAATACAGGCGCCATTCAGGCAGTCATCGGCGGCCGCAACCAGACTGTCCAGCTCGGACTGAATCGCGCCTCAACGCTCGAGCGCAGCATCGGTTCGACAATGAAACCATTGGCTGTCTACGGTCCGGCCATCGAATACTTGGATTACTCGACAGGCACATTGGTCGTCGACGAGGAATACAGTTACTCTGACGGCAGCGAAATCAACAACTACGACAACGACTACAAAGGCGACCAGACCATCCGCGAAGCGCTGGTCGATTCGCGCAACATTCCGGCATTGAAGACTTTCCAGGAAGTCGGTGCGGATAACGCCTTTTCCTTCCTGCAAAAATTGGGCATCACGATCACAAACGATGGCCAGGAATATTTGGTTGAATCCAATGCCATCGGCGGCGAAGCGACACCGATCGAGCTTTCTGCCGCTTATGCCGCCTTCGCTAACGGGGGCACTTACTACGAGCCTTATACGGTCCAATCCGTGACGACCGCGGAAGGTGAAGAATTCACCTTCGAACCGAACGGAACGGAAGCGATGAAGGAATCCACTGCCTACATGATCACCGATATGCTGAAGGACGTCATCACCGAAGGAACGGCAACGAACGCCCAGATATCCGGATTGCCGCAGGCCGGCAAAACCGGGACAACCAACTACACGGATGACGAATTGGCAGCAGTCGGCGGTGCAAACGTGCCTTATGCCGCTCCAGATGCCTGGTTTGCCGGTTATTCAACCAGCTATTCCATCTCAGTATGGGTCGGCTATGACAATTCCAAAGAATACGGAAACTTTTTGGATTACCAGACACAAAGTCTGACGCGCGATATTTATCGTGAGTTGATGTCCTACGTCTCCGAGGATACCGATTACTCCGATTGGACGATGCCTTCATCAGTAAGCAAAGTCTCGATCGAAAAATACACTGATCCGATCATGAAGCCCGGTCCAAATACACCGAGCAGCCTGATCGCCACAGAACTTTTCGTCAAAGGAACGGAACCTACTTCCACCTCCAAGAAATACGGCGTGACGCTGTTGGCGCCTGCCGGTTTGAAGGCCAGCTACGATGCAGATAAGGACGAATTGACCGTCGAATGGGATAAATATTCAGCCAGCGGCACCGATTCGAACGCACAAGCACAATACACCGTGACAGCAGGCGGCGCATCCGAAACGACAACAGACACCAAAGTCGTCATTGATAATCCTGATAAAGGCACAATCACGATTTCGTTGACCGTCAAAGTCGGTTCAAGCACGTCACCTTCTTCATCCATCCAGTTGACCATCGCCGATCCGGCACAGGAATCCTCCGAAGCGGATTCCGCAGATGATGGTGATTCAGCAAGCGATTCAGCATCGTCCTCCAGCTCGGCGGATAGCGACCAAGCATCCTCCGCCGTCCAAGATGACGAAGAAACAGCCCAGAATCCATAAGAAAACAGCCAGCTCCCGAATTGATAAGGAGCTGGCTGTTTTTGTTTGCGGAAGCTGCGCTCTTCCGATTCACTTCAAACCCAGGCGCTTTTGCCCTTCCTGGCACATCGAAAGCAACGGGCAAACGTCGCACTTGGGATTTCTGGCTGTGCAATGGTACCGGCCGAAGAAGATCATCTGGTGATGCGCATCGGACCATCGCTCCCGCGGAATTTTTTTCATCAGCAGCTCTTCGACTTCGAGAACCGATGCTTTCTGGGGAGCAATCCGCAGCCGTTTGGCTATCCGTTCCACATGGGTATCCACCGCAATCGCCGGAATATGGAAACCGACACTCATGACGACATTCGCTGTTTTTCGCCCTACTCCGGGCAACTTGGTCAGTTCTTCCATTGTGCTGGGTACTTCGCCGCCGAAATCCTCCAGCAGCATTTTGCAGCATTTTTGGATGTTGGATGCTTTGTTCCTGTACAGGCCGATCGTTTTGATTTCCTGCATGATCGACTCGAGCGGGGCCGCAACGAAAGCCTCGGGCGTGGGGAATCGGCCAAACAGGCTTGGCGTGACCTTGTTGACGGAAACGTCCGTTGCTTGGGCGCTGAGGAGTGTCGCGATCAACAGCTGAAACACGTTCCGGTGCAGCAGTTCGCATTGCGCATTCGGGAACAGCGTAGCCATCTCATCCAGCGCTTCGACAGTCTTTCTTTTCGATAACATATTTCACCTCACCTATGCGTCCGCGTCAGTATCCAGCCAATTGTAAAGCGGCACTTCCATCGGCGCATCCGTTGCCGCTTTTTCATTGGATTTATCCTGATTGCTTTGGGGCCGCGTCGTTTGCTGCTGGATCAGATCTTTTACGCTTTTGATATTTTTCTTTTCCCAGGCAAGCAGAATGCGGTCGATGTATTTCAGGCTGTAGACGCGATTCAACACCGCTTCTTTCAAAGCTGATTCGATCAATTCGACCGGATAGTGGTCCATATCGATCCAACTCGCAATGGTCTGCATTTCGATGGGCGATAAGTTGCGCCCGAATTCCTGCTCGAACATGGTCATAATATTCTTACCCTGTTGCTGGATGGGCTGTTTTTTCTCGGAACGTTCCATCAATTGGAACAGCCGTTGATAGATCGGATCCAAGGAATAGGAATCCTCCACTTTGCCGGCGAGATCATTTTTCGTCTCCATCAAAATCATCTGCTTCTGCATCAAATTATGCAACAAGGAAAAGACATCCTTTTCGGCAATGCCCATATGTTCGGCGATCAGTGCCAGATTCGGAAATGGTATGTTCTTATCGATGTAAGCTTTCAGCTGCAGCACAAAAATGAATTCCGTATCCGCAAGCCCGATCCTTTTGTAGTTCTGCAGCAATAAATTCGGGATCAGCGTCTGTCCTGATTCGATCCATTTGGTTAATTTGTTGTATGACATTATATTGATAAACTCCTTTAGAGAAAAAGGAAGTGGAACAAATAGCTGCTATTTGCCCCACTCCCATTCTGTTATGATTAAATTATGATTCGCGGAATAGCCTGGTTAAGGGTAGATCCGGTTCAGAAGGCGAGGGAACGGAATCGACTCGCGGATGTGCTCGGTCCCGGAGATCCAAGTCACCATTCTTTCAAGTCCCAACCCGAAACCGGAATGAGGTACGGAGCCGTATTTGCGCAGATCCAAATACCATGAATAGTCTTCCTTGCTCAGGCCGAATTTTTCGATCTGTTCGCTTAAGCGTTGGTAATCCACTTCGCGTTCGCTGCCGCCGATTATTTCCCCATATCCTTCAGGAGCGATCATATCCGCACACAGAACGACTTCCGGACGATCCGGATGTTCTTTCATGTAAAAAGGTTTGATCGCTTTCGGATAATTAAGGATGAATACCGGTCGGTCCGATTGGTTCGCGATAAAGGTTTCATGAGGCGAACCAAAATCATCGCCCCAGACGATATCGTCAAATCCGTTTGCGTTCAACAAAGCTACGGCATCATCATAGCTGATGCGGTCGTACGGCAATTGCGTATATTTTTTCAGCAATTCTTTGTCGCGCTCCAGCGTATCCAAGTAGATATCGCAATTATCCAGCACCGATTGGACCAGATAAGCGACGTATTTTTCTTGGACTTCCAGACTTTGGTCTTGATGCATGAAGGCCATTTCCGGCTCCATCATCCAGAATTCGATCAGGTGGCGGCGTGTTTTCGATTTTTCGGCACGGAAAGTCGGGCCGAATGAAAAAACTTTTCCGAAGGCCATCGCTGCCGCTTCCATGTACAACTGCCCACTCTGGGACAAGTAGGCTTCCTCATCGAAATACTTGGTGTGGAACAACTCGGTCGTCCCTTCCGGCGCGCTGCCGGTCAGGATCGGCGGGTCCACCTTGATGAACCCTTCCTGATTAAAGAATTCATAAGTGGCACGGATGATTTCGTTCCGGATCTTCATGATGGCGTGCTGTCTGGATGAACGCAGCCATAGATGACGATGATCCATCAGGAAATCTGTTCCGTGCTCTTTAGGTGTGATCGGATAATCGTGGCTTTCCCCTACCACTTCGATGCCGGTTACGAGCAATTCGTATCCAAGCTTCGAACGGGTGTCTTCTTGGATGATCCCTTTGACGATCAAAGAAGTTTCTTGCGTCAGCGATTTTGCGACGTCGAACAATTCCTCACCTACATCATTTTTCAGAACGATGCCTTGGAAATAATGGGCGCCGTCACGCAATTGCAGAAAAGCGATTTTTCCGCTGCTTCTTTTGTTGGTTACCCAAGCACCAATGGAAATCTCTTGCCCTACATATTCTTTCGCTTGGTCCATTGTGATAAGTGTCAAACTATTCTACCCCTTTTACCACAAAAAATAGTTTATTTTTTGTGGGTTTCGATAAATTTTTTGATGCGATCTACTGCTTCTGCCAGTAGTTCTTCTCTGACAGTATAACTTATTCTGGCATAATCAGGGTATCCAAAACCATCGCCTGAAACCAAAGCGACATTTGCCTCTTCGATCAAAGCCAGCGTAAAGTCTTTCACTTCTTCAAAACCGCACATTTCGGCTGCTTCCTTCACGTTCGGGAACAGGTAAAAGGCTCCTTGAGGTTTCGTGACCTTGAAACCGGGAATGCTCGCAACAAGCGGATAGAAGAAGTTCAGGCGCGCTTCGAATGCTGCGCGCATATCCTCAACGAAATCTTGTGGTCCGGTCAATGCAGCCAGCGCGCCATATTGGCTTGGTCCGGCAGGATTGCTTGTCGAATGACTGGATAGTTCGATCATCTTACTGATGATTTCCGCATTCCCTATTGCATATCCGATCCTCCAGCCTGTCATAGCGTATGTCTTGGAGATTCCGTTGATGATGATCGTCTGGTTCTTGATTTCCTCTGACAGGGAAGCGATTGAGATGGCTTTATTTCCGTTATAAGTCAGTCGGTAGTAAATTTCATCAGCGATGATCAAGATATCGTGTGCAACCGCCCACTCCCCGATTGCCTTCAGTTCTTCTGGCGTATAGATCATACCGGTCGGGTTCGACGGAGAGTTCAAAAGCAAAGCAACCGTTTTTTCGTTGCGATGTTTTTCAAGATCTTCCACAGTCAGTTTGAAGCCTTTTTCAGGCGCTGTTTCGACGAGAACGTTGACGCCGCCCGCCAATTTGATCTGCTCCGTATAGCTTACCCAATATGGCGCAGGGACGATGACTTCATCTCCGGGATTAAGAATGACTTGGAATAGCGCAAACAAAGCATTTTTGGCCCCTTCAGTCACGATGACCTGATTGACTGCGAAACTGACTCCGTCATACTTCTGGTGATAATCAACAATTGCTTGACGCAATGGCAGGATACCGGCAGTCGGTGTGTAGTGATTCGCTTTGTTTGATTGGATCGCTTCTACTGCAGCATTCAGGATTGAAGCGTGCGTATCGAAGTCCGGTTCCCCTACGGTCAAGTTAAGGATATCCTTACCTTGCGCTTTCATGACGTTGACTTTAGCTGACGTCGCCAATGTCGGGGATTCGCTTATTTTTTTCATTCTTTCAGAAATTTTTACCATCTCAATCACTCCAATTTATATGTTTTCTATATCTTTGAGCCATTTACCAGAAATAGCGGATATCAAATAGTAACCAATCGTATCGTTTGCATTTTTGTAGGTGACTTCCCAAACCGGTTCTTCGTTCTCTATCCCCAGTCTCGCCTCCAGAATCCGTTCAGGGTTCTTATCCGCCTGAGTGATTGATTTAGCTTCACTTTCGGTGATGACTTCCGCAGTATTCAGGATAGTGGTTTCACCGCCGTCTTTCTTGATGATGACATATAATTCTTCATTGTTGTCATCGATACCGGCCAGTGTGAAATACGTCTCAGATCCGTTGTACCAATAAAAATCTTGGACCTTCTGGATATTGGCGTTCGCCTCTGCAATGGCGGTTGCTTCTTTCTCCGCCTGCAGCATCGGCTGCTGGCTTCGGTAAAATATCGTGTAGGAACTGACGATCATCAGGAAAAGAATCACAATCGTCCCAACAATGATATTCTTCTTCACATCTTCCACTTCCTTATCTTTGTTTGAAACTTAATCGCAATCTCACCTAATTATTAATGATACCTTAAACTTCAAGCTGATGGAATATCCCACCGCATTATTTTTTCAGAAATTCTTGAATTTCCGCATTTATTTCAGCGTGATCGGCTACTTTGATCCCTACGCCCTCCGGAAGCATCTGTTGCATACGTTTGGAATAATTACTTTTGGTCAATCTGTCGTCCAGGCAAATGACTACTCCTTTCGTATTTCTGGAGCGGACGAGCCTGCCAATGCCCTGTTTTAGGCGGATCATCGCACGCGGAAGAAACTCTTCATAGAATGCCTTCTTGCCTTTGTCCTGATGATACGCTTGGAACGCAGCATTCTCAGGACGGTGAGGCGGATCGAACGGCAGTCTTGTGATCACCAAAATTTCAACTGCCTGATCGGAAAAATCTATGCCTTCCCAGTAAGAAGCGGAGCCAAGCAAAATTGCCGCACCGGCTGACATGAACCGATTGTGCATCCTTCTTCGGCTGCCGGAGAAACCTTGAGCCAGTATTTCCGTTCCCGGGAATCCGGCAGAGACCGCATTTTTGAGCTGGTTATGGACCTCCTCCAGCAAGCGGTTGGATGTGAACAGCACTAAGGCTTTGCGCTGTTGTGGGAGTATGATTTCCTGCAACGTCGAAACAATCTGTTTGGCCGCTTGTTTATCATCCAAGGACGTGATGGCCGTAATGTCAGCTGGAAGGAAAATCCGCAATCGTTCACTCAAGTTATAGGGTGAAGCAAAATGCGCTTCCTGCAATTCTGCTTCACCGATTTTGTTTTTAAAATAGTCCAGCGAATCATCCACTTTGAGTGTCGAACTCAAATAAACCGTCCTGCTGAATCGCTCTTTAATTTTGGAATGGATTTCTTCCGAAAGGTCGATCTGGTTTATTTCGATCGCCAATGAAAGCAGATCATTATCCCAAGTAAAGTGCAGCACATGATACGTGCCTGCGCGATCTTCAAAAAAATATTGCAGATTGCCTTGGACCGCATCCAAGTCATCAAGCAGTGCCTTTCCGCGCGGGCCCATGACCGGATCGTTCCTCAAGCTGGCTTTATCCAGGCAACGCATCGCGGCAAGTCTTGTCTCCTGAATGTACTGGTGCATTTTCTTGTAGATTTTCTTCATTCCGTTCTCAACCTGAAAATTCTCATCCAGATAAACTTCACCCTTTTCCCCAACCTCATTGATTAGGGAACGCATCAACACTTCTTCTGAATGGGCACACTCCTGCTGCAGTTGATCGACCGCGAATTCAAGGTTGAACAAATCATAGTCCAAGGAATCACCGTCAGCCTCCTTCTCTATCGCCTCGCGAAAATCCCGCAGGAAGTAGCCGAACCGCTTCAAGCGCCGTTTCAGGATGGACAAAGCCACACTTTTTTTGTGCGCATCCTGATAGACGCGCGGGAACTGATGCGCCTCATCGAGGATCAGGTCTATGGTCTGGCCCTGGTCAAAAATAGCCAGATCATCGATGTGATGACTCAAAAAGGAATGGTTCGTGACGATCAGGCTGGATTGCTCCGCTTTTTTGTTGTTGAAGGAGAAGAAGTCATCATCGGCCCATTTTCCTATTAAAGGGGCCTCATGGCTTTCATATGTCAATTTTTCCCACAAAAAATCAAAATTCTGCGCTTGGCTCAATTCGCTGATATCGCCGGATTCCGTCTCGGTCAACCAGACAAAGATGCTCATCATGATCAAAGATTCTTTTTTGGTGAGGGATCCCAAAGTCAATGCGGCTATTTTCTCCAGATGAACGATGTTCGTCTTCCCTTTCAATGAGCTTACCTGCAACTCAAACGGCAGCATCTTGCGCAACCGGGTCATTTCGTTGTCCATGATCTGTTCCTGCAAAAGCAGCGTGGAGGTGCTGATCATGACTTTGTTTTCCGGGGTTGCCTGATAAGCGGCGGGCAACAGGTACGCCAATGTCTTCCCGATGCCCGGTGCAGCTTCGATCGCCAGATTTTGGGGCGTTTCAGCCTGACGGAAGTCAAAAAGCGATTGCATCATCTCGATCTGCTCCGAACGGATTTCCAACCCATGATTTGCCATCAGTCTTTTGGCCACTTCCGAGAAATCGGCAACTTCTTTTTCTCTGTAAGCAGTCTGTTCCAAGCGTATTTCCTTTTCCTTCAGCGCCAACCCATTTTTGACATAGATTTGCTGCGGGAGCGGAGAGCGCATCTCTTTGGCGGTTTCATAACTTTCATAGAAAAAGGAATCGTTGTCAACCTGACAGTGCGCCGACAAGAAATTCAATTTTTCCAGCGTGACCAACGGCAATTTGTTGGCCTTCTCCTTCAATTGGAGAAAAAGTTCCGCAGTCGCATGTGCATCGCTTGCGGCATCGTGGGCACTATCATGCGCCAAACCAAAGTGATTTGACAAATCGCCCAACCGATAACTGGACAAGGTCGGATAGAGGATTTTCGTCAACTCCACCGTATCCATCGCACGCAGCGAAAGCGGCGGCATGCCGACTTCGTGGAAGGAGCTGTCCAAAAAATGGTAATCGAAATGCACGTTATGCGCTACAAAAATGCAACCATCCAATGTGTTGTAGATGAAATCACATACGTCTTCAAAATAAGGAGCCTCTTTGACGTCCTTGTTCCTGATTCCCGTCAACTTCTCGATGATATCCGGTATTTTCCTGCCGGGATTGATGGTTATATTGATTTCCTGAACTATTTTGCCGTCCTGAAGCAGGGTACACCCGAATTGAATGATCCGATCTCCTCGCTTGAAGCTGGATCCCGTTGTCTCCAGATCGACAATGGCATAGGTTTTCTTCATAAAAATAATCTCCTAAATAAACAGAAGCATCTCCTGTTCCGGTATTTCTTTCCGCAAGACTTTCCCTGAAAATATCTCAAAAAAACAGGAGCCTCTCCGATCAAACTGTGCATTGTATGCAGCTGACCTCATTATATCCTATGTCGCGGGTATTGTTACCTTAAAAACGACAATTGTCGGATTTTTTTGATAACCTGCAGGGATAGGCTGCCTAGCAGAGATCAAAAAATGGACCCTCGCTTTTTCAGCAAGGGCCCATTTTTTTGATCCATTAAACGATGTTAGGATAGATATCTTTCACATTTTTTTCCGGATCGATTACGATATATAATTTGTTTTCGGATGAAACGAAAGAAGATTGGTGTTCATTGTCGAATCCGTCGGTGTCCGTAGCTTTATATGGGAAGTAGATGCGGTCCACTTCCACAATGACGTCGGATTTTGGGTGATCTTCATCTTGGTAAAGGATATCCATTTTTTCGATGTCTTGATGACTCGCAACGCGCTCGAACATGCCTTGTTCAAGTCCGCCCAGATTGATGTCGCTCGTATTGACGTGATCCGCTTCTTGGTTAATTTCGATACGCAAAGATTCGCAAGGGTGGATTTCTTGGAAATCACTGTTTCCGATTCGGCCGTAGCTCGTTGTGACTTGTTTGATCCATAAATCTCCGATAAATTCACGCCTGATCGTCCATGTTTCGCCGTTTCTGAAAATAAATCTCAAACCTGTCATTACTTTTTTCATCGAAATCACTCCTGATATATTTACTTTTTGAATATGTAACTATTTTATCATATTTTTTAAAAAGTGGGTACAAATACACTTGCGATGACGGAAAAAAAGTAAGTTGAGCTGCTAGAGACTGTCCATGAATGCATTTGCGTTGACGACGGCCCTTGTGTGCTTCGCCGAGGCGATTTCATGGCCTTGTGAATGGGCTGTGCATTCGAAGAAATATTTGTTTCCTCTGTGTTCCGTCACTCTGACCGTCACCGTTATTTCGGCGTGGATGGGAGAGGCTTTTTTATGATGCAGATCGCATTGTATCCCGACTGTCGTGTCGCCTTCGGAAAGATGTTCCTTGACGATCCCCATGCAGGCATTTTCGATCATGGCCAACAATGCCGGCGTTGCCAAAACCGGCAACGTTCCCGAACCGATTTCGGACGCCAAATCTTTTTGCCCGACGGTATAGGCGGCTTCGAATGTCTCATCCAAATAAATCATCCTTCTTTTCGTAATGAAATCCCTTAGTGCGAAGGGGCTATTCTCCAGTTTGTTTGCCAAAACCAGCGTTTTCAATTCTTCGAATATCTCGCCCACAAAAGGGCCGCCTCGTTGGATGCCCAGCAATGAAAGCAATTCTTTTCCGTCCAAGGCCAAATCTTTCAGCGTATGGATCGGCATGGATTCATTCAATTCGATCAGGTTTTCGCTCTGGTTCGGCAGGCCGAACCCTTCTATGATGGCTTCAATCTCCATGGCGATTTCGATCCCTGTTTCGAACAGAAGTGGGTAGTCCCAGAATTGCTGCAGGCGTTTGTTGAGGGCCTGAACGCCTATGCGTATGTCCATGATCTCCTTGCGGGAACACTTCCATTGGCGCAAAAACGGCTCGATCGCTTCATCCTTCAGATCCAGGAAATGGACCAACACAGTCCAAGCGATCGTCGTCCCTTTGAATTGCAGCGGAAACAGGGCCAAGTCGATCAATTCCTTTTCCCGGTTTTGCAAGCCGGGACACATCTGGAATAAACGTGTTTCGACAAAAAACTTGATTCCGCCCTTGCGGTTTCTTCCGATCAGAAGCTTATTCCACTCTTCGCGCACGCGTTCTACCGCGATCTTCGAAAGCAGCGGATGGTACTCGATGATGGCCTCCTTCGTCGCTTGTTCGATTTCAAAATCCAACTGACTCACGAATCTGGCTGCGCGCATCATGCGCAAGGCATCTTCCCTGAAGCGTTCTTCCGGATTGCCGACTGCCCGGATCAATTTGTTCGCCAAGTCCTCCTGCCCGTTGAAGAAGTCTTTGATGTTCCCATGGCGGTCGATCGCAATCGCATTGATCGTAAAGTCGCGCCTTTTCAAGTCATCCTGCAGACTGCGCACATACTCGACTTTCTCCGGTCTGCGGAACTTTTCATACTTTGATTCTGTCCGGAAAGTTGTTATTTCGTATGTCTCACGCTCATGTAAGACCATCACCGTTCCATGTTGGATGCCCACATCAAAGGTGATCGGGAAGATCCGCTGAATTTCTTCAGGCATAGCACTTGAGGCGATGTCGACATCCGAAATATCCAGATTCAGCAGCGTATCGCGCACACTTCCCCCAACAAAGTAGGCTTCATATCCAGCCCGTTCGATGGCTTCGATGATCGGTATCGCTTTTTGAAATTCCGGTGCGTTTATGATCATAGGAAGTTTTCCAATCCATAGATCAGGCGATCGATTTCCATTACTTTTCTGCAGGAAAGGGCTACACCGTTCATGAAAGAGTCGCGGTCATAAGAATCGTGGCGGATGATCAAACCTTCTCCGGCACTGCCGAATTGCACTTGCTGATGCGCGACCAGGCCAGGTAAGCGGACGCTGTGGATTTTCATGCCATGGTAATCAGCCCCTCTTGCGCCTTCAATCAGTTCTTCCTCATCCGGATGCCCTTGTTGATGATCGCCTCTCACCTCGTAAATCAATTCGGCAGTCTTTATGGCAGTGCCGCTTGGTGCATCCAATTTGTTATCGTGGTGCAGTTCCATGATTTCCACATCCGGGAAATATTTCGCTGCTTTTGCTGCGAATTCCATCATCAGCACGGCGCCGATCGCAAAGTTCGGGGCAATCAAGCCGCCCAGGCCCAAATCTTTAGAGTAGTTGGTCAATTCTTCAAGTTGCTCACTGGAAAAACCGGTAGTGCCGATTACGGGGCGCATGCCGTTTTCAAGGGCGAAACGCGTGTTTTCATAGGCTGCATCCGGTCTGGAAAAATCAATCCAAACATCAGCTTCAACTTCCTTGACGAGGGTCGCTTTGTCACGGAACACTTTCACAGGATGGCCGGCATATTGCGGCAATTCATCCAGTTGCTTTTCTGTTGCGAAAGGATCGTACACAGCCGCCAATGTAAAGTCTTCCTGACGCAAGACCATATTTGTGCACGCGGTCCCCATTTTGCCTTTAAAACCCGAAACTACAATTTTCATTCTACACTTTCCCTTCCGTTTAACGCTGCCGGCACGCTTGTTCCGTGCCATATCCACGTTGTATCAGATCATATTTTTTTCTTCCAACTCTTTTAATTCTTTCGTGAACTTCCTGAAGCTGTTTTCGTCGTATTGGATCAGCGCGATATCGATCTGTTTTTTCAGATAATGGATGCGATCCTTAACCGCCAATTTTTCCAAGGACTTTTCTACTATTTCTTCCAGATCCTTATCGAAAATTTCGGATTCTTGGATGTACGGATTGTCCTCCAAAACGCCAAAAAATGAAAGGACTTGGTAGGATTGATCAAAGAATAACTCCAAATAAAAATCCTCTTTCCAATTCAACCGCAGATCATGGAATGCCTGTTCGGGATCCTCGAATGTCTTTCCGTCCTTGTAGTACATGAAGGCGTCTTTCGGATTTCCGACCACGGCAAATCCCATTCCTCTGTTCGTTGTATGGACTTCCTCAATCAGATGGATATTCTTCAATAAAATCTCATGATTAAGCAGATAATTGAGTATCCAAAGGGACTCTCTGCGCTTCAATTGATAATTCTGAATAAACCAAGAAATAAAATTTTTTTTCTCCTCCAAAGTAGGATTCATCATTTTAAAACCTCCTATCCGATGGGATGATGACTTATTGATCGAAATGATGCAGCTCATCATGGAGTTGAAGCAACTCAGTGTTGGCGGGATAAAGAGCCAAGCCTTGGTGGATGACCTCACTCAACTTTTCCCAGTTGCCTTCCTCTCTCAGGAATGATGCATACTCCAGTAAAAAGGACTCATTGTCGGCAAAATGCGGATAAGCCGCCTCATATTCTTTGTTTGCCGAATCATAGTCCTCCAAGGCATTATGGCTGGCTGCAAGCAACCAATTGTATTGCGGATCGTTGTCTTCCTGTTCTGCCCGGTCAGCAATATAAGCAATCAATTCCTCGAACCTTCCTTGTTTCAGCAACAGGTTTCCCAAGGCCAAGTGGATACTGGAAAGGTCAGGTTCAAGCGCTGCCGCTTCACGCAAATTACTTTCCGCATCCTGCTCCCGGTTCAACTTCAATTGCAGTCTGGCCGCTGTCGTGTAAAATTCATGCTGATAAGGATTCCGCATGATGGCCTGTTCCATCACAGCAAGCGCTTCTTCCAACTCCAATTCAGCCTCAAGCGCATTTGCCAAGTACAAGTATGCGCTCAGGTAAGCATTGTCTGTTTCGAGCAATTTATTAAAAATGGTGATGGCCCGCGCATATTCCTTGAGTTGGAAATAAGTGAAGCCAAGTTGGAAATAACTGTCCGGGAAATGCTCATCCGCCGGGATTTTCTCCAGATACTGCAAGGCCGTCTCGAATTCGCCGATCGCATTATGACAATCGCCCAGGAAAAAATTCAGCTGCGTTTCGGATGCGATTTCCCCGTTTCCGTATGCAAGTTCCTCATAGATCGGAATCGCCTTCTTGTATTCCCCGATCGAATGGTAAAGCTGCGCCAACGCGTAATCCAATATGGGTTCATCGGGCAAAAGCGCCATTGCTTCAAAGATTTTCTTTTCGCTGACTTCGTACAATCCTTGCACTTGATAAGCATCAGCCATCGTCAACAAAGCTTGAGGGTACACGTCACTTGCTTTATCAATCGTGAGTAGGATATCCAAAGCTTGATCGTAATCATCTTCATCAATGGCGATTTCTGCTAAAGCGATATTCCACTCCTGTATATGCGGCGCCAAGTAGTTCAACGCCCCAAATGCCTCTTTTGCTTCACTCAAAAAGCCCAAGGCATGCATCGTTTCTGCCAATTCGGCCAAATCAGCGCTGTTGTTCTCCAGGACGGATTGCTCAACTGATTGTTTGAACAGTTGGACAGCCGTATCCAAATCATTCTGTTGAATGGCTTCTATCATTGCCTGTGCTTCTTTATTCATTCGTCTACTGCTCCTTCAAATACACTCTTCTTGCTGGTGCTCTTCCTTTACATTTTATCATAAAGTTCAGCATCTGTATCTATTTGTTCCTCAGGCTTTTCTCTGTCAAGGACACAGCAAACAGCTTCTGGAGTCCCCATCATCATTTAAAAAAAAAATAAAGCTGAAGCCCCGTAAGGCCCCAACTTCATTTTTACGAATTATTTAACTGCATCTTTCAATGCTTTACCTGGTTTGAATGCAGGAATTTTGCTTGCTTCGATTTGGATTTCTTCCCCAGTTTGAGGATTGCGTCCTTTACGAGCTGCACGATCACGAACTTCAAAATTACCAAAACCGATAACTTGAACTTTTTCACCGTCTTTTAATGCTTCTTGAATCACTTCAAATAATGCATCAACGCTTGCTGTAACATCCTTTTTAGTCAAGTTTGTTTTTCCAGCAACTCTTTCGATTAATTCAGCTTTGTTTGCCATGTTGTCCTTTCACCTCCTTTAAAGAAGAAGAATACATGCTTTCTTTGATAACACAACAAAACATGGAATAACTATTTTTGAGTGGTCCAAAAACAGTTCTGAAATACCGCAGTCAAATTGAAAAGATATTTCTAATAAAGAATATCACACAAACCGTGCTACTGCAACGATTATAGTGGATTTAATGGCTTGGAAACGGTAATTTGCTATTATTTTTTCTGTCTGGCGATCAAATGGAATGGTGTCCCTTCGAAATTGAACGAATCCCGGATTCTGTTTTCAAGGAAACGTTCATAAGAGAAGTGCAGCAATTCCGGATCGTTGACAAAAACCACGAACGTCGGCGGTTTTACGGCCACTTGCGTCATGTAGTAAATCTTCAGGCGACGGCCTTTGTCGGTTGGCGTCGGATTGTGCGCGACGGCATCCATCAGGACATCATTCAATAAGGATGAAGAGATACGGCGGTTCTGGTTTTCGCTGATCTCCTTGATTTTCGCAGGAATATTGGACAATCGCTGTTTCGTCACTGCGGAAACATACATGATAGGCGCATAAGAGAGGTACTGGAATTCTTTGCGGATTTTTTCCTCGAATTCCTTCATCGTATGATTATCTTTTTCCAAAGTATCCCATTTGTTCACCAAAATGATGATCCCTTTGCCTGCTTCATGCGCATAGCCGGCAACTTTTTTGTCCTGCTCCTGGATGCCCTCTTCCGCATTCAGCACGACCATAACGATATCCGAACGCTCAATTGCGCGGATGGCACGCATGACGCTGTATTTTTCCGTCGATTCGTAGACCTTGCCTTTTTTCCGGATTCCGGCTGTATCGATCATCCGGAATTTTGTGCCTTCTTCATCAACGAACATCGTATCGATAGCGTCACGGGTTGTGCCTGCAATATTCGATACGATTACGCGCTCTTCTCCCAAAATGGCATTCACCAAGGAAGATTTCCCGACATTCGGACGGCCGATAAAACTGAAGTTGATGATATCCTCTTCTTCGGCATTTTCATCTTCTGATGGAAAATTCGCTACAACCGAATCAAGCAGGTCTCCCAGACCTAAGCCGTGGCTGCCTGATACAGGATAGGGTTCGCCCAATCCCAAACTGTAGAAATCGAATATTTCGGCGCGCATTTCCGGATTATCCACTTTGTTAACCGCCAATATGACAGGTTTATCGGATTGGTACAGGATTCTTGCGACGTTTTCATCGGCATCCGTCACGCCTTCTCTGACGCTTGTCAAAAAGATGATGACATCGGCTTCCTCGATCGCCACTTGCGCCTGCAATTTGATTTGGCTCATAAAAGGCTCATCCGTGATATCGATTCCGCCTGTATCAATGATATTGAATGTTTTGCCGAGCCATTCTCCTTTTGCATAAATTCTGTCGCGCGTGACACCTGAAACATCATCGACTATGGAAATTCTCTCTCCCGCTAGTCTATTGAATATTGTTGATTTTCCTACGTTTGGTCTGCCTACTATGGCTACTACTGGATTTGGCATCTAACCTCCGCCTTTCTTTTCCTCTACAACACAAATCTTTTTGGGTATTTGCTCACTGTGTATGGTTTTCTCAATGTTTTCGTCCATGTCAGTTATAACATACATCCGTCAATAATAACAACAAAAAAAGGGCATGGATGGAATTCCATGCCCTCACATGTTCATTTTCCTTGCTGATTAGGCTTCAGTATCGTCTTTCAAACCTGAAAGCTTGTCGCCTAATAAATCTGCTAATGTGAAGTTTGCGTCTGAATCGTCAGCCACATATTCTTCGGTTTTTTTCTCTTTTTTCTCTTCAGCTGCAGGTGCTTCATTCGCAGCTTTTTCTTCCAAAGCTTTGATGCTTAGGGACAAGCGTTGCTCATCTTCTTTGGCATCCAGAACTTTGACTTGAATTTCTTGGCCTTCCTGCAGCACTTCATGCGGAGTCGCAATGTGTTGATGCGAAATTTGGGAAATATGCACCAAACCTTCGACGCCAGGGAAAACTTCAACAAACGCACCGAAGCTTGTCAAGCGTTTGACAACACCTGTCAATACTGCTCCGATCGGCGCTTTTTCAGCAATCGCATCCCAAGGACCAGCCAATGTGTCTTTGATGCTTAAGGATACGCGGCCATTTTCTTTGTCGATGGACAAAATTTTGACTTTGACGGTTTGGCCGATTGACAAAACGTCTCCAGGATTCTTAACATGTTCGTGGGCAATTTGGGAGATATGGACCAAACCATCCACGCCGCCCAAATCAACGAATGCTCCGAAGTTGGTCAGACGAGCGACAGTTCCTTCGACAACGTCTCCGGCTACCAATTCATCCATCAACTTGCCTTTATTGGCTTCTTTTTCTGATTCCACAACCGCTTTATGCGATAAAATCAGGCGATTTTCGCTTGGCTCAAGTTCGACAATCTTGAATGTCATTACTTTGCCTTTATAAGAGCTGAAATCTTCCACGAAATGATCTTCGACCATTGAAGCTGGAACAAATCCTCTCACGCCGACATCAACGACCAATCCGCCTTTAACGACGTCTTTGACTGGAGCTTCGATGATTTCGTTGTTTTCGAATTTATCTTGGATATCTTTCCAAACGATTTTAGCATCAACGCGACGCTTCGAAAGTAAAAAGCTTCCATTTTCTTTATCTTTGATTTGTTTTATGACAACCAGATCCACAACGTCACCTACGTTTAGGATTTCTGTAACTTCATCGAATGGTTTTGCAGATAATTCGTTATAAGGAATAACTCCTTCAACGCCGCCCCCAATGATTCCTACGATGGCTTGTCTATCTTGGATGCTTAAAACTTCCCCCTTGACAGTATCGCCCACCTCAATGGATAATGCTTCATCCAACACATCTTGCATAGTCTGCTCAACGTTATTGGACTCTTCTTCATTTAACTCTGGGTTTTCAATGTAATCTGACATGTAACTATTCCTCCTAAAAGTCTGCGGCAACCGATTGGCTAGGTCCCTTAACTCCTTCGCCTTTCGGCTAAGAAATTAATCCTTGACTCCATATTTTTGAAAGCGTAATACTGCATACAATCATTCTAACATTTTTGCTTAAAATCGTCTAGTATTGTTAATCCAATGTTTGTAAGGGTTTTAGGTTCGCTTCGATAATGCCGAGAATCCTCTTTACCACTTCGTCGATTTCCAGATGAGTAGAGTCCAAAACGATGGCATCGTCCGCTTTTTTCAAAGGGGAAATCGTCCGGGTGCTGTCCAAATGGTCGCGGCGCTTCATGTCTTCCGTCAGCTCTTCCAAGGAAGTGGTCATACCCTTCGCAACGTTTTCTTTGTAGCGTCGCAGCGCGCGTTCTTCGGCTGTCGCTGTCATGAATATCTTGACCTCCGCATCCGGCAATACGACAGTACCGATATCCCGTCCATCCATTACAACGCCGCCTGATTGTGCGATGCTCTTCTGGCGAGCAACCATCTCTTCACGCACTTTGGCAAATGATGAAACCAAGGAGACGTTTTGGGTCACTTCATCCGATCTGATTGATTCGGTCACGTCCTCATCATTCAAAAAAACACGCTGCATTTCGTTTTCGGCAGTCGAAAACGTTATCCTGATTCCTTGCAACAACTTATGCAATGCCTCTTCATCCTGGAGATCGCCTCCAGTGGATAAAGCCGCATAAGTCAATGTTCGGTACATCGCACCTGTGTCCAGATAAATGTAGCCCAACTTTTCCGCAACTTTCTTTGCGATGGTGCTTTTTCCGGCCGATGCGGGACCGTCAATGGCAATATTCATTTTTTTCACAATAACCCTCCAACTTCATTCTGTACGATTTCATCGAAAAAGCCGCCTTGTCAGACGGCTTTCGTTATTTAACGTTCAATACCATACCGATTTGCGCTTCTGTGCTGCTCAACCCGTTAGCCTGCATCAATTCATCCAATGTCATCCCATGGTTCAAAGCAATCCGGTAAAGGTTGTCACCCGGTTTGATGGTATAGGAATTATTGTATTCCCCGGTTGTCGTTTCCGGCTCTTCAACTGTTTCAACCGGCGTTTCGACTACTGCTGGTGCAGCGCTTGAACTTGGGGTTTCCGCAATCGAGGATTCCGGTTCCTTGACGCTCTCAGCGACTTCACTGGATGATTCGATCACTTCGGAAGACGCTTCTTCACTGCTCTCGACACTGGAACTGGCCACTCTTTTGTTGATCATCACTTGTTCAGCACTTTTAGGTGCGGGAGTATTTTGATTCTGTTTATTAAAATAGATGGTTGCAAAAGGAATAATCAGAATAGCCAAAAAGAGAAACAGCAATACTTTTAATAGAGGTGCTACTTCTTTATTTTTTGTATTTCTGGCCGAACGCGAATACTGCCGGCTCTTCAGATTCTCATCTTCGCCGAATTTACGTGACCAAGGCTCTCCATTATTGCGATTGCGATTCTTTTTATCCATTCGGGTTCCTCCTATAAGTGATTCATGCTAATTGTAGCACATTTTCGCAAAATTTGGGTTAAATTTTATAAAAGAAAAAGGTCGGACAGGATTTTCCCCCAATGTGGCGCCCCTGTCGTTGGAACCGCATTCCTTGAGCTGACTTCTCCAGCTAAAGGTGGGTCCTCGTCCCCGCAGCCATCACAGCAGAGGACAGGTTTGACAAGACTGCTTTTCCCGAAATATGCAGAGATGTACTCGCGTCGGCAAGTGTCGGTTTCGGCAAACCCCTTCATGCGCTTCAGCAGATTTTGCTTTAACTCGCGCCGGGCCGCAATAAAATGCTTCGCTTCCTCTTTTGTGAGCCGTTGCCGCAAGATATGCAGCAGCAACGTTTGCTCAGTTGGACTCCCATAATCGGGATTTACGGCTTTGTTTTTGATGACACTCTCAATCGCAAAATCATTCGGAAAATCGCCTTGCAGCATCTTCACTTTGAAGTTGTAGTCCGTTTCCGAATACAGTAGGACAGCCGTGCTCGGTTGCCCGTCCCGCCCTGCTCTGCCTATCTCCTGCACATATTCCTCGAGCGAATTCGGCATGTGGTAATGGATCACATAGCGGATGTTCGGTTTATTGATCCCCATCCCGAAGGCGCTTGTGGCGCAGATGACGTCCAACTCATCCTGAAGGAATTGATGCTGGATGGTGATCCTGTCTTCATTCGTGCGGTCGGCATGGTAGGCTTCCGCGCGCAAACCTGTTCTTTTCCGGATCATGAAAGCGACCGCATCAGCTTGTGCCTTACTGGAGAAGTAGATGATGCCCGGAGATGGATATCTCTCCAAAAGCTGCAGGAGGTACTCGTTTTTCTCTTCTGGAGGCACCGCTGCGACTCTATAGTAAATGTTGGGACGGTCGACCGCACCTTCAAATACGTTCAAGTCGTCTCCGTCGATATGCAAGGAGCTGATGATGTCGCCCATCACAGCCGGTGTCGCGGTCGCAGTGAGAGCCAACGTCAAGGGATTGCCCAATGCTTTCCTTGCCGCTCCCAGAAAAAGATAATCGGATCGGAAATCCAAGCCCCACTGAGAAATGCAGTGCGCTTCATCAACCACAAACAAAGCGAGCGGAATTTGCTTGAGTTGGTTCAGCACAACTTGGTTCTGCAGCATCTCAGGAGAAAGGAACAAAAATTTGATTCGATCCAGGTTGCTCAGCAATCTTTGCCTTTCCTCGAACTGCATCATGCTGTTCAATGAGGCCGTCCTTTTTTCGCCCATGAATTTCAGTTGTGCCACTTGGTCTTCCATCAAGGACAACAGGGGCGAAACGATAACGACAATGCCATCCAAAAGATAGCCGCTCAGCTGGTATATCAATGATTTACCTGTTCCCGTCGGTAAAGTGGACAGCGTATGCTTGCCCCCCAAAACGGATCGGATGGGCTCCAATTGGCCGTCTTTGAATGCCGAGTAGCCGAAGTATTTCTGAAGTTCTGATTTCAATTGTGCTTCATCCATATTTAGCCGCAACCTCACTTCTTATTTGTATCAACCTGGACTCGAAAAAATTGATTCCGGGAAACACGTGTTGAATTTCCCGGTAATCGACGCGAGCTTTGTGTTCCAAAAGCTGTTGCAGATACAGCATTTTCTCCTTGTCCAAAAATTCTTGCGTCGGAAATTCCCGATAGATCAGTGCGATTTCAGCAAAGTGATCTTGGATTGTGCTCTGTTTCAATCCCCGCATCGAAATGATTTCATTCATGCCATGCCCGTTCATGAAATAGCGCAGGGTCGTCTCCGCACTGGCGGAAGCCAAGCCGGTTTCATTCACCGTCATCAGCATCACCGAAGAAAGGACAGGAAACTTTTCCGGTTCCTTTTCCAATACCTGATACAAGCCCAGCCAATTTTGGTGCAGCAGTATCCTCACTTCGGCTTCCTCCAAAGAGAACAGCGCAGCCATCTGCCCGGTTGTTTTCCTTAAATGCTCATAGCCTTCGAATTGAAGCGCAAAGAGCCCGGCATCCCTTTCGGACAAACGCGAGAGGTAGACTCGCCATTCCTCGCCGCAGCTTTTCGCAAAAGCTGCTTTGTCTCCTGAATGCTCCGCCAACAAGCGCTTCATCCAAATCTGTTCTTTCGCTTCCCGCTCAATCGGGTAATAGCGTTTATTTTTATGCAGCATTTCGGAAAGGATTTGGATCAAAAACAGCAAGCGACGACGCAAAACACCCTGAACGAGGGAGTATTCCATTTGGTTTTGCCTAAAAAAACGCGCATGATCGCTGAAGAAAACAGCCTTTTTTTCGCTGCCTGCTTCCGTGAGAAGAAATCCTTCGCCATCTTTGCCGAAGATCAAACCATCCGAAACCAGCCGATCGAGTCCTTTTTTCAACACTGTCGGTTTCATGCCCGGCATGACAGTGAAATAAGCCTCCAGATCATATTGGCGGCACTGGAGCATCGTGGACACGGTCCGTTTGCCGATCAGGTTATAAAAAAGCGTCGCCTCCTTGATGGGGCGCCCGGTTGAAATGCAATCCAAAAAAAGATAATCTATATATGTCAAACCTTGCATCATTTTCACCACCAAATTTTTGTAAAGAAGGTTACTGTATGTATTATACCAAAGTAAACCAAGATAACTGCATCGCTTGTGGACTTTGCCAAATAATTTCACCGAATCTCTTCGACTACACTTCCGAAGGGATTGCTTTCAGCAAAATGGATTTGAATGCGGGCAAGGTTCCGATACCCGAAGAACGCTTTGGAGCGTTTCTGGATGCCTACCGCAAATGCCCCACCGGCGCCATTTTGCGTTCCGATCGACCGTTCCCTCCATCGGAACAGAGATCCTGAATTGTCCTTGCTGCAGGGACAAGCGAAAAAGAGGTTGCACCTGAATCAATGATGATTCGGGTGCAACCTCTTTTTTTTAAACATTCAAATCGTGAATCGTAAATTATTGCTGGGCAAAAGGAACTTTGTTATGCGCCAACCAAGGTTTCAGCTTCGGCATCATCAATAGGATGACCGCACTGACGACAAGTCCTTTAATGATATTGAAAGGCAATACGCCAGCCAACACCAATTCTTTGATAGGACCCATTTCAAAATTCAACAGGTGCATATATAACGGCGTGATGATGAACCAATTGGCTACCGATAAGACAACCGTCAACACCAAAGTGCCCGTCAACAGCGCCATGATGACGGCTGTTTTGGTTTTTGCTTTTTTCAACAGATTGTAGACAGGCAAAGTGTAAGAGAGCGTCGCCAACAGACTCGCGAAGTCCCCGATCGGATAACCCATGTCCCCGCCTGTTTGGACGTAGTGCAGAACGGAGCGGATGACAGCGGAGATGATCCCGCCGGCCGGACCGTATAGGAAAAATGAAAGCAGAATCGGTAAGTCGCTGAAGTCGATCTTCAGATACGAAAATGCCGGAATTACCGGAAAAGCGATGAACATCAGCACAAATGCCAACGCCCCAAATAGTGAAATGCCGACCAATCTTTTTGTCTTATTTTGTTGCATGTTAATGAATCCTCCCTGTTGACTGTCTCAGAGATGGATTTCTCCGAATCCGAAAAAAGACCCTATCTTTATCATCCGCTAATGGACACATAAAAATAGAGCCTTTGAAATTGCAATCCAAAGAAACCCCATCTTCTTCCATCCAGACTGTACTGTCGGTACTGGAATTACACCAGTTCAGCCCGCAATGAATCATTGCGAGGTCGTGGACTTTCACCACCGGTCGGGAATTTCACCCTGCCCTGAAGACGAATCTTATTTATATTTTTGTTATATGTACACTATAATCAATGCGCACGCGCTTGTCAAGGAAAATGTCACGGTTTCGAGATATTTATTTTAAGACTATCTTCCGGTCGTTTTACTCAACCCGCTCGGAATGGGAAACGGATCAAGAAAGTCGTCCCTACACCCGGTTCGCTGTGGACTTCAATTTCCCCGTCGTGCGCTTCCACGATTGTTTTCACGATCGAAAGCCCGATACCGGTCCCTTTTTGTTTCGAGTATGTCCGTGATTTATCGTTTTTGTAAAAACGCTCGAAAATGAACGGCAAACTTTCCGCTTGGATACCGATTCCGTTATCGCTGACTTCAAAGACAACTTTATCCAACATATCATCCAGACGGACGGTGATGTGGATGAATTTTTGCCTGCGCGTGCCGATTTCGCCTGAATAACGCACCGCATTGTCGATCAGATTGTAAAACACCTGATTCATTTTCTCTTCGTCGAAGGGACAGGTTTTGATGCCATCCGCCAGTTCGTAAGTGAATTGGATCGCCGCTTCTTTGAAACTGTTCTCGAACCTGCCCGACAAATGGTTGAAGAAAACAGCTAGATCGACATTCTGCCGGTTCAGATCGACATACCCCGCTTGCATGCGCGACAGATCCAGAAGGTTGTTCACCATTTTGTTCATCTCGGTCGTTTCATCCAAGATGATTTGGGCCATTTCAATTTTTTCGTCATTGCTTTCAGCGATGTTATCGATGATGGCTTCGCTGTATCCTTTGATCATCTGCAACGGCGTCCGCAAGTCATGGGAGACATTCGTGATGAAATCACCGCGGATGATATCCAACTGCCGTTCATTCGTTACGTCCTGCAGCACAATCAGGACGCCGGCGGTTTTTTGCAGATCCGTTTGGATGACCGGTGTCACTTTTACGTTATAGTGCCGCTGAGACCAACTGAAATCCGCTTCCGATCCGTCCGTTGTGCTGAAAGCATGCTCGACCATTTCCTTGAACTGATGCGGTATGGCCTTAGTCTCGGCATCCGGATCCACCCTCCGCCAAAAATCCAAAAACGCTTGCCCTGGGCCGTTCACTAATTTCAAATGAAAGGTTTGGTCAAAATAAAGGATCCCAGCCGGCAAAGAATCAAACAGATGATTCAACAGTTCACGTTCCTCCCTGTTCATCAACGTCGTGGCTTGGAGGGTCTTTCCCAGCTTGTTCATGGCGGTACCCAATCCGGATATCTCGTCATAGGCTTCGAACGTGATCCTCTTGGAAAAATCATTCCGTGAATATTTGAAGGCGATGTCCGTCATAATTCCCAACGGTTCAGCAACATTCCTGATCAGATGCTGGTAATAGATGATCGTCCCCATCAGATAGACGGTCAACAACAGCAAAGTGATGCTTTTTGCGTTCAGTTCGTAAGCCTGAAATTCATCCAACTCGTAACCGATGACGAGCATTCCGGTTTGTCCCTGCAATTCAAAAGTATGAACAAAAACCATCAAAAGCAAGGGATTATTTTCCTCGTCCTCTACGGTGATCCTGCTGAAATCGTCCACGTTACTGTCGATCGCATCGAGAATTTGATCATTCGCCAAAATATTCTCCAGAAGCAGTTCGGACTGCCCTTGCAGTTCCGGATTTTGCACGGTAAAGCGGCTCTGATCCCCCATTTTGATGTAATAGGACAATTCCGGGTCCAGCGATTGCGCAGTCTCTGCTTGCTTGAGATAAGCTTCAGGGTCGGACATAATCGTATCCTTGTACGCGGTGATTTTCTCCTGCAGCAGTTTGTTATACGTATCTTCGATCGAGTTCACACTGATGATTGCGTGGCCGATATACATCAAAGTCATGATGGCTACAGTCAAAAAAGTCAATAGGACCCATGATTTGAGGAATATGCTCGTCCTTCTCATTGTTTATCGTCTGCTGCTTGGTCATCATTCGGGGAAAATTTATAGCCCATCCCCCAAACGGTCACTATCATTTTTGAAACAGGTTTCGATTGCTTCAACAGTTTTTCTCGCAACCGCTTGACGTGCGTGTCGACTGTGCGCAAATCGCCAAAAAATTCGTATTTCCAAACTTCTTTCAAAAGAACTTCCCTCGTAAAAATTTTTTCTGGGGACTTTGAAAGATAAAGCAGCAATTCAAATTCTTTGGGCGTCAAATTGATGGCCACCTC
The DNA here is from genome assembly GCF_900112935.1 of Trichococcus pasteurii. Taxonomy (GTDB): domain Bacteria; phylum Bacillota; class Bacilli; order Lactobacillales; family Aerococcaceae; genus Trichococcus; species Trichococcus pasteurii. Next base: position 378,963 of record NZ_FONM01000002.1, read on the forward strand.
ATCAACCAGCACTTTTCGGGCATCCGGAAAAATCTTCAGCATCGGATATTCGATTGTGCTCGATTCCGATTCTGAAGGTTTCGTCCGCTTCAGGATGGCTGCGACCCGCAACATGACTTCCCTTGGACTGAAAGGCTTCACGATGTAGTCGTCCGCTCCGGACAGGAATCCTTCTACGCGGTTGTTCTCTTCGCCGCGGGCAGTGATCATCATGATCGGTATTTCTTTTTCCTTGCGGACAATTTTGGCAACTTCAATGCCGGTCATGCCAGGAAGCATGATATCCAACAACACCAAATCGTAATGGTTGTTCAGGATCATCTCTACCGCTGTTGTCCCATCCTCTGCTTCGGCTGTTTCGTAGCCATCCTTTTCCAGATAGAGTTTCAGCAGTCTTCGGATGCGTTCTTCGTCATCCACAATCAATATTTTCCCGCTGGAATTTGTCATCGTGATCATCCTCTCTGATTCGATAAGAAAAGCTGAACGGGTTTGTCCAGCCAAAATTACTGCCTTTTTGATGCCTTTTCGTTCGCAAGAGCCATATTCTTCAGCTTCTCTATTTCAAACGCCTTCAGCTCTCGATGTTGCCCCGGTTTCAGATCACCGAGCGTAAGGAATCCAAATGATTCCCTTTTCAGTTTTTCGACGGGACAACCAATTTTTTCGAACATTTTTTTGACTTGATGGTTCCAGCCTTCATGGATGGTCAATTCAATGATTGCTGTATTTTTTTGGGAATTGGCAGAAATCAACTTAGCTCTCGCTTTCGATGTTTTTTTGCCGTCGATCACGATTCCGTTCTCCAATTTGTTCAGATCGGAACGCGTAGGGATGCAACCGACCTTAGCGACATAAGTTTTGTCGATATGGTATTTCGGATGGGTCAACAGGTTCGCAAACTCACCGTCATTGGTCAAAAGAAGCAGTCCGGTCGTATCATAGTCCAATCTGCCGATCGGATAGATCCGCTCTTTTACGTTGAAGAAATCAGTGACGACAGTCCGGTCTTTATCATCTTTCACGGATGAGAGGGTGTTCTTTGGTTTGTAGAACAAGAAGTAGACCGGCTGTTCACGATAGATCGGCAAGCCGTTCACTTCGACTCTGTCATTTTTTGAAACTTTCACCCCTAATTCCGTTACTTTGTTTCCGTTTACGCTGACTGCACCAGAAGTGATCAGTTCTTCAGCTTTCCGTCGTGACGCTATTCCTGCATGAGCAATAACTTTCTGTAATCTTTCCATTTATTCACCTATTATTCTTATTTGTTTTTGTCGGTCATTCTTGTTCCGGTATGACGGAATCTGTCTTGAAAAAAGCAAGTTGGTTATCTGTATCTTCATCCGCAGGAAAATCAAAAAGATCAAAGGATTCATTATCCTGCATCTGGAATAATTCGTCCACATTCGGCAGATCATCAATTGTGGTCAATCCGAAATAATTCATGAAATAATCGGTTGTGCCGTAAATGATCGGTCTTCCTGGCGTTTCGGAACGTCCGATTTCCTTTATCAACCCTCTCAGCAACAGCCTTTGGACCAAGCCCGCTGACTGAACGCCGCGGATCTGATCGATTTCCATCCGCGTCAGTGGTTGCTTGTATGCGATGATCGCCAACGTCTCCAGGGCAGCTTGTGATAAGTGGGTCGCGAATGGCGAAACAGCGTACATTTTGATGAGTTCTGCATATTCCCTTTTTGTGGCGAGTTGGTACCTCTTGCGGGTTTCGATAAGCGTCAAACCGGAGTGGATGTTGTCGTTATGACTCGCCCGCATTTCGGTCAACAGATTTTGCGCTTCCAATGGGGTGGTCTCCAATAAAGAGGTGATTTCATCCATACTCAAGCCATCATCCCCTGCCACAAACAGCAGACTCTCCAGTGCCCCTTTTTTATTCATTTGCTAAAACTCCCATATTGCGTAGTATATAAATGTCTCCGTAGGTGCTCTCCTGCGAAAAATTGATTTTTCTTTCTTTGACCAATTCGAGCATCGCCAAAAATGTATTCACGATCTGCGATTTGGTCTGTACTTCAAAGAAAGCCGTAAAAGGAAGCCTCGGGTCAGAATCATCCGGCAGGTTGTCCAGTTTTTCCATGATCCAAGTCATCGTCTGATCCACCGTGCATTGTTCCTGTTCCATTCTGGCCTGAAGCGGCTTCTTCTTCTGCAGTTTCTGATACATTTTCTGAAGCGCGGCAATCAGATCCGCCGCAGAAACTTCGCCTGGGGCAAGAGGGATCGCTTGTTGGAGCTCCTCCAGGTCCGTTGCCGGCTTCGTGAAATACAAGCCGCGTTCCTGTTCCATCGTTTTAAGCGCTTTGGCGGCTTCCTGGAATTGCTTGTATTCCACTAATTGTTGGATCAGGCTTTCCCTTGGATCCTCGCCCTCTTCATAAAATTCCTCTTCGAAAGTCACTTCTTTTTTTGGGAGCAACATGCGGCTTTTTATTTCCAACAGCGTCGCAGCCATCAGCAGATAATCGCCGGCAATATCCAATTTCATCTCCTGCATCGTGTCCAAGTAACGCAGATATTGAAAAGTCACTTCTGCAATCGGAATATCGAAAATATCGACTTTCAGCTCTTTGATCAAGTGCAGGAGGAGATCCAATGGGCCCTCAAAATCCGGCAATATGAGGGTGAGTTCATTTTGTTCGCTCACAATGATCCACTCGTTTCCTCGTCGTTTCGGTTCAGTTGCTTCTGATTCCATTTGGCGATGAACGGCGCGGTTTCCAGAGTCCCGTTGATTGTGCTTGTGGGATAGTGTTGCTGCAAGCCATCCAGCAACCGATGGACAATGCCTTCCTTGCGAAAAGAAGGCGAGACAGCGATATGACGAACTAGCACCATCGCTTCACTTATTTCCACACCTATCAGAGCAACGATATTATCGGTCTCTTCATCTTTCCACAAGAATAATTTCCTATCGACATTTTCAATGTAGCTATCCATTTCCGGCTTCAGCCTCGCTACATTTTTCAGATCTGTCACATAGGAAAGCAGACCCATAGCTATTTTTTCACATGATTGATTATAAGAAATGAACACTTCGATCTCCTTCTCACTTTGTATTTACCCGTTTGTTACAGAGCAATCAATGCATTCTTCAATAAGGCTTTGAATGTTTCTTTGACCCGGGTAGTCGTTTCGACGACTTCTTCATGATTCAGGGTTGCCTGCATGCCTGAAGCTAAATTAGTTATACAGGAAATGCCGAAAATGCGCAAACCTGCATGACGCGCCACAATGGCTTCCGGTACAGTGGACATGCCGACAGCGTCTGCTCCGAGCACCCGGCACATCCGGATTTCCGCTGGCGTTTCATAAGTCGGACCTGTCAGTCCGAGATAAACGCCTTCCTTCAAATCCAATCCCATCTCTGAAGCGACCTGTTTTATTTTCTCTTGATATTCGGCATCGTAGGCTTGGCTCATATCCGTAAAACGCGGGCCTTGCTCAGGATCATTCGGGCCGATCAAGGGATTCTGGCCAGTCAGATTGATGTGGTCCGTGATCAGCATCAGATCCCCGGGTGTGAAGGCATAACTGATGCCTCCAGCCGCATTTGTCAGCGCCAAGGAATGGACGCCCAGATGCTTCATTACCCTGATCGGAAAAGTGACCGCTTCGAGCCCGTAGCCCTCATAGAAATGAAAGCGCCCTTGCATGGCGATGACTTTCTTCCCGCTCAGGTTCCCGTATACCAGTTGGCCTTTATGTCCTTCAACCGTCGATACAGGGAAATAAGGGATTTCCTCATACGGGATCGCAATCGCGTCCGTTATTTCATCAGCCAACTCACCCAAACCTGAACCCAAGATCAGGCCGAACTCAGGTTCCAATAAGCCTTTTTCTTCCAAAAATTCGGCGGCTATCCGCACATTGTTTTGATCATTTGTCATATTCCCACACCTCACTAGTCCAATTCATCCAAAAAGCTGCGGCCGTTTTGGGTAGCAGCCACCCGAAAATTATCGGATACGGTCGCGCCGATATCCGCAAACTTGCCTTGATCCAACTTGCCGCGGCCTGCCATTTTTTTCGAATAAGCCAATAATGGAACATATTCGCGCGTATGATCTGTTCCCGGGAACGTTGGATCATTCCCGTGGTCTGCGGTGATCAACAGCAAATCATCATCCTCTAAAGCAGCCAATATTTCAGGAATACGCGCATCAAAGGCTTCGATTGCCTCAGCGTAACCTTTTACGTCCCTGCGGTGTCCAAACAACGCGTCAAAGTCGACCAAATTCAGGAAACTTAAACCCCGGAAATCTTTTCCCATGACGGTCAACAACTGGTCGACGCCATCCATGTTGCTTTTTGTGCGTACATATTCCGTGATGCCTTGGCCATTGTAGATGTCATTGATTTTGCCGATTGCGATGACATCGTAGCCTGCGTCCTTCAGGTGATCCAATGTCGTTTGCCCGAATGGGTCCAAAGCATAATCGTGCCGATTGCTTGTGCGGGTAAAATGTCCCGGAGTGCCGATGTATGGTCTGGCGATGATCCGTCCGATCATGTAGGGATCCTCCAAAGTGATTTCTCTGACATATTCGCAGATTGCGTACAATTCCTCAAGCGGAATGATGTCTTCGTGTGCGGCAATCTGCAGCACCGGATCCGCAGAGGTGTAGACGATCAGATCACCCGTCTTCATTTGGTGCTCACCGAATTCATCCAGTATTTCCGTCCCGCTGGCAGGTTTGTTTCCGATAATCTTCCGGCCTGTGTGGGTTTCGATTTTCTGGATCAATTCTTGCGGAAAACCTTCCGGAAAAACGCGGAATGGTGACTGGATATTCAGCCCCATGATTTCCCAATGGCCTGTCATCGTATCTTTACCGACGGACTGTTCCTCGAGTTTTGTGCAGTAGCCAAGGGATGCGCTGTCCGGCTTTACACCACTCAGTTCGCGTATGTTTCCCAAACCCAACTTTTCCAGATTAGGAATTTCCAGCCCAGCGACTTCCGCGATATGTCCAAGCGTATCCGACCCGACATCGCCGAACTTGTCGGCATCTGGTGCTTCACCTATGCCGACTGAATCCAACACGATCAAATGGATGCGATTAAATTTCATGATCCTATTCCTCCCTTATCCTCAGCGGACTTGATCCGTTAAGCTTCAAGCACGAGGATGATATTTTTGATAGATTTCTGCCATTCTTTCTGTTGTGATGTGCGTATAGATCTGGGTTGTGGAAATATCAGCATGCCCCAACAGTTCCTGCACGATCCGCAGATCGGCTCCGTTTTCCAGGATATGTGTCGCAAAGGAATGGCGCAACATGTGCGGAGATACATTTTTTTTGATGCCGGCATCCCGCACAGTTTGCTTCAGATTTTTCCAGATCCCTTGACGTGTGAACCCATTGCCATGAAAATTCAGGAACAGATAAGCCGTCTCTTTCCTCCCGTGCGCCAAAGCTGGTCGACTGTCCGACAAGTATTCCGAAATCCAGAAGGCGGCTTCCTCCCCCAACGGTACGATTCTTTCTTTATCGCCCTTCCCGATCGTTTGGATGAACCCGATATCCAGATGGATTTCGCTCATCGTAATGTGGATGAGTTCACTGACACGAAGACCAGTGGCATACAGCAGTTCCAAGATGGCACGATCCCTCAGCCCCAAAACGGTTTTGACATCCGGTGCAGCCATCAAGCGTTCGATTTCATCCATCGAGAGCACTTTCGGCAACTTTTGTTGCTTTTTCGGCAGTTGGATGGTGACCATCGGATCGTTTTCGATCAATCCTTCTTGCTTCAAGTATTGATGGAATCTCCGGAGACTGGTGATCATCCTTCCGATCGAGGCTGTCGCCAATTTTTCCTCATTCAAAAATTGAAGATACAAGAGCACATCCGGCTTGACCACATCCCCGAATGCATGAATCTCATTCTTTTCCAAAAAATGGCTATATTTTCTGAGGTCCCGCTGATAACTGGTGATGGTATTATCGGACAGCCCTCGCTCGATCCTCAAATAACGCCCGTATGCATTGATTTCTTCTTCCATATCCTTTAACCCATTTCATCCTTTTGAGGCTATTTATTCCTCAGTTTTTGTTGGCAGTCACGGCAGATGCCATGAAAAGTCAAACGATGGTCTTTAACCACGAATTGATAGCGCGCCTCGACATCTTTTTCGACCTCACCCAGCAAATCTTCGTGTATTTCCTCTATGTTGCCGCATTCAATGCACAAAAGGTGATGATGGAAATGTTCATTGCTGGTCCTTCTTAAATCGTAGCGGGATAACCCGTCTTCAAACACAACTTTGTAGGTGATGTTCAGTTCAGTCAAAATTTCCAATGTACGATAGACCGTAGCTAGGCCGATATCGGGATGCTTAAGCCGCAACAGCAGAAAAATCTCCTCTGCACTGAGATGCTCCTTTTCCTTTTCCAGCAGCACGCTGACAGTCGCTTCTCGTTGTGGAGTGAGCTTGAATCCTGCCTCTTGCAATTGTTTTTTGATGGTGTTTAATGACAATTCCGTCACTGCTGTCGGCTCCTTTAAGGACAGGCTGAAGGCCTAATCCTTTTAGATTAATTTTGTGTGTCCATCTTCTTGGATGATCAGTCTGGCTTTCAACAAATGGCCCAAAGCCCTTTTGAATTGTGCTTTGCTGATGCCAAAGTATTCTTTGATTGCTTCTGGATCACTCTTGTCCCAATAAGGCAAGCTGTGCGTTGGGCTCTGCTCCAACAATACCAAAATCATGGCTGCATCCTCACTGATCGCTTCGTGAGCACGCGGTTTCAAGGACAGATTCAGCATGCCGTGTTGACTGATGCCGATAACCCGACCGCTGACGACTTCGCCCAAGCGCGGTTCAATCTCCCGCTCGGATGGGTGAATGAATCCGATGTAATGATCGTCCGTCAGGATGAACGTTCCTACCAATTTCAAACGGAAGACTGTTCCGGTTATGTCCTTGTTTTTCAATTCCTCTCCCGGGGTACGGGAAATGGAACGGAATACCGGCTCGTCGGCGATGATGCCCCACAGACGATCTTTGCTGTCCTGCTCCAGGGCGATCAGAAGACGGTCTCCTTTTTTCGGCCATAGTGATTTGATATCAGGCAAATTATCCAAGGAAACCACAATTTCTTTGTCGTCAAGACCGATGTCCACAAACACGCCCAAATCTTTCCGGACGGCCACAACTGTTCCCCAACCGTATTTCCCAACTTGGCTCGCTGGTTCCTTTAAGGTCATGCGAAGTTGCTTGTTCATCCCTTCGTAGACGAAGCCTTTGACAGTGTCGCCCAATTGTAATGCCGTTTCCGACTCTTCTTTATCCAATCTGTAGGTGATGCCGTCTTTCTGAACGAAGACACTTTTTTCGTTTTCGTCCACGATCACACCTGTAATGATTGTACCTAGTACTTTACTCATATTTTTCCTCCAGACGGTCTTTCCGTCGCTGTATTTCTTCCATTTTATCATATCACAAAATGATTTCCAAAGCGTCGTTGTTATGAGCTTGTCATATTTGTGATATTTATGCATATTATCCTGTCTGCTTGCCGAAACAGAGGGCAAGTCGTGCTTCCGGAAAGCAAATGGGCCCGAGACTCTCGTCCCAGACCCAATGATGCTCTCTAATTTAGTTAAGCTTAGATGGTAGTTGTTGCACCGCGGTAAATGATGCCGCGACGAGAATCGATTGTGATCAATTCGTTGTCTTGCACCAATGTAGTCGCATTTTCTGCTCCTACGATTACCGGAATGCCGCTTGCGATACCGACAACAGCAGCATGACTTGTCAAGCCGCCAGCTTCGACGATTACGGCTGCAGCTTTTTCAAATGCAGGCGTATAGTCTTTATCAGAGTTCTTCAATACTAAGATGCAGTCCTCTGTCACTTTAGCGATTGCTTCTTCTGCTGAAAGAGCCACTACAGCTTTACCGATGACAGATTTGTCGCCGATACCTTGGCCGGAAGTCAATTTGGTTCCGATCAATTGGATCTTCATCAAGTTTGTTGTTCCGCGTTCGCCAACTGGTACGCCGGCAGTGATGATGATCAAATCGCCTTCTTTAGCGAATTTTTCTTCCTTGGCAACTTTTGCAGCCAATTCCATCATTTCATCTGTTGAATCAGGTTTTTCGGTTACGAACGGATACACACCCCACGAAAGTGCCAATCCGCGTCTTTGACGTTCCGAGAAAGTGACTGCAACGATGTGTGATTTCGGACGGTATTTAGAGATCATGCGCGCTGTATGTCCAGATTCAGTAGCGGCAACGATTGTTTGGATGTTAAGGTTGCGGGCTGTATGTCCAACCGATTGACCGATTGCTTCAGCCATATCTGTGTTGCTGTATGCTTTCAAAGCAAATGCATCTTGTCCAACGATTGCTTCTTCCGTACGGATAGCGATTGTAGCCATCGTTGTAACGGCTTCAACCGGGTAATCCCCAGCAGCTGTTTCGCCGGATAGCATAACTGCATCGGTTCCGTCAAAGATTGCGTTGGCAACGTCTCCTGCTTCAGCACGTGTAGGACGTGGGTTGCGTTGCATGGAATCCAGCATTTGTGTTGCTGTGATGACTGGTTTGCCCAATGCGTTACATTTTTTGATCAACATTTTTTGTGCGATAGGAACTTCCTCAGTAGGGATTTCCACGCCTAAGTCACCACGGGCAACCATCAAACCTTGAGAAACTTTCAAGATTTCATCGATGTTATCAAGACCTTCTTGATTTTCGATTTTAGGGATGATTTGGATGTGGGTTGCATTATGTTTTTCCAAAATTTCAGTGATTGCCAATACATCACTTGCGCGACGCACGAAGCTCGCTGCGATGAAATCGACGTCATTTTCGATACCGAAGATGATATCGTCAGTATCTTTTTGTGTAATCCCTGGGAAGTTGGTTTTGATCCCTGGCAGATTGACACCTTTTTTGTTTTTCAAGATTCCTGAGTTTTTGACTAAGGTAACAATTTCGTTGTTCTCTCTGTCGATTTCAGTCACTTCAAGGTCGATCAAGCCGTCATCCAATAGGATATGGTTTCCGACAACGACATCGTTGATCAATTCTGGGTAAGTGATTGAGAATTTATCTTTCGTACCCTCAACTTCTGTCATTGAGATTCTTACTGTTTCGCCGGCGATCAATGACACGATGCCGTCTTTCATGTTGTTTGTACGGATTTCAGGACCTTTTGTATCCAAAAGGATAGCGCACATTTTGCCTGTAATTTTTGATGCTTCGCGAATGTTGACGATACGAGCGCCATGTTCTTCAAAGTCTCCGTGCGAGAAATTCAAGCGGGCAACGTTCATACCGGCATTGATCAATTTTACAAGTGTTTCTACAGATTCACTAGCAGGCCCAATCGTACATACAATTTTTGTCTTTTTCATAGAAAATAAGCACCTCATTTTATATTTTGTAAAACGTAAGTCAACTTTTCGTTAGAAAGAAATTTCTTTGTTGATTTGGTAAAGCGACAATAATGGCAAGTGTTTTTGGTTCTCAAGTGTGTCGATGATATCGTTGAAAACAACTTCATCGCCCTTGACGCCTACACAGATTCCGCCTTTGCCTTCTTCCAACATTTTAACGGCATTGTAACCGAAGATGCTTCCCAATACGCGGTCCTTCGCTGATGGGGATCCGCCGCGTTGCACGTGGCCCAAAACAGTGACACGTGTATGGAATTCTTCGAATTTGGAAAGTTTCTCTGCGAATTCAACCCCGGACATTACGCCTTCAGCCAACATGATGATCGTATGCTTTTTGCCGCGCGCTCTGCCTTCCTGGATTTCAGCAACTACTTCTTCCATTGTGAATTCTTTTTCGGGAATGACGATGGATTCCGCGCCACTTCCGATACCAGTCCATAGAGCGATGTCGCCGGCATTTCTGCCCATTACTTCAACAACGAATGTACGGATATGGCTTGTTGCAGTATCTCTGATTTTATCCACAGATTCCAATACTGTATTGATCGCAGTATCAAAACCAAGCGTGTAATCAGTACCTGGAATATCGTTATCGATTGTTCCTGGAATACCGATTGTCGGGAAGCCTAATTTAGTAAGCGCTGCTCCTCCACGGTAGGATCCATCTCCTCCGATTACGATCAGGCCATCGATGCCGAATTTCTTCAACTGTTCGATTCCTTTAAGCTGTCCTTCCAGTTTTGCGAACTCAGGATAGCGGGCAGAATATAAAATTGTTCCCCCACGGCTGATTGTGTCTCCGACGTCATCAATCGTCAGACGACGGAAATCTCCGGCTACCATACCAGCATAGCCATAATTGATACCATAAACTTCCAAACCGTCATAAATGCCTTTTCGCACAACAGCGCGAATGGCTGCATTCATTCCTGGTGCATCTCCACCACTAGTCAATACTGCAATACGTTTCATTAGACTTCACCTCATCAATAAAGTTAAAAACTCTCAATTTTCAAAAAAATTCATGCATTAAATATTTTTTGAATTTGTCCTTCACTATCTTATCATCTTTTTATGAAAATGTCTTTTAATTTCACGTTTTTTTGATTGTTAAAAAAGAAACAATGAAAAATAATGGCTTCTTGTCCCGAATATCGCCACATTCGGACAAAATGTTATTACTACCGCCCGAATTCTACAAATCCGTAGTAGGCAGGCTCAACCAAAAAGACTGAACAAGTCTGGACAGCATTCGCTTTTATGAAAACAGTATCCGGATATCAACTTTTCGCTTTCATTTGACCGCAACATTTCCATTTCCAAAAATGGACTTCAGTGATTCAAGCAGTTCAGCAGAAATAGTGACCCAGTTTTCCGCTGTCAAGCGCATCGTTTGTTTTGTGGCTTCGTTGTAAAGAATAACAGGATGTTCTCCCCGCTGATGGTTCAGCACCCGATACATTTTATTGAACAGCTCTGGCGTGTTGTTTTCCGCCGTCAAGCGGATGAATACATTCTCCTTTTTTTGACCCATCATATCCTGATAGGCTTCGGCATCCCAGATATGCGTAACCAAAAAGCTCGTTTTGTCAGCTTGTTTCGACCGCTCCAGCTTGCCTTCGACGACAAGCAGCTGGTTTGCCTTCAGCAGTTTCATGAACCGGATATAGTACTCGGGAAAAATCGTGACGCTGATTTCGCCTGTACTGTCGGTCAGGTTAGCGAAAGCCATGGGGTCGCCCTTCTTCGTCTGGATTCTTCTGATGTCTTTGATCAATCCCATCGTGCGCATTTTTTTGTCGTATGCCAGCTCAGTTACGTACGCAACAGCACCGTTGTTGTATAATTTGCCGAACTGGTCGATTGGATGGCCTTTCAGAGAATGACCCAATGTGGCTTCTTCCATATCCAACAATTCCAACAGAGGCATTTCTCCCACTTCAACATATTTCGGCTCCAGTATCGAAAACAGATCGATGTTATTTCCGCTGTAATCGATGCTGTTCAGCATACCCGGCAACGACTGCAGCAGCGTAGCGCGCGAATGTCCAAAACTGTCGAACGCCCCACTGTAGATGAGCGGTGTGATGTTTTCCTCCTTCAGCCATTTCGGATGGATCCTTCTCAAGAATTGAACGAAATCCTGATAGCGGCCATGACCTTGGCGTTCTCTGATGATTTCCTGGATAAAATCGCGTCTGAGGCCTTTGATCCCGCCCAAGCCGAACTGGATCGTCTGCTGCTGCAACGCAAATTTCCAATTGCTTGTATTGATGTCCGGATAGGAAATGGTGATGTTGCGCCTCTTCAGTTCGATGAAATATTCCTTCATCTTATCCGAGTGTTGGTTGACGGAATTCAGCAAAGCAGCGAAAAACGCTTCCGGGTAATGCGCCTTCATGTAGGCAAGTTGGTAGGCTATGAAAGAATAAGCGACCGAGTGCGAACGGTTGAAACCGTAATTGGCGAACCGCTCGATGTAATCATACACTTGCTCGGCCGTCTGCTCGGAATAGCCTTGCCGCAGCGACCCTTCAATAAAGTGTTTTCTTTCTTCATCGATAGCCGACTTTTGTTTTTTGCCTATCGCTCTTCTGAGGATGTCCGCTTCCCCCAGGCTGAAGCCAGCCATCCGGGAAGCCACCTGCATGACCTGTTCCTGATAAACCATCACCCCGTAGGTCACCTCAAGGATCGATTTCAGATCTGGATGGAGATAATCGATTGCGGCCAATCCTTTTTTCCGCGAAACGAAGAGGTCGATTTGTTCCATCGGACCCGGTCGATAAAGCGCATTGACGGCGGCGACATCTTCGATCGATTCCGGCCCGAGTTTTCGCAACACATTCTTTATGCCGGGGGATTCGAACTGGAATACCCCATTCGTATCCGCTCTTCGGAATATATCGAGCGTCCGATCATCATCCATCGGTATTTCCCAAATGTTGATGTTTTTTTTGTGCGCATCGCTGGCCAATTGCACCGCATCATTCAGTATCGTCAGATTTTTCAGACCCAGGAAATCCATTTTGAGCAAGCCGATTTCTTCGATGTTACCCATTGTGTACTGCGTCAAATACAGCTCACTGTTTTTCTTCTGCAAAGGCACAATATCCCGCAATGGATTGTCGCTGATGACGACCCCTGCCGCGTGAGTGGAAACATGCCGCGGGACACCTTCGATCTTTTCTGCGGTCTCATAGAGAAGACGATTCACGCCAGTCGCGCTGATCAGGTTCTGCAACTCTTTTGATTTCTGCCTTGCCTCCGCCAGACTGATGCCCAATTGATTAGGGATCGCATTCGACCATATTTGAGCCTCCGCAACAGACAGTCCGAATACTCGTGCAGTATCACGCAAAGACATTTTAGCGGCAAGCGTGCCAAATGTGGCTATTTGGGCTACGTGGTCCGAACCGTATTTATCCCGGACATAATGCAGGATATCGTCCCTCCGGTTATCCGGAAAATCCAAATCGATATCCGGCATGTTGTAGCGTTCCTTGTTCAAAAAACGCTCAAACAACAGATTGTATTTGATGGGATCGACATGGGTGATGCGCAGGACATACGATACGAGCGAACCGGCGGCAGATCCCCGGCCGGCTCCCGGCATGATCTTCGCTTTTCGGGCATATGCCATCACGTCCCAAACGATAAGGAAGTAATCATCGAAGCCCATTTCATGGATGACTTCCAATTCATACGCCAAGCGTTTTTCATATTCCGCGTTAGGGGAATCCATCCTCTGACGCAACCCTTCCTCGCAGAGCCTCCTGAGGTATGCTTGCGGCGTCGTCCCGGCAGGCAGCGGATAGCGCGGCAACAGCGACTGATGCAGCGGCAAGTCGATTTCGATTTCATCCGCAATTTTCTGGGTCGTTTCAGCCTCTTCCACCAAAGCAGCCTCCCGGAATTTCCTTTCGATTTCTCCGCAGGTCGGCAAGTAATACATGCCATCCAGCGCTTCCGATTGCAGATCCACTTTTCCGTTCGCTTCGATCGCCTTCAGGACCCGGCAGCTGAAATTGTCGCTCGGCTCCAGATATCTGACGTCATGCATCGCTGTAGTCGGGATGTTTGTCTCCCTCGATAAAAGTTTCAGCTGCGGAATGATCGGTTTCATTTTCTCGTGGAGCTGAACGCCTAAATAAAAATTGCCGTGGGTGAAGATTTTTTCCCAGGCCAAACTGGCTGCCTTGGCATTCCCCTGATCGTTTCCGTTCAAAAAGCTCTCGATTTCGCCTTTTTCTCCCGGCGTAATCGCGATGATGCGGCTTGAATCTTCCTCCAAAAGGGAAAGCAATTCCTTATCCGAAGCGTCCTGATTCCTGACCGTCGACAAAGCCATCAACTTTTTGTAGCCCTCAAAATCCTTTGCCAACAAAACCAACGGAAAGGTGCGATCTTTTCTGATTATTCCGGGCAAATCCAGTTGGATGCCCAGAATGGGTTGGATAGCATACTTTTTGCAAAGCTTGAAGAAGTCGACTTGGCCATAAAGAACATTTTGGTCCGTCAGTGCGATGGCCTGATAGCCTTTTGTCTTGGCGCTGCGCACCAAATCCTCTATTCGGGTAGTCGTCTGCAAAAGAGAATAGGCACTGATGACCTGCAAATGTACAAAAGACATGTCTGGACCTCCTTTTTCTAATCAATACTACTATTATAGCGCACCCGCCCTAATCCAAGAAGCGAAAAAGTTGTTGGGCAAGTAATGCTTGTCATCTCCAAAAAAAGTGATAAAATGAATTTCGAGAAGAGGTGTAAACGACATGAAATATATTGCAATCATTTTTTGGGGATTTATCTTAGGGCAAGTATCTGTTTATCTGGGCAGCGCCTTATCCGGCGGCAGTTATGACTTTATGATCGCAACCATGACGGGTATCTTTACCGCGCTGATCGTAGTTCTTGTTTCTGCGTTGATGCCGAAGACAGCCTCGCATAAATAACCGATAGTTCGTACTAGAGACGGCAGAGAAATCGAAAAAACCTTCAGGGATCAAATTCCTGAAGGTTTTTTTGGCTGAACGAACCCGTTCCGCTTTTCTCTATTTGATGAACATGGCATCGCCGAAGCTGAAGAATCGGTATTTTTCTTTGACTGCGTGCTCGTAAGCGGACAGGACGTTTTCTCTGCCGGCAAAAGCGCTGACCAGCATGACCAAGGTGGATTTCGGCAAATGAAAATTGGTGATGATGCCTTGCACAACCTTGAAGGAGTAGCCGGGCGAAATGAAAATTTTGGTCCATCCGCTGTCCGCCTTGATTTTCCCATCAAATTTCGTGCCGATCGTTTCCAGTGTCCGCACGGAAGTCGTGCCCACCGCCACTATTTTGCCTCCGTTGGAACGGACCTGATTCAGCGTTTGCGCTGCCTCGTTCGTCAGCTGGTAGAATTCCGAATGCATTTCGTGGCTGGCGATATCATCGACCGATACCGGACGGAAAGTCCCCAAGCCCACATGCAACGTCAGATAGACAATCTTGACACCTTTATTGGACACTTCCTTGAGCAAGTCGGCCGTGAAATGAAGCCCGGCTGTCGGGGCCGCTGCCGATCCGACTTCTTTGGCGTAAACGGTCTGATAACGTTCCTGATCGTCCAGCGTTTCCTTAATGTATGGCGGCAACGGCATTTCGCCCAGCGATTCCAGTATCTCCAAAAATACGCCATCATATTTGAAATTCAAAATGCGGCCGCCGTGCTCCAACGATTGCGTCACTTCGGCTGTCAAGCGCCCGTCCCCGAAAGAGATGACTGTCCCGACTTTGACCCGTTTTCCCGGCTTGACGAGCGTCTCCCACTCATCCCCTTGGATATTGTTCAAAAGCAGAACTTCGATATGCCCGCCGGTATCCGGTTTGACGCCGTGCAGTCGCGCAGGCAGCACCCGCGTATTGTTCAGCACCAGTGCGTCGCCCTCCTGAAGCTCCTCCACCATGTCGGTGAAATGTTTGTCCGTGATTTCTCCAGTCTTGGAGTCCAGGGCAAGAAGCCGGGATGATGACCGATCCAGCAGCGGTGTCTGCGCAATCAGCTCTTCCGGCAAATAAAAATCAAAATCACTTGTCCTCATTGATAAAATACCTCACTTAATTTTCTGTATCATACGTAATTCCCAAATGGTCATATGCCATTGGGGTTGCTATCCTGCCGCGCGGAGTGCGCTGCAGAAAGCCCAATTGGAGCAGATAGGGTTCGTACATGTCCTCTATCGTTTCCATTTCTTCGCCGATGTTGGCGGCGATCGTCGAAAGACCGACGGGGCCGCCGTTATAGAATCGGATCATCGTCGTCAAGATTTGCCTATCCAAGTCATCCAGCCCTTTATTGTCCACACTCAAAATGGATAAGGCTTTGTCGGCGATTTCCTTCGTGATCAGGCCATCGCGATAAACTTGGGCGAAATCGCGCACGCGCCGGAGCAGCCTGTTGGCTACACGTGGGGTGCCTCTGGATCTCAAGGCGATTTCGACAGCGCCTGACTCGTCGATTTTCGTGGACAAAACATCCGCAGAGCGGTGGACGATCTGCCGGAGATCCTCAAGGCTGTAATATTCCATCCGTGAAACGATCCCGAACCTGTCGCGCAGGGGAGCCGACAGACTGCCGGCTTTTGTTGTGGCACCTACCAAAGTGAACGGCGGCAGCGTAAAGTGGACCGGATGGGCTGTCGGTCCTTGCCCGATGATGATGTCCACATAATAATCCTCCATGGCAGAGTACAGAACTTCTTCCACGATCCGCGGCAAGCGATGGATCTCATCGATAAAAAGGACATCCCCCGCTTCCAGTTCATTGAGCAATACCATCAGATCGCCCGGCCGCTCGATTGCGGGTCCGCTCGTGCTGTGGATCCGGACATCCAATTCATTGGCGATGACCATCGCCAATGTCGTTTTCCCTAATCCCGGAGGCCCGTACAACAGCACGTGATCCAAGGCTTCACTGCGCGCTTTTGCGGCCTGGATATACACTTTCAATTCATTTTTGACTTTGTCTTGGCCGATATACTGCGCCATCAATTGCGGCCGCAATGTTTTTTCGATCAAATCTTCTGTCAGGTCTTCCGTATTTCCGGAAACGATTCTGTTTTCAGCTGTCATCTATATCACCCTTTTAAAAGTAGCTTGAACGCCGTACGAAGCACTTCTTCGGCGCTGGAATAGTTTTCTTTTTCCAATAGCGGCAGTATTTTCTTCACTTCACGGTCCGAATATCCCAAACCGGCCAAAGCCTCGAGTGCTTCCGTCAACACAGCGGGTTGTGCGCCAGCGGGTTCATGGACCGGATGCTCTTCCATCCAATACGTATCGGGCAGCAGTTCCCCGAGTTTGCCTTTCAAGTCCAAAATGATCTGCGAGGCTGTCTTTTTGCCTACACCAGGGAATTTCACCAAATACCCCACATTATCCGTTTCGACCGCTTGGATAAGACCCAGGTGATCATCACTTGCCAATATGGACAAGCCGCTCTTCGGTCCGATTCCGGAGACGCTGATCAGTTTCAAGTACAACTGTTTTTCCGTGTAGTCCTTGAAACCGAAGAGCGTGATCGCATCTTCGCGGACTGCCTGATAAATGTAAAACGTTACATCCTGGTTCAGGCTTCCGGAAAAACGGAAAGGATTCGCGACCTGCAATTGGTAGCCGATGCCACCGTTCTCCAGAACCACATAGAGCGGTCCCACATAAACTAATTTACCTTTTATGTATTCGTACATCATCTGACTCCTACTCTTCATTTCCTGATTATCATTCGGTCCCTATCATAACATAAAACAGAACGGAAATGACAGCCGCTCAGCCATATATGTGGGAACAATCGTTTGGTTCTGCATAAGCAAAAAATCCCAGGGCTGATAGCCATGGGACTTATCTCTGCTGTTTATTCGAATAATTGTTTGTATTCTGAATAACCTTCCGCGTCCAATCGATCGTACGGAACAAAGCGCAGGGCTGCCGAATTGATGCAATAGCGCAAGCCGCCCAACTCTGCAGGGCCGTCCTCAAAAACATGCCCCAGATGGGAATCGGCTTGAGCGCTGCGGACTTCTGTGCGTTTGCGCATCAACTTGCGGTCTTCCAGCTCTTTCAGAGTGGAAATCGGTTTTGCAAAAGAAGGCCACCCGCAGCCTGCATCGTACTTGTCGGCAGAACTGAATAAAGGCTCACCGCTCACGATATCCACATAGATGCCCTTCTCGTAAAAATCATCATATTCGCCGGAAAAAGGCCTCTCCGTAGCTTCGTTCTGTGTCACTTCATATTGTAAAGGCGTCAAACGCTTCAATTGTTCCTCTTTGTTGTCCATCTCGAGATCAGACCCCTTTCTTTTCATTGCTCCAGTATATCAAAAAATACAAAAAAGCAGAACAAAAAAGTCTTGTTCTGCTTCGACCATGTGTCCTCAGGAGTGGATCAGAATAGATTCCCCAAAATGCTCCCCAGAATGCCGCCCAATCCGCCTGTTGCCGATGGCGTCGCCGTTCCGGACTGCTTAGGGAAAAGATCGGTGATGTCGAAATTGTTTGTGGCTGTTTCTTCAGCTTGTTTGGAGAAGATGTCGGTCTGTTTGGCAACACCGTCGGCATCCAGCCCATCAGCATCTTTTTTGTCAGCCAGCATGCCCAGGATCATTGGCGCCATGGAAGCCAAGACCTTGGCAACCTCAGATTTGCTGATGCCTGTTTGGGCAGCGATCTGATCCACGACCTTATCCTTGTCCCCGAAGGCATGATCCAATATTTTATCCCCATCATCCGTATCGACTTTTTTGACCACGTCTTCGATCGAGGACACGTCTTTCGTCTGACCTTTATGTTTTTCCAACGCATCCGATAAGGAATCTTTCCCTGCTTTTGACTCTGCGTTTTTGCTTAATGCCCTTAGGATCAATGGAATTGCAACGACAGCCAATTTAGGCAAAATGCTTGCATCAACGCCCGTTTTGCTGCCCAAGGCCTGGATCGAACTTTCTTTGTTCAGTTCTCCCATCATTTCGGAAATGTCATTGATTTGCACCATTTTTTCCACTCCTATCTGTTATTTAACTAACCTGATTTTACAATAAATAAGCAGAAATAAGAAATGATAAGCTTTCAGTGCGGGTCCTGGATCCGCTTGAACATCTTCTCCATATCCTGGTTGGAGAACTGGATCAGCACCGGTCTGCCGTGCGGGCAATTGTAGGGGTTGTCCGTTTCGGCAAGATCGGCCAATAATTGGCGCGCTTCTTTGTCGCTGAGGAAATGATTCGCCTTGATCGAGCGTTTGCAGCTCATCATGATGGCCGTCGCTTCCCGAAGCTTTTTGATGGAGATATCGCCTTCAGCCAAAAACATTTCCACCAGTTCCTTCAGAATTTCTTCCTCTTCACCCGGCGTGAACCAGGCGGGATGCTTTTCGACAATGAAACTGTTTTGGCCGAACGGTTCCAGGAACAGGCCCATCGATTCCAGTACCTCTCGGTTTTCCTGGATCAACTGGAATTCATTCGCAGGATAATCCAGCATGATCGGTATCAACAAACCTTGGAGATCGGTGGAAACCTTGCCGATTTCTTCACGATAATATTCATATTTGATGCGTTCCTGGGCAGCGTGCTGATCGATGATGTAGAGTCCATTTTCGTTTTGCGCGAACAGGTAAGTCCCGTGCATCTGGCCGAAAAAGTGCAAATCCGGGAAAGGCCGCTTGCTCGCTGGTCCCTTCTCTGTTTCCGCTTCGACTTTCTGGACTGTCTTCATGATCGGCTCTTCATGGGCATCCGGATTTTTGGGTTCCCCGGATAGGTAAGGCGCGCTTGGCTCATTGTGGTCCTGTTTTGGCTGGTCACTGAAAGGAACAACGTAAACTTCTTGATCTTCACTTGGAAGGGATAGGTCTTCACGAGGTTCGGTCCCTGCGGAATCTTTAAAGGGCTCTATGTGTTCGTCGTTTTCATCATGAACCGGCCCGTTGTCCCAAGATGTTTCCAAAGAGCGGAAATCCATATTTTCGCTTGTTGCCGGCAGCTTCGTTTCCGTTTCTTGCAGAAGCTCTCGGTCGACTGACCGGAAAGAGACGCTCAATTGCTCGGTCCGGACCGGTTCAGCTGGACTCGGGCGTTTGAATTTCAGATTTTCGATGCCGCTCGGGATGCGTTCTTCGGTCCTCAAAACAGCAGCGACCGCACTCTGGATCAATTCCCCGAGCTCTTTTTCTTTGCTGATCCTGACTTCTTTTTTCGAAGGGTGGACATTCACATCCAAAAGCAGGGAGTCCGCCTCGATCACGATGACGGCGAGCGGATACCTTCCGACCATCAGCTTGGATCCGTAGCCGTCGATGATTGCTTTGTTCAAGGCGTAATTTTTTATGAAGCGTCCGTTCAGTATCAAGGTGATGTAGTTGCGGCTTGCCCGTGTCGTGTCAGGCAAACTGATATAACCCTTCACTTTGAAGTCCAAATTTTCGTTCTCGATCAGTTTCATCTTCTTGGCAGTCAAGGTGCCGTAGACGCCCGCGATGGTCTGACGCAGATCGCCATTGCCTGCTGTGTGCAGAAGTTGGTTCCCTTCGTGGAGCAAACGGAAAGCGATCTCCGGATGGCTCAAGGCAATCCGGTTCATGATGTCTGTGATGTTCGACAATTCGGTCTGCAGGGAACGGATGTATTTCAGACGGGCTGGCGTGTTGTAGAAAAGGTCTTCAACGATGATCGTAGTCCCTTTACGGGATTTGTTCGGCTTTTCCTCCCCAATGACGCCGCCCTTTATGGACAAGTAGGTGCCGCTTTGATCAGCGACAGCCGTTTCGATCGAAACTTTGGCGACAGAAGCGATACTGGGCAAAGCCTCACCCCGAAACCCCAGCGAGTGGATGCGGAAAAGATCATCCTGCGTATAGATTTTGCTGGTCGCGTGCCGCGTAAAGGCAAGTTTCACCTCATCCGCCGCTATGCCGTCGCCGTTGTCGGTGACCTGCACTTTCTTTAATCCAGCCTCTTCAATATAGACGTCAATCTGCGTACTGTTCGCATCGATTGCGTTCTCAACCAATTCCTTAACGACTGATGCCGGACGTTCGATCACTTCTCCGGCAGCAATCTGGTTCGTCAATATTTGGGAAAGTTCCCTGATTTTGGCCATCGTTCTCACCTACTTTTTTGCGATTTCAGCAACTTTTTCCAACCGTCTATCATCAGCATGGCTTGCATCGGTGTGCAATCCTCCAGCGCCAGGTCCGACAACTCGTCCAGGATGTGCTTCTCGTTCGGCTGCATCGCGTTTTCCTGGAAAAGTGCCAACTGTTCGACTGTGTCATCCGGAACAGGTATGCCCGTTCCCGCATGCAGCACATGCTGCTCATTCAATGAATTGAGGATGACCTGCGCCTCGGCTATCAGTTCATGCGGCATTCCGGCCAATTTGGCCACATGCAGGCCATAGCTTTTGTCTGCTGGTCCTTGCATCAGTTTATGCAGGAACACCAATTCTCCGTCTTTTTCGATTGCCCCTACATGGACGTTTTTTGTCCCCGCCAAATCGGCTTCGAGTTGCGTCAATTCATGGTAATGCGTCGAAAACAGCGTCTTGCCTTTGATGGTGCGATCGATGTAACGCAGGATCGCTTCGGCCAAGGCCATGCCGTCATACGTTGCCGTACCCCTACCGATTTCGTCGAATAAGATCAGACTCTTATCGGTGGCGAATCGCAGCGCTTGGTTCGTTTCGACCATTTCGACCATGAACGTGCTCTGTCCGGAATAGAGGTCATCCGCTGCGCCTATCCGGGTAAAGATTTGGTCAAAGATAGGCAAATGGGCTTTTTCCGCCGGCACAAAACAACCCATCTGGGCCAGGATGACAATCAGCGCAACCTGACGCATGTAGGTGCTCTTGCCCGACATATTCGGCCCGGTAATAAGCAGAATATGGTTGTCCTCATTCATGGAAATACTGTTGGGCACAAATTTATCTTTTCCGATGACACGTTCCACGACCGGATGCCGTCCATCTTTGATGGACAGATTCCGGTCGCTGTTGCTCAATTCCGGCTTGGAGAAATGATAGGCTTCGCTGACGTGGGCGAACGACTGCAGGACATCGATCTCCGCCACCAGTTTGGCCAGCGCCTGCAATTGTCGGCTGTATCCTTTTATCTCTTCGCGCAAGGCGACGAACAGTTCATGCTCCAATTCGACAGACTTTTCCTCCGCCTCCAAAATAAGCGTCTCTTTCTCCTTCAACGCAGGCGTGACGAAACGTTCCGCATTGGCAAGCGTCTGTTTGCGCTCGTACGTGCCTTCAGGCAGCGCGGCAAGGTTCGCCTTCGTCACTTCTATGTAATAGCCAAAAATGCGGTTGTAGCCGATTTTCAGCGTTTTGATGCCGGTTTTTTCTCTTTCCTCTTTTTGCAGCATCGCTATCCACAGTTTTCCGTTGTTCATCGCATCACGGTAGCGATCCAATTGCTCGTCGTAACCGTCGCGGATAATGTTGCCTTCCGTGATCTGGATCGGCGGATTATCCGTGATCGCCCGCTCGATCAGCTCGATGACTTCGGGGTAGGCTTCCAATTTGTCAATGACAGCCTGCCAAACATCCGGTTCGTCGATTGCAGCGATGGCTTGGACCAATCCCGGAATCTGCTGCAAAGATGTTTTAAGCTGGATCAGGTCGCGGCCGTTGACGTTGCCGAGCGATACTCTGGCGACCAAACGTTCCAGGTCATACACCGATGTCAAGGAATCATTGATGTCCATCCGCTCAAAGTAGTGATTGACCAACGACTCCACTTTCCGTTGCCTTTCGAGTATGTCGCTCAGATTGATCAGCGGTTTTTCAAGCCATTGTTTCAGCATCCGCCCGCCCATAGCTGTCTTGGTTTCATCCAGCGTCCACAACAGGCTGCCTTTCTTCTGCTGCGTCCGGATCGATACGGCCAACTCAAGGTTTCGCCGCGCATAAGTGTCCATCTTCAGGAAAGCGTCCGTTTGATAGGCGACGGCTTTCTGAAGATGGGACAGGCTGCGCTTTTGGGTATCCGAAAGATAGCTCAGCAACAGGACAAGCACATCCTTTTCAGACTGTTGCGGCAACTCCGCAACCAGATCCTGGAAGTCCGTTTCCGGAATCAACTTTGCTTGAATGGAAACCAGGATGCCAAAGTGTTTTTCCAACTTTTCCGTCAGGCCTTCAGCCGTTTTTTCGTCCAGGACGATTTCTTTGAACGGCAACGTCTGGAGCTCGTTGAATACGGCATCCTCGTTGGTCAGCAGGGTGACTTTCAGTTCCCCCGTTCCGATATCGGCATATCCCAGCGCATAGCCGCCCGCTTCGTTCCGGACGACACTGGCCAAGTAATTGTTTGTCTTGCTCTCGCTTCCGTTCTCATTCAAAAACGTACCGGGTGTAATGACCCGCACGACTTCCCGGCGCACCATGCCTTTTGTCAGCTTGGCGTCTTCCATCTGTTCGCAAACGGCAACCTTGTGCCCCATTTCCACGAGTCTCTGGATGTATTCCGCTGCAGCATGAAAAGGGACCCCGCACATCGGAATCGGTTCATCGGCATTTTTGTTGCGGCTCGTCAGCGTAATTTCCAGTAATTTTGCAGCCTTCATGGCATCATCATGGAACAATTCGTAGAAATCGCCCAAGCGGTAGAACAAAAACGCATCCGGATACTGCTCTTTTATGGATAAGTATTGCTCCATCATGGGTGTGTTTTTAGTCTTTTGTGGCATTCTTTCACCTCTATCAATATATCTCTTCAGTCCTCACGGTTCATCTTTTTCGATGGCGTCATCAACGCCGCGTTGGATGATGCCGATGACATTCTCCAACAGTTCATTGGCATCCCATAAAGCTTCCCGGTATTGCTGAACCGCTATGCTGTCCTTCAATTGCTTATTCAGCTCCGCTAATTCAGCAGCTGTTTTTCCCGCCGCTGCCGGCTTAGCATAGTGTTCAAAAGCCGCGGCTTCTTTTTGTTTGCTTTTGATGGCTTCGACCAATTGTTCCAGCGCCCGGTTCTCTTTTATGCTTTCTTCGGCCTCTTGGTAACGGACGATCACTTCATTTTTTTTCAGTATTTCGATCAGTCGATGCAATTCTGCTTCTGCCGGGCCTTCGATAGGCAGTTCTTGGGTCAATAGAATTCCCCTCCAAATGGGCGATCTTCATTGATCACGATGTTCTCGATTTTTACGCATTTGCCGGTCTGGTCATTGATTTCCATATAGCAGCCGGAGAGCAATTTCCTGCCTTTTTCGGGCACTTCATGGCGAATCGGCAATTGCGTCAGAAATTTCTGGATGATGATTTCTTTTTCGACGCCTAAAATGCTGTCATAAGCCCCAGTCATTCCGGCGTCCGTCAGATAGCCTGTCCCACCAGGCAAGATACGGGCATCATTTGTCTGCACATGCGTATGCGTACCGACCACCGCAGACACGCGCCCGTCCAAATACCAACCCATTGCTTGTTTTTCGCTGGTCGTTTCAGCGTGAAAATCGACAAAGATGCAATTCGTTTCTTTGCGAACCTGCTCCAGGATTTCATCCGCTTTGCGGAAAGGGTCATCCAGACTGTTCATGAAGACGCGTCCGTGCAGATTCACCACAGCCAATTTCAGTTGGTTCACTTTTATGATCGTCCAGCCGATGCCGGGCGTCCCTTCCGGAAAATTAGCCGGACGGATCATCTTGTTGGCCGTTCCGATGAATTCGAATATGTCACGGTTATCCCAAGTGTGGTTCCCCATGGTGATGACATCGACACCTGTCTGCAAAAATTCTTTGTAAATTTTTTCCGTTATGCCTCTGCCGCCTGCTGCGTTCTCCCCGTTTACGATGGTCACTTGCGGACGGTAATGTTTCTTCAGTTGCGGGAGTGTATCCTGCAGCATCTGTCTGCCGATTGAACCTACGACATCCCCAATAAATAATACTTTCATCTTCAGCCTCTTCTCTAAACTCTAGTCTTTTTATAGTAACATATTTTGTCTGTTTCGATAAGCCGTTGCACCCTTGCCCAGCAAACCGGAGATCCATGAAAAGCAAAAAACGGGACAAAAAGCTGTCCCGTTTGGTTTTTCATTATTTGGCATATTCAATTACTCTTGTTTCGCGTATAACCGTAACCTTGATGTGTCCCGGATAATCTAGTTCTTCTTCGATTTTCTTTCTAATCTCACGAGCTACACGTATAGCTTGAGAATCGTCAAGTTGGTCTGGCTTGACCATCACGCGGATCTCTCTACCTGCCTGGATAGCAAAACTGCTTGCCACACCTTCGAAACTGTTTGCAATTCCTTCCAGTTTCTCCAAACGGCGAATGTAGTTTTCAAGAGATTCGCTTCTTGCGCCCGGACGAGCAGCAGATAATGCGTCAGCAGATGCGACCAATACTGATATGATTGAGTTTGCTTCAACATCGCCATGATGTGAGGCAATTGCATTGATGACAACCGGATTTTCTTTGTATTTCTGAGCGATTTCTGCGCCGATTTCAACGTGTGAACCCTCTATTTCATGATCGAGAGCTTTTCCGATGTCATGCAATAAACCTGCACGTTTGGCCAGATTGATGTCTTCGCCTAGTTCTCCAGCCATTACACCGCAAAGTTTTGCGACTTCGATGCTGTGATTCAGGACATTTTGTCCATAACTAGTGCGGAAATGCAGACGACCCAAAATTTTAATCAGATCAGGATGCAAAGAATGGATGCCAACTTCAAAAGTTGCTTGTTCGCCGATTTCTCTTATGCGTTCATCCATATCCTTACGGGCTTTCTCAACTGCTTCCTCAATTCTCGCAGGATGGATACGTCCATCTTGAATTAATTTCTCCAAAGCCATTTTCGCAATTTCTCTTCGGATAGGGTCAAATCCGCTTAATACGACCGCTTCGGGCGTATCATCGATGATCAGGTCAATACCTGTCAAGGTCTCCAAAGTCCGAATGTTTCTTCCTTCGCGGCCAATGATCCGGCCCTTCATGTCATCGTTAGGCAATGTAACAACTGAAACCGTTGCTTCCGAAACCAAATCGGCTGCACTTCTTTGAATCGCCTGCAGGATAATGTTTTTCGCATTACGATCTGCTTCATCTTTCGCTTTTTGGTCGGATTCTCTGATCATGACCGCAATTTCGTGCGACAATTGATTTTCCGTTTCATCCATGATGATGTGTCTTGCTTCTTCACGGGACAAGGTAGCGATTCTTTCCAGTTCATGTTGTTGCTCTTCCACCAATGCTTGAATGCGATTTTCCTCAGAAACTAAAGCGTTTTGTCTTTTGACAAGATTATCCTCTTTTGACTCGATAGATTGCTCACGCTTAGATAGGCTGGCATCTTTTCTATCCAAATTTTCTTCTCTTTGGATCAATCGATTTTCTTGTTTTTGAACCTCACCGCGTCTTTCACGCAATTCATCTTCTATTTCAGAGCGGTATTTGTGGTTCTCATCCTTCGCCTCTAACATAGCTTCTTTTTTCGTTGTTTCTGCTTCTTTACGAGCATCTTCAAGAATTTGGGAAGCGGTATTTTTGGCACCAGCTATTTCTTTTTCGTGATTCGATTTTCGATATAAATATCCGACAACGACACCAACAATTAAAGCTATGATAGCGAAGGCTAAAGTCCATATATCCATAGTTTCACCTCCGTATCTATTTAATTTTGTTGTCAAAAAAAATGAATAAAAATTAGTTTTACAATGTGCAGAATGAAGCGATGCACATAAATTCATTCTAAACGTAGAATACTGACATGTCAACGATAAAACGGTAACATAACCAAAATACATGTTTTTCTGTTCCGATGTTGCCCTTTTTCCGGCTGAAAAAAAGAAAGAGGCCCGGATTTTGGTCCCGGCCTCTTTGGAAAACATTTTTTACTCGTCCAACAGATCAATCGATTCGATCAGTTCATCTTTTTCTTCTGCAATTGTCTCTACAGCTTTTTTATCACCTATGCCGTATTCATCCCGGACAAGTTTCTCGATTTCAGCTCGCATTTCTGGATGCTCAAGCAGGAATTTTTTGGCATTTTCGCGGCCCTGGCCGATGCGTTCCCCTTTGTAGGCATACCAAGCGCCACTCTTGTTGACGATATCTTTCTCTGAAGCCATATCGATGATTTCGCCGACTTGGGAAATGCCTTCCCCATACATGATGTCCACTTCAGCTGTCCTGAATGGCGGCGCAACTTTATTTTTGACTACCTTGATTTTTGTGCGGTTACCCATGATTTCCGTTCCGCTCTTGATCTGTTCCGCTCTTCTGACTTCCAGACGGATAGTAGCGTAAAATTTAAGCGCTCTTCCTCCTGGCGTCGTTTCCGGATTGCCGAACATGATGCCGATCTTCTCCCGGACCTGATTGATGAAGATGGCGATCGTTTTTGTTTTATTGATCGATCCGGACAGTTTCCGTAAAGCTTGGGACATCAAACGCGCTTGCAAACCCATATGGGAGTCTCCCATTTCGCCTTCAATTTCAGCACGCGGAACCAATGCGGCAACCGAGTCGATGACAACGATATCGACAGCGCCCGATGAGACCAAAGCATCAGCGATTTCCAGCCCTTGCTCGCCTGTGTCCGGTTGGGAAAGCAGCAATTCATCGATATCCACACCCAAAGCTGCAGCGTATTTCGGATCCAAAGCATGCTCAGCATCGATAAACGCAGCAACTCCACCCTTTTTTTGTACTTCTGCAATTGCATGGAGCGCAACGGTTGTCTTACCTGAGGATTCAGGACCGTACACTTCGATGATGCGGCCTCTCGGATAACCGCCTACACCCAACGCAACATCCAGCGCCAATGAACCACTTGGTACGGTGGATATCTTAGTGTCCACTTTTTCGCCAAGCTTCATGACGGAACCTTTACCGAAGTTTCTTTCTATCTTTTTCAGAGCCTCATCCAAGGCTTTTTGTCTATTTTCATTTAAATTAGCCATCTATTGTTTCCTCCAAGCTTTCATTTACATGCATTAACACCACAACGTAATACTATCCTTTTCCGGGCAAAAAAGCAAGAATAAAGTGAACAGATGTTCGTTTTTATTCCGTAAACCCAGATTCCAACAAATTCCGCCGGATCATATCAAATCCCTGCATGACTGACTGTTCCCTGTTTCCGAGGCGATCGCGGGAAAATCGGAAGCCTTGGACTGCAGTCGGCCCATTTTTTTGGCTTAAGGCAATCCATACCGTTCCGGCTGGCTTGTCTTCCAATCGATCAGGCCCGGCAACGCCCGTGAAAGAAATGGCCAACTGCGTGTCAAACAGTTCGCGCGCACGTTCCGCCATCGCAACCGCGCACTCCGGACTGACCATTCCGTATGTCTCCAGGATGTGCGCCGGAACGCCAAGAGCCCGTTGTTTAGCGCCTTCTTGGTAAGATACGATGCCTCCCGCGAAGACCTCGCTTATGCCTGGAACCTTGACAAGCTCCGCTTGAAAAAGCCCTCCGGTTAAACTTTCGGCTGCGCTGATCGATTTTTTTTCCTCCAGCAATTTCTTTCCTACCACTTCGGATAGGCTGGATTCATCTCCGTCGCCATAATGATATTCCCCGACAATCGCCAATATTTCCGCTTTTTTTTCATCCAACAACTTTTCGCAGATTGCCTCTGTTGCAGCGTTTGCGGTTAGCCTCAAAGTCACTTCGTATTTCCCGGCATATGGGGCTATCGTCGGATTGGTCTGATTGCGGATCATTTCATCCAACATCGTTGTCAAGGCGGATTCCCCGATTCCAAAAAAACGGAGCGTCTTCGATGAGATGACTTGCTGATCTTCATATTTGCCGGAAAGGAACGGCTTCACAAATTGCCGGAACATCTGCTCAAGTTCTCTTGGCGGGCCCGGCAGCAGCAGATAGCCTTTCCCGTCTTTTTCGGTATAGGTGCCGAGCGCTTGTCCGATCGGGTTCGGGAAGACAATACCGCTCCTGAACACTAAAGCTTGAAGCTCATTGTTTTTCGTCATGTTCCTTCCTGAACGTTCAAACCATTGCCGGATATGCGTCAATCCAGCTTCATCCATTACAAGCTCTTCCCCCAGGTGATCCGCCACAGTCTGTTTGGTCAAGTCGTCCTGGGTGGGACCGAGCCCTCCTGTAAAAATCAGCAAGTCGCTCCGTGATTCAGCTATTTTGATCACTTCTTTAATTTTTCCCGGATTATCGCCGACAACCGTCTGAAAATAGGAGTCTATGCCCAAACCGGTCAGTTCCTTGGCGATGAATGCCGCATCCGAATTCACTATTTGCCCCATCAACAATTCCGTTCCGACTGAAATGATTTCTGCATTCATATTTGATCCCTCACATCCATAGTATTCGCTCAAATAAAACAAAAAATTCAATTGCGTAAAAAAGATAAAGAAAAAGAAGGGCACAAAAGAATCGCGTTTCCTTTTGTTCGGATTGCAACCTGATGCAACCCAGCCCTTCTTATTTATAAAAACTACATGGATCCGACAAAAACATGCTTATTCTTGACGAAATAATCCACCCCTGAATAGATGGTGAAAACTAAGCAAAGATACAACATGATATCCGCAACCGGGATGCCGGTTGCCTGAAAAGGAAAATTGTCCAAGAACAATAAAATGATGGCTACCATTTGCGTCGCCGTTTTGATTTTCCCCGGCCATGCCGCTGCCATGACTTCGCCTTCCTTCACAAGCAAGAGGCGCAAGCCTGTAACCGCCAATTCCCGACTGATGATGATGCTGACGACCCATGAAGGAGCCAGTCCTTGGCCGACAAGCACGATCAAGGCAGTGGCGACAAGCATCTTGTCCGCCAACGGATCAGCAAATTTCCCGAAGTTGGTGACCAAGCCATCCCTTCTGGCGATATAACCATCCAACCAATCCGTAAAACTGGCTATGGCAAAGATGACGGCTCCAACCAATTGATTTACGGCAATCTGTGATTGGGCAACCGCAAGCGTACCCCAATCGAAAGGAAACAAGGTGATGATCATGAACAACGGAATCATCAAAATCCGCAACACTGTCAATTTATTAGGTAAATTCAACTTCTGCAACTCCTTTAATGTACCCTGAATTATTCCACACCTTTGACGGTAAAGGATAAGGTTTGGGTCTGAATCTCTTGATAATCGGCTGGCATTGCGACAACTGCGCCATCCAGTTCGATGATCGTTGCCGGCATCACGCCGACTATCACTTCTATCTCGCTTGTGTTCAATGGCAGAGCGACAGTCAGCGGATTGGCACTGCTTATGGTCCCTGAAGGCTCTTGCACAATCCCGTTTACGCTTACGCTGATCCAGGAACTGCCTCCTGCCACCGCGGAGATTTTCAACTCTGATGGCAACGACAAACTGGTGACGTCATATTCCGCATACCCATCGGCGGACGAGACCAGGGTCACCTGCGCTGTTTGTTCTGCGACAACGGCACTTTCTGTCTGCTCTGTGCCGCTTGAAACCGTTTCTTGCGATACCACAGTTGTCTGGCTGATGTTGGAAGCCACTTCGATCTGAACCTGGTCATTATCATCATTCAAAGTAGCCTTCCAGACCACAAGAACGATGGCGACTACCGCCACAGCCAACAAAAAAGTCGGCAACTGGCTCTGGACGGAGCCTCCATAATTAAAATTCGTCTTTTTTGAGGCTCGTTTAGTCTCGGAGCGACTGGGAGAAAATGAGCCGGAATCCTCCACTTGGCTGCTCCCATGTATTTCCGGAATCACACTTGCATGGTCCCCCAATAAGCGGTCGCCATCCAAGCCCACAGTATCTGCATATTGCTTGATGAAGGCGCGCACATAGAAATTGCCCGGCATAATCTCATAATCGCCTTCTTCTATCGCAATCAAATACCGCTTCTGTATTTTAGTCATTTGCTGTAGATCATCCAATGTGTACCCCTTGGAAAGTCTAGCATTTTTTAGGATTTCCCCAATTTGAACCATTTCTTCACCTGCCTTCACTTGCAAATCCCGAAGTTACCATGGATATTATACCATAAAATCCCTCCACCAGGAGTTCCAATCCTGTTTTACCTGAGCCATCCACCGGATACATAAATGGCCTGTCCGGTCATGTAGCGACTGTCTTCCTTCAGCAGTTGGGATACCCAGAAACTGATTTCATCCGGTCTTCCCATTCTCCCCAGAGGGATTTCCTCAAGAAGAGCCTCTTTTTCAGCGTTTTCCAGATGAGCGTTCATTTGCGTATCGATCGCTCCCGGGCAGATGGCATTGACTGTTACTCCCATTGAGGCGACTTCCTTGCTGTAGGCTTTGACGAAGGCGATCTGCGCCCCTTTGACGGTACTGTACAGCACTTCGAGCCCGCTGCCGACTTCTCCGTAGATGGAGCTGATGAAGACGATGCGGCCGTTGCGGGAGCGGGCGATTTTCCCCTGCAGCGCTTGGATGATCAGGATAGGCATTTTGACGTGCATTTCCCACAAGACATCCATCTGCAGGGACGTCATATCCTGAAGCAAACCATATTCGGTCCGGCCGTGCGCAAAGACGATCGCTTGGAGCGAAAATATTTGGTCAGCAAGCGTTGATACGCCAGCTTCATCGCTCAGATCCAGGCAGATTGGATAAAATTCCTGTTCGGGATAAGCCGATTGCAGTTCCGACAGCAACAGATTGATCTTTTCTCGATTGGAATGATAATGCAGGTACAAAGACCAGCCTGAACCTGCGAGGTCCCTTGCGATGGAGGTTCCGATGTCACCGGAGGCTCCCGTCACCAAAGCAGCTTTCATTGCTGCATTGCTCCCTTCTGGACGATCACGTAAGTGCTCATGCTTTGTTCTTTGAGATACCCCTGGGCGAATCTGCGGATGTCCTCCAGACTGGTCTCTTCGATCAGCGGAACAACTTCAAAAAGTTCGGCTCCAGAAAACAGCAATGTGCTGTAATGATTTGCGATGTATTCCAAAGAGTTGAAAGCCTGCAGTTGTTCTCCGATCATACTCTTCTTCAGCAAATCAAACTTCTCATTCGTCAGATTAGCATCCGTTTCCCAATCCAAAAGAATCCGCTTCAGCTTTTCTTCCAGCAGTTTCGGTTCTTCCGTGTCGGATTCGACCGCCATAAAGTGGAAGGAACGATCCAAATTGAAGGAGTAGCCAAAGCTGTCATCGATCAAACCGTTGTCGTAGAGCTCAATGAAATGCGTGGAGCTCCGGCCGAAAAGCAATTCCAGCAACAGCGATCCGTAGATTTTGTATTTTTCGGCTTGGTTTCCGGTCACATCTGTATCCAAACCTTTCACTCCCAACATCACTTTCGGGCGCTGCACATCCATTTCGATTTCTTTGTATGGAATGATGTCCTGGATCGAGGCTGGCGGCAAAGTGCGCCGGATCGGTTTGGCGGGAAGAAATGTCTTGCCCGCTTGGTTTTGCTTGATGGTTTCCATCATTTCTTCGGGAACGAAATTACCGATCATCAAAATATTCATATTGGACGGATGGTAGAACGTGTCATAACAGATTTGGAGCAATTCCGGCGAGATTGCTTGGATGCTGTCGACCGTTCCGGCTATATCTACGGAAAGGGGATGTTCGGGATAGAGGTTACGGAGCAGACCGTAAAAAAGTTGCCATCCCGGATTATCTTCATACATGCGGATTTCTTGGGCAATGATCCCTTTTTCCTTTTCAGTGCCTTCTGCCGTGAAATGCGGGTCTTGCACGAAATCAAGCAGGCTGTTCGTATTTTCCGCGATATTATCCGTAGCTGAAAAAAGATAGCTTGTCCGCGTGAAGGAAGTGAATGCATTCGCTGAAGCGCCATACTTCGCGAAGTCTTCAAAAGCATCATGGTCTTCGCCTTCGAACAGTTTATGTTCAAGGAAATGTGCGATGCCGTCCGGAATTTTGATTTCCTTGTCTCCGTTTATCGGCACAAACTGGTTATCGATCGATCCGAAATCGGTGGTGAAGATGCCGTAAGTTTTTGAATACTTATCCTTCGGGATCAGAACCACCCGCAATCCATTTTCCAAAACTTCCGTATAGACGGTTTCATTAAGAGCCTCATAGTGTACTTTATTCATCTGTAGCCTCGCCTTTCAAGAAAAATATCGCTTGCAAAGTCATTTTATCCGCAACAGCAACGATCTGTTCCTTCGCCACCGCATTCAAGCCGGCGATCCATTGCTCCTGCGAAAGAGGTTTTTCTATGATGAGGATATCCTGGTACTGTTTCGCCAAGCTTCTGCCCTGATAATCATCATTTTGTTTGTAATGGTTGATCAGCATACTTTTCGTTTGAGCGATCAACGCATCCGAGAAATCTCCCGCCTGCATGTCCTTCAGTTGTGCCAGAACAATTTTCTCGACCTGCTCCCGTTTATCGAACTCGATGCCGGTGCCGACAGTCATGACCCCGCGCAGAAAATCCAATCCGCTTGAGGCTGTGTAAGCCAGACTCTCTTTTTCACGGACATTCTGGAACAGTTTTGAATGCGGGAATCCCCCAAACAAGCCATCAAAGACCAATCCGGCAAAATAATGATCATTCATGTAATAAACGGGTGAAGAGAAGCCGAAAAACAGCTTGCCTTGATTGATGTCCTGGGATTCACTCGAAGCAACGGGTTCCGTGTTCTTTTCGCGGAAATAGAATACCTCTTTTTCGATCTCTTTTCTGTCAGAAAGCTTCTGGCCAGCCAGTATTTTCAATATCCGTTCCGGCTCTACATCGCCCGAAACAAGAATATCCAGTTGATTCGATCCGATCATCTCTTCGTAGCATTCAAACAGGCTGCCCGCAGTGATATCCTCAAGGAACCCGGCATCACCGATGCCTTGATACGCTTGATCCGTCCCCTCGAACAGCACTTGGTTCAAGCGCATACGCGCATAAGCTGATTTGTCTTCGATCAGAGACTCGAAATAATTATTCAGATTTTCCTTTTCCCTCAGAAAAGTCTTCTCATGGAACTTGCCGTCCTGGGCGTTGGGCCTGAAGATGATTTCTTCCAAAAAAGCGAACGCCTCTTCCAAAAGTGTATCGTCGCCACCGATGAATTTATCATTGACGACGGACAGGCTCATCGTCACCACGTGCTGTTTTCCGAAGCGTTGGGATTGCGTATGCAGCGTCGCACCGTAAAGGCTGGCCATTTTCAAATCCATCTCGTTTTGGCTAGGGTACAGCTTGCTGTTCGTTTCCAGCATGTTCTTCACTAAAGAACGTTCCGTTGCAGTTTTGCCGCCGAAACTCGTCCTGAACTTGTACTGGATCAATACGGTTTTGTATTTGTCGGAAGGCTCGATATAGGCCGTAACGCCTTGCTTTAATTTATATTCCATCCATTTCACGTCCTGTAAGCTATTTTATTTGTCGATAGGGAAAACTATACTCTAATTCAGGCTTTTTTTCAATTAAGCCATTCTTGGACATTTCCCTTCCATGGCCAGTGCAATCAAAACCACCCGTGTGAACGGGTGGTTTGCTCTACGGCTGAAAGCCTTTGTTACTAACCAACCCCTAAAGGGGCTCTGAATGGTTCGCCAATTGTACTACTGTCACGGGCTAGACCTAAAGGTCTGGCTCTTATTTTTTCTTTTTACTCTTACGAACTTCTTCGCCTGTAAATGGATCCGTGTACTCTAATAGGCTTAATTGTTCTGCCACTATATCATCTTGAATTTGGTTGCGTATATATTCTTGAATGACCTTCTTGTTTCTCCCCACCGTATCGACATAATATCCTGTGCACCAGAATTTGCGATTTCCATATCGATATTTTAGATTGGAGTGCCTATCAAATATCA
>NZ_FONM01000014.1 GCF_900112935.1 Trichococcus pasteurii
CTAAATCGTCTGTCAACAATTTTTTCAAATCATTTCAAAGCCGATTCTGGCGGACAACTTCTATATACTATCATCACAGCCGAATGCTGTCAACGGTTTTTTCAACTTATTTCTGAATGATTACCGACTATTCAAAAATAAAGACTTTGAGCAGTCTCTTCTGCTGGCATTAATTCTCATTCCATTATATAGTAGACTTCAATATCGGACAGCCACATTTAAGGGCAGAAAGCGAGTGTAGTGATTGGATAAAAAAATTATTTTTTTGGATATTGATGGTACTTTGGTGACGGATGATGGCTGGGTTCCCGCATCCGCTGCGGACGCATGCAGACAGGCCCGCTTGAATGGGCACGAAATTTATTTGTGCACCGGCCGTTCAAAACCGGAAATCTACGATTTCATCATGGAAATCGGCTTTGATGGCATCATCGGTGCTGGCGGCGGCTTTGTTGAGCTGAATGACGGAATGCTGTACCACAAGACAGTACCCGCCATCGAAGTCAGACGGATGGTGGATTTCTTCAATCAGCATGGCGTTGACTTTTACCTGGAATCAAACGGCGGGCTGTTCGCCAGCAAGAATTTCCTGCCGCATGTGGAACGCTGCATTTATGGTGATATCGACAACGACCCGGATGCCCGCAGACGCAAAGAAGAACAGCCGCATCCTTTCATTGAGGGCTTGATCTACGGTGAAGAGGATCTGTATAAGACTGATGTCAATAAAGCCTGTTTCCTACAGAGCGACAAACTTTCTTTCGCACAGATCAAGGCGGAGTTCGAAAACGCCTTTGATACGATCCAATGCACCGTGCCTCAGTTTGGGGATGAAAGCGGCGAACTGATGGTTCCGGGTATACACAAGGCGACTGCAATCGAAGCGTTGCTGACACACCTGGAGCTCTCAAAAGAACGGACAATCGCAATCGGAGACGGCTTGAACGATTTGGAGATGTTCGACTATTGTGCGGTCGGGATCGCCATGGGGAATGCCAAGGAAGAATTGAAGGCCGTCGCGGATCATGTCACAGGTTCGGTGGATGAAGATGGCCTGCATCAGGCATTCCGTACTTTCGGACTCATCTGACGGCAACAGCAAAAAATCTTATCCATTTCATAAAATAATCTTCATAGTTTCTTCATACTTGAGATTTACTATGACTGTAGGCCAATCACAAACAATCTTTTTTTAATTTCTTTACTCCTCCAAAGTAAAGAGCAACTCCTTTAGGGCTGCCTGATAACTTCAGGCAGCTTTTTTTTGCTATATCTTAATTTTTTCGCCATTCCGTGATACTATATGAAGTAATACCTCGCTTGATGCGGGCTCAGCAATACATAAATAACTACTCTTTAATAGATGCAAAAAATCAAATCGTAAACGGGGATATGCACATGGAACCTATTCGCAACAAAATATTGGACTGCAAAAGGATCGTCATCAAAATCGGCACAAGTTCTTTGATGCTGGCCGACGGATCCGTCAACTACCAAACGTTCGACCGGCTTGCTTATGTCTTGACCGTTCTGCGCAATCAAGGCAAGGAAATCGTCTTGGTGTCATCCGGCGCGATCGGCGTCGGGCTCAACCGCCTGAACCTGCCGCATCGTCCGAAAACCATCCCGGAACAACAAGCCGTCGCTTCTGTGGGGCAATCCGAGCTGATGAACCTCTACACCCGCTTTTTCTCGCACTATAACCAGATCGTCGGGCAAATACTCATGACCCTGGATATCGTACAGTTCCCGGAAAGCCGCAGGAATGCCGTCAACGCTTTCGAGCAGTTGTTGAAAATGGGCATCATCCCGATCGTAAACGAAAACGATGCCGTCTCCGTTGAAGAACTGGATCACCTGACCAAATTTGGGGATAACGATCGCCTTTCCGCAACCGTTGCGGAAATCATCTCCGCTGACCTGCTGATCATGCTGTCCGACGTCCCAGGTTTTTATGATAAAAATCCGATGGCGTATCCGGATGCCGTGCTTTTCCATACCATCCATGCCGTCACTGCAAAGGAAATGGCTTTGGCTGGCGGGAACGGTTCGAAATTCGGGACCGGCGGAATGGCAACAAAATTGAAAGCTGCCAAACGCATCCTGAAGAACAAGCAACAGATGGTATTGACGCAAGCCACCGACCCGACCGTATTGTTCGATATACTGGCCGGCAAAGAAATTGGAACCTATTTTGTGAGGGAAGACAAATAGAGGAGGATATTCGATGAACAGTTTATTGCAAGAAATGGGCATTGCCGCGAAAGCCGCAGCCAACAGCCTGAGGAAAGCATCAACCAAACAAAAGAATGAGGGACTTTTGGCCATGGAAGCTGCCCTTTACGCGCATCAGGATGCCATCCTGACAGCCAATGCGAATGACATCGCAGCAGCAGAGGCTAACGGCTTGCCGACGCCGATGATCGAACGTTTGACTTTGAATCCGCAACGGATCAAAGGGATGGCGGACAGTTTCAAGGAAATCGCTCAACTACCTGATCCGATCGGCTACGTTGAGGAAATGACGAAATCGGCCGATGGTTTGATGATCGGCAAGCAGCGTGTTCCGCTTGGCGTCATCGGAATCATTTATGAATCGCGTCCAAACGTCACAGCGGACGCGAGTGCCCTTTGCTTCAAATCAGGCAATGCCGTCATCCTGCGCGGCGGAAAAGAGGCATTGGAGTCCAATAAAGCCATCATGACTGCATTGCAGGATGGGCTCATGAACGCCGGTTTCGCCAAGGAAACGCTCCAGCTGATCCCTGATCCGTCCCGCGAATTGGCCAGCGAATTCATGAAACTGAATGACTATCTGGATTGTCTGATCCCCCGCGGAGGAGCCGGGCTGATCCAGAACGTATTGAAAAACGCGACAGTGCCTGTCATCGAAACAGGTGTCGGGAATTGCCATTTGTACATCGATAAGGACGCCGAATTGGAAATGGCAACACGCATTCTGGTGAATGCGAAATGTTCCCGCCCTTCCGTCTGCAATTCCATCGAGACGCTGGTTGTCCACGAAGCAGTCGCCGAAACATTTCTGCCGGTTTTCGCCGAGGCTTTAGCGCCTTACAAAGTGGAATTGCGCGGCGATGCGAAGACCTGCAGCATCCTGCCTGAAGCTGTTCCAGCAACAGAAGAAGATTTCGCTGCCGAATTCTCGGATTTCATTTTGGCGGTAAAAGTGATTTCCTCTTATGATGAAGCCATCGCGCATATCCAAAAATACAGCACAGGCCATTCCGAAGTGATCGTCACCGATCATTACCAAACAGCACAGAACTTCCTGAACGATATCGATGCGGCGGCAGTCTACATCAACGCTTCTTCCCGTTTCACGGACGGCGGATGTTTCGGCTTCGGTGGAGAAATCGGCATCAGCACGCAAAAACTCCATGCCCGCGGACCGATGGGATTGAAGGAATTGACTTCCTACAAATACATCATCTACGGCGAAGGCCAAATCAGATCCTAAAAGGGATCCTCATCAAAAATGTTTAGAGCCGGGACACCGTTCCCGGCTTTTTCTGTCCACCAGCAGCAAATACCGTCTACCGGCGAAAGGAATGATTATAACAATGAAAAAGAAGATTGCAGTCATCGGCGGCGGCATCGTCGGTTCCACCGCCAGTTACTACTTGGCAAAAGCCGGCCACAGCGTCAGCGTATTCGACAGCGGAACAGGCCAAGCAACAGCCGCTGCAGCAGGGATCATTTGTCCTTGGCTGTCCAGACGCCGCAACAAAAAATGGTACCGTCTCGTCTCCGAAGGCGCGGCTTTTTATGACAAGCTCCTGGCCGACTTGGCTTCCGATGGTTTAAAGACGGCTGCCTACGCACGCTGCGGCGCCCTGATCCTGGGACAATCTGCCGACTATATCCAGGAGGTCCATGACCGTGCAATGGAACGCCGCGAGCAGGCGCCGCTGATCGGAAACGTCGCTATCCTCAAAGGCACCGAACTCAAAAAAATCTTTCCTCCGCTCAGTAACGTCGAACAAGCCCTTTACGTAGGCGGTGGTGCCCGCGTGGACGGTCGGGAATTGACGAAGACCTTGCTGCAGGCGACAACCCAATTCGGAGGCACCATCCATAAAGAGACCGTCTCCCTCGCCAATGATAACGACGGCACCTTGGCCGTCCTGATGCCGGTCGGACCGCAAAAATTCGATGCGATCATCCTGGCAGCCGGCGCCTGGTTGCCCCAAATCCTCCAGCCGCTTGGGTATACGGTCGATGTCCGGGGCCAGAAGGGGCAACTGGTCGTCCTCCAAACCGAAGACAACGATCCCCAAAACTACCCGGTCATCATGCCCCAAGGCGAAATCGACCTGCTTCCGTTCGGCCATGGGAAAACAGTCATCGGCGCAAGCCATGAGAACGACAAAGGCTATGACCTGCAGCCTGATGCTTCCGTCACGGATCCGATGCTGGAACAAGCCTACACTTGGCTCCCCCAACTGAAAGATGCAGTAACCACAGAAATCCGTGTCGGCACGAGGGCGTATACTTCAGACTTCAGTCCCTTCTTCGGCAGGGTACCGGGTTTGCAAAACTGCTTCGCGGCAAGCGGGCTCGGCTCATCCGGACTGACTTCCGGCCCGCTGATCGG
The DNA here is from genome assembly GCF_900112935.1 of Trichococcus pasteurii. Lineage (GTDB taxonomy): Bacteria > Bacillota > Bacilli > Lactobacillales > Aerococcaceae > Trichococcus > Trichococcus pasteurii. The sequence continues at coordinate 4,616 of NZ_FONM01000014.1, forward strand.
CTATTTGTTGGCCGAATTGGCGCAAGGCAAAGAAAGCAGCTTACCAACCGAGGATTATCCGATCGCCACCTACGTCAAACTGGTCGGTCGCTAGAAAAAAATAGAAATATTATCCGCTGATGCTTGTATTTTTTGCTATCTCAATGGACTTGGAATATAATTATGTTAAACGGAGGGGAAAAATATGTGGAAAGAATTTAAAACATTCATCATGCGTGGGAACGTGCTTGATCTTGCAGTCGGGGTTGTTATCGGGGGTGCATTTACAGCAATCGTCAATTCATTAGTTAAAGACATCATCACACCGATCATCGTAGCCTTGACCGGCAACGCAGACTTGACCGGCCTTTCATTCAAAATCGGACAGGCAGACTTCACGTATGGTAATTTCCTGCAAGCTGTGATGAACTTCCTGTTGATCGCACTTGTCCTCTTCCTGATGATCAAAGCAGTCAACAAACTGAAAAGCAAAATGCCTGCTGAAGAACCAGTGGAAGTCGAGGCTGAAGTACCGGTTGTTGAACTTTACCTGAAAGAGATCCGTGATTTGATGGTGAATCAGAACAAAAAAGCTGAATAGCACTCAACAAAACCTGCTCCCTGTAATATACGGGGGGGCAGGTTTTTAGATTCCACTTAAAAGCATACAAAAATGAACCCTATAGAGGGCACTTTTTCAGTGTCCATTCTATAGGGTCCATTTTCTTCTTAAAACGTATCGTCCTCTTCATCATCGTCTGCAATCATGGATACATGCCAATCACTGATGCTGCTCTTCCCTTGAGCGATCACAGCTTCGGCAGCTTCTTCCACAGGCGTCCCGATCAATTGATGGTTGATCCCTTCCAACAGCATCGGAAGGTTTACCCCGCCAATGATGTAAACGGAATCTTGTAGCGGTTTCTCCAGACTATTCGTCACAAGTACCGATTGGTTGTACGGGCTGGCGCTCACCAGATCCACCAATACGATTACCCCGTCACCTTGGTTGACTTCATGGATGGATTCTTTGATTTTTTCGCCTAATGCCTGCACATCGTCTCCCAAGTTCAAGTTCGCCGTTGTGATATTATTGGTCGGCCCAAAGATCACTTCTGCTGAATTTTTAAGCCCATCGCTTAACGTACCATGTGTTGCAATGACAATCCCTAACATTGATAATCCTCCTTCGTTACGGAAAAGGCCCAATGCCTATCTGCACAATTCCATAACTTTCTCTATATTTTCCATATTTAGTGTTTTTCGATCCAAATCCGCTCTATCCAGGTAAAAGCTCGTCTTTTTTTCTTTCTCCGAAGTTTTTGCACTGAAGATATAAGTGATTCTTTCGTCTGACGACTGATGATCAATACTTAATTCCGACAATTTCGCCTTAGAAACATCATTCCCGATAACATGCAGCGGCGCATCTGCACCTACGCAATCCAAAAAGAAAATCTTCGCTTTCTTATTTTGAGGCGTAAGCATTGCTTCCAGACCACTTTCCCCAAAAATGCCTTCATCCACAAAAGCGAAAGCTGTTTTCTCTCCCTTTGCCTCACTTATCATTACCAACATAGCAAGGACGGACGAAGTATTTCGAATCAATGTTCTTCGCTTAGGCAATCCCTTGGTGACCTTACCCAGCAAGTAAAAATAGATACCATAGGCAAGCGCGGTAAGCAAGTTACGGAGTGACAGCACATCAAATGCATCCGAAGCGTACTGCGTGTAAAGGAGCGTTCCGGCAATACCTGCCATGATCAACAGGACCGAACTGACTATGATGAAACTGGTTGTTCGTTTTTCCTGTGCCTCCCGATCAAACAAAACATAAGGACCAAAATGTTGGATTGGCGTGTCATAATACGTGCAAATGATCCGATCCGCTTTTTCGATATCGCCAACGTAAATGTTCCTTGAAGCATATTTTTTGTGACGATTGTACTCGATCACCTGCACATCTTTTCGCATGTCAGAAATATCCGCCACCAACGCCGATAGAAACCGCTGTTTGCTTTTATCAGTACGACGCACACGATAAAAAGACTGATATCGAAATAGCCAATCTTTAAATTTTTCATTTTGCTGCATAGTATTTGCCACCTGTCATTTTGGTCACTGTTTTCCCGATTGAGAAAAGCAGTTATTGTGTAATAACTGCTTTCCCGCCAGGATTTATTTTATAAACCGAATTGCTTTAATACATCCACTAAACTGGAGCTTGAAGATGATGGTGTCGCTTGGAAATAGATGTTCTCAACGCCATAGTCTTCATTTAATTCTTTCAATTTCAATGCATCCGCTTTGTTCAGATAAACTGATTTTGTGACCAAAATATCGTCATCGCCTTTTTTAGCGATTCCGCCGATATTCAGATCCTTGATCGGAACACCATGTTTAACCAGATTATAAATTCCGGTCACTGTTTTCGTGATCAGGATAGCGCTGTACTCTTTAAATTTGAACTCATCCCAATAGAATTTGCACTTTTCTTCAGTCATGACAATTGTTTTTTGCCCAGTACGGCTGCCCGCACTCTTGTACAAATCCTTCATGAATTTATCTTTGGCAACAACATCATCCACTACGAAGATCGAATTTACTCCATCTCGTTGAGACAACGTCAACATAACTTGACCATGGATCAGTCTCTCATCTACACGCGCTAAATTTACAACTCCCATTTTTCACACTTCCCTTTCTTAAATGACCTTTTACAGAATGCCTATACCGGCCAGAACAATCAAAATCAGCGTCAACCCTACTAATGCACGCGTTACCTTCAGACCTTTTTTGATGTAGAAGAAGTACACACCCAGAACAACAGCCAGCGGCAACATACCAGGCATGATCTTATCCAACATTTCCTGCATGATGAACGGACGACCTGAAATCTCAAATTCTAGGCTTGATGAAACTTTAACATAGTTTCCGGCTAAAATCCCCATCATAAACATACCCAGGATAGACAACATTTCGATAACAGTCTGGATTCCAGCACTGTGCATTACCCCTGTTGCATTTTTACCTGTCTTGAATGCGCTTCTTGCAAAGAATACACCTAATAATGCTTGGTAAAGAGCAAAAGCGATGAATGGGAACAAGGCGCCGATCGGGCTACCCATTTGTGCCCAAGGAACAGCGATAGCGATAAAAATGTATTGTACAGTTCCTGAGTCGATCGAATCACCGATCCCTGCCAAAGCTCCCATCAAACCTGCTTTAGTATTATACATCAGATCATCGGTCATGGTAACTTCTTCGTCGTTCACAACCTCTTTGGCGCGTTCTTGTTCCATCGAAGACATCAGACCTGTGATGACTCCGCCACCCCATGACAGTTGCGTATTGAAGAACAGCAATTGGCGTTTGTAGGCGGCTCTTAATTGATCCTCATCTTTGTACAGTTTGCGCAGAATCGGCATCATCGCATAAAGGAGCGAAGGCGCTAAATAACGTTCGAATGAGTGAGGGATTTCGTTTGCAAAGTGCCAGCGTAAATAGGTTTTCGTTACATCTTTAGCGGTTATTTCTTCTGGAGCTAACATGTTTGTTTCTTTAGCATCTAGATTAGCGTTCATCATTTTTTCATCTTCCTTTCAATTTGCATGCTTTTTAGAAATCGTCGTCATCGTCATCATCAAGAGATGCACTGCCAGCGGAAGCAGGAGCTGCTTTTGCACCCTGTCCTTTAGCCAGTACGAAAATGGCTGCAATCAGAGCGCCGATGATGGCATAGGTTACCATTGTGATTGATAAGGAAGATAAAACGACACTCATCAAGTAAGCCAGCAAGAAGAAAACCATGTAGTCTTTACGGCCGATAACATAAATCGTTGTTGCAATACCGATAGCCGCTAGACCGCCACCGACAACTGTAAGAATATGGAACACAACCGTACCTTCAAGCGCAGTGATGACATCAGCGATAACTGGCGCTCCGAAGTACAAAGCAATGAACACTAACGGTACAAATAACAAGAAAGAAGCGATTGTCGGATAAAGGATGATCGATCTTACGATTGCACCGTCATTCAAGTCTTCTACGGCTTTATCGGTGTATTTACCCAAAAACGTGTTGATGAAGAATCTGAATTGGTACAGATAAGCACCCAATAAACCAACCGGTACAGCTACAGCTATCGCTGCTTCAGGCTGCAGGTTGCCCATCAAAGCAACCGGCACCGCGATCGCTGCTGCGATTGATGGTTCAGAAGGCATCGTTCCCCCTGGAGAGAAAACCCCCATGTAAATCAGCTGAATCGCTGCTGTGATAATCATTGCTTGTTGAACGTCTCCCATTACAATACCTGCGATCAAACCCGTCATCAAAGGAGAAAAACGTAACGTTAATGTCGCTCCACCTAAAAATGCACGTGACATGACTGCCCCTACCCAAAGTGCAATTAACATACTTTGCATTGCGGTAATATTTTCCATTGCCTATACCTCCGTATTTATGTATTTTTCTAAATCTATTATTGCTTTTTTCAAGACTGCTTCATTGATCGTCATCGGCAACAAATGCACTTTTTGCTTTTTGTTGACCAGTTCGACTATGTTGTTGAGTTCCTCTTCCGGTAAAGGATACTCGCCCATTTCGGTTAATGATTTCGGTAAACTTAAAGCTTCATACATCGGGATCAACTCGTCAATCACTTGCCATTTGCCTTCCAGAGCCAACTGATAGAAAATGCCGTATGCCACTTTTTCACCATGCAAGTAGTTGTGGACACCCGGCAGGTACGCTGAAATCGCATCATGAATGGCATGAGCTGCAGTATTGCGGGCATATTTGTCGCCAAATCCCCCAACCAATCCGGCAACCCCGAATATGACTTCCGACACCTTGATAAACTCCGTGGATACATTTCCGTTGCGCATGTCTTCGATAGCTTTTAGACCGTCTTCAGCGAGGACATCCTTGCAGATCCGCGCCGAATGCCGCGCAAGCATCAAGAAATTATTCGCTTCAAACTGCGGCTGCTCCAATATCATATCGGATTCATACCACTTGGCTAAAGTATCCGCGATTCCTGCGATAAAGAATTTTATTGGCGCATCGATGACAAGCGTTGGATCAGTGATCAGAAATGCTGCCTGTCTTTTGTAATGCTCCGTTTTGCCTTCAGCGAGTCCATTATCTTTGTACATAACGGATAAGGGAGCCCAAGGTGCACAATTACTGGCCAGCGTCGGAACGACACCGAAAGGTTTTTTCGTTAATGAGCCGACGTAGTACACCAGATCACACAATTTTCCTCCGCCGACGCCGATGATAAAGTCAAAGTTGCCATCTTCGACTAGTTTGGCCAATCGATTTGCTTCATTATAGCTGCACTCACCGTTATATTTCTCATACTCGATTGCGAAGTCCTCATCCAGAAATTCCAAATACGGCCTTGCTTTCTCCCACGAAATCGTGCCATGAACAAGCAACACGCGTTTCGCACCGTATTCGTTCAGTATGTCAGGGATCATTTCCATCGCGCCTTGCCCATACTTATAAAATTGCGGGCCAACTTTTACATTTACAACTGTATCCAACTTTATACACCTCCCTCATGCTGTAATATAAGGACTTACTGGTTGCACGACCCGTCGAGGCATCCTCCCTTCCACTATCGCTTCACAGTCAGAAACACATTTGTCTCCCATTCCTTCCAGGCACTCCATTGTGTACGCGGATGTGTGCGGGGTCACAATGATATTCGGATACTCCAGGAAAGGATGGTCACTGTGTCCTGGTTCAACTTCCAGTACATCTGTTGCATATCCGCGCAGTTTCCCGGTTTGGATCGCTTCGATGATTGCCTCTTCATCCACAAGCGCCCCACGAGCTGTGTTGGATATGTAGACACCGTCCTTCATTTTCGCAATGGCTTCTTTGGAAATCAGATGATAGTTCGTTTCATTCAGGCTTGCGCAGAGGCAAATGACCTCGGCCCGCTCCAGAAGTTCATCCAATTCGACTTTCTTGCCGCCGAAAATCTCGATTTCCAACGCGGTCTTGTTCGGATCGACCCCCAACACTTCACACCTGAATCCATAATGCAGGATTTCGACGGCTCGGCTGCCGATATTGCCAACACCAATGACACCTACCGTTTTCCCGCATAAACCGTTTCCAATAAACCGCGCTCGATTTTCCCAGCCATCATTTTTGACTTCCTGGGCCGACTCAGTTGTGCGTCGCATCAATGCAAGTAAATTTGTAACATTATTTTCTGCAACTGCGTCGCGCTCAATCAGAGGTGGGACAATCGCGACAATCGTACCATGTGCCTTGGCAGCTTTCAGGTCTATATTGTTGTACCCGATTCCATGACGTGTGATCAACTTCAGTTCATCCTTATGTTCAAAAAACTCGCTAGTGAAAAATGGTGTTACACTCGCGATAATAATATTATACCCTATTAAGGATTCAGCTAGTTGCTTTCCTTCAATAGAACTATCAAAATCAAAACGATCAACCTGTCCGATTTTTTCCAGTCTTTCCACATGCGTGTCAAACATCTTCCCAAAACTGCTTGAATTGACGATGGCTATCTTATTTTCTTGAGTCATTTTTCTTTACCCCTCCGCTTGTACAACATATGTCCGCCAAATTTTTGTAATCGTTTTCGTAATTTATATTCTGATTATAATAAATATTTTTTACTTTGTAAAGCTAAAATAAAAAATATTTATTACTAATCGCGAATATGCTATACTATCCCTAAGGAGGTGCTCATATATGTCAAAAAATTATATCCAAATGATTCTGAAACCGCACTACGAGACTTTTTCAGCCACTGAATTGAAGATTGCCGATTATTTCGTGAGCTTGGGTATGGACTTAGTGAACAAAACGTTGTCCAATTTAGCCGAAGAAACAGATTTTTCAGAATCAACGATTTTTAAATTCGTGAAAAGAATAGGCTTCAAAGGTTTCCAGGATTTCAAAATCAGCGTCGCATCAAACTACCGTATGTCTGAAGAACGCACGCACCAGTTAGCCGTATTTACCGACATTACCGCTTCGGACACGCCGAGCGATATTTCTAAAAAAGTCATTCAATCCTCACAAATTATGTTGCAAAGCCTGATGAGCAAACTATCCGGGGAAGCTCTGCAACAAGCTCTTGATATTATCGTGAATTCGAAAGCGCTTCACTTTTTTGGCCTTGGTTCCTCCGCGGTCATTGCGCTCGACGCCTACCACAAGTTCTTGAGAACCGCCCTACCCGTAAACTATGTTTCGGATTATCATATGCAGCTGATGCACACTTCCAAATTAACGGAAAATGATTGCGTCTTCCTTTTCTCGCACTCAGGAAAGACGGCAGAAACAATCAAGATAGCGGAAGTAGCTGCCCATAATAAAGCCAAGATCATCTGTCTGACAGGGAATCCTCCAGGTGCTTTGAACCGATTGAGTGATGTCAGCATCGTAGTCGAAACGGAAGAATCCATTTTTCAGTCCGAGGCACTTTCAGCCAGATTACTTTATATCACAGTAGTGGACATCATCTACTTGTCGTATCTCTATCATGATGAGCATACAAACATAGAATCAATCGATACCATACGCGAAATCCTTTCGACAACAAAAATAGAGGTGGATAGATAATGCCAATTAAAGCAATCGTCTGTGACATGGACGGCACCTTGTTGACGGCTGACCATGACATCAGCCCCAAAACCCAGGAATTGCTCCTGTCGCTCCAGCAAAAAGGCATCACCTTGGTGTTGGCAAGCGGGAGAAGTTACTTGCGCTTGATGCCGGATGCCCTGAAACTGAAGATGGATTCCCATCAAGGCTATTTGATTGATGTGAACGGCAGCTCCATTTATGATTTCAACTCTCAAACCAGGGAAAGATTGGGGATAATGGATTCAGAAGACATCCAAAAAGTCACATCCATATTCCGTAAATTCAACGTTGAGATCCAGTTCTCCCAGGATGCTGGCCTGTATACCTATTTGCCGGATTCGCTGTATGCCTTAAAGAAGAAGATCCGCGGCGAAATGAGACTGCCTGATGATTATCCTTGGGCTAGCGGCATGTACGGTTGGCTGTGCGATATGCGCGACGGCTATCCGGAACAAAAACTGATCCTTGATCTGAAGGAAGCGCCAGCTTCCTGCAACAAAATTTCCATCAGCCAAGACCCGCATTTTATGGAGGCTGTGACGCAATCATTGCCTCATTTAGGTCTGCATGACGACTATGAATTGGTCTTCTCCGATGAAAGGAAACTTGAGATCACCAAAAAAGGCATCAGCAAAGGCAAGGCCTTGGATATCTTACTGGAAAAACTTGGCATCTCCAACGAAGAAGTGGCCGTTTTTGGCGACAGCGAAAATGACATCTCCATGCTTTCCGGCAGACCCTATTCCTTCGCAATGGCTAACGCGTTGCCCAAAGCCAAGGGCGCGGCAACCTATACAACGCCTTCCAACGATGAAGAAGGCGTCTATCATGGCTTGAATCAATTGGTATCAGAAGGACTGCTATAAACGAATAAAGAAAAGCGGGGCTGCCAACAGATGAGGCAGCCCCGTCTTTGCGGTTGGGCGTTCGAGTTCGTGGCGGAATTCCCCGCCAAAAGGGTTTTGACGGGGACTCTCATGTTGTCCGCGGATGTTTTTCCCCGCCAAATGAGTTTTGGCGGGGAATCTCAGAGCAAAAACCCAACCCCCATACAAAAAGGGTCCGTATCAAAACCAGAATAGGAATTTCTGGCTTTAATACAGACCCTTTTTTGCGCATTACCCCGGTGGACCGATGCATTCGTAAAAAAAATAAATTTTTCCTGTCAGAAATAGATCCTCCACAATCCAAACACCAGCACGCCCGCCAGCAACAGCGTATGCCCTTTGATCTGCAGAAAGATGAGTGCGATGAATTCGCGCAGAAAAGCATAAGGCAAAAAATAAAGCGGTGTCCAGGCACCCAAGCCGTCCGTTTCCAATCCCACACGGTGGGCGTAGAGACTGCTGCGGACCGCATGGAAGTTGTTCGTGATGAAGAGGCATTTGTAGCTTTCTTTATAAGCGTCCATAATGCTCTTGGAGTACAGAAAATTCTGGTACGTGTTGACGGACTTGTCTTCCTCAAGGATCAGTTCTTCTGGGATGCCTTTCTCGATCAGATAACGTTTCATGGCATAGGCTTCGGAAAAAGGTTCGTCTATCCCTTGCCCTCCACTCACAATCAGACGGCAGGGCCGCTTCTGCGTACGATCGGTCTGATGCCGGAAAAACCGGATTGCTCTGTCCAAACGTCTCTGCAACAGCGGGCTGATGCCCCCGCCCGGCAGCAAGCCCGCTCCCAGGACAATGACGAAATCTTTATCGAGTGCAACCGGAATGAGTCCGTAAAAAGCGATCGCGATAAAAAACAAGATCAGCACCACACCGAAATAGATGATGAAGTAGCCCATCAAGCGCATGAAGCGCCAGATCAGGTAATGATGGAACACAAAATAATTCAGCAGGAACAACAGGTCCATCAATAAAATGAAGGCGCCCACCGCGACCAGCAGGCCGAACCGTTTAGCCCAGCCCTCTTTTTTAAGCAATAGCACCCCATTGAAGACAAGCGCCAAACCAAAAAACAGGAAAGCAAACGGTGAAATCAAGCCGAACAAAACACGGAAAAGCATCACCGCGTAACGGATCCACGCCACCTGGGGCGAGTCGTTGCCCTGCAGCATTCCCACGAAAAGGAAAAGCAGCGCCGCAACCAGCAAGTAGCTTTGGAATTGCCTGTTTCTCCCCATCGATCGGAGCTTCAGACCCCCGCCAAACGAAAATGCGCTCAATAAATAGAATAGCAACGGTCATCCCTCCTGTTTAGAAGCCGTGGAAAGCTTGATACACTTCCTGTTTCTTCATATCCCTGATTTTTGCAGTCTCTTTGATCGCATCTTTGGAAGAAAGACCCTGTTCCGACATCAGCTTTTCCACCAATTCGGTGACGCTGAGGTCATCAAATGTCTGTTCAACAGGCATTTCCGGGTTATCATTGCCGGCTATCATCAGGCAGATTTCCCCTCTGATTTCCGTTTCTTCGGCCCAAGCAGCCAATTCTTCCGCCGAACCCCGGATGAACTCCTCAAAGCGTTTCGTCAATTCGCGGCAAATGACGACTTGGCGCCCTTCACCCATCACGGTTGCGATATTTTTGAGCAGCTCCTTCAGCCGGTAAGGCGACTCATAGAAAATCATCGTTTCTTCCCTGTTCTTCAACGACTCCAACTGCGCCACTTGATCCTTCTTCTTGCGCTCCAAAAAGCCGAAAAAGTAGAATGGCTGCGGCGCCAATCCGGAAGCGATCAATGCGGTCACACCGGCATTGGCGCCCGGTAACGGCACAACCGGCACGTTTGCGTTGATGCAGGCGCGCACCAAATCGTGGCCCGGATCGCTGATGGAAGGCATCCCCGCATCGCTTACTTGGGCGATGGATTGCCCGCCGAGGAGCTTATCCACCAATTGCGGAATGCGCTCCTGCGTGTTGTGTTCGTGAAAGCTGATCTGGGGCGTATCCACTTCGAAATGCGTCAACAGTTTCCGCGTATTGCGCGTGTCCTCAGCCGCAATCAGATCCACTTCACGCAGTATCTTTATGGCACGGAAGGTCATATCCTCCAGATTGCCGATCGGTGTCGGCACTAAATAAAGCGTGCCGCTCTCGTGTTGTTCATAACTTTTTTGCAGTTGCATCCTTGTTCTCCTCTGATTTCGATTCGTTTTGTTGGCTCTGGCAATCCGCTAAATCCCGTCCGGTTCAGAGCTGAATACGCTGATCCCGCGCACCATCAAAAAATTCTCTTTCTGTTTGCGGCTCAGCTTCTTGAATGCCGCCTCTGCTTTGGTCGCTTCCGCTCTGGAGCCGAATACTTCATTGTAAATCATTCGGACAGGGCGGCGTGCCTTGGTATATTTGCTGCCGATGCCTTTATTGTGCTCCTGTTCGCGCCGAAGCGTGTCCGTCGTGTAGCCGGCATAAAAAGAATCATCTTTGCAATGCAGCACATAAAAGTAGTGCTCACTGCTCGCCATAGAGGACATCCCTTACCTTCTGGCTGTATTCCCCTTCTTCATTGTACACAACGAGCGGCGGCAACACACGGAAACCATCTTCCTTGCCGTCCTTGATGCCTTCGATCAGGATCATGTTCGCTTCCTTATTCTGTTTCGGGTAGATGAACTGCAGCTTTTTGGGCGCAATCCGGTTGTTCCGCATCGTTTCCAGGATCTCCATCAAACGATCCGGGCGATGGACGAAATAGGCCTTGCCTTTCATCTTCAGCAGATGGCTCGTCTGTTTCATCAATTGGTCCAGCGTCAGATGGATTTCGTGCCGCGCAATCGCAAAAGCATCCAATTCATTCGTGAAACTGGATTCGGTCAGCTTGAAGTAGGGCGGGTTGCAGGTGATGACGTCGACGGAATCCGGTTTGATGAAGCGGGTCACGTCGTTCACATCAGCGTGCAGGAAGGAAACCTTCTCCTCCAACTGATTGAGTTGGACTGTCCTGCGGGCCATATCCACCAAACGGTCCTGCAGTTCCACCCCGACAATCGGGTTCTTGGTTTTCCCCGTCAACAGGAACGAGACAGCCCCGTTTCCGGCGCAGAGATCGACTATCTTTGCCGGCTTCACGCGCGGCAATTCCGCGAAATCAGCCAACAGCACCGCATCCAGCGAAAAAGAGAACACGGCTGAACTTTGGATGATCTGGATGTTTTCCCTCTTCAGCACATCCAACCGTTCGCCTTCCTTTAATACATTATCCATTCCAATACCCCTTTATCTATATCATCAAGCATACAGCAACCGACAGAACCGTCAGCCGGCACGTCCGTTACGCTTATCCTCAAAACAGAGGCCAGGACTTCTGTCCCCGCCTCTGCCAGTCATACATCCATCATTTGTTAACAGCACCCGCAGTTGCGGGACACTTCTCAGTTTTTCCGATCTCTTTCGCCGTAGATGACATCGATACAGAAAACACAGGGCTCATCATTAAGTCGACGGGAACCATAATAAACATTGCAGACATGAAAACCGTCCTCGTACAGCTTCTGTAAGTTCAGACGGGACTTCGACATTTCTGGCTCTTGCTTCTGCGCATCTTCTTTTTCCTTCGTAAGGAAATCAATCCGATCGCGCAGATGCTGGTTCTCGATTTGAAGATTTGCGTTCTCTTCTATCAGGTCATCCATCTTCTCTTGAATCTCTTTAACATCTGCTCCCATCGACGAAATACGGCTTTCCACCCGATGGAATTGGTCATACAAGGCACGTTTATCCATTTTATCCACTCGCATTTTCCATACTTATTTTTCAATCTTGTCGTGCAGATCTAACATTCTATAATTCTGAACTGGCAAACTCAACCGTCTTGTTGTGCTCGAACAGACGCACTTTGACGACTTGACTGAGCACATTCAATTCCACAACTTTCCCCTTGCCCTCGGGCGTCATTACTTCCTGCCCATAATCAGGCATCGCCTTTCTGAGCGAAACATACGTGTCGTTCTCATAATTCAGGCAGCACATCAAGCGGCCGCACAAACCGGATATTTTGGTAGGATTTAAGGACAAACCTTGGTCCTTCGCCATCTTGATCGAAACAGGCACAAAATCACCCAAGAAGGTCGAACAGCAGAGTGTCCTTCCGCAAGGGCCGATTCCTCCAAGAATCTTGGCCTCATCGCGGACGCCGATCTGATGCAATTCGATCCTCGTGCGGAAAACAGCTGCCAACTCGCGGACCAATTCCCGGAAGTCGATCCGGCCTTCCGAACTGAAATGGAAAGTCAAACGGCTGCGATCAAAAGTGTATTCCGCTTTGATCAGCTTCATCTCCAATTTCAGCTGCTTCATTTTCGTCTTGCACACGGCAAATGCTTCTTTCGCCTCTGCGCGATTTTTTTCATCCTGCTCGAGATCCTTTTCGGTCGCGACGCGGATGATATGTTTATGCGAAAGGATGCCGCCTTCATCATTGTTGCATTGTTTATCGACAATGACGACTTGGCCAATATCGACAGCATTCCCATTATTTATGATCAATTTTTCGTCCATTTTGTACTTTGTCTGGCCTGCTTCATAATAAGAGATGGGCCCGACAGGCATAAAACGAACACCAATTACGTTTTTCATTTTCTTTCTCCTCCAGAAGCTTTATCTATAGGCTATTCCCGAGCGCGATTTCTTCCAGTACCCCTTGGAGCTGAACATTTGCTTCCAGATGTTTCTTTCCATTGAGGATATTTTCCATATGCCGGGTGATTTCCTGAGGATGCAGTTTTTCTGCAATGCGCTCGTACTCTTTTCCGTGATTTTTGTTGACGATAGCTTGCTTATTGCTGTACTTGGTATACAGTAAATCACGGTAATAGAATAATAGCAAGTCCAAAAAAAAGTACCCATCATTTTTGTCCTTCAGCCCGTCCATCAAGTCGGTCTGCACAAACACAAATGCTTGGGGATTTTTATCGGTCATCAGTTGGAACCAAGCCCACGTCCGCTTCTTGGATTCGTGGAATCTTTCCTCTTGGTTCAACAACAGGGCCTCTTCTTGGTTATTGGTGATGGCCGCCAACAACGCCGCATTTTCATGCTGAATCCCTTGCGCCTCCAAGGTTTCTCCCAACGCTTGCTTATTGACGACCTGGAAATGGACGATTTGGCACCGCGAGCGGATGGTCGGCAGGATGTTCTCCTTTGCCGTGGTCATCAGAATCAGGTACGTGTCGTTCTGCGGCTCTTCCAAAAATGTAAGCAGACTGTTCGAAGCGCTGACCGTCATTTTTTCGGCATCATAAATCAGATAAACCTTGCGGCTGCCTTCCATCCCGCTTTTGGAAAGTTCCGCCTTCAGTTCACGGACTTGATTGACTTTGATGGTGTTGCCATCCGGACTGATTTCCGCCACATCGGGAAATCCGCCTGCCGCAATCCGAAGGCAATGATTGCAGTGTCCGCAAGCCTGCCCATCCTGCAACTCCTCGCAAAAGAGCGTCTGAGCTATCCAACGCGCCAATTCTTCTTTGCCGGTTCCCCGTGCCCCTTCAAACAAGTAGGCATGGACCAGCCGTTTTTCCTGAATCGTCCGTTGGAACCTTTCGAGCAGTTCCGGTTGTTGCCTCATCAAAAGCTGTGTCACACCATCCATCCTTTCCTTCGTCATCAGAATCTGTGAAAACTATCTACCGGTAAAACAAACACGGTCGCTCCGCCCACATGCACTTCCATCGGATAGGCGATTGCGTTGTCCAACGGCACATCCATGCTTACTGGAGTCGCCACGAATTGCTCGCGCGCTTCGCAGTTGGTTTTGATGATCTGCAATACTTCATCGACCCGTTCGTCTTCCACACCGATCATGAAGGTGGTATTGCCGGCGCGTAAAAATCCGCCTGTAGAAGGCAATTTCGTAGCGCGGACGTTCGCTTCCACCAACTCATCGGACAGGATAGCACTGTCTTTATCTTGAATTATAGCCACAACTAATTTCATTGTGAATCCCCCACTTTCTGTATGTTGAAAAGGCTGATCAGTGATGCTTGAAAAATGATCTTGCTCTAAAAATAGCTTGGGTACCTGTTTTTGATGATATGATAGCACGCTTCCGCTACAGCTTCACGGCTCATCGTCCCATCGACGACCACTATCCGTTCCGGATTAGCCTTCGCCAATTGCTGATAGCCTGCTCGGACCTTTTCATGGAAAGCGAGCTTTTCCTGGTCCAAACGATTATATTCCCGTTCGTCCAGATTCGCATGGATCCTTTGAATGCCCACTTCCGCCGGGACATCGATATACAACGTCACATCCGGCTCGATACCTTCTGTCGCGAATTCGTTTATTTCACGGATACCCTCTTCACCGATACCTCTTGCGTAGCCTTGATAAGCGATTGAACTATCTACAAAACGATCACAAAAAATGACGTCTCCACTTTCCAAAACGGGCAACACCTTTTCGATCAGGTGCTGGCGGCGGCTTGCCGCATACAATAAAGCCTCTGTCCTAGAATCCATATCCGTATGCAAAGGATCCAGTATCAACGAGCGGATCTTTTCCGCGATCGGGCTTCCACCCGGTTCTCTCGTCGCTACCACTTTACGGTTCATCTCTTGCTGCAGACGCGGCACTACTTGCTGCAACGCGGTTGTCTTGCCTGAGCCATCCGGCCCTTCGATTGTGATGAAAATCCCTCTCACTTTGCACACTCCTACGATTCTAATACTTCCATTATACGCTAAATGAAAGTTTTTTTATACAGATGAATCCGATATAGCTTTGTCAATTTTGCAACAATTAATTGCCGTTGTTGGCTTTTTCCGAAAATAAAACCCGAAAAGGACAGCTCCATTCCACATGGGCTGCCCTCTTCATATTGTTATGTTTGCTTCATTTGGGTGTTATACAGCGTCGTGTAGATGCCGCCTTTCTTGACGAGTGTTTCGTGGTCGCCTCGTTCAACGATTTTGCCTTTCTCCAGTACCAGGATTTCATCAGCCGACAGGATCGTCGAAAGACGATGGGCAATGATCAGGCTCGTGCTCTTGGCTAGGATTGGCTCGATCGCTTCCTGGATGGCGTGCTCAGAGATGGAGTCCAAGGAGGATGTCGCCTCGTCGAAGATGATCAGCCCAGGTTTCCGAAGAATGATCCGGGCGATCGAAAGCCGCTGCTTTTCGCCACCGGAAAGCTTCATGCCGCGGTTGCCCACGACGGTGTCGTAGCCTTTCGGCAGTCCGCTGATGAAATCATGGATATTGGCTTCACTGCAAGCTTTCTCGATTTCGGCATGCGTTGCATCCGGCTTGGCGTAGAGCAGATTTTCTCTGATCGTACCGTTGAACAAGTACGTGTCCTGCGTCACCACTCCGATGTGCTGGCGCAAATAGGCCAGATCGAGTTTGCGGATGTCGACGCCGTCCAAAAGAATCCTTCCGCCCGTCACATCGTAGAGGCGCGGAATCAGGTTGATGATGGTGGACTTACCCGCTCCAGAAGGCCCGACGATGGCAACGGATGATCCCGGCTTCAGTTCGAAACTGACGTTATTCAAGATCGGCTGTTGCAGATCATAGTGGAAGGAAACCTCTTCAAAAGTCAACTCGCCTGTAAACGACTCAGGCTTGAGCGCCTCTGGATCGTTGTCGATTTCCACAGGCAGATCGAAATACTCGAAGATACGGTCGAAAAGCGCCATCGAACGGATCACATCGACTTGGATGTTCAACAAGGAATTGACCGGTCCGTACATCCTGCCCAGGAGCGCCACCATGACAGTGATGTCCCCGATCGTCAAATCCGTATTGCCGTATTCGATGATGAGGATCCCGCCGACCAGATAGATCAGCATCGGGCCGATGTTCGTGAAGACAGTGATCACTACCCGGAACCACTTGCCTGCCATGCTTTCCTTGATGTTCAAGCGAATCATCTGTTTGTTGGCTTCCTGATAGCGGTCGAATTCGTAGGCTTCCGTGACGAACAGTTTTGAAAGCAATTGGCCGCTGACGCTGAGGGTTTCGTTCAGGATCTGGTTGATGTCGTCATTGTGCTTCCGCGACTCCAAAGTGATTTCCCAACGCCTTTTGCCAACGCGCTTCGTCGGCAATATGAACAATGGCACCACCACGATGCCGATCGTCGCCAGCAAAGGGCTTTTCGTGTACATCGTGACGAGCGCAACCGTCAACGTCGCAAAATTCTGCAGGATGCTCGTCCACGTGCCCGTCAGCACGCTCTGTACGCCGCCGATATCACTGGTCATACGGGTGATGATGTCGCCTTGCTTGCTGGTCGTGAAGAACCGGTGCGACATCCGCTGCAGGTGGCTGTACATCTTATTGCGCATATCATAAGTGATGTTTTCCGCCATCCAGACATTGACATAGCTCTCCACGATGCTGATCAGATTGGCGATGATCAGCACACCGAACGAAAGCCCGATCAGACGAATCAGCACAGGCAGGTCCTGCTGCAACAGGCCTTCGTCGATGATGCGGCCCGTCAGAATCGTCGGAAACACTCCGAATACCGACGAGGTGATGATCGCCAGCACGGAAACGATGAGCTGTTTCCAATAAGGGATGAGATAGCTGAACATCCGCTTCAGTAACGGCGCCGTGATTTTGGGGCTGTTCTGTTTTTCTTCCTCCGTCAGGAAACCGCCGCGGCCGCCTTTGAACCCGTTGCCGCCCATCATTGCTCACCCGCTTGGTTTCTGAAGTCCTCCAAGGATTTTGTCAGTTTTTCGCAGAGCGCAACAAATTGTTCCTGCTCAGCCAGCGTCAAGCTTTTATTGATGTGCTCCCTTTCCGTTTGGCGCACTGCCTTCATTTTCTTCAATAAAACATACCCCTTTTCCTGGATAAAAATCCGGTTCCTGCGCTGATCGGCCGGATCTGGCTGACGCGTCAAAATCCCGTCCGCCTCCAGCCGGTTCAGCATTTCCGTCAAGGAAGCCGGACGGATCCCCATCCGGTCCGCCAATTCCCGCGAACTCATCCCGTCGTTTTCCTGCAATACCCGCAAAAGCCTTCCCGCTCCTCGCGATTCGTGCTTGGCGGGATTCTCCTTGCGCCGCAGCGTGCGCATCAGCTTCATCGCGCTGCTGATGACATCTTTATTTTGTTCTTCCATAATGATTTCCTCCTCCAGATAGTTAGGTACCTATCCATTCGCCCCCATTATATTAGGTACCTAACTATTTTGCAACAAAAATGCCTAAGCATCGTTTTGAACGATAAAAAAACCAGACCGCCGCCGGTCTGGTTCTTTGTCATTCCGAATGGAAAATGTCTTCCGCGCGGTTCGTCCGCTTGCGCCAACGGAATTGCTTGGCTTTTTTCGGTGCGGAAATGTCCGCTTGGATTTGTCTTTCTTTGGCTTCACGCAGCAGGAACAGATATTTCGCTTCCGCTATCTTCTCGAAGATACGCAACTCTTCCGGCAAATCATAGGCATTCTGCTGCATTTGAGCCAAGGTGGTGTAATGTTGATGGACATCGCTGATCAAGTCGACCAGTTTTTCGTCGTATTTCTGCTTTAAGTGTCCTTGCTTCTTGCTTGCGCTGTTCAAATGGAATGCCATCTTTTTTCCTCGTTCCCCCCGTTGTTGCTGCCCTTGTTACAGTTCCCGGCGCCCGTCGATGGCGCGGAAGAGGGTCATCTCATCCGCGTATTCGATGTCGCTGCCGACCGCCAGGCCGTAAGCCAGACGCGTCACTTTGATGCCCGCCGGCTTGATCAGGCGCGAAAGGTACATCGCTGTCGCTTCCCCTTCGGCTGTCGCATTCGTCGCGATGATGATTTCCTTGACGGTCTCATCCTGCAGTCGTTTGATCAGGCTGGCGATGTTCAGATCTTCCGGTCCGGTACCTTCCATCGGCGAAAGGACGCCGTTCAACACATGGTACAAACCGTGGTATTCCCGGATTTTCTCCATCGACATGATATCGCGGGGATTTTCGACCACCAGGATAATGGACTTGTCCCGTGTATTGTCCGAACAGATGTTGCATGGATCTGATTCGGTAATATTACCGCAGATGGCGCATTGGTGTAAATCCCTTTTTGATCGGATCAGCGCATCAGCGAACGCCAGCACAGCCTCCTCGTCCATGTCCAGACAGAAGAAGGCCAAACGGGCTGCAGTTTTTTGCCCGATGCCCGGCAATTTCATGAAACTCTCGATTAATTTAGCTATGGGTTCTGGGTATTGCATCTCGAAAAATCCCCTTTTCTTCTCTCAAAAGAAACGAGGCTGGGACTAAAGTCAACACTGCCCGACTTGTCTCACCCTCGCTCCCCTCATTCATTTTGGTTATTGCCTACGGTCTGGCTTAGAAGCCTGGGATCGCATTGGCAAATTTGCCCAATTTCGCTTTCGTTGCTTCATCAATCTTGCTTAATGCGTCATTAGTCGCCATCAGGATCAGATCTTGCAGCATTTCCACATCTTCCGGATCGACCGCTTCGGGTGCGATGACAACATCGGTGACTTTCTTGTCGCCTGTCATCGTGATTTTGACCAGATCATTGGATGCCGCACCGACAAACTCGGTTACGTTGAGTTCTGCTTGTGACTGCTCCAATTCTTTCTGCATTTTTTGCATTTGTTTCATCATGCCTTGCATATTTCCCATTCCGCCTCGCATTAAATGACTCCCTCTCTGTGTGTGTAGTTTAGTTTTTTTTCATAGCTTGTATTCATTTCGAACGCCGTCAGTCCTCGACGACAGTTACGACTTCGTCTCCGAAAAGGCTCAGCGCCTGATCGACGACTTCCTGTTCTTTTTGTTCCTCGATCACAATCGGATCCGTTTCGACCGCAAAATCATCGGCGAAATTCCCGGGATGGTAATCACCGCGGAAGCCGTCTTCCATTTCCGGCATCGGCGGTTCCGGCGGCAGATCCAGGTCGGCCGCCGCAGTCTCATCGACCGTTGTTGCTGCCTGCTGTTTTGGAGCAGCCGGCTGTGCCGTAGGTTTTGGCGCAGCTTGCTTCGGTTCGCCATCGGAACCGGCAGCCGGGCTGCCGTTCCGGTTCTGGATAAAGTTGCGTCGCACCGACGTCCATTGCTCTTCGGTCAAGCACACCAATTCGCCTGGACGCTGCAGCATCCGCTGCGTCGCGGCATCCACGGCCGCTTGCAGTTCGGCATCCTCCGTCGCTTTTTGGCAAAGGATATCGTACTGGAACGCCAGGATGAAACTGGTCGGGCTCGCCGCCACCGGATTGGCCTGCTTCAGTACGGCGCGCTGGGTGACCGAGAGCACGTCCAGGATGTCCGTCCAGAAATCGCGGACCCTGGCCAGATCCTGCTTCGTCGCCTCGCCCAAAATCTGGTAGGTTCGGCCCATATTCGGCTTGAAGCCGGCTGAAGTATTCGATTGACGGGCGGTTTCCTTTTTGGCAGGCGCCGCTTTGGCACCTTCCTGCGAAACGGTAAGGTTCCCGGAAGCGATCAGTTCCTGCAGCTTCGCGAGTTCCTTTTTGACGAGCTCCAATTCGTGCGCCAGCCTCTGGACTTCTCCGCTAGGCGCCGTTTGTGTGCTCGGAACTGCCGCTGTTGCCGTTGCCTGGGCATGCGGCTGGGACAGCTTCACTGCCAATACTTCCAGATAGATGTCCGGTTGCGTCGAGAAGCGCATCTCGCCTTGGGTTTGGTTGAAGGCTTCGATCATTTCGTAGAGGAACGTTGCCGGTGCTTCCTGCGAGAAAGTCTGGAAAGCTTCGCTGTACTGTTGTGTATTGTCCGCAAAGGCCTTGCCTTTTGTCTGCTGATAGACCAGCACATCCCGCGCAAACAGGATCATCTCCTCAAGAAAACGACCGGCTTCTTTGCCGGCACTGAGAATTTCCTGCAGCAGCTGCAGCGCCGTTTCGGTCTCTTCATGCAGCAACGCGCCCGAGAAGGAAATCATCATTTCCTCAGTCAGACTGCCGGACACCTTCACTGCATTGTCGAAAGTGACCGATTCCGAGCCGTAGGAAATGACTTGGTCAAGCAGGCTGAGCGCATCCCGCATCCCGCCGTTCGCGGAGCGCGCGATGACATGCAGCGCCTGATCATCATAACTGATTTTCTCCTCCTGCAGAATATAGGCCATCCGGTTGATGATGTCCTGGTAGGAAATCCGCTTGAAGTCGAAACGCTGCGTCCTCGAAATGATCGTCAGCGGAATCTTGTGCGGCTCCGTCGTAGCCAAAATGAAGATGACATTTTCCGGCGGTTCCTCCAGCGTCTTCAGGAGCGCGTTGAAGGCCCCGGTCGAGAGCATGTGGACCTCATCGATGATGTAGACTTTGTAGTCGGCTTGGGTCGGCGCATAACGCGCTTTGTCGCGGATGTCGCGGATTTCTTCCACGCCGTTGTTGCTGGCGGCATCGATTTCGATGACGTCGTTCAAACGTCCTTCGGTGATGGCCCGGCAGGTTTCGCATTCGTTGCACGGCTCCCCGTCGACGCGATGATGGCAGTTGATGGCTTTCGCAAAAATCTTGGCTGCACTCGTCTTACCCGTTCCCCGCGGCCCGGTGAAAAGGTAAGCATGGCTCGTTTTCCCCTGTATTAAGGCATTCTTCAACGTCTGCGTGACCGCTTCCTGACCTGCGATGTCTCCGAACCGCTGCGGGCGCCAGACCCGATATAGTGCTTGATAGCTCATCCATTTCCCTCTTTCACTTTTGCTTCGTCCATCTATTATAAGGGAAAAACAGTAAAATAGAAAGGCATCACTCTGCGGCTTTCCTGTGTAATATAAGCTCGGATTTTGCTTGGTTTTGAGGATTTCCAGCCTACACAAAACGAGGAAACAATAATAATTGACAAAAAGTAAGTCGTGCCTTATAGTGAATCTATCGAATAGTTCGAATTCGTATTAATTAAATTTGTGATACTATTCCATCCGGAAAACGACTAGATAACAAATACAATCAAAAAGGGGAAAATCAACATGACAGCATTTTGGAATTTGGGCAGAGTTGCCTTGAAAGTCAATGATTTGAAGAAAATGACGCAATTCTATCAGGAAGCGCTGGGCTTGGATTTAATGGAAGAAAAAGAAAACTCGGTTGTATTGGGGGTTGCCGCAGACAACACGCCATTGGTCGAATTGATCCAATTACAAACACCATCCAACCGCAAAAGAACGACCGGACTTTTCCATTTGGCGATCCTTTTGCCGACCCGTGCGGATTTGGGATCGTTCCTTTATCATTTGCTGACGAATAAATATGATTTGGAGGGCGCCAGCGACCACGGCTACAGCGAAGCCATCTACTTCCACGATCCGGAGGGCAACGGCATCGAGGTCTACCGCGACAAAGAACAGTCGGCTTGGGATGTTCGTCCGGACGGGAAAATTGAAGGCGTCACGGAAGCAATGGATGCGGATGGTGTAATCGGGGCGATGGTCAAAATTTATGACGGCATCCCTGCCGGCTCCATCATGGGCCATGTCCATCTGACCGTCCATGATCTGGTCGAAACCCAACAATTTTACGAAAATGTGCTCGGCATTTCCTTGAAGTCCGACTTCTTCGGACAAGCGAAGTTTTTCGCCGCAGGAAACTACCATCACCACATCGGCTCGAATATGTGGGCAGGAAAACAGCTGCCTGCCGCTGATGAAAAACAACCAGGCTTGGCCTACTTCACTTGGGTAGTCGCCGACAAGGCAGCTTATGAGGCGCTGAAAGGCAGACTGGTTCAGGCAGAGGTTGCGTTCGAAAATACAGACAACACCCTTATCTTCAAAGACAACAGCGGCATCGAAATCCACGCTGTCATTCATCAAGGCGAGTAAGTGAACTACCCCCACTTAGCTAATCCTTGCGGATTTGCGCTTGAAGTGGGAGCTTCCTACGAACTCCTTCCTTACCTGCGTATGTCTTTGCAAAGCAGAGGGAATGGATATGGTGTAGGCTCAAAAGGCAGTACCTGCCTCATGGTTTTTCTTTTACTTGGCCAAGACCAAGAGGTTCCTGCTGGCGTTGATGTCCCGGTCGTGAGTGGTGCCGCACTCCGGACAGGTCCATGCCCGAATGTGCAGGGCCTTCTTGCCGTCGCGCTGACCGCAGGCGGAACAGATTTGGCTGGAAGGATAGAACCTGTCCGCTTTGATGAGCGTCCCGCCTTTCCATTCGGCTTTGTACGCCAATTGCCTGCAGAATTCGGACCAGCTTACATCCCCAATCGCTTTCGCAAGTTTGTGGTTCTTCATCATATTCGAACTCCGCAACGTCTCGATCACGATGACTTGGTTTTCGTCCGTGATTTGATCGGAGAGTTTGTGCAGGAAGTCCTTGCGTTGGTTCACAATCTTTTCGTGTTTTTTGGCCAGTACCAAGCGTGCCTTTTCCCGGTTCTTGCTGCCTTTTTGCTTGCGGGACAAGGCGCGTTGGGCTTTCTTGACTTTCTGTTCGGACCGGTACAGGCATTTCGGGTTCGCATGTTTCACGGATTCGTCGGCATCATTTGTGGTGACGGCGAAATCGGAAATGCCGAGATCGATGCCGATTTTGTGTTCCGCCGGCACCCATTCGGGAACTTCCTGCTCAACCAAAATGGAAATGAAGTATTTGCCGGTCTTCGTCATGGAAATCGTGCAGGATTTGATGAGGCCATCAAAATCCCGGTGCTGCCTGATTTTGACGAAGCCGATTTTCGGCAGTTTGATTTTGTTGTCTTCGATGCGGATGTTCCCTCCCTGGTTGTTGGTGGTGTAGGAGTCGTTAGATTTGTGTTTGCTTTTGAATTTCGGGAAACCGACGGATTTATCGCGGAAGAAATTTTTGTAGGCTTTTTCCAGATTTTGTTGGGCGTTCGCCAAAGCGAGGCTATCCACATCCTTCAGAAAAGGGAACTCGTTTTTGTACTGCGCCGGCGTATTTTTCAGCATCTGGTTCGTTTCCTTGTAGTGTTCGATTTTGTCGTTCAGCATTCGGTTGTAGACAAAACGGGCGCATCCGAAACAGTTTGCGAAATATGCCTTTTGGATTTCCGTCGGATAGAGCCTGAATTTGTAAGCTTTTAGCATTTTGTTTTCACCTCTTTGGCTTCATTATACACCTCCGAACGTAGGTTCGGCAAAAGGTGAGAGAACGCCTTGCCAACAGAACGAAAAAGTAACTTTCACCTATGGTGAACCGAAATTCATCTCCCACTTTCACTGGTGCTTCGCACCGAAACGCTTAGAAGTGGGAGACTTCTTTCGGAAAAACGTTAAATTATATCCAAAAAGCGTAACCGGCGGAAATCTCTCGTCGGTTACGCTTTTTTTGGGATATAATCGAAAAAATTACCAAATCATAAAGTTTTTAGAGTACACCCTAGGTTTCGGAAAGTGTGAGAGGTGAGCATTGAGCTTCATCATACAATTTTTTCGTTTTTTTGAAAGATGACTTTTACTTTCATCAGCAGTTCATCGATTAGTTTTTCTGGTACGGTTTCGACATAACTATATTTCCTCGCGTTATAATCGATTGTTACCAATTGATCCAGCAAAACTTTTCCTGAAGACTCTGTGCCTCTTAATGGCACGTACAAAGGATAATTGCGTTCCGTATTTGAAATGGGAGCAAATACAGCCACATTAGCATAGTCACTGACCCCATGATAGCTCAAACAGATATACGGTCTATATCCTTGCTGCTCATGCCCTTGTTTGGGGTCTAAATTGATTTTCACAATATCTCCTTGTTTTACCATTTTTCATTCCCCACTGGCGAAAGGCTTTGCAATTCTGCAGTGAATTTTTCTCCGTCGTAACCTTTGAACAGTTCTTGAAAAGTCAGTTCCTTTTCGGCTTTGGTCAACACAATTGAATGATTGATAATTTCTACATTCAGTTCATCATCTTTCTCTACTTCAAGTGCTTCCAACACACTTTTAGGCAAGCGGATTGCGTGACTGTTCCCCCATTGTTTGACAGGTAATTGCAGCATCATAATGCCCCCTTTCTTTGAGTTCATCTTACCACCAAAGTATCTACTTTGTATACACATCCGCTCACCTTCTTTAAATTACGAGCCAGCATTGGAACAGTGTCTCTTGAACTATGGTAAAATAATACAGGGGTTGTCCAACCAACGCAGCAGTTAAGTTGAAAAATTGGAGAACCGGTATTCTCAATCAAATACTAGGAATGATTCACTTGAGGTGGGAAATGTGGAAACATTGATTTATAATCTTTTAGCATACATAAACAATTCTCTTGATAAGGATATCAACTACCATATAGCGAAAACGTTGCTCGAAAATTTTCATAAAATCGAGGGATTTTCATTAGAAACAGCAGCAGATGTCTGCAATGTAGCCCCTTCTACAATTAATCGTTTCTGCAAAAGAATTGGTTTTAAAAATTTTTCAAACTTAAGAAATTCTGTAATTAAGAATGGGGCACCTCTTGAAAAGAACGCTATTGATCTGAGTGGAGAAAGGTTTATAGCGCAATTAAAGGAAAACGTGGAAATAATTGAGAATATCCCAAGGGAACAGATTGAGCGGATCGTAAAACAAATCAGCAGCTCCCGCAGAGTTGTGATATTAGGTTTTGAAAAGCATCAGATCCAAGCTTTGGAGTTACAAAAAAAAATACTTCTTGCAGGGAAATTTTGTGAATGCAATACAAATATTTTCAAGCAAATGGATGCTCTGGACACATTGACAGAGGCAGATATGATCATCACTATTTCCATACAGGGACAATTACTGTCAGAGGAATTCCTCTTATTTGAAAAAATTAAAAGGACAAAGGGAAAGAGCTTACTGATTACCTTCTCGAAGCCGCATCAACATCCAAATTTATTTGATGAAATTTTACAGTGCGGAAAAATTGAAAACAGTGCTGTCAGTAGCCAAACCTTATTAAGATTGTTTGATGTATTGTTCCATTGATCCCAATAGTAACATTCTTCTTAGCCTCAAACTGGTCTCTTTTTGACCAGTTTTTTTTGCATCGCTAAATTATAATAAAAATCAGAAACAAAAAAAGTCGAAAGAAGGAATGAATATGGCATTTCCAGAAGGTTTTTTATGGGGCGGGGCCCTAGCTGCTAATCAAGCAGAAGGTGCTTACAACATAGATGGGCGTGGACTTGTGCAAACAGACGTCACAACTGGTGGCTCGGTTGATTCACCCCGTTTTGTAACTTATATCGATAAAGATGGGAATCCAGGGAAAGCAAGTTCAATGGGACATACTGGCCAGATTCCGGAAGGAGCAAAATTCGCTGTTTTGGATGATGAATATTATCCCAACCACCAAGCAGTGGACTTTTATCACCGCTACAAAGAAGATATCAAGTTGTTTGCTGAAATGGGCTACTCAATTTTGCGTTTATCCATCTCATGGGCCCGGATTTTTCCCAATGGTGATGACAAAGAGCCAAACCAAGCGGGTCTTGATTTCTATCGTTCAGTTTTTGAAGAATGCCGCAAATACAATATCGAACCCTTGGTTTCCATTTGGCATTTTGACACACCCCTTGCTTTAGAAGAAAACTATGGTGGCTGGACAAACCGGAAACTCATTGATTTCTATGTAAAGTATGCGGAGACAATCTTTAATGAGTACACAGATTTGGTTAAATATTGGCTGACCTTTAACGAAATCAATAATACCACTATGTTCCTTGATATGTTTGGTGGCGCAGCGTCTGATGCAGAGTATCAAGACGGCTACCAAATCCTGCATAATCAATTCGTGGCCTCGGCTAAAACTGTGCAATTAGGGCATAAAATCAACCCAGACTTTATAATTGGCAACATGATTTGTGGGATTACATTCTATCCTGGAACCTGTGATCCGGCTGATATTTTGGCCAACCAACACAAGTGGGAATCCGGTATCTATTACTGTGGTGATGTCCAAGCCAAAGGTAAATACGGCACTTATGCCAAACGTCTCTGGAAAGAGCACAATGTTGTGCTCGATATCACGGAGGAAGATCTTCAAGACCTTAAAAATGGGACTGTTGACATCTATACTTTCTCATACTACATGTCTAACAATATTACCACACACACAGATCAAGAAATGGTTTCTGGTAACTTCTCAACCGGGGCCAAAAATCCTTATTTGACCTATTCGGATTGGGGATGGGCGCATGATCCCGTTGGTCTTCAATACTATCTTGAAAAAATCTATGATCGTTATGAATTACCACTGATGGTGGTAGAGAATGGTCTAGGTGCCTTTGACAAGGTGGAAGAAGATGGCTCAATCCATGATGATTACCGTATTGACTACCATCGCGCTCACATTAGTGCAATGGCAGATGCTGTTGATAACGGGGTAAACTTAATTGCTTATACCACTTGGGGCTGTATTGATATTGTCTCAGCGGGGACTGGTGAAATGCGTAAACGATATGGTTTCATCTATGTGGATATGGACGATGAAGGTCATGGGAGTCTTGACCGGACACCAAAAGATAGCTTTTACTGGTATCAGAAAGTAATTGAAACTAATGGAGCAGTTTTGTAAAACTAATTTATACTAAAATCAGAAACGAAAAAAGTCGAAAGAAGGAATAGGATATGACATTTCCAAAAGGTTTTTTATGGGGTGGAGCTACGGCTGCAAACCAATTAGAAGGAGCTTACAACGAGGGTGGTAAAGGACTTTCCATTTTTGATATGGTTCAATTTGTACCAAAAGAAGAGCGTGGAAATGAAATTGAAATGGATGTCAGAAGCAAAAAAGAATTAGAAGATCTTTTAGCAGGAAAAGGTGGCGACAACTTCCCGAAACGTCGCGGTATCGACTTCTACCACCATTATAAAGAAGATATTGCACTATTTGCAGAAATGGGCTTCAAAACATTCCGTATGTCCATCTCTTGGCCTCGTATTTTTCCAAATGGTGATGACAGGGAGCCAAACGAAGAAGGGTTAGCTTTCTATGACAAAGTATTCGATGAATTATTGAAGTATGGAATTGAGCCACTTGTGACGTTATCACACTATGAAATTCCACTTACATTAGTTCAAAAATACAATGGCTGGACAGATCGCCGCGTAGTTGAATACTTTGTTCATTATGCAGAAACGGTGTTTAATCGTTACAAAGGAAAAGTGAAATACTGGTTAACGTTCAATGAAATCAATGTTTCAACGATGTCTCCATATATTGGTAGTGGTATTCTTATAGACGAGGTAGAACACAAGGAACAAGCGGTTTATCAAGCATTACATCATCAGTTTGTAGCAAGTGCCAGAGCGGTCAAGGCCTGTCATGAAATGATCCCTGATGCCATGATTGGTTGTATGCTAGCTCGTATGGAAGTATATCCTGAAACTTGCAGTCCGGATGATGTTTTAGAAGCACTGAAAGAGGATCAAATGAATCTATTCTTCACTGACGTTCAGGTTCGTGGGTATTATCCAAGCTTCATGTTAAGTTATTTTGAAGAAAATGATATTAAGATTGACATGCTTCCTGGCGATGAAGAAATTTTACTGCAACATACAGTAGATTACTTATCCTTTAGTTACTACATGTCAATGGTTGCTAGCGGAGCACCTGATAAGAAGAAGGAAAAAGGGAACTTCTTCAGTGGTGTGAAAAACCCTTATTTAGAGTCATCTGATTGGGGATGGCAAATCGATCCTAAAGGATTGCGTATTACCCTAAAGAAAATGTACGATCGCTACCAAGTACCGTTGTTTATCGTAGAAAATGGACTTGGAGCCTATGATAAAGTAGAGGAAGACGGCTCAATCAACGACGATTATCGTATTGATTATATGCGTGCACATATTGAGCAAATGAAAGAAGCAATCAAAGAGGGTGTAGATCTTATTGGGTACACAAGCTGGGGTTGTATCGATTTAATTAGTGCAAGTACCTCTGAAATGTCTAAACGTTACGGTTTCATCTACGTTGATCAAGACGACTATGGCAATGGTACTTTAGCGAGAAGCAAGAAAAAATCATTTGATTGGTATAAGCAGGTAATTACTACAAATGGAGAAGAACTATAGATAGAACTTACAAGGGGGTGTCTCAAACTAAAATGAGACACCCTCTTTGCTTATGGATATAATAGCGCCTTATGTTATAAGGAGTGCCCTTAGGAATGGTCCTTCAATAGGTTCATGGCCAGATTGATTTGTTGCTGAGCAAATTTGCGAGTGGCGTAAAAGCAAACACAGTGTCCAGAAAATGGTTCTTTTCTGGACATTGCTTTTTTGGGTTTGTTTTTCTCAAAAAGGGCTGAAATAAGTGTCCATAAACCCGTTACAAATTCTATGTCCAATTAATCATTCTGGATAAAGTTATGGTACAATGAGATAAAAAAGAAGGTGATTTTTTGAAAATTGGATACGCACGTGTTTCTACTGGATTACAGAATTTGGATCTCCAGGAAGATAGTCTGGAAAAATTTGGCTGTGAGAAAGTTTTTACAGATCACATGAGTGGCGCAAAGAGTAATCGCCCAGGATTAGAAACAGCGATTGAATTTGTTCGTTCAGGGGATACACTCGTTGTTTGGCGATTAGATCGGCTTGGGCGAAATATGGAAGACTTGATTACGATTGTCAATCGTTTGAATAATCGAGGTGTGAGTTTTCACAGTTTACAAGAAAATATCACGATGGATAAATCAAGCTCGACCGGTCAATTAATGTTCCACCTGTTTGCAGCGTTTGCAGAGTTTGAACGGAATTTGATCTTGGAACGTTCTGCAGCCGGACGTGCCGCTGCACGTGCACGTGGTAGATTTGGTGGACGACCAGAAAAGTTGAGCAAAAGTGACTTGGAACTTATGAAGACGTTAATCGATAATGGAACACCTATTAAAACAATTGCCAAAAGATGGAATGTTTCCCGTACAACCATTTATCGTTACCTTAACAAATTAGAGGCAACGAATCATAAATATACATCTGTCAACTCGCCAAGTAGCATACGAAATAGAATTGAGTAAAGAGCAACATTGCTCTAAGCTTTAATTTGGGAATTGTTATGGAATAATTGTTGGGGAAAAAAATGGAAAAGTAGATTCCGTTGTTAGGAATTACTTTTCCATTCTGAGTATTATATACGCATAAAAATTAACCGATTACCATATCGGAGAATAAGTGGCTATCATCTCAATGGCAAATGTTCCAGAATTTGGATAATAAGGATTTTTTCGTGCAATCAGCATAATACCTTGCCCTGCATTGTAAGCATTTGAATAATACTGATATCTCATTAAGTCTGAAGTGTAGGCTAAATATCCTGCCACTACCGTGATACGACTCCAAATTGTAGGAAGGAATGCTCCAAATACGCTTATTACTGTCGGTGCGTTCATTGTTTGATACATTTTAGGTAAGAGATTTTTTAATTGACTATTTGATATGAAAGTGGCGTTAGTGTACTCGTATGGGATAGGAATATACATTGGAGTGATAATGGGATCATCTTTGTCTATACGGACTATGGACGGAGCTGTGGTGGTTCCAGAAATTTCAACGGGAGGCTCTTCAGCTGCATAAGCCACTGGAAGTGAAAAACTGGAGGTTAGAAGTACTGCGGTTGAGGCGAAAATGATTGTTTTATATTTTCTCATGTAAATCTCCTCTTTCCTTCTTGAAGTTATAAAAAAATTATTAGTTTTTAATATTTTTTTATGTTATTATTCTAACAAACATTTTACTGTTTTGTAGCACTAAATTTATTAATATTTCAGAAAAGAGGAAATAACTTGAAGACCTTAAAAAAAATGTGGCGATTTTTAGATCGTTGGAATACAATAACCGGTTATTTAATAGGTGGAGTCTGGCTTTTATATAATGGGAATTTCTACAACAATGGCATGGTAGATATTAAATATGTTTATTTCTTTAATATTAGTGGTACATTGATGCTTGTTTTAGTGGCCCTAAAAATTTTTGAAAAATTTTTTAAAAAAAACAAAGGCAATCAATGAAACAATGATTTAATGGATAAGGACATGGACTACAAGTTGAGAAGACCCTAATCTATAGCAACTAATCTTACAATACCAAGAATTTACCGGGACTTTGACCAAGCAGACAATCATCAATGCCCTGGAGTAGGATAAGCTATTAATTCAATAACTGTTGGAATCTTAGAGTAAGGTAGAGAGACTGCTTAAAAGTATAGCCAAATCACTCCCGCTATATGCAGGAGTGATTTATCATTTAAACAGTAAAAAACTCTCAATGGAAATTTAAAATAACTATATAATAATCTCTGTTAGCAATTTTGCTTGTCGCATATCATCTCATATAGGTGGCTTTTTTTTCTCCGCACAGGCGACTCAATCTGAGCGCAACACTCGTTTTATCTAAGCCTCAGTACTTAATTGCAGTTTTCTCTTATTCCGTGTCAAAGTACTCTTGCTGATGCCAGTCATTTTCTCTACCTCTTTATAGGAATGACTCTCCAATAGATTCATGGCCAGATTGATTTGTTGCTGATTGAATTTTTTGGGTCGGCCTTCCCGAAAGTCGGGTTTCTGCTTGGCCAGTTCTTTCCCTTCCTGCGTACGCTCCACAATCAGATCGCGCTCAAAATCCGCAAAAGCGCTGAAGATGGTGAAGATCAATCTTCCGGTGGACGTGTTTTCAATAATTCCTAGATTCAGCACATTGATCCGCACGCCCTTCTCGAATAAGAGCTTAATAGTGTTCAATGCGTCTTGCGTGCTCCGAGCGAAGCGGTCCAGTTTCGTCACAACCAGCGTATCCCCCGTTTCAATTTCCTGAAGGAGTTTTTGGAATTCGGGACGATCACTTTTTGTTCCGGTGATTTTCTCGAAGTAGACCCGGTCGCAGCGTTCCTCCTCGAGGTGACGCAGCTGTCCTTCCAGATCTTGTTGGCGGGTACTCACCCGTGCGTAGCCATATTTCATCTTTTTTTGCCCTCTCTTTTGACCATAAGTTATGACACCTTTGTATCCCTTGATTTTACTAGAGCAAGGAAGCGTAGTCAATACTCTTGAGTTATGATCATGACCACCTAACCTGTGCGCAAAAAAACACAGGTTATTCAATTATCAAAGTTTCTCTCACTAATTAGTTTCTTAAAGAAGATAAAATACAGTGGGTACGCAGAGGTATGTTTTTTCATTTCTGATTTCAGGGTACGGTGAATAATTCGGCAAAAATTATAATTCAAGTATGATATAATTTCTTCAATCTTAAGGCTAATTGTATAGACGTAGTTTTGAATCTTCTTTGAGTAGTAGCATAGGATAGATACCGATTCACAAACTTATTTTAAGGAGATTATAAAATGGAATATAACTGCTACGGGCAACCTATTGGATCAAGTTTAAAAAAAAGTTGTTTTAGAGAACTGAATGCAACAATAATAGAAGGAAGCACTTGCGATTTAATCCATGCATCAGAGAGCCATGCACACTTATTTTATACCGACATTTTCAAAAAAGGACTTACTGCGCCAGATTGGACTTATCTGCCCTTCTCATCCTTTCAATCAGAAGAAGCGTTTTCTGATATTTTCAACAAGACTTTTTTGTCCGACGACCCTTACTTTTTTGGAATTTGGAATAAAGATCATTCAAAAGTGCTAGGCACTCTTTCGCTGATGCGTAACGATCGACAAAATGGCGTTATCGAAGTAGGTTATGTAATATATAGCCAGCAATTAAAAAAAAGCATTCAAGCTACCGAAGCACAGTATTTGTTGGCAAAGTATGTTTTTGAGAATTTAGGGTATAGAAGATATGAATGGAAATGCGATAGTCTAAATGAGCCTTCTAAATTAGCTGCAAAGAGGTTAGGATTTGAATATGAAGGCACATTCCGGCAGGCAGTTGTATACAAAAATAGAAACCGCGATACATCGTGGTTCTCAATGCTTGATTGTGAATGGGAAAAGAATAAAAAAAGGCTTGAAAAATGGCTATCGCCGGATAATTTTGACCAAGACGGAAAACAGCTGCTTTCTTTAAACAACCTAAATCGTATTTGACTGAGTACGCCAACAGTTTCAGTAACTTACAAATAACGTTGCTTCTGGTAGCTACGCCTCCTGTGTCAGGCTTTTCAAGATATTTTTTCTTCCCAATGATTTTTTTAAGTATCCATCTATCACTCTAGATTCTAGCTTATGGGTAACATTTGTGCATACCAATCCTCATTTATTTGAGTATTGCGAACATACTCTTGAGTTGTGACCATGACTATCTAACTTATGCACCCAGACAAAATAAAAAACTGATTATGAGTTCCGTAATCAGTTTTTTTGTTTGTATTGAATTTAATATCTTCTATTGATACGGTTATTTTTAATTTCATCTATGGGATTATTGGACTCTCTAAATACTAGCTCGATCCCCTCCTCATCCTTTACCTTCAGGTCATTATTATGGCACCACTCAAATATTCTTTCGGCTACAGAAATACTTTTCGAGTATAGACGGTATATTTGCCCGTTTTTAAAATTGATTTTTACTTCTAATGTCACACTATCAGACGGTAAAATTCCCATTACTAAATCAAGTTTCTTTTGAGTATTCACTTCTATCAGCTCGATTTCCTCAACTAGATGAGTTAATTTGAAACGTAAGCTGTTCTTCCAGTTTAGTGATTGCGGTTTAAATTCAAAAAAGTTGATTTCTTTGTTTGAAAATTCACATAAATACGGAGAACCTACCGAATTCATTGTCTCTGGATAAAAATGTCCATCCATTTTGAATGTGACTTCAACACGTTGCTTTTGCAGTGTTTTGTCAAATTCTTCCCAAAACTCACTATTTACTCCTCTTCTTAAATCGCCACTTTTTTCAAGACTTTCTTTATTAAGCATAAACACCCTCCCAATAGTGACATAATGAATGAAGCCAACAAAATAGAACATTTTCTAAGACCCTCTTAGTATATCGCTACCATCTCCATATTAAAAATAATATGGGGAGAACATCGTAGTGTGACGTCCTCCATTCTTTTTTATGAATACAGCATCTCAAACGCCACACCGCTCAAAATGTAAAATATTTTTGACATTATCACTTGTTTTATGTACACTTGAAATGTAAAAAACATTTGACAAAGGGGAGCTTATCGTATGCGAAAAAAGGATGAAATGGAGCAGCGGATGGCGAATAAATCTGCTAAGATTACATTGTTTGTTACTGTCACGGCCTTATTTATTATAGGGGGCATTGAGGCTTTTAGGAATGATATGAAAACGAATATCCTTCTGGTGATTGCTCAGTTTTCGGTTTCCCTTGTTATTTTACTTGAACGGTATTATTTATCTAAAGCGAATGGAGATGACTCATTCAAAAAAACACTGATACTGACTCTGGTTTTTGTAATCATTCTGTTGGCTATTCTACTGGGAACAGCGTCTTTAGCCTGATGAAAAATAATATCAAAGAACTCCGTAAAGCCATGAAAATATCGCAACAAGACCTGGCTGACCGCTGCAATGTTACACGTCAAACGATCAATGCGATTGAGAATGAGAAATATGATCCCTCTCTGCAATTAGCTTTTGATTTAGCTAAAAACTTAAACACTACCGTCGATAAGTTATTTATTTCGGAGCAGTAAAAAATTGAAGATAGACGAAACTTATACACCTGAAATTGCTTCCTCTTGATTTCCTAATGTTTCAATTCCATAAAGTTGAAAAGTAGGTTGCATATAAACTGCAGTACCATTTGATACCAACACGAAATTTCCCAGAGCACTATCTTTCGTTCTGGCGTCAAATGATAACCTTCCAGTATCTCATTGCTTGAACATGCGGCTAGCATTACTGTACTTATGCAAGCTAAAAATACTTTTTTCATTCTTACCTTCTAAGGTTGCGAATACATTCACAGGAATTTTACCTTTTAATATTCTCAAATGAGTTTATCCAAGAGACGACTTTAAGGAGAACTATTAATAGGAAACCGCCCAAGAAAAAGAATATATAAAATTTACTTCCGCCATATTCAATAATGAGTTGGGAAGAAAACAAAGCAGCTATAATGCAATAAATGAATACAACGAGAAGGTATTTATTCCTTTTAAAATAATCAATAACGCCATGACTCCGTTTTTTTCGGAAGAATTTCATAATTTAACATCCTCTCAAATAAATAGTAATTTTAGTAAGGATTTACACTCCAAAAATACCAAGTGGCAGTGGAACCATAAACCCTCGTGTTTTGAATAAGGGTATAGGGTTCCCGATTTTCTTTAACGGCTCCTACTACTGTGGGATGGGTAGCCTGTCTTGTAATATAGTAAACCTCACTGAAGAAGTAATCGGTGGTACTTGCAATAATTCCTGCTTCTACAGCTCTTTGCAATGCAGAACTTACAAAAGCCTGACTTATTTGAGTATTTCCGTTAAAGACAAAAACTGCTATTGCCGTAAGGTTTCAGTTGCAAATCCTATTTCCATTTTTGCCTCAAAAGCCCATAAACTATGTGATCTACATAATGGTCGTACAGCCACTCTGCTTGTCTTAATATGCCTTCCTCTGTAAAGCCAAAACGTTCCGGGAGCGCTCTACTTTTTTCATTTTCAGTTGCGACGCATACTTCGATTCTATCAAGTCCTAGTTCTTTAAACCCATAGTCAATAACAGCCTTAAGCGCTCTGGACATAATTCCCTTACCTTGAAAATTTTCGCCGATCCAATAACCAACAACACCACTTTTATTCCTTTTATTAAAGGCATTAAATCCTATTGTTCCCGCTATTTTTCCTTTATAAATAATGGCGAAAGATTTTAGGTAGCCACCATCTTCCGCCATTATTTTTAATCTTGTTCTGATGTATTGAGTGATATCTTCTAAACTCTCAATCTGATCGAGCCAACCGAGCCATTTTCTTAAATGTTCTTTGGAATGAATGGTCAAATTGTAGAACTCCTCGGCGTCGCCTTCATCGAACATTCTCAAAGAAACCTCTTCATCAATCCTATATGCTAACATTCTTCCCTCCCCCTCTACCGATATGGCTTGAATATAGCATCATTCCATACCAGTATTCATAAATGTCCTTACAAAAACCTTGTCCATACGAGGTTTGCAGGGCAATAGACAGTAAAACTGTCTTCAGGGATATGCAGTTCCTGGCTGATGACTTCCCTGAATTGCTCTACTGACATTCCAAGCCACAATCGATAACTGTTTTTTCCGTATGTGTTCCAGATCGCCAGTTCCGCTAGATGAGGGTAATCCTCAATTTCAGGCCGAGAGATTTTTTTAAAAGTTACGATATAATCGAAGCTTGTTTTTTCTATTGGAAATACTTTGACTTTGAAATTTTCCAAAGGAACCTCAAGCTCCTTATGAATTAAATGAATGATGTCTTCAGCATTCATCGCTACATTTCCTTTGAATGAGTATGCTCCAAATTTTTCCCAATGTGCAAGCTTTCGAAAGACTTCAAACCAACGTATGTCTGTATAATGTTCGGGGTCAAACGTGATAATTGCATTGAAACTGGACGTTGGAGATAAATACTTCTTTGATTGTTGCCAGGAATATCCCACTATCCCTACGACGACCACCAATATTAAAATCTTATCCAATTTGCTTTCCCCCTTTTTGGTTAAATAGCTCTTCCAATCGTACGGACCACTGGCACTACAAATCAGTGAAGTACGTCCTAATATACCTAATATATATGCACACAAATTTTGGCGTTTCCCATTAATGGAACGTCTTCTTTTTCGTTGTATATAAATATGTTTTTTTCTAAACATTTTTTATGTTACTATTGTATCAAATAATTTATTTTTTCTATAGTTAGAACTTCAGAAAAGAGGAAATGTCATGGAGTTTTTCAGAAAAATGTGGCGATTTCTAGATCGTTGGAATACCATAACCGGTTATTTAATAGGAGGAATCTGGCTTTTATTTAATGGAAATTTCTACAACAATGGCATTACAGACATTAGATATGTTTACTTCTTTAATATCAGCGGCATACTAATGCTTGTTATCGTGGCCCTAAAGATTTTAGAAAAGGTTATGAAAAAAAAGAAAGAAAATACGTAATAACGTGGGACTGCTAAGCTACGCCATTGGAAATTACTATCCAAGCCAACCCAAACAATTCGGCAAAAAGTACACGCCAGCATCATAAAACGTTTTTAAGTTACTTGCATAATAACTATAGAGATACGGGGCCAAAGCGATATGGACGATAGTATACCACCCTACGTTGATTTTCCTGAGTATAACGAATTCTCCCAAAGTTACTTGTGGCCTGTTACCGTAAAATACAAAGGACAGCCGGAGATTCATTTTTCTGTTTCAAAGTCGGACACGATCAGTGCTTTTCACTCAATCGAAAACGGTTCAGAAGAACCTATTCTGATCGGCTCCCGTTTTTTTGAAAGGAAAAATTTAGACTTTATGGCGTTTGAAGGCCGCACTTATGCTTTTTCTAACTGATGGACCTTTATCCAACGTCTTGTGAATTTAATTACAAAAAAAGAACAGAAAGAAGAGAGAAAATGAATCATAGTCAGCGTTTCTCAATATTCAGTGTTCAAAGCTCATTTGCAATATTGCTTCTTCCTCTTATCAGCGGGATATTTTCTTATTCTTACTTACCTGACCGAATCGCCATACACATTAACGAACTGGGACAAGCGGATAACTATCTCTCAAAGTTGGCATTCTTAATCGGGCTTCCTGTTGCGGGCTTGCTTTTTCAACTGTATAGAGTGGTGCGCTGCAAGAAAAAAGACCCTACAATGAATGTTTTCGGCGGGAACAGAACCAGCTCTAGTATCTTGTTATTCCCGATTTTCTTTGACATCGCTTATTTCTCTGCAGTTCTTTACAATTTGAATATCTGATCGAGTCGGCTTTATGACCGTGGATTCCTTATTCATTAGACCATGAGTTTCTGTTGGTCATTGATTAATGTAGGTTATTTAGATTGATTACGGTTCGGAAATTCAATTCTTTATTCAAAGGCTTCCATAAGAAATACCCAACCATACAATTTCATAGTTTTTTCAAAAAGATTGATGAACTGAATTCAACAAAAGTTATGACGGAGGGAAAAAATGTCCTTACTCAATATTGAATCTATTAAAAAAAATTATTCGAATTTTACGTTACAAATTGATGATTTAAAAATTGCTCAGAATGAAATCGTGGGTTTGATTGGTGACAATGGTGCCGGAAAAACCACAATGTTAGAAGCAATCAAATTCAGTCCAGAGAACAATACCATCTTATTCAAAGATCAAATATTAAAAAATGATGATCCACATCTTGGATATTTAAAGAGTTGGGGTCCTCTGTATAGTTCTATGAAGATTCGAGATTTTATTCATATGTACAAAAGCACATTTCATGAATGGGATCAGAATTTATGCGAAAGCTTACTGAATAAATATGGCATCTTTTATAAAAGTGGGGAAACAAATATTGGAGATTTATCGACAGGAAAATTAATGCAGTTGTATTTCGTACTTACACTATGTCATAATCCTCAATTCCTACTTTTTGATGAAGCTACTTCAGGATTGGACCCGTTCATAAGAGAAGAGATCAATTCGGATCTAAAGGAATTTGTAAAAGAACATAAAATTGGAATGATTTATTCGTCTCATATCATTTCGGACATAGAGAAAATCGCGACACGTTTACTCCTGATTCGAGCTGGCAAAATTATTCTTGATGAAGAAATTGACAAACTAAAAACGGACTATTTTGTCTGTTCGAAAAGAGACTTGAATAACTGTTCAGCGAATAGCTTTTCGATAATAAACAGTTTCGAAGATAGAATGGTTATCAAAGTAATGGATCCGTCTTTGAAAGAAATATTTAAAAACAAACAGCATACTATTGAAAATATAATTTTTGGTTTGTATGGAGGGGCTTATGCTTAAGATTGTAAAAAAAGATATTTTAATTTCCAGAAAAAATTTATTGCTTGTTTCTGCGTATATTGTATTGGTTCCGGTTTTATTTTACTTGACTAAGGATGACAAGCAGATGTATTTGCCGTTTTACACGAGTCTTTTCCCAATAGCCTTTTTCCTTAATAGGAATTGCTATCAAGAAGACAATGTTAATATTAGACAGTTTATTCGTACATTAGGTGTTAGCCAAAAGAAATTTATGCTGGCAAAATATCTTATAACATTGGCGATTATAGTTTTCGCAACAGCTACAACAGCTATTGAACAACAATTATTATATGGATCCTTTTCTCCATTTATTTTATCAATAGCATTTTTTGTAACCGCCATGTATGCAGGGGTATTTCTATTTTTGTTCTATGTATTCGATTACTCTTACTCGCAATTTACTTTGTACGTTATTATGGGCGTGCTACTAATAGGAATTGCTTTATCCAAATTTAACTCAAGTCTTTTCAGCGACCTCTATGTTCAGCTGGATCAGTTACATCCCGCTATTATCTTCGCACTGTCACTAGTTCTCTATTCGTTAATTTTTTTCATTTCGACAGTTAATAAAATTCTGTATAGCTATCACGCAAATAAAGGATAATTAAATACCTGCCAAATATCTATGAATTACTTGATATCGCCAAAGAAAATTAGCAGCAGGGATGGAGCTATCACCACCTAGTGACCCTGACATTATCACTGGGGTTACCTTGGTCTTAAATAAAATAGTGACTAACTCAATGTTTTAAAAAAAAATAAAAGTTAAAGGCATCCGTCATGAATAATGGTGGATGCCTTTAACTTTTCTCAAATTGATTATCTTTCCTTCACACAATTTATTGTACACTTATAATCCCACACGTAGAATCCAATAAAATCAACATTTTACAGGTGATGGTTTTGGGTACATCCTAAAACGACACACGAGCATTAAAAGAGTGAGTAGCAAGGATGTCCCTTTTACTCTCTCTTTTAATGCTCGCTTATTTTTCCAAATAATCAAGTACCTCTGCTTTTTTAGGTTCCCGCACGCGGGGACTTGTGTCCGGAAATTTGGTAGCTGTATAAAAATCAGAAGCTTTAACCAACTCACCCTCCGGGAAGTATGAGAGGTGAACATTGAAATCTGTCATACAATTTTTTCGTTTTTTTGAAAGATTACTTTTACTTTCATCAGCAATTCATCGATTAATTTTTCTGGTACGGTTTCGACATAGCTATACTTCCTAGCATTGTAATCGATTGTTACTAGTTGATCCAGCAAAACTTTCCCCGTAGACTCTGTTCCTCTTAATGGCACATACAAAGGATAATTGCGTTCCGTGTTTGAAATGGGAGCAAATATAGCCACATTAGCATAGTCACTGACCCCATGGTAACTCAAACAGATATATGGTCTATAGCCTTGTTGCTCATGTCCTTGTTTAGGGTCTAAATTGATTTTAACAATATCTCCTTGTTTTACCATTTTTCATTCCCCACTGGCGAAAGGTTTTGTAATTCTGAAGTGAATTTTTCTCCGTCATAATCTTTGAATAGTTCTTCAAAAGTTAATTCCTTTTCGGCTTTGGTCAACACAATCGAATGATTAACAATTTCTACATTTAATTCATCATCTTTCTCTACTTCCAGTGCTTCTAATACACTTTTTGGTAATCGTATTGCGTGACTGTTCCCCCATTGTTTGACAGGTAATTGCAGCATCATGAATCCCCCTTTCTTTTAGTTCATTTTAACACCAAGGTATCTACTTTGTATACACATCAGTTCGCCTTTTTTCTCAATTGCGAGTCAGCTTGTATTGCCTTGTGCTGCAGGAACAGTAGATCATAGTCTGGACTCTTAAGGTATTGTAATAAACTACTGAAATAGTGACGTGTACAGCATCAATATGGGGAATTGCCACACCAAAGGCACTACTCCGTAAGGCTGTGTGAAACTACCTTTACCGATACCATTGATAGGGTCTCATTTCCTTATTTATTATTTTCATTCGATGCTTTTACAGTCGCCTCAACCATATCTCTCAGCATTTTTTTGGGGTCTTTTGCCTTCACTATACCACTGGTACAGCCAACTCCATCTGCTTGCAGCAAAATTGTTCGATAGACATCATCTGCCGTGCTGATTCCAGCTGCTTGCATAACTAATATATTCGGATTAAGACTCTTAACAGCTTCGATGGTTTCTTTAACATAGCTCTCATCGCTTGTTTTACCGGTACCAATTAACTCTGAAGGTTCGCACAGAATAATATCGGGGCTTAGCATTGTTATTGCCTTTGCCTCTGCAATTGAATCTGCACATACAATTGTTATTATTTCAAGTTCAGCTGCGCGCTTAATCGCTTTAGCTAATCCATTCAAAGTCAAGGGACGTTCAGCGTGATTTAGAAATACTGCACGTGCACCTGCTTCATAAAGTGATTCGGGTAACACATGACCCATTCCTTTATCCGGATTAATGCCATCTAAATGCTGGGCTGTCACAATAATATTTTTGGAATTTGATGAAACAGCTGCAATATCGGCGAAGGGAGCGGTTACAAAAATTGAAATCGGAAATTCTTCTGCTAGTGCATCTGCTTCTCTGACTAGTTCCAATAAATTTTCTCCAAACAAATAGGATTTGGGGTTAAAAACAAAGAATGGTGTGCGGATATTAGTTTTTGCCATGACTTTCTCCTTTCATTTATCAAATGCTCGGCTGAGAAATACGCTTGGCTTGTAGCCGGTTGCGCCCTTCAGTGTTAATTATAGGGCCCTAGATTATTAAACGCCAATTCTAACTTCTATATAATAAATGGATATAGTTTACCTCTATCAATGTCTGCAACAAAAATAGGACAAGACTGAAATCATTGTGGTTTCGTCCTGTCCTATTTTTACTTTGCTACACATCTATATAGGTTGCCATCGGATTTATGTTATTGCGCGAGCGAATTTAATTTACTCGCTTCTTTATTTATTTCCCTGTGCCAAACGTAGAAAAGCGAACCTGTGTAAAGGTACTGCATGATAAATTGAAGGATTTCCGGTTTGGAATACCAGCCGAACAGGACATACAGAGGCAAGCCAAGCAGTCCTTCTTTATGGTAAAGAACGGTCTCAGAGAGGTCAAAAGCTTTAATAAATAGCGGACTCTCACTGGATAATAGGTTCATGGAGCCAAGCGCGGATAGCCCTTCATGGATACCGTAACCAAGCAAGAAGCCGGCTTGCAGGATAAGATAGGCCAAGGTGATATTGAACAGAATCCTTAAATTGACTTTCACCAGCGAATGATTGATAAGGACTGCCAACACTAAAGCTGCTGTAATCCCCGCAAACAGTGCTGCGATGCCGTACTGTCCGGCAAAAGTGAAGATCGCTACCTCTACGCCCTCACGCGCGACCATTATAAAAGCAACGCTGGCAATCCCGAAGGCAGATAGATTTTGGCTGACACTGCTTTCCACAGTTGAGACCATGTTTCGGCCGTGCTTAATCATCCAGTAGATGAACGTAGTCACCAATGCCAACGCAACGA
The DNA here is from genome assembly GCF_900112935.1 of Trichococcus pasteurii. Classification (GTDB taxonomy): domain Bacteria; phylum Bacillota; class Bacilli; order Lactobacillales; family Aerococcaceae; genus Trichococcus; species Trichococcus pasteurii. The sequence continues at coordinate 46,528 of NZ_FONM01000014.1, forward strand.
AACTTGCTCCGCTCTCCCATAATTTCGCCACTTGGTCCATTCTGTCGATTGCTTTGGACAGGATGTAAAGAATGCCCCCGATTCCAAGCGATGCAACAATGCCACCAATTGTCCCATAGTAAACATATTTCCGCAAAGACTCATTTTTGCTTTTCCTCAAATACTGAAGAATGATGCTGACGATAAGGAATGCTTCCAAGCCTTCCCTGAAACCCATGATAAACGCGGGCAGAAATGTATCCATAGTGATTCTCCTTTAAATGTATTAGTCCAGACCGTATTATTTCATGATGTAATTGAGAACGATTCTCATTCACATCATTATGGGGGCATCGGTTTAACTTGTCAATGAGAAAATTCTAATTTTAAAAGATATCGTTCTATCCGAGGCGTTGTCAGGAATCCAGGGGTTAGGTGGAAGACTCCACTTTACTCGGAACACGTTTCAGCACGAGATCCACTAATCCTCACTCAAGCGAGGATGTTCTGGTATCGACGGCTCTATTGTAAACATATGTATATATTTGTTTACATATGTATTATAATGGTTGCATAATAAAGGAGGCGAATTTCCATGGCTACAATCAGAATTGACGATGAACTCAAAAAAGACGCTGACAAAATGTTTGATGAAGTTGGGATGAATACTTCAGTTGCTGTAAAAATATTTCTTACGAGATTTGTCAAAACAGGTAAATTTCCCTTTGAAATTGAAGCCTTCGATTATCAACCAAGTGAAGAAACAAAAGAAGCATTCGAAGAAACTGCTGAAATGATAAAGAGATCAGATCTGGAGAATAAGGAAGATTTGAACAGCTACTTCTCAAGAATGAAACGAGAAGCAGATGAGGAAATGCATGCTTAACTTTTACATCAGAAAAAATTAAAGAAGATGACCCCGATTGCTTATCGAGATCATCTTCTTTATGTTGCATCTTGCATGCCTTTGTAGTGTAATTTTCTAATTCTCTGTTGAATCAAGGTAAAATGTCAGCCCTGGTTTACACCCTTGCTTTTGCCGTGATCAGCTAGCTCTGGAGATATGTTGTGTTTATTCCCAAACGGGTATGGACGATTTGTTGGTAACTTCATCTATGATTTTTTCGACTTCAGGAGTTTGATAATAATCGACGATGATTTGGAAATCAGGATCTTCAGTTTCATCTTCTCGGGAAGCAATCACATTATAATATGGCTTGGATGATTCAGCCACAGGTTCAAGGAAAATAGCATCCTCAGTAGGCACTAAGCCTGCATCGGCAGCCATGTCATTATTGACTACGGAGGCGTCAACGTCGGTCATAGCGCGAGCAGTTTGATTGGCAGCCAGGACAGTAAATTTTAGGTTTTTCGGATTTGAAGTGATGTCATTTACAGTAGGTAATAAGCCCTTCTCTGCATCCAATTCAATCAGTCCGGCAGCCTGCAACAACAGCAACGCTCTGGATTCGTTCGAAACATCATCCGGTATCGCGATTTCCCCACCATCCGGTATTTCATCTACAGATGTGTGTTTTTCGGAAAAAAGACCCATCGGATTCAGTGTTGTATAGGCGATTGTCGTGTTGCTGTATCCCGCATCTTCATTCACTTGTTCCATGTAAATTTCAGTCAAAGCCGCGTGCAGATCAATTTCGCCCTCTTCCAAAGCTTGGATCGGTTTCACATATTCCGTGAATTTTACCAGCTCAATTCTTACAGGTTCGTTATTTTCTTCGAGTTGTTGTTGAACATGTTCCCACACCTCATTACGTTCACCAACAACGCCAATTTTTACAGTCCTGATATCTTCTTGAGCCGCTTCTTGGCCACAAGCAGCGAGAAATAATACAGCAGCTCCCATAGTAAACAAACTTTTAACTATTCTTCTCATGTTTTTCCACATCTCCCCATACTTCGTTTAAGCGATTCTGTCTATCTTCCTCCAAGGGTATCATTCGCTCATGGTTTCCCTCTTTTTTATAAAAATCCTGATGGTACTCTTCAGCAGGATAAAAGATGCTTGCAGGCGAAATTTGCGTGACGATCGTTGCAGCGATTGCCAGCTTATCTTTCAGCTCCTCTTTTGAGCGTTCCGCAATTTCTTTCTGTGTTTCCGAATGATAAAAGATTTCCGGACGGTACGATGATCCGCGGTCCATAAACTGTCCCATGGCATCTGTCGGATCCGTTTGTTGCCAATAAATATCCAGCAACTCCCCATAGGAAATCACACTATTATCAAAAGTGATCTGGATCGCCTCTGTGTGCCCGGTTCCTCCTGCCTTCACTTCCTCATACGTCGGATTTTCTTTGAAACCCCCGGTATAGCCTGAAACAACGGACTCGATTCCAGGTCTTTCGTCAAACGGTTCAAGCATGCACCAGAAACATCCTCCGGCAAGCGTTGCAATTTCTTTGGACATAGTCTTATTCTCCCCCAAAAATGGCGTTCCGCCAATTCATAACATTTTTTCATTATATAGCAGGAAGTTACTTTTAGATAGTGAAACAAAATCGATCACTGATGATCGGTTTTTCCGAACACTGCGGCTTGCCCACTCTGAAAATCATTGACTTTTCCTGTAATTAAATTATCCTATAAACATACCAGAAATGAGTGTTATGAAAATCGATGCGTTTTCATCGGAAGCGTATTGATGATTCAGGATAGCGAGGGAAACATGCAAAAGACAAAAAATCAGACACAAATCTATGCCTTTGTTACAGTGCTGCTGTGGGCATCAGCATTTGTCTTCACAAAAATCGCGCTGACTTACTACACGGCAGAAGCGATAGGCGTTCTCCGTTATGTGATCGCTTCGCTATTATTCATTGTAATCGGGGTTTTCCAAAAAATTGGATTGCCGGAGAAAAAAGATATCCCTAAATTCCTGCTGGCCGGTGCTTTAGGGTTTTCGCTCTATATGATCACCTTCAACCAGGCTTCAAAATCGCTGACGGCCGCAACAGGCAGTGTTGTCATCGCCTCCGCACCTATCTTGACGGCCCTGTTTGCTTGGATGATATTCAAGGAACGAATCCGCTCGCTGGGATGGGTCGCAATCATCATTGAATTCATCGGAATACTGATTTTGACATTATGGAATGGCATCCTTTCGGTGAACGCAGGTATTTTCTGGATGTTTGGCGCAGCCGTCTGCATCAGTGGCTATAATCTGCTGCAACGTTCCTTGTTGAAAAAATACTCTGCCTTACAATCAACAGCTTACAGCGTTTTGGCTGGAACCCTGTTTCTGCTGTGGTACTTACCGGATGCGGCGGTCCAATTCGGCAATGCCCCACTTCAGCAGTTGCTGGTGATGATTTTTCTGGGTGTATTCCCCAGTGCACTTGCGTATATGTTGTGGGCAAAAGCGCTGATGCTCGCACAAAAAACAAGCGAGGTAACGAATTACATGTTTGTTACGCCATTGCTGGCCGCTTTGATGGGCTTCCTCATAATGGGAGAGATCCCTGCATTGTCGACATGGTTGGGCGGCCTGATGATCTTTGCCGGCTTGTTGCTGTTCAAAAAAGCCAATACGTGATAGGCACATCGTCAACAACAACGTTATCTTAGAGGATATGTTCGCAAAGATTCGCTATCTTTTCGGCGACTGATTCGTTGAATGGATTTTTGTTAAAGCATATGAAAAGCGCCTTCCGATACGGACTTTCGTATCGAGAGGCGCTTTTGCTATTTTCACTTTTGAATCCAAACTTAGCTTCTGCTGACATCCCTTGGAAAAAAGAATACTAGTGCTTGAAGTTAGTTATTCTATCTTAAAAGCTTTTTCCTTCGCTAAATAGAATGGGCGTAAATACGCGACTGTGTTGGATAATGGCAACACATCCGCACTTAGATTGATATTCAATACATTTGTTAAATAGTCCCTTCTGACAGAAATCCGTTCCCATAATTCCGGATAGGATTTTTGTATTTCATGCTGGAGGTTTTCATCAGCTATAGCAACGCACTCTTCGGCACTCACTCCGGTATACCCAGGTACCGATGGGATGATATCGATCTGCAGAATCATGCCGCTTTTCAGTTTCTCAGAAGAATCTGCATAGATTGGGGAGGACATCCATTCTTCATCCGCTGTCAGATGCCCTGGATTCAAATGCCAATGATATTTGCTTTTAGGGAATACATCCTCAATAAGCTGGTACAATTCATTTCCGGCCATTCCAACTTTTATGTTTTCCAGCCAACTGACTACAGCTGCAAAATACGGTTTTGCTACGGCTTCCAAATAATCTCTTTGCGTATCCGGAAGTTGCTCTGCTTGCTCAACCACAAACCCGGTTCGACTGGATAAACCACCTTTGAATCCGGTGGTCAGGGACATAGGCTCGCCCAACTGAATTTCTTTATGAGTGGGATATATATTGGCAAGTTCAAAGCGCTGCCCTGCTGCCGCAATCGTGACGACTGAATTGTACTGCCCATCGGCGTTCAACAAATTTCCGATTTCTGTTTCTTTGCAGCCCGGTTCAATAGCATTCATGGCACGTAACATACAGCGCGAAGACAGGTTAGCGCCATATTCGTAATGCGCGATTTCGTTGGCGTTATTCGTGGTCCGGACTCCGTTATCCCCAATCATCACATACGCACCATTAACTAACTCACACTCTGTTGGGATGGTATTTTTGAGGGCATCTACAATAAAATACGGTACATCAAACAGTGTGGACGGATCGCTTTGCTTCGTCGTAAACATTTTCCAGCCGATCACACCGACCCGTTTCTTTTTGGCGATACCCAAATCAAGGAATATGGATTCAAGTGTTTTTTCATTCTCCATCGGCTGGTTAGGCAATGAGAACTGTGGGTAATGGATCAAATCGGCCGGAACACGTGCATGCGCACATAGTTTTAAGTTCTCATTGCCAAGAATCAAAGTAAATTTCTCTGGATTTTCGACAACTAGCAGACCTTCTTCAAAACGGGGAATAAAACCGGTTAAATATTCAAAATTGCTTGCATGCTCTTTATCCGCATAAATAATCAAAGCTTCAAAGTTTTCTTCACTCATTCTCTGCAACAGTTTTTGTTTCCGTTCAGCAATCGTTTCAGCATTTAAAAAAGTAGGGGCGACACGCTCGAACACTTGCGGCTCGGGTATACTCTCTAATGTAATTTTTTTGTTCAGCATACTATTCTCCTCTTTTGTCTTTGATAATAGCTTCTGTACCACTTTTAATGCGACTTACGCATTCCCAACAACAGAAGAAATGCCAGTATCCGCAAAGTAACTGTTACTGAGCCGAGAAATTTTCATGCTTACTTCTTATCGTACTGATACCTATCACAGTTTACTATTTGATTTTCAGAAATGAGGAATATAACATGTTCTTTCATCGAATCCTTCTAACCCTGCCATGATGTAAGACCAAATTTTAATCGGTTATGGATAGTGCATAACCTATGCTCTAAGAAAAAGGGTTCTATAATCAATGGCACTACTCTCTACACCCATCGGAAATTGTTTTGCTCTTTCAAATAATACGGTCTCATTTCCTTATTTATTGTTTTTATTCGCTGCTTTTACAGTTGCCTCGACCATATCTCGCAACATTTCGGCCATTTGAAGTTGCGCCCTACAGTGTTAATTATAGGGTGCTAGATTACTAAATGCCAATTCTAACTTCTATATTATAAATGGATATAGTCTATCTCCATCAATGTCTGCAACTAGAAGAGAAAACGGACACTTCTACATCATTTTCTTTAACAATCTGCTTAATTCCTTCTTTATAGGAGAGGGAGATTGTCTCTGCTTGTGCCTGGGCAGGAAAAAGAGACGAGACAAAAGAAAATAGTATTATTGAAAGTATCATTGATATATTCAATATTCTTTTTATATTATTCATGAGTACCTTCACTTTAGTTAGATTTTAATTACCCTTCACCATCCACAAATTGATTTATCTCTTCGAGGCTCTTAACTCCATCTATACGCTTTGTCTCTTCCCCCTTGGAATATTGCCGCAATGAAGGGATCTTTGAAACATCCAATTCACTTAATCGCTCATCCTGTACTTGGACAGCTGATAAATCGACAATATAAACATTTTCGTCTTTATTGAATCGAAAGAAAGAGGCTTCATAAACTGGTTTCATTTTTTGGCAATATACACAGCTATCTGCACTGTAAATTAAATAGTAGCCATCTTTGTTAAAAACTTCACTAATCTCTTCAATATCATTTAATGTGATTTTTTCTATCTCGAGATTAGGCTTAAACATGACAAACATACCAAGAAACAAAGCTAAGGAGATTGTCCAAATAGTGGTTATAGTTCTTATTTTGGGAGACATAGTAATCTTTTGACCCAGAAATAGCCGTAGTAGAAAATAAATTAAAAATAGGGTGACAGTGGGGACCAGAATATAAAGTGTGCTGTTCCAAGTTCTCGGAGCACCAACAAAAAAATAGTAGAATACCAAAGCGATGGATATTGTTACTCCTACTGCTGGCTGAAATGAAAAATAGGTATACATTTTTTGTCTTTCTGACTTATCCATCTCATCATCCTTTCCACTTTCCAAGTGACAAGCTTTTAAAAATACTTGCTGTGGAGAAACCTAGAAACATATTCCATTATTGGTAGCGCTATCTTGTCTTTATCATATCACTTGTCGTATAATTGTCAATATAAATTAAATATTTTGTTAAATTATCTATCATTATCCAGCGAAGTAAATAGACATATAGTTCTTTTTATTCGGTTTTTGTATTACACCACTTTACAACTTTTCACGCCCCTCAGGGCATAAAAATACAAACAACCCCAAATTTTTTGTATGATTGATTTGGGGTTGTTTGCTATGAATCAATTATATCAAAAAGAGAATTTATAAAGCTGAATGAATTTTCACCAGGAGTGACTTGTTTATTCAAGAACGCGAAGGGAAAAATGCAAAAGACAAAAAATCAGGCTCAACTATATGCTTTTATTACAGTGCTTCTATGGGCGTCGGCATTTGTTTTTACAAAAATCGCGCTGACTTACTATACCGCAGAAGCGATAGGCGTTCTTCGTTATGTGATCGCCTCTCTATTATTTATAGCAATCGGAATTTTTTACAAAATTGGATTTCCGGAAAAAAGGATTTCCCTAAATTCCTGCTAGCCGGTGTTTTAGGTTTTGCGCTATATATGATCACCTTCAACCAAGCATCCAAATCGCTGACAGCAGCAACGGGAAGTGTTGTCATCGCATCGGCACCTATCCTGACTGCTCTGTTCGCCCGGATCATTTTCAAGGAAAAAATCAGACCCTTAGGCTGGCTCGCGATTGCAGTGGAGTTCAGCGGCATTCTGGTTTTGACCTTATGGAGCGGCATCCTTTCAGTGAATGCAGGCATATTATGGATGTTTGGAGCAGCTGTCTGCATCAGCAGCTATAATCTTCTGCAACGTTTTTTACTGAAAAAATATTCTCCCTTACAAGCGACGGCTTACAGCGTATTTGCCGGAACGCTATTCCTGTTGGTGTATTTACCGGATGCGGCGATACAATTCGGCAATGCCCCTCTCTATCAGTTGTTGGTGATGGGTTTCATGGGTGTGTTCCCAAGCGCACTCGCGTATATGTTGTGGGCAAAAGCACTAACAATGGCGCAAAAAATAAGCGATGTAACGAATTATATGTTTGTTACCCCATTATTGGCCGCTTTGATGGGCTTCCTGATAATGGGCGAGATCCCTACATTGGCGACATGTGTTGGTGGGTTGATGATATTTGCAGGATTGCTCCTATTTAAAAAATCAAATGCATGATCACGTGCTATCCGCGAGTGTAGATAGCTAAAATGGTATGTAAAAAAGCACAGAAATTAACCTGTGCTTTTTTACATGCAAGTGTTTGTCCTTGTCCCGCAAACGCGCCTATTGGAGTTTCAAAGCTCTTAAAGCGTGGTGATGATCGGGCCTTCCTTCGTCACAATAATCGTATGTTCGTATTGGGCGACCATGCTTTCTTCTGTAAAGAAGGTCCAGTCGTCATCTTCAACTTGGAAAACTTCCTCTTCGAATGTTGAAATGAAGGGCTCGAAGGCGATGACCATGCCCTCTTTCAGAATTTCGTCATCCCAGCGCGAGTAGTAATTGAAGATATGATCCGGTGCTTCGTGGATTGCGCGTCCGACACCGTGTCCGGTCAGGTTTTTGATGACCGTCAAGCCATGGCGTTTCGCCACGTTGTGCACCGCTTTTCCTAAGTTGCTTGTTTTCGCGCCCGGCTTTACCTTCGCAAGTCCCGCGTCGAATGCTTCCTTGGCGACGTCACAGATTTTTTGCAGCACGACATGGCCCTCACCAACTACAAAGGAAATGCCAGTATCCGCAAAATAGCCGTTTTTGGAACCTGAAACATCGATATTCACAAGGTCCCCTTCTTCAATGATTCGATCGCTCGGAATCCCGTGTGCCACTTCTTCATTCACACTGATGCACGTATACCCAGGGAAATTGTATTCCCCTTTTGGTGCAGACTGCGCTCCGGCTTTTTCGAAAAGCTCCTTGGCAATGTCGTCGAGCTCTTTAGTGGTGATTCCAGGTTTCGTGGCTTGGACCATTTCATCGCGGATCGCTCCGCAAATGCCGCCAATTTCTTTTAATCCGTTAAAATCCTCTTCCGTCTGTGCAATCATTTTGTATCCTCACTTCTTAAAGCATTTTTGATTATCTTTCCAGTTAGATTCTATCACAAACGGAAGAAATATTTCTTCAGCGACACCAAATAAAGCTATCTCTTTTTGAATGGCACAAATTTTTTAACAATCCATTTTGCGCAGAAAAATCCTATCGCCAACGAGCCGAGTAATAGCAGTAGCGAAGGGACTAACTTATTGAGTCCCTCGCCATAGAAATAATCGTGAAAAATCTGCATACCTGCGAATATTATCCCGGCGGAAAGAACACTGCCGACCACGTAGTAGAGGCCCGTAGTCAAGGAGCTGCTCCTATGATGCACGTGCTCATCGGGATTGTTCATGCTCCCTCCCGAGTGCGTGAGATTCGGGCCATCAAACTTGTTGTTTGCACCCTGACCGATATTGACTCTGGAATAGATGGAACTGTCCACATTACTTTTGTGGTCGTACTTTTTCTGATTGTCTCGCGTACTCATTCCTGCACCCGCTTTCTTTTAAATACAAAGCTTCCGTTTTAGAGATCCGTTTGCTTCAAATTCATAATGCTATTGCGCACCTTTTTATCCCCTTTCGCAAGTACCCTTTGAATCAATTCACTACTATGAAAAATATCGGGATCCAGAATAGTGTCGTTATGATGATGGCTCCGATCAAAGCTACCAAAACCAGCCGCGCTTGCTGCACATTTTGTGTTGCTTTGACTTTTTTATAAAGAAAAAAGAGCAGACCGACTATGACCAGCAAAAAAATACCATAAATCAAAAAGCCTGCGAGTTGGTTAGTGGCTGACATAATAGTTCATCTCCTCTTGTATCATCCTTGATTTTGAGTATTCCGTGTTTCTCTGCTGCTCTCAATCTTACTTTTGGCAAAAAGCAGCAAAAACAGGATCAGCAGAACTATTGCATTTAGGAGCAAGCCTATATGAGAAGGTAGGATATTAACGAGTATGGCCAGCACGACCAAGTTGAAAACATCTATACTCAGAGAAACCAATTTTTTCTCAGTCGCTTTTCTGCTGTAGACAAACAATAAAGCACTGCCCAGCCCGATCACGAACCACCAGAACAAAGGGACGTTTGGGTATTGGACTGCTCCAATTAGCGCTGTGCAAGCGAATACGTAAGCAAAAAGATTGGATTTATTAGTAATCATGGCGTACCTTCTTTCTCGTGAATATTTAAATATTTTCTAATAAGTTTTATCCATCATATGATTGCAACAAATACTTTATTATTCTTACAGTCATACTTTCAGTAAAAATGCACGTTGACCTTTAGACCGCTGTCTCTTTTTTAAGAAATAACGGATGATCAAACCTAGAATTGCGATAAGAGCTAGTGCGCTTACTAACGTCCACCCAGCATCGAAAACTTCAATCATGGCCCTTACTCCTCCCTGAAAATAATTTTATCAGTCGAATAAATCGTCCCTTCAGAAACGTATCCCATTATCCAATCATCAACTTTAAAAGAATAGTCATAACAATAATCTAAGGGGCTCTCCTTAACAGTAAAGGAAATTACATAGCCGCTTCGGGCACTCTTGTAATCTTTCCGAATTTTCTGTATCTGAATATCTTCTTCCGCAATCCCTTCTTTTCCCTCCAGCAACTCATAGAGATTTTGTTGCGCGATATAGCTTTTCAAAGGAAATTCATAAACATAGAATCCCGTTATCAATAAAATCAGGAATCCGAGTGCAATCCATCCAGTTTTTAGCTTTTTGATGTCAATCCGCTCCTTTGCATAGGTGTTGCTGCTCTGATGCATTCAGTATTCATTCGCATCAACCAAAAAATCATCATACATATTGGATCAACAGCGTTGCGAATAGGACGACCGCTGTAAAAACATAGAGATTCCAGCGCCCAGGACTCCATAAAATATTTTATTGCTGCTCTGCCTTCTTCTCGATATAAACGTTCCGGACAACAACCAAAAGAAATAGAAAGGTCAAAAAAAGGATTACTTCAACTATGGAAGTCGGCCAAATTCCAGGAATCCATCTGACTATCAACATGAGAATCATATAGAAGAGTACTGATTTATTATTTTTTGATTTATACTCCGGAATTTTACGTTTGACTGCATACGCCACTAAGTAGGAAATTATTACTCCTGATACAATCAAAATCAAAAACAGGATAGCGTTCTCTTTCCCGTTATCAAAGTTCAAAAAAGTGTTGCATACCAGACTTATAAGAATCAGCCCGATATAGCTGATGAAATCATTAATCAACGCAATCCGATCCATTTTAGCCACCATTCCTCTCCTTTGGTGAAAATTGCAGAACTTAATTTTTACCGAGAACTACTTCTACTTGCTCCCTGACTTCGAGAGAATCTTTTTCGTATACAAATTCAACGTAAATTGTTTTTCCCACCTCAATCTGCTCACTTTTCAGCACAGGCCCAATTAATTCCCCCTCAAGCGGCGATGTCCTAGTGTCGAGGACGCCATACTGATTTTCTCCAACATTAAGGGAGTAAATCAGATTCTTCTTGCTATCATAGATTCTTATGCCTGCACCACTGACCACTTCCGCTTCGTTTTCCAATGTTTCAATTCCCTGACTGCTCCCCATGGATAAATCCAGGGGGTTCCAAAGGCTGTTGGGACGTCACGGACCGTACTGGCGATATTTCCAAAAAAGTGGAGATGTCGTTTTTCTATTTCCGTTCTATTCCCAAAAGCCCTTAGACTTTCTCAACAAGGCGCCCGATGGTACCATTCGCGTTGAAGGCTCACAGCTGAACCTTTTGGTTGCTCTTTACATTTGTTAAGCTAATTGAAAATCTCGCAGTCCGAAATTGCAGGACTGGTGTCCGGTTGATTGGCAGAGCGTCTGGATGCAGGTGTCGTGGTGCGCCATGAAGGTATCAAACGTCGCGCTACATTTTGTGCGGTCAGTCTCGTTGCGTGTCGGTTGGCTGTTTTTCAGGAGGAATGCACTGTACAGATCCCGTTGGACAAGCTGTCCGCCAACAAAGGTCGTACGTTCATCACGTGTCTTTTTGATATACGTATCGTTTACGTGGTTATACTGGCTGGCACGAAATTTAAAAGTATCCACCTCGTACAGCGCACCCCCTTCTTGGGGTGCTTTTTGCTTCACGATGGCGATCAACATGGCCGGCGCATGATAGCCGATGGACTTGCCATAGCGTTTCTTGCGGTTGAACCGCCCGTTCTTGTTGACGGTCGTTTCTTTAGCCCGCTTCATCAATGCACGGAAATCCATGTCCTCCACATAAACCTGATTACCCAGTGCCAGGATGGCATTGGCGGTTTTGTTGTGGGCTTCTTTTAATGCCACCGCCCGACGGCGGTAGAGGTCCTTCAAGCGAAACATTATTTTCATGTAGTTCTTGCTCCGTACCCAAGTCAACTTGACACCCTGCTTGACGGTGCCGTCGACATTAAAGTTGGCGGGGTTGGTTGCGCGGCGACTCCGGTCCAGTTTTCGTTGCAAAAGATGAATTGAATGGTCATAGGACGCTCCTTCTGGAAACAATTCCTTCAAGATGACGCCGTCATCACCTGCCACCGCCACCGTAGAGGTACCGATGTCAATGCCCACTTCCGCATTCGGAGCGGGTTGCCGGCGGGGCATACCTGTATTATTATTGCGTTTCACTGGCGGGAGGCCTTCCAACACAAGTTGCAGGAAGTACTGATTGCCGCCCTTGAACACTTTGCGTATGATGCGGCAGTATTTCACCCGGTGCAAGGAAAGGGATTCCTGAACAAATAAATCGTTGGCACGGATAGTGACGGGCAGAACCAGCCCGTTCCACTCCAAACGGTCGCCTTTGAAGCGCATGCCCGTAGCGTTCGACTTGCCCTCCAACGATTCCAGCTGGCCGAACTTTTTGAAACGTACCTTTTTGCCTTTGCCATGTAGAAGGGAGGACACACTTGTCCAGACCGTAGAAGCGATTTTTTGTGCGGTGAAGCTGTCGATATGCTTCTTGTACGCCTCGCGCATCCGTCCGATGTAGGCATGCAAAGCGTATTCCGTCATACCGAAGGTCTTTTGGATCGTTTGCAATTCCTTGTTGCACGCCGTCACACGATTCTTGTCGTTTGCTTTGATGGACAAGCGGCGTTCTGCCAGCACGTCTCGGTATCGACGGTTCTTATACAACTCTGTTAGCTGCGTCCGCGCATGGTACAAGACCTTGTTATAAATTTTTTCAGCAATTTTGAAACGCTTATCCAGCACTGCTTGTTCATTTTGATGTGTAACAAGTCCCAGCTCTACGACGAATGAAGCTGTTTTGCTTTTAGCCATACGTGTTCCTCCTTTCTTGATGATTGCTTTGCATTTACTGGCGTTGTGAGGTCTTTTGGCTTTGGATGTATTGCTGAATCATTTCAAGCGGTGCCCCACCCACTGTGGAAACGAAATAGCTATTCGACCAAAGAGTGGGTAGCTTCGTCGTCAGTTCCTTAAACTCCTGTCTCAGCACGCGGGAAGAAACTCCCTTGATGCGTTTGACTGCTTTGTGAACCCCGAATTGCGGGTCTATATCCAATAGGAGGTGAACGTGGTCTGGCATGATCTCCATTTCCTGAATTTCGACGGATAGACCGGTGCACGTTTCTACAATGAGCTCCTTTAAGCGTGCCGCTACTGGTCCGACAAGGACCTTTCGCCGATATTTTGGACACCAGACAACATGGTAGGTACAAGAATAAATGATGTTATGATTTGATTTATATTTTTTATTTTCCATATATTGATTATACAGCGAATTCCCACATAATACACCTAAGTGCACGTCTTATATCCCCATAGCTAAAGCAAGGGGCTTTACGACGCTCTTTCGGTAAAGTTGAAAAGTGGGTTGCACATAAGTTTCGGTCCCGTTTGAAACCAAAATAAAATTTTCCAGCGCAACATCTTTGGTACGAGCATCAAATGAAAAAACTTCCAGTTTCTCATTACTTGAGCACGCGGCCAGCAGAGCTATGCTTATGACAGTTAACAATATTTTCTTCATTAGTCGCCTCCCGGGATTCTGAATGCTTACATGATACTTTGCCTTTTATAATAGAGCGTTTTTATATTTAGTCGTGGTGGATGCGGCATTTTTTCAAGAACTTGTATCCTCTATTTGATAAGAAATGGCACTATTCGTCAGCGCTCCCATTTCGTCCACACTTAAAACATCTTTTGTTTTGTATATTTTCTTGTCTATACAAACAATAGGCAAGATATCCATTCCATGCGTCTCTATTAAATTCCAAACATCTTGATTTTCTTTAAATTCTTTTTGCGAATGTATTAAAGAATACAGAAAATAATTATTGGGATCTTTAAATAAATCTTTGTACATGCTTAGCGAACGCATTATTTCAATAGCTACTTCCACTTTTTCAGACTGTACGTTCATTTTGTCAAACACATAATATTCAATATCCATAATGAACCTCCCAATGCAACTCTGCCAACACGAATAGTATCCGTCGTTTATTTTCAGATGATGTTATCCAAGCATCGAGAAGAAAATAAATCAGTTATAACGCAATAATTGACTATAGAAGCACTACCGATTATCTTCAACATATCTATGATACCGCTAATCCATTTTTTTTGCGAGAATTTCATAATATGTCAGCCCTCAAAATATAAGTAATTTGTTGATCTTTATTTAATCGTAGTTAGGCGTCCTGGAAATACAGAGTGCTTTTTAAGCTAAATATTAGGTATTATGCTAAGCTATTCACATACCAAATAAAAAATAGGAGCTGACATAACAATATGGATTATAAAAAACAATTAATGCAACCGTTCTACGACTTCCCCGAGTATAACGACCTTACCGAAGATTATCTGTGGCCAGTTGAAGTAAAGTATTATGACCAATCAACAATTGAATTTCACCTTCCAAAATCGGACATAATAGAAGCTATGTATTCAATCGAACAACGATTAGAAGATGCGTCAAATGAACCATTTAAGATAGGTGACCGTTCTATTGCAAAGGAAAATTTAAATTACATCTCTTTTGAAGGCCGAACGTATACTTTTAGTAAAGCGTAAATAACTGAATAATATATCAGCAATCTATGAGCAGAAAAAAATACGCTAAAGTAATTTACTGCTTCTTTTCCTGCTCGACTACATAGCCGACCGAAACATTCAGTATTCATAGAAACTTTTTTCCCAATCAGCATAGCAATCCATCGTATGCATAAGGCGAATCGCTTGATAGAGTTCTTTTTGGTCCTGATAAGTGGACTCAGTTGTTCTAAAGAAACAATCGTCGCCATTAGAAAAGCAGAAAAAAGCTTGGATGGTCTCATGCAGTTCCGAGCCCGGCAGGATTTCTTGACCGAATGGGTCGGAATGAAGCCGCTCCGCTCCAATCACGACTACCGGTATTTTTCGGGCGATTTTTTTCAAAGGTTCCCGGTACTCCTTTTGAGCCACAATGCGGAACTGAGAGGGATAGATGAATAACGCAGCGGTATCTTTTAAGGTGCTCTGAAACAGCGAATCGTTTATCAACTCTTGTGATCTGATGGATTCATAGTAGAAGAACGCACTTTGAATGTTGTTCGTTTTTCCGAGCGTTGCTACTTTGAGTCGCCCTGCTATTTTGGTCATTTTGGATTTTCTTTGAAAAAATAGAGTAGGCAGGAAGAACACAAGAACAAAAACAGCACACAGAATATAGATCATCATTTCGCCTCCTCGCCTCCTTTCAAGTTTTGATGTGGATACATTCAACTTACGCCAAAACTGATGAATAGACTAGCAACCAGTGGTTTACATGGCCGCACTTTATCAGGTTCTGCGCCATCCGCAACCAATAAGTGCGGATGTGCAATCATTCGTTTCTAGAAAAAGAAGGCTATCTACGCTATCATGAAGGAAAGCAATCGAAAGGGGTGCAAAATAATGTTATTAGGAGAACGATTGAAAGAAACCCGCCAAAAGAAAGGCGTATCGCAAAGCACAGTCGCTGAACATCTGAATATCAGCCGTCAGTCCATTTCCAAATGGGAAAACAACAGCAGTTATCCGGACTTGGACAATCTCGTGCGATTGAGTGAATATTACGAAGTCACTGTTGATGACCTTTTGAAAGAGAATCAGGGATTAAAAAAAAAAATAGAAGAAAACAACGAGAAGATTAAAGACTCCCAAAAGAAGTTGGCCTATATCCAGGCGAATGGTGAGCGGGATGAAGGATTAGTCCTGCTGATGCTTAATCTTCTCAGTTGTTTGATTGCTCCCTTAGGTTTGTTTATCACTCCAATTATCCTGAAAAGAAACAAAGCAACAAACACCTTCTATAAACTGGTGTTTGTTGCGGGAGTGATCAGTCTCTTGGTCAACTTATTCGGTTTGTATGCGCACTTAGGCAATCTATTCCACTGGGGCGGACCCTCCAGCGTGGAGTACATAGGAAATCAATAGGGAATGGAGATTGCGTTACTTCCTATTATAAAATAGGGGTTCACGAACAGTTAACTGAGATATAAAAAATTAGAAAAGAGGTATCGTTATGAAATTTAAAAACAATATCGTTCCTGTGTTGTGTGGCGTATTATTATTTAGTAGTGTTTCTCCAGCTTTTGTTGCTTCTGCTGCTGAATCTAGTCCGATCGAGATGAACGCTGCAGAAATTAATAAAGATGCTTTGCTAGAGTACGCAATAGAGTTAGGCGTTTATTTCACTGATGATGAAGTTATAATTACTGACAGCCAACTTTTAAAACTACTAGAATTT
Source organism: Trichococcus pasteurii (assembly GCF_900112935.1). Classification (GTDB taxonomy): domain Bacteria; phylum Bacillota; class Bacilli; order Lactobacillales; family Aerococcaceae; genus Trichococcus; species Trichococcus pasteurii. The sequence goes on from NZ_FONM01000014.1 coordinate 62,926, forward strand.
CAAGGTGTTGGAATTCCTGAAGATGGGTCACAAGGCGGAATCTCTTTATTTAGAGAGGGCGTGACCAAAATTGTCTCTAGAGGGAGTGGTTCTTGGGATATTTATTTAAGTGCTTCTTTCATAAGAAATTACTATTGGGCAATTGGTGCTGCAGCAACCCTTATCGGGGTAATGGCTCCTGGCATTGGATGGGGACTTGCTTATGCTGCAGTAGCACTCGTTGCTGATTTAGTCAGCTCAAACACTCAAAACGGATATGTCGTTTCCATTAGAAACTATGGAATCTCAGGTGCGTACATGCAATAAGAGGAGGCAGACTGATGACCAACTTTTTAAAATATATAAAAGGAAAGAACTTAGCTCTACTGGTTTTTACAACGTTTTACTTTTTCCTAAGCCGGTTTATGCTTGAAATAGATCGAATTTTTCTTAATACACCAACTGGTGTTTACGTATCCTATACATTTTTCACTTTAACATTCATATTGATTGCACGATCAATTAAAATTGAAAAGCAAGTAAAATTATTCATACTTGTCTTAGGTGTTCTTTTTGGGATACTCATGGGTTTCGCTTTTCTATAACAAAAATTGTAAGCTACGCATTTTTTAATACACTTCTTGTACTCCTTTATAGAATTTGTAAAATCTAGAACTTAGTATTTTTACTTATCCCAGCCTATATAAATTGTGGAAGAAATAATAAAAAGTTAGAAGGTGATAACAATGGACGCGGTAAAAAATTTTCTTTTAGCCTTTCTACCATTCGTGGCTATTTATCTAGGTGCATTATCAGTTGTAAGGAATGATATCAAAAAATTAGAAAAAAAAATAAATGACTTGGAAGAAAAAATTGAAAACTTAAATAAATGAATCTACAAAATTATTATTTTGAACACTATGCTTGTTTTTTGAAGAAAAAGCTAAATTATAAATGTGCAATGCTAAAGTATGGTGATGCAAACAGCGGTTGCTTAGCAAAAGCAACGCAAAAAAAATGTGATTTACGCTACCAATACGAATAAAGAAGAGCCAGATATAATGAAAAATAGATCCGTTGGTACTAGTAAATCTGTGTTCGTAGCGGGAGATTTTGTAGGATATGTCGCAGCTGGAGTTGTGATATATCCTAAAGGACATTCTGCTGTAGGAAGGATCGGTGGAGTATGGTGAAAAAATATTTGGGTTTATTGCTATTAGGCATATTGTGTTATTTTGTATTGAGCTTTCTCTACTTCTTAATTGTTAAGTAAAAGTTACCCAGGCTACTTTTACTTAACTTTTTGGTGACTATCCAGAGGAACTATGGTGTCAATTAGAAATTGAGGTGTCATGATATGAAAAAAATTACACTTATTATACTTGGGCTTTTGCTGATGTATGGTTGTGCAGGAGCGAGTGAACCAGTTGCGAACCCTGCTGAAGAAGCGATGAACGCCCTCGTTATTTCAGCGTCAGATTATAATCTAAACAGCTCTTCCCAATCATTTTTCGCAATTACGATTGAAAATTCTTCGGACCAGGATTTCGTAAATGCAAATTTTTTTCTCTCCATTCACAATGAAGGGGATGAAGTTTCTCCAAATCCTTTTTATCTGCTTCCTACAGAACAAAGAATACCTGTTCCTTCAGGAGAAACAGTGACGGTAAATTTTGAGATCCCTTCTGGTTTTCTTGATGAAAATGCTATAAAGGAATTTGAGGAAATGGACAGACTAATTGCTTTTGTCCAAGCGGATGGCTACATAGAAAATACAGAAAAGGATAACTACTATTCTTTCGGTGGAAGTGTGGAGTATAAAACTTATTAGTATATTGACGAGCTATTATTCAAAGAAAAAACTATTAATAAACCCTAGTATTGAAAAGCGAAAAAAGAGTGAAAAGTCTTTTTTATCACAGCCCTTTCACCTTTTTGTATAGTTGACGGAGTACAAATTTTGTCTTGTCATTTTACAAGCCAATTTTTCAGGTAAATAATTTAATATGGGAGGTTTCTTTTTTGAAAAAGATTTTATTAGTTTTCGGTTTACTTTTTTCTTTCAGTTTATTTAAAACAGGCGAGGTGCAAGCAAGTGAAGTGGCAGACACCGTATATTATGATTTAAAGAAAGGAGGAACCCAAGAGTTTATAACTTCCGATCCCGAAGGCCGCACTATGCATATAGTGGTAGAAGAAATCCCTGGTATTTCCCTATTTTCACTGAACAACGGAAGTTATAGAATTTCGGGGAAAAAAACTGGCTTATGGGAAGCCAGCTATTATATTAGTGTGACTAACGAAACTATCTCACGAGCGTATTCTCCTAACGCTATTGCAATAACGGGATCTTTCTCGTCTACCTACCTAGGTTTAGACAGCAACAAGCAAGCTACTTATTACCTGGGTTGGAAAATGGGCATATTGAATTATAATCATTATTTGCGAGCCACAATCAGGAGTGGTTTCTTAAGCGTTACATATTAGCTAACCCATATATTCTACTGTGGGAGGTGCTCCCCAATGAAAAATGGTGCTGAGGAGAGCATAACCTCCCCAAAGACTAACTAAAAAGCAAACTACAGAAGCCATGATCACTCCTCTATGGAAAGTGTTTGTTGCTTTGTTTCTTTTTAGCACAATCGGCGCAATCAGGATTCCTAAAGGTGTGACTAAACAGCCAATGAGAGAAATAATTAATAAAGCCAATCCCTCGTCCCGCTCGTAACCAGACCGGATATGGTCGAGCTTCTGTTGGGAATCCTTAATTTTAAAATTATTCTCGGCTATCTTTGTTTTTAATCCTTGATTTTCCTTCAAGAGGTCATCTATCGAGATTTCATAATACTCACTTAAGCGGACCAGGTTATCCAAATCAGGGTAGCTGCTATTATTTTCCCATTTGGATATGGACTGGCGGCTAATATTCAGATGTTCAGCTACTGTACTTTGGGAAAGCCCCTTATTCTGCCGTGTTTCCTTCAATTTTTCTCCTAGTAACATTCCATACGCTCCTTTAAACCCTTTTCCTTCATGATAAGGTACATTGCCTCTTTTTACCAGAAATCGATTAGGCACAAGTGAGCAACCCGCAGTTGCTATTGGCGCATGCACCTGAAAAGTGCGAAGCTGTAAGCCGCTAGTTGCTTTTAAATTCCTCCCATTTAGCCTAAAGTAAAGACATAGATAAAAAATATCTATAAATCACGTTATTATACGGAAAGTACATTTTTCGTATAATAACTAGAAAAAGAAAGTAAGAGGTCCTATGAAGAATATAAAGATTATAAAAGCTATCCTCTCCATTACAGTTTTCCTTTTAGGCGCTTATAGTTTACTCACTAAGAATTTTGCCTACCAGAATCTCAGTATGTTCTGTGCGGGTTTGCTAGTAATCACAATCGGTATTGAAGAAAGTAAGAAAGGTAAAAATCGGGGATGGACTCTCCTGTCTTTTGCCGCAGCCATCATACTAGGACTGGCACTGATTCACTCTACTATTCTATTTTTTACTTCCTGACTTTTGAGCTCCCTTCTGATTTTCTGGATGAAAATACTGTACAGGCATTTGAAGGAATAGATAGACTAAGACTTATCAGTATTCTGATTAGCTATTATTAAAGGAAAAATTCTGTTGAGAGCCCTATGACTCAAACGGCGAAAAAGAGCGAAAAGTCTATGATAAAATGACAGACTTTTGCTCTTTTTTGCATAGCTGACGGTTTAGTCCGGAAAAATGGACTCATGGACCAGAAGCAAGCTCATCATATAAACATATTATTATTTATATATTTTTTGTGATACTATTGTAACAAATATCTTGTTTTTCCATGGATGCAAGGACCGCTTGCTATACTATTTCTTTTTTTCTACTACACTGAATACGAGGAGCACATTGTGATATGAATAATTTGAATGAAAAATTGAAGCAGCTGCGGATTGATGGTAAATTCACCCAACAACAAATAGCCGATCATTTATTCGTCAGCAGACAAGCTGTTTCCAATTGGGAAAACGGGAAAAATATCCCTGACCTCAGCACCATCATTTTACTCAGCAAATTTTATGATATGTCCCTCGATACTTTGTTGAAAGGAGAGAAGGAAGTGATAAAGAGGAAGAAATTTCTAGTGAAGATTAATTTTATAGACGTTTTGCTAATAACTTCTTAAAAATAGAGAGATAGAGGTTTAAACATCATGAATTCTTATAAGCAATTTTGTCAGAACCATCCGTATCTCAATGTCCTAATAAGTTTGTCTATAGCAAGTCTAATAGGAATTACTGCAGAATATATTATTAATGGGGATTTCATTGGTTCTGGATTCTATACAGCATCATTTTTAACGTTGCTTGCGTTGTTAAGAGTTAGACGTGAACGAAATAATCTTAAACCAAAAGAAAAATCTGACTACGTTGCAGAAGATGAAAAACATAAAATAGATTAGTAAGGAAAGCGGAAACAATAAAAAATTTCGCTTGTTCCTTATTTGGTAATAGGAGGACATCCCGTGAGAATTGCAATTTTTATCATTACCACAGTAAAAAGTATTGTGATTGGTTTGTTGCCGATCCTAATGATTCATACAATGGGCGAAGAGAACTATTCTGAGGGTTTCTATCTGTCCATTTACATCATGAAGTGCATTTTTTCTTTAATCGCAGTTTGGGGAATAAGCGAAGGCCTTGTGACATTGCTGCATTCATTCGATAGCGATGAATAAATCAGTAATCAACTCAATTGCCACTTGGTATTTTTGAAATGTAACGCCTTATTTAAATTTTTTTTGAGAGGAAATCAGATTATGCAATTCCCCCGAAAACAACGGAGTCATGGTGCCATAGACTATCTCAAAAAGAATAAGTACCTTCTTGTCATATTCATTTACTGCATTGTAGCTGCATTATTTTCTTCCCAACTCATTTTTGAGTATGGCGAAACTAAGTTTTATACAGCCTTTTTCCTGGGTGGTTTCCTGCTGATTGTTTTCCTTAAAGTCGTTTCTATAGCAACCTCGTCTAAAAAAGAAAAGTAAAGTGAGGATAACTATGACAGGCATTCTCAATATCAAAATAAAGAATATTTCTAGCGCTCAGAGACGATGGTTTGCAAAAATACGAAGTCTGATTTTAGATAGAAAGGTGATCCATTCATGCAAATTAAATTCGTAAATTTCTCAAAGCTGATGTTTATTCTCTTTATGACGTTAGGCTTCGTGCAATATTTTCTTTCATCCGAATCATATCCTTCTTATACATCTAGAGGGGGATACATTTGGGTTGCTACAATAATTTTATTCTTTTTGATACGGACATTAAAAAACAACTCCGGAAATTATTCACAAAAAATACTCGATTATGCGGTAATCCTGCTTCTTGCGCTTTATTTAATTATCGGAATATTTTAGATGATTTCTTCATAACACTTACAAGACTGACGGAGGGTACAAATGAAAAATACAAATTTCTCATTAAAGGTTTTCTTTATCATTCTTTTTCTTAGTTCTATCATCCTCAGTTTTTTTTCGGATGATTTTTCCTTCCTGCCCAAAGAATTTAACTTTGATAGTATCCTGTACCTGCTCATCCCCGCTCTAGTTTTAAATAGTAATCTTGATGATCACAGGGTGGACTCCAGCAAGACACTCTCAGCAAAGATAATTGATACTGTTTTTATGTCGCTGTTCAGTCTTGCTTATGTTTCGTATGTGTTGAATTTGTTTATGCTTTATATTCAAACGCTCTGATTCAGTGGATAAAGGAGAGACCATGAAAAAAATCTACTTGTTTATGTATACGGCAGTATTCCTCCTCTTCCTTCTGTATTTCGTGGTAATACCTCGCCAAGCACTGCCTTTCTCAAATGGCGTCCATCTACTTCTGATATTCAGTAGCGCAGCTATGACATTGGGAGCAATCAAACAAAATAACCGGATCAGTATGTTTTGTGGTATAAGCGTTTTTGCACTTATATGCATGAGTTGGATTGTGCAGATCATGGTTCAGCATTTTTAACATATATAACAGGGAAACTTCCTTTTTGGGGAGCTTCCCTGTTTTTTTCATATTTCTTTTATCATTTCCCAAAAATATTTTTCCCTGTTCGCTTTACAAAACCAAACACACGTTCGTATAATGAAGATATAGAGATTGGAGACGATTTTTATGTACGAAACGGAATTGATTTTTGATTATGCGAAGGAGCCCAGTCGCGACATTCTTTGCATCGACTGCAAGTCCTTCTATGCGAGCGTGGAATGCGTGCGGCGCGGGCTGCATCCGCTCGAAACAAAGTTGGTTGTCATGAGCTATCCCTCAGCTGATCCGAAAGAGCGCGGCAGCGGATTGATCTTGGCTTCCTCCCCGGCCGCCAAAAAGGCGTACGGGATATCGAACATCAGTCGGGCCAGGGACTTGCCCTTCCCTTATCCGCCGGGACTGGTGATTGCAGCGCCGCAGATGCGGTTGTATATGCAGAAAAATACCGAAATCAACAACATCTACAAGAAGTACGCGGACGAAGCCAACCACCACGTCTATTCGGTTGATGAGAGTTTTGTCGATATCACGGGAGCCCAGAAACTTTTCGGGAAAAAATCGGCTTACGAAATGGCCAAACTCATCCAGGCGGACGTATTGCAGACGACCGGCATCTACACCACGATCGGCATCGGCGATAACCCGCTCTTGGCCAAACTGGCGCTCGATAATGCCGCCAAGCATCAGCCGGATATGATCGCGGAATGGCGCTATCCGGATATCCCCGAAACTGTCTGGAAAATCCCGGACATGACCGATTTTTGGGGCATCGGCAAACGTACCAAGCTGCGGCTCAACCGGTTGGGCATCTTTTCGATCTACGACTTGGCACACACCAATTACTATTACTTGAAGAGCCAGCTCGGCGTCATGGGCGCGCAGCTTAATGCGCACAGTTGGGGCATCGACCGCAGCTTTCTGGGGGAAAAAGTCAAAGTCAGCTCGAAATCCATCGGCAATTCCCAGGTACTCAACAAGGATTACGTGGTTCGATCGGAAATCGAAATCGTCTTGATCGAAATGGCCGACCAGGTGGCGACGCGCCTGCGTAAATCCGGAGCCAAGACCCAGTTGGTGAGTCTGAGCATCGGCTACAGCATCAACTACATCGATCAGCTGGGCCGGACCGGCTTCCATCAGCAGCTGAAAATCCCGCCCACCAACGCATCCAGTGAGCTGGTTGCCCATATCCTGATGATTTTTGACCAACATTACAAAGACCAGTCGATCCGGAATGTCGGTGTGGGCGCCGGAAATCTGATCTACACGGATTTTCTGCAGCTGGACCTGTTTCAGGATCCTGATGAACAAGTGAACGAGCAAAAGAAGGATCTGATCGTCGATTCGATCCGCAAAAAATACGGCTTCCGCTCACTCGTGCGGGCAGTCAGCCTGTTGGAAGGCGGCCGTGCGATCGCGCGCAGCTCCTTGGTGGGCGGACACGCGGGCGGCATGGCCGGATTGGAGGAAGGTGAGGAAAATGCTGAAAGAACCAAGAAAAAGGACGGATAAGGTGTTTGAGGACTACAACGACTACCATGACCGCGGCATGATCAAATGGGTGACCGCCTACGCGATGGATGAACTTGTGAAATCCATCTCTGCAGGAAAAGCGGAAGCCATGAAGGACATCCCGGTCCTGCCACAGCTGAATCCTGCCGAAATCGACGAAACCTTGGCGGAAGCCTTGAAGAAAAATCGTCGTGTCTCGGTCCAATTGAACCAAAAGGATCGCTTCGGGCGGCAAACCGAATCCATTGAAGGCTTTTTCAAAGGCTATTGCGGAGAGGATGAAATCCTGATCGGCGAAGCATGGGTTCCGCTCGAACTCATCCGCAATGTGCATATTTTGCACGAAGAAAAATGGTCCCAAGTGGCGGTATTCAGACAAAATCCGGACTGATTATACAGAACCTTACTCACAGGACGATTGTTGTCTTTTTTGAACAGAAGGCTTATACTCAAGAAGAAAGAGAACGCTTTCTTTTCTCTTGAGAAGGGGGACATCGTCATGACTTACATCATCCAGACCAGCGTCCATTCCATTGAGGAATGCAAACGTGCTGTAGAGGAACTGCACAAAAAAGGCTATACGAAAGAGCAGATCACATTGGTGACGAACAATGCCTACCAGGAAGCCATCTTGGAGAATTGGGACCTTCGTGGTGCGGACGGCGCGATTTTTTCCAGCCATTCGTTGCTGGAAAAGGTCAACAATCTGTTCAACCTGAAGCAATACGAACATTTCCAGGAAAAGACCGGGACTTTTCCCGGAGGCATGGACTTTCTTGCCGACCGCATCGCCGCCATCGAGAGCGGCAGCATCGTCATCATCACAAAAGAAGCGGACGAGTAACGGTTTCCTGATCGACTCATCAAACAGCTCTGTAACCCATAGAAAATGAAAGGACTGATGTGATATGCCAAAATTTGTGGCAGGTTCGTACGCAACCGTCGAAGCTGTGGAGGCAGCCGTAAAAACACTTCTCGAAAAAGGGCACAAGCAAACCGATCTCCTGTTGGTCACCAACGCTTCGGACAAAAAAGAGCGGCTGACAAAAGAAACCGGCATTGAAGTCATCACCGAAACCGGACAGGATGAGAACTTCGACTGGAAGGAACTCGCCCCGCTTTATCCGTCCTTCGATGAGGAGGCCCTTTACGAACCCTCCCCTCAGCATCCTTATCCGCAGCTGACACCGGAACAGGAAGAAGAACAGGAACGCAAGATGCAAGGATACTTCTCCGAATTGGAGGAAGGGAATGTTTTGATCATCGTAAGGGAGCGTTAAAAACTACCATATAATAAAAAGATCCAGGCTACTTTTTTAAGTATCTGGATCTTTTGGTATTCCATGATAAAATTGAACTAAAACAATAAACAGTATTTCCCAACAAAAATCTGGATGTAGGAGGAAACAAATGGATACAGAAAAAGTGAATGTCTATACCCTTTTCACAGCTTCTTTAATCATGCTGGCCTTTACCTTGCTGACGGATGACCTCGCGATTTCTATGGTCATTGCCGCTATAGCCTTTCCGGCAATACGCTCTCTGATCAAAAATTACCGCAAAAGGAAATGACAACCTACATATGCTCCTCGGCATCCAACAGCCACATCGTCACCACTACCGCATCCCCGCCACCCTTGCCGATTGATTTGCGGATTTTGGCATTGACGGACATGATCGCATTTTTATCCCGTAGCGGCATCAGATTCATCACCCCAAAGTCACACCCATCGATGGTTCCTCTGACTTTGATGCTGCCCCAAGGAGCTGAGATCCTTTGCGTATCCGGAATCTCAAGATGATACGTCCAGGCGCCTTTACCTGATTCGTATTTCAGTTCAAGTTCTTTGTTGTCCACTATTTTCTCTTCCAAAGTCTTTTTCCCCTTCCATTATGAGCGACGAAGATTGAATGAAATTTTGAAATGATTCGATAAAAAAAAGAAGCAGGAGAACCGTTGGACGGTTTTTCCTGCTTCTTTGTATAAGTTATATTAACTTACAGCACATGGCGATACCTACTTATAGCTGCTTCCTTCCGGATCTGACTCAATTCATAAGATCGCCATTGCCATAAGGCCTTTCGGCATTTCTTATCATACCATAGCCAAAAAGAAAAAGCTAGCCTTTATTTTCTTCCTGCATATGTTCGCGGAGATGCTTGCGGCTGTTTTCCTTGCGTTCTTTGCGCAGCGCCCGGAAAAAATCCTGCAGCAGCGTCCGGCATTCTTCCTCCAGTACACCGCGTTCCACCTCGCTCTGATGGTTGAAGCGTTCATCCTGAAGCAGGTTCATCAAAGTGCCCGCCGTCCCGCCTTTCAGGTCGGATGCGCCGTAATAGACTTTCTTGATTCGTGACAACAGGATGGCACCACAGCACATCGGGCATGGCTCCAGCGTCACATAGAGCTCCGCTTCCTCAAGCCGCCAATTTTGTTTGAACGCATTGGCCTGCCGGATCGCAGTCATTTCCGCATGCGTCGTCGCATCATTCGTCACTTCGCGTTCATTGTGCCCGCGCCCGATGATTTCACCCTTCCAGACGATCACCGCTCCGATCGGCACTTCCCCTATGGCCGCAGCTTTTTCCGCCTCCTTGATGGCTTCCCGCATATACTCTTCCTTCAACTCATCCATCTTCCACAACCTCGTCCCTTATTATGGTTCTTCAATCACGTTAAGCAAAACTTCGCTTGCTTGTTTTTTCTTAAGTAAGGCCTCGTGCATCATGATCATAACAAATAAGATAACGCCGAGATAAATGGGGAATAGCGAAACAGTGATATGGTCAGCAATCAAACCGAATACGGGCGGCATCACCAAAATCCCCACATAAGCCGCTGCCATCTGCACACCAATGATCGCTTGAGATCGATCCGCACCGAATAAATCAGGTGTGGAATGGATGATGCACGGATAAATAGGCGCACAACCCAGACCAACCAACATAAGCCCCAGAAGCGCAGTCATTTCACCGAATGGCAGCATCAAGGCCAATACACCTGCCACTATCAAAACTTGCCCCAAACGGATCATGGAGGCATCATTGAACCGCATGGTCAGAAAACCACTGATGGCCCGCCCGACAGTAATCCCGATAAAGAACAGACTCGCAAAACCAGCAGCCGTTTCTGCGGACAAGCCTCTGTGCAGGACAAGGTAGCTACTTGCCCAAAGTGCTGCCGTCTGCTCTAACGCACAGTAGCAGAAGAATGTGATCATGATCTCCTTCGCTCCAGGAATTCTGATGATCTGCTGCAAAGAAAGAGCCTTCCCATTCAATCCCTGTTCCCTGTTTTCTCCTTGCGAAAGAGGAGCACGCTTCTTTTCCCAGTGCGGCAAGCTGAATAAGAGCATGGCTGTCAAAGCGACTTGAATAAACGCGATATAATTGTAGCCCATATTCCAACGATTTCCACCGTTCAAAGCGTATGTCAACACGTACGGCCCCAGCGAGGCTCCGACTCCCCACATGCAGTGCAGCCAGCTCATATGCCTGCTGGAATAATGCAAAGCGACGTAATTGTTCAATGACGCGTCCACTCCACCTGCACCGAGTCCGTACGGGATGGCCCACAAACAAAGCATCCAAAAGGAATGACTCATTGAAAAACCGAATAAAGCAGTTGCCGTCAAGGCCACACTGATTGCGGTCACTTTCCCTGTCCCGAACCTGCGGGTAAGGCGATCACTTTGTAAACTTGAAACTATGGTTCCTGCCGCGATAATCATCGCAATGCCTCCTGCATAAGAAACCGGCACGCTGAATTCACGGTACATCGTCGGCCAAGCAGAACCCAACAACGCATCCGGCAGACCCAAACTGATAAACGCAAAATAAATGATTGCCAAAAGCAAACTGAACATCCTTTATATTTCCTCCCTGTCTATATGAAGCCATTGCTATTTTAGCGTAAAAAAGATAATCAGGCATTATGTCTATGTTGAAAATCAATCCTTGCTTAATCATAGCATATTTTCATATTTTTTTAGCAAATTAATGATAATAATGATAAAATGAATGAAAAGCCTTTCAAAGCCAAAACAACCAGCCCATAAATGAGGTGACAGTTTGAATCAGAACGAACTCCAACAATTATTCCCTGAAGCCAAGATAACGACCGCGGCCAGTCTCGGGCCCGCTTACTTCACGCTGCCTTTCCAGAACAAATGGCTGCATATACCTGAACACACGCTGAGCGGACGCGAAAAAGCTCTTTTGAAGCAGTTGCTGCTCAATGAGGCCCCGACGACATCCGACATCCCGAAGAATCCTTGGGCCCAGTTTCTGTTAGGCCAGACGACCGAAATTCCGATCGGACTGGCGCAGACCCAGCTGCTCCAATTCAGACTCTCGTACCGGGAAGAGGACGCCGGGTCTTTCGATCAGACACTGTGGATCGATGCCTTCAGCCAGACATTGCCGCTTGTCCGCGAATGCTTCTTTTTGAACGGCAAAAGCGGTGTCTTCATTCTCGACAGCCCGGAACCCTACTGCATCGATGAGGAATTGGCGGCGGTGCTTGATATTCTGGATGACGACTTCAGCTTGCGGACCGACTTGTATCTGGGCCAACGCTGGCCTGTCGACGCCCGCCTGCCGCTCCTTTTCGAGGAGGAAAGGAAAATATTCGCGGCCAGCCGAACGCTCGCCAAAGGCAGCAAGATCATAACGCTTGCCGCCATCGCGCTTCCTTATTTCATTTCGGAAGCAGGAACCCAAAATCCGGTGCTGCAAGCCTTGCAGGCAACGATCGGTTCCATCGACGGCACACACGAACTGATCACAGCCATGTGGCAGAACCAAGGAAACCTGTCGAAAGCGGCAGCCGACCTTTATCTGCACCGCAACACCCTTCAGTACCGGATCGATCGCTTTTTTGATGCGACCGGCTTGGCCTTGAAGAGCATGGACGACCTGGCCTTGGCTTACCTCGCTATCGCTGCAGTAACAGCTCCTCATACCAACTAAAAAGACTGCAGAAATGGGGCTATACCCTATTCCTGCAGTCTTATTCAATTCTTATCTATGAAACTTGTCGCCTACGTTGTCTTTCACATCGCCGGCTTTGTCCTTTAAATCAGAGAACAGGTCCAATGCCGATTCTTTCCAATCGCCCGCTCTGTCCACGACGCGCAGGAAGCCGTCGATTTCATCATCCGTCAAATCCTCGATTGCCCGTAAAAGCTTTTGGCTGCCTTTCAGATGGTCCTTCACGAAATTCTTCATGCGCTGACGGTTCAAGTAGGAGCCGATCTTGTCCACTGCTTCTTCCTCGTATGCCAAGGCTGCTGCAATCGCCGCAATCGCTGCTGTAGCACCCAAACCGATCAACAATGCCTTTTTGGAATTCTTCATCTTGTTTGTTCCCTCCTCTAACTTCTGTACCTGTATTTTAGCACAAACGGTAGCGATAGCCGAACAATAACCCTATCCAGCAAATGAGGACACGCCGCTTTTAGGAATTTACCGGAATTTTTTTGTCTTTGTTTTCTGGCTTAGCGGGCTTCACCGCAATCCGGATCGTCCCTTTTTGGGCGCCGATCGTAACGGTGTCGCCGAATTTGATCAAGCCGCTCAGCATTTCTTCACTCAACTTGTCTTCGATCTCTTTTTGGATTGCGCGTCTGATCGGACGTGCACCATATTCAGGATCGAAACCGGCTTTTGCGATGACATCGATGGCTGCAGGCGTGATGCGCACATGGATATCGAGATCCTTCAGGCGTTTCACGATGCTGTTCGCCATCAATTTGACGATTTCATGCAACTCGTCTTTCTCCAATGAGTGGAAGACGATCGTTTCGTCGATACGATTCAGGAACTCCGGACGGAAACTGTTCTTGAGCTCTTCACGGATGCGTTTCTCCATCGCTTTATAATCATGCTTGAGGTTCTTCGCCGCGAATCCGACCGATTTCTCATCACGCAAAGCTGTTGCACCCAAGTTGGAGGTCATGATCAAGATCGTGTTGCGGAAATCGACCTTCCGTCCTTTGGAATCGGTCAGATGACCGTCATCCAGCACTTGCAGCAGGATATTGAAGACATCCGGATGGGCTTTTTCAACCTCATCGAGAAGAATGACCGAGTACGGTTTTTGTCTGATTTTCTCAGTCAACTGACCGCCTTCATCATAGCCGACATAGCCAGGAGGGGAACCGATCAGACGGCTTGTGCTGTATTTTTCCATGTATTCGGACATATCCAAACGAACCAAGGAGTCTTCTGTCCCGAACATTGCTTCAGCCAACGTTTTCGCAAGCTCTGTCTTACCGACCCCGGTAGGACCCAGGAACAGGAACGAACCGATCGGACGATTCGGATCCTTCAAACCGGAACGTGCGCGTCTGATAGCGCGGGCCACTGCACTGACCGCCTCGGACTGACCGATGACGCGTTCATGCAACACTTTTTCCAGCCTCATAAGACGGTCGCTTTCCTTCTGCTCCATCTGGTTGACCGGAATCCCGGTCCACAAAGCCACTACTTCGGCTACATCGTTTTCGGTTACTTTCAAATCGTAGTGCGTGATCGTTTGGGCTTGTTGTTCCACCATTTTTTGGAATTTCTGCTTCTTCGTCATTTCGCGTTTGCGGATGCGGGCAGCTTTGTCGAAGTCCTGATTCAGGATCGCTTCTTCTTTGTCTTGCGACAACTTCGCGATTTCCATCTCGATTTTCCCGATCGGCGTATCCCCGTGTGTGACATCCAAGCGGACTTTCGCCGCGGATTCATCGATCAGATCGATGGCTTTGTCAGGCAATCTTCTGGAAGTGATGTAGCGCACGGATAACTGGACAGCTGCCTTCAGCGCCTCATCAGTGATTTCCACGCCATGGTGCTCCTCGTAACGGGAACGCAAGCCACGCATGATCTCAACCGATTCCTCCGGTGTGGGCTCATCGATATGGATAGGCGCAAAACGTCTTTCCAACGCCGCATCTTTTTCGATATATTTTTGGTACTCATCAAGAGTGGTGGCACCGATCGTCTGCAGTTCGCCCCTTGCCAATGCCGGTTTCAGGATATTGGAGGCATCGATTGCCCCTTCCGCTCCGCCTGCACCGATCAAGGTGTGCAATTCATCGATGAAGAGGATGACATTGCCGTCATTGTAGATTTCGTCGATGATCTTCTTCATTCTTTCCTCGAATTCACCGCGGTATTTCGTACCGGCCACCAGCGACCCCATATCCAACATCATGATGCGTTTGTTCGCTAACGTATCCGGAACATCACCGGCTACGATTTTCTGTGCCAAACCTTCCACGATGGCGGTCTTGCCGACACCAGGTTCTCCCACCAATACTGGATTGTTTTTCGTTCTGCGGGAAACGATCTGCATGATGCGTCGGACTTCCTTGTCGCGTCCGACAATCGGATCCATCCGGTTTTCACGCGCCAAGTCAGTCAGATTGCGGGCCAAGGAATCCAAAGTCGGTGTTCCTTCTTCCACTTTATCCGTCTTTTTGGATGAACGCATATCCGGTTTGGCCGGTTGTTTGATGCCCAGTTTCTCATAAAGAGACTTGCGCAGCAAATTCGGATCGATCTGCAGATTTTTGATGATTTTGACTGCCAGAATTTCTTCTTTCAATAAGCCCAACAGAAGGTGTTCGGTCCCTACCAAGGGAACCCCCAATTTGTGCGCTTCGTTTGTCGCATACATAATGACTTTTTTTGCCCGAGGAGAAAATGGCAACGGCGCGTTGAAGTCTTCCGTATTCATTTGACCGAAACCGGTCAGATGAACAATCTCTTCGCGGACTCCTTCCTCATCAATATCGTAACCACGCAACACTTTTCCGGCAATGCCTTCTTGTTCTCGGACTAGTCCGAGAAGCATGTGCTCCGTTCCGATGGATTGATGCTTAAATTTGTGCGCTTCTTCTGTTGCCAACAACAATACTTGGCTGGCTTTATCTGTAAATAATTCATCCATTTTTAACGCCTCCTCTACGGGCTTTCATCTATTCAAAGCGTAAGCTGTTCAAGAAATTCCTCAACAGCAAGGCTCGTATTCTTTCTTCATATTCGCCTGTGTATGGGGCAAGTGACTTATCCAATACCGACAACATCAGGTTTCCTTCGCGTTTTGTGATGATACCGCGACTGTATAGATTTTGGGTTACCGCAAACGCATCTTTCTGGGTGATGCTTTCGCCTACAATAGCGATCAGCTTATCCAGCAATTCCGCTTGATCGAGGATCTTCACTTTCATGATGCGTATATAACCACCCCCGCCGCGTTTGCTTTCGACCGAGTAGCCTTGCTGCTCCGTAAAACGGGTGTTGATGACATAGTTGATCTGTGAAGGTACACAATTGAAACGATCTGCCATTTCATTCCTTCTGATTTCAATCTGCTCTTCTGCATTCAGAATCTTTTTGATATACGCTTCGATGATATCTGACATGTTCTGACCATGCATGGAATGGACGCCTCCCTTCCCCTGACTAATTTTGACTATTATATGTTTATATTATGCTATTCCTACATAACTGTCAAACAGAAAGGGCTATCCGAGGGTGTTTTCAGTAAAGTAGTCAAGAAAGCTGATAACCCATCCAGACTGCCCGCTACTCCCTCTACAACAGCGTATTCCCCAAACATTTCCAACAGGATTATTTGGAATGTTCCTCATTATATACTTAAAGGGAAAAAACGGCAATATATCCTGAGAAACAAAATAGACGCAGAAATCATCGGAATGATTTCTGCGTCTATTTTTATTTATCGGGAAGACAGGATTCGAACCTGCGACCCCTTGGTCCCAAACCAAGTGCTCTACCAAGCTGAGCTACTTCCCGGTGA
>NZ_FONM01000046.1 GCF_900112935.1 Trichococcus pasteurii
TTACAGGTGAAATCATCCCAACACGTTCGTACAAAAAGAAACCGGCCCCGACTTCATCGGAAGTTAAGCCAGGGCCGATTCCAATGACACAAGTCCGAAGAATCTTCTATGGGGCAGGTTATCTGCTCGATCAAATTGGCAAGCAGACAGGCGTATACGCGGACCTTAAGGCCATCTTCCCGGAGCATTATAAGCAAATTCTGTCGATCGCCTATTACTTGATTCTCGAAGAGAATAACGCCTTGAGTCGTTTTTCCCATTGGCAAAAACTGCATCATCACCCGTATTGCCAGGATATTCCTTCACAACGAAGCAGCGACCTATTCCAAGCAATCGATGAGGAAGGCCGGATGGCCTTCTTTCAGAAACAAGGCAACCGCCGGATGGAAAAGGAGTATTGGGCATTTGACACTACGTCGATATCGAGTTACTCAGAGGTCTTATCGCAAGTGAAGAAGGGACGAAACAAGGAACACGACCGCTTGCCACAAATCAACTTGGCACTCTTGTTTGGGGCGCAATCCGGACTGCCCTTTTATTACCGCAAGCTCTCCGGAAATATCACCGATGTTAAAACGGTTCGGCAACTCATGAAGGAATTTGATGTAATGGGCTACAAAAAGGTCAACGTGATATTTGATCGAGGTTTTTACAGCAAGGATAATATCAACGCCTTGTATAAACACCACCAGAAATTCGTGATAGGAGTGCAACTCAAACTCAAATATGTCAAGGGTGTGTTGGAAGCGGAACGTGAGAACTTGAAACTTTGGTCAAACTTCGAAACACAGTTCAACACCTACGGTGTATGTCGCACAATAAACTGGGAATACGAACAGGAACGTCCGTATAAAGGTGATGTGATAAAATTGGAAAAGCGCGCGTATCTGCATCTGTTCTACAATCCTGAAAAAGCGATTAAAGATCAGGTAGACATGAACGACTATCTGACAGCCCTTCACCAAGATCTGAAGGAAAATACACTAAAAGATTATCGTATGAAAGATTATGATAAGTACTTCGAAGTTACTGAGACACCTAAACGAGGGAAGAAAATCACGCCTAAAGAAGAGGCGATGCGCAATGCGGTTAGAAATTATGGTTACTTCGCCTTGCTTTCTAATGAGGTCAATGATCCGTTTGAAGCGTTGTCTCTTTATCGCAGCAAGGATGTTGTTGAAAAAGCCTTCGGCAATTTAAAAGAGCGCCTCAACTTCAGAAGAATGCAAGTTTCATCCGAATTGTCCCTGAATGGGAAGCTTTTTGTGGAATTCATCGCCTTAATCTACTTATCCTACGTGAAAAAGAAGATGCAGGATGCCGAGCTATTTAACCAATGGACCCTTCAAGGTGTACTGGACGAACTGGACATGATTGAATTATTTGAGGCCCCCGGGCACGGTCGCGTGTTGGGAGAGGTTACGACGAAGCAGAAGGAATTATACGAGGCGTTAGGCGTTGCCCTTCCCTCGTTATAAATTCCGGGAATTCAGG
>NZ_FONM01000039.1 GCF_900112935.1 Trichococcus pasteurii
ATACCTTTAAAAGTATACAGGATTGGAGATATTCTTTGGCGAAAGTGTTCAATCTTATTCATCGAAAACTGTTCAATTTAGTTTAGCACTGACAAGCCTGGAAAATTATGGAAGTGGATTGGGCTGGGTCTACAGCTTATGTCGTAGATCGAGATACTGGAGAAAAAATAAAAGCTTATGTCTTTGTGGCGGCATTGCCGTGCAGCCAATTAGCTTATGCGGAAGCATTCTTAACGATGAAATCAGTGGCTTAGATTGCGGCTCATATTCATGCGTTTGAATACTTTGGTGGTTCAACTGAATATTGATGTATAGTGAATGTTTAGGTTCACGAATGTCCATATTAAAGCATTTTCATACAGTTTGTTTAACATAAATATTAATTAAATTAATTATAAAAAATTGCTTTTATTTTAAATTTACTTATGTTATTATAGCTACAGGGTCAACTAAGGAAAGAAAAGCGAACTGAATTGTAAATGCAAAAATAGAATTTCAATAAACTTAATTAGACTAGGGTTTGTGTTGGAATACCCCCAAGTAAACCAAGGTGCTTAAGTTTTCCGGTGATATTTATATTTTTCCAATACAATGAAAGCGCATTCTTTCCTTTGGTAGGCTCAAAAACTATTGTTAGGGGGGTGCAATATGAACTTTGAAGTAATTTCGCCTTATTGTGGATTATACATGGAAGGAGATACTGTCAACGTTTATTATCTGCAAACAGATGATTTAGCGAGGGAATATGTTTTTGGCAACGAGAAAGACGCTCAGGTTTTCTACAACTCAGCTAAAAATTTGGACGTGTTTATGGTCAACGTACCGGAAGGGAAAGAGGAACTATATCACCAAGAATTTCTGGAACTAATCTTGAAAGACCAAGATTACGAATTGATCGTGCACAAGGCGATTCCGAAGGAAGAACAAGAAGCAATATAACAATGGCAGATTACTTGGGGGGAGATTAAATGGTGGCAATAAGATTTAAGGATCTGGAAAGAGCTATAAATGATAGTATTCATTAAATTGATTGTGGAGTAGCGGGTGCCGCTAAGGTTAACTGCGGTTTTAAGCAAGAATCAATGCTCATTATTTAGTAACAATAGAGGTTGAATGATCGATACGAGAAATATTTATTTGGAGTTAATTGGAAGCGCTTTGTAAAAGGGTGGTAACTAACAATTAGGAGGAACAATACACAATGCCGAATTTAGAAATGATCGCCCCATACTGTGGTTTAAGCAGATATGAAAGAAGATTTTTTGTCTATTACCTAAAGACAGAAGATAATGTGAGACGCGAGTACTTATTCAAAAATGACAAGGATGCAGACAATTTCTATAACGCCGTCAAGAACCTGACCGCCTTCATTGCCAACGTTCCAGCTAGAAAAAGAGAACTGTACCACCAAGAGTTCTCGGATCTGCTGCTCAAAGAAGTGGACCATAAACTGACCATCCGTACAACTTCACCTGATGAAGCTGCAATCGCAATCGAGGCTTAATGCCAATAGATAGGATTCAGTAATCATACATAATCATAGCTTCAAATTTTGTGCACCAACGCAAGCAACAACGGATGCCGCTGATGCTCCAACAGCTCAAGGCGCCTATTCGAATCATTCAAGTGATTTTGGCTTAATGATCAAATCAAGCAGGATCGGCGAATTGGAAGAGTTGTTTTAACAACTTGGGTTGGCGAGAATCAGGAGTTGCAAAGAAAGAGAAGATAGGGAGCCGTTTTGTGGCAATCGCTCTTCTCTTTTCTTTTTGTTTTGGGATGGATTGGTGGGAAAGCTACTCTTGACTGTGGCTGTTTTGGCATAAATCAGTTTGATTGCTTTTTTAATATAAAGTAAACGCTTTTCTAAGGAATTGATGACAAATCAATATAGTTATTTCATTGTAAATGTAGTAAAATTTAAGGGCGAGTGAAAATAATAATATGAAGTATTTTGAAATCATAATAAGATAATTTTGAAAGTTTGTGGAATTTGTATCATTGACCGAAGAAACACTAAAGGAGCTAATAATACCATGCAAAAAGTCAGAAAAGCAGTCATCCCGGCGGCCGGATTCGGCACGCGTTTTTTACCGGCTACAAAGGCCATGGCGAAAGAAATGTTGCCGATCGTCGATAAGCCGACCATCCAATTCATCGTCGAAGAAGCTATCGCATCCGGCATTGAAGAGATCCTGATCATCACAGGCAAAAGCAAGCGCGCTATCGAGGACCATTTTGACTCGAATGTCGAGTTGGAGATGAACCTGCGCGAAAAAGGCAAAGACGATTTGTTGGCGTTGGTGCAGGAGTCGACAGGCGTGCGCATCCACTTTGTGCGCCAAGCTTATCCGTTGGGACTGGGCCACGCTGTTCTGCAGGCGAAAGCATTCGTCGGCCAAGAACCTTTCGTGGTCATGCTTGGGGATGACCTGATGGAGGATGAAGTGCCATTGGCGAAACAACTGATCAACGCCTATGACCGTACGCATGCATCGAATATCGCTGTGATGGCAGTACCGCAGGAAGAAACATCCAAGTATGGCATCATCGACATCGCTTCCGAATTGGAACCAGGCCTGTACAATGTAAGCCGTTTTGTGGAAAAACCGAAAGCGGAAGAAGCGCCAAGCAACTTGGCCATCATCGGCCGTTACCTGCTGACGCCGGAAATCTTCGATATTCTGGAGAACCAGACGCCGGGCGCAGGCGGCGAAATCCAGCTTACAGATGCCATCGACACCCTGAACCAAACGCAGCGCGTCTTCGCGAAGCGCTTCGAAGGCACCCGCTACGACGTGGGGGATAAGTTCGGTTTTATGACTACTAGTATCGGCTACGGGCTGACTCACCCAGAAATCAAGGGCAAGCTGAAGGAATATATTATTGCGCTTGGAAAAGAGCTGTCTGGTGAGAACGAAAGTGATAAGACAGTGGCTGAGGCTGGCGTTCCAGTGTTGTAGAAGTGCTTGTTGATAGAAAAGCGCCGTTTTTCGGGTGTTTGACCTGAATGCAAGCACGCCCAAGGGTGTGCCAGGGGCGCCAGCTCCGATGAGCGCGCCCTAATCGGAGAAGACACTCCCGCCGAGGAGCCACCTCCGAGGAGAAAGTTTTCGCCGAAGGTAGCTCATTTGCAGATGCCCCAACTCCGGCGAAGCCGCCGTGGTCGGAGGTAATCGTCTTTTCGGATTCTCAGTTCCGGAAAGAAAACTGCTCATCAGAGACTAAGCTTCACATCAGATGAGGTGGCTGATAAGCTGCATGGCAGCCGTTTGTTTTCGCGTATGCTGTGATTGTATATTGAATGGAGTGAGAGGTGCAGGCTGGTATTCCCGGCCTGCGCCTATCTTTTATATTATGGAAACATTTTTAGTGTCGGCCTGTAAGTCGAAATCCTTTACCGTGGAAACTAAGTGCTGGGAGATTAAAAATGAAAAACATTATTGTTACTGGCGGGGCCGGATTCATCGGCTCGAATTTTGTTCATTACGTAGTGGAAAATCATCCTGATATTCATATGTCAGCGTCAAGTAGAATTGAACAGTTAACGCCAATTAATTTTGAACACTTTCGCTCACAAACATGCTCTGGCGATGCTTCATACGGTAGCTGGCTTCATTCATGTGAACGACCTCCGCTCGATGCAGAATACGGTCTAGGATAGCCATTGCGACGCCCTCATCGCCCAATAATTCTCCCCATTGGTCGGGGCTCTTATTGGAGGTCAAGATGATTGAACTCCGTTCATATAGATGATTGATCAAATGAAAAAACAGGGTAGCTTCCCTTTGATCCATTGCCATATACATCAAATCATCAATGATCACTAAATCAGACGCTCGGATCCGATTGAGCTGGACCTGCGCTT
>NZ_FONM01000017.1 GCF_900112935.1 Trichococcus pasteurii
GTAAACATAGGTAGTGCCGTTCTTCTTGTTGGTTACATATACTAAACTCATAAAATCACGCCTTTCCACGTTATAATTATAACGTGGAAAGTGCGGAAATTCAATAGGAATAGCCAGAAAATTCCTTTTATATCAACGTTTTTTGCATTCCTCGTTATAATTTACACGGGAATGAAGGTATAACGGGTAAAATAAAACATTTAGAATTTGATGATGAGCACTTTTATCCAGCCAAAGAGGCCATTGATATGTACCATCACTATAAGGAAGATATCGCTTTGTTTGCCGAAATGGGTTTCAAAACTTACCGTTTATCCATTGCATGGACACGTATTTTCCCTAATGGAGACGAAGCGGCTCCAAATGAAGAAGGCATAGCATTTT
Organism: Trichococcus pasteurii; assembly: GCF_900112935.1. GTDB lineage: Bacteria > Bacillota > Bacilli > Lactobacillales > Aerococcaceae > Trichococcus > Trichococcus pasteurii. Next base: position 385 of record NZ_FONM01000017.1, read on the forward strand.
ACGAAGACTTATTCAAAGAGTGCCATAAGTACGGAATTGAACCTTTAGTAACAATTACTCATTTTGATTGCCCCATTCATTTAATCAAACAATACGGGGGATGGAAAAATCGCAAGATTATCGACTTTTACGAAAATCTTGTGCGCGTATTGTTTACAAGGTACAAAGGCCTGGTTAAATATTGGATAACGTTTAACGAAATCAATGTTATTTTACATGCACCATTTATGGGAGCTGGGCTCGTTTTTAATGAGGGCGAAGACAAAGAACTTGCAATGTACACAGCAGCGCATCACGAGCTTTTAGCATCTGCCTTGGCGGTGAAGATAGGACATGAAATTGATCCGGAAAACAAAATTGGTTGTATGATGGCAGCAGGTACGTACTATCCATACTCCTGTCATCCAAGCGATGTTTGGGCAGCTTATGAAGATGGCCGTAAGGAATATTACTTAGTTGATGTCCAGGCTAGGGGATCTTACCCTCCATTCTTTTTAAAACAATTAAAAAGCAAAGGATATGAATCCTTTATTGTAGAGGGAGATTTTGACTTTTTGAAAGAAAATACAGTTGATTTCGTTTCATTCAGTTATTACGCAACGCGTGTTTCCGTTGGGCAAGAAAATACTGAAGTGGAATATACTCCTGGCAATATCGTAAAGTCTGCCAAGAATCCCTATCTTGAATTAAGTGAGTGGGGTTGGCAGATTGACCCCCAAGGTTTCAGAACAACAATAAACAATTTGTATGACCGCTATCAAAAACCATTATTTGTTGTCGAAAATGGCTTAGGTGCAATTGACCTGCCGGATGCTGATGGCTATGTAATCGATGACTACCGAATTGATTATATGGCGAAACACATTGATGCTATGCGAGATGCTGTAAACATAGATGGTGTGGAGATTTGGGGTTATACCTCTTGGGGATGTATTGATCTAGTTTCTGCAGGAACTGGTGAAATGAAAAAGCGTTATGGTTTCATATATGTTGATCGGGATAATGAGGGAAACGGAACTTTGAAGAGAACGCCAAAAAAATCATTTAATTGGTATAAAAAGGTAATTGCAAGTAACGGTGAAGACACCTCCAATAACTGAATGCACGTTTAAAGTATATCCATTGTTTCAGCGATTCATTTGAGAATCACCAATAGCCAGATACACTGCTTTTTATTGCAGGTATCTGGCTATTTTCTTTATTTGTTTGGCGCTATGGTCAATCCTGTTCTATGTAATCATTTATTTTTGGAGTCGTTTTACGCTCAATCAACTTATATTCAAGGTGATGTTGTGGGATATTGGTGTTGTTCAATTGATTATATAGATGAACAAAAGAATTCTCGGCTTGAAGATTTGCGGAATAATCAACAGTTGTTACATGCATCAATCTACTGATATCACTATTATCAAAACCAATCACAGCGACATCCCGGGGGACATTATATCCTAAGTTCTGTAATTCGGAAATAAATTCAACGGCAATAGAATCCGAATGACATGCAAGAGCTTCAGGCTTATCTGTTGCATGATGAAACCAATGCGCAAGTTGGTTGCCATTGTTTTCGGTTGACGTTTCACAGAACAGCCAGTCAACATTCAATAATAATCCGTTACCCTGATAAAAACTATTGATGGCCTTGATTCGAGCTTTAGTATTCCTGTTCTCGGGATTGCCCATAGAGTGGGCAATTTTTTTATATCCCTGCTGATACAGGTAGTTTAAAGAAGCTAAATAGATAGGATAATGATCGATGTGAGAAGAATAAATCTGTTTAGAATTGATTCTGTACCTAGTAGCAATTGGTCCATATGCTGTATAAGACTCAAATACACTCCATTCATTTGATCTGTTAAATACAAAGATACCATCCAGCTGACGATGTTTCATTTGATTCAGAACATCGATTTCTTTGTTTTTATCACCATTCGTAAAATATAAAGTCACATAGTAATCATGCAAATTCGCAATAGCAATAAACGTGCCTAAAAAAGAATTTGGGAATCCGAGAGGGCTATTTGTTATGAATCCGATCGTTTGGGTTTTACCGCTTTGTAAATTTCGAGCGATCAAATTAGGAGAATACGCTAATTCCTGAGCGGCTTGTAAAACCTTCTTTTGCGTTTCTTTACTGACATATCCCTTTCCGGAAATTACTCTAGAAACAGTGCTTACAGACACTTTTGCTAACTTTGCTACATCTGAAATAGTAGACATCGTTCTTTACCTCCAAGATTATATCGCTTTCAGTAAGTATATCGGATTAAGTGGATGAATTCATCCCAACACGACCAAAAGATTTTCTTGTCCGACAATCTGCGTATAGCCAAATCTATCTTCCTGCAATTTTCTTGATAGGCTTGTTCTTCTAAAAAGAAAATACAGCCCCAAAAGATTTCTGTACAAAGAATTCTTTTGGGACTGTATTTTTGATTTATGAACTAATCCAGCATATCCTTATAGATTTCCTTCAGGATCTCCAGTTGGTCATCCGACCAGGTGCCGCGCTGGCGTTGGTCGCGGAAGCGGCGGCTTTCGGTCTCCAAGGCTTTTTTGGAGCGCTTGATGTCCTTGTAGAGTTCGATGGCGGAGATGCGCTGGGCACCTTTCGAAAAGACGAGCTGCTGTTCGGCCAGGTCGCTGGTGGCGACATAGACTTCGGTCAGCACGTTGCGCAGTTTTTTGACGACGCCTTCGATGTAGGTGTCGGCGGTCTCCCCTTGCGCAGTGAAGATGACCTTCACGCGGTATTTGGAGTATTCTTTCGTGATGCCGGGTACGAACTGGGCGTCAAAGACACACCAGACTTCATTCCCTTCATAGTTCTGATAATCGGACAGCGCCTGCAGCAGTTGATCCCTGGCCTCTTCGATGAGGTCCTGGTTCTTCAGCTTCACCAGTTCCGGCCAGGCGCCGATCATATTGTAGCCGTCCACTATCAGGATTTCTTTCTTCAACATGGCCTTCACCTCGCTTCTTCTGGTTCGCAGACGCTACAGATCAAACGTGGCGTTTGCGGAAAACTTCGTACATCATCAGTCCGGCTGCAACGCCGGCGTTCAGGCTCTGGACATGGCCGACCATCGGGATGGTCAACAGGCCGTCAGCGGATTCCTTCAACAGGCGCGAAATGCCTTTGCCTTCGTTGCCGATGATCATCGCCAACGGCAAGGTTGTATCCCACTGGCGGTAATCTTGTCCTGACATATCGGTGGCGTAGATCCAGACGCCGCGTTCCTTCAGTTCTTCGATGGTGCGGTGCAGATTCGTTACGCGCACGACCGGCACATGCTCGATGGCGCCTGTCGATGCTTTGGCGACGGTCGCCGTCAAGCCGACTGCGCGGCGCTTCGGAATGATGACTCCGTGGGCACCGCAGGCATCCGCGGTACGCAGCACGGAACCAAGGTTATGCGGATCCTCGACACCATCCAGGATGATGAAGAACGGATCTTCGTTCTTGGCGGCAGCCGCTTCAAACAGATCATCGAGCACGGCATATTGGAAAGCGGCCGTAGCGGCGATGACGCCTTGATGGACGGCATTGTCGGACAACGTGTCCAGTTTGGACTTCGGCACCGCTTGGATCTGGATCTTGCGGTCTTTCGCCAGCTTGATGATGTCGCCCAATTTTTCTCCGCCCAATCCGTCTTGGATGAACAGTTTGTTGACGTCGCGATCGGAGCGCAGCAATTCCAATACCGGGTGGCGGCCCATCACGAAGTCTTCATTTTCGGGTGTTTCTTTTTCTGCGTCATCGCGTCGTTTTGGCTTTGGTTCCGGTCTGCCCTTTTTCGGTGCATTGCGGCTGTCTTTGAACGCGCGGTTCGGTTTATTTTTCATAATTATTTTCCTCGACTTCTTGGATACACCAACGGATCAACTCTTCAAGCCGTGCTTTTTGCCCGGAAAGATGCAGATAGCCCATCAACGACTCGAAGCCGGTCGCGATGCGGTAGGTCGTTACGTCCGCATTTTTAGCGATTGTATGGCTCTTGCTGTTGCGGCCGCGACGGTACATGTCCAGTTCTTCTTCGCTCAGGAAGCCCTCTTTGGCCAGCATCGCGTGCATCAGCTTCGCTTGGGCTTTAGCGGAAACGAAGAAAGTCGCCCGGCGGTGGAGCTGGTTGGGTTTGGTGTGTCCTTTTTCTAATAAATGCGTTCTGATATAGGTCTCATAAGCGGCATCGCCGACATAGGCCAGGGCAAGTCCGTTCAATAGGCTCCAATTTTGTTCTGTCACTATGCTCTTCTCCATCTGGTGCCCTGTGAAGTGTCATCCAGGATGATGCCCTGATCCTTCAGGTAATCGCGGATTTCATCACTGCGGGCGAAATTTTTGTCTTTTCGGGCTTGTGTCCGTTCATCGATCAGTGTCTGGATATCATCGTCCAGCAAAGACTCTTCCTCCAGCACGACGCCGAAGACGCCGACCATCGCCTTGTACAAAACAAGTGCTTCGTTGATGACTGCTTCGGAAACGGCTTCGCCTTCCGCGTAGATGTTCAGTTCCTTGGCGAACTGGTAAACGACCGACATGGCGTTGTCCGCCTGGAAATCGTCGTCCATTTCGGCGACGAACTGCTGCTGCAGATTCTGGAACAAAACCAGTTTTTCCGCATCATCCGGCAGTGCCGCAACAGCATCCTGCAGGCGATAATGCGCGTTCTGATAGGCAATCTTGACCTTATCCAGGTTGATTTTCGCTTCTTCGATGGCTTTGTCGCTGTACTTGACCGGACGGCGGTAGTGCGCTGTTCCGAGGAAGAAACGCAGCACCTGCGGATCGACTTCCTTCAGGATATCATGCACCGTCACGAAGTTTCCGAGCGATTTGCTCATCTTTTCAGCGTCTTCGCCGATCGTGACGAAGCCGTTGTGCATCCAATAGTTCGCGAAGGTTTTGCCGGTCTTGGCTTCACTCTGGGCGATCTCGTTCTCGTGATGCGGGAAAGTCAGGTCATGGCCGCCGCCGTGGATATCGATGGTGTCGCCCAAGTATTTGGTCGCCATCACGGAGCATTCGATGTGCCAGCCCGGGCGTCCCGGACCCCAAGGCGATTCCCAGGAAACTTCATCCGGCTTCGCTTCTTTCCAAAGCGCGAAATCAAGCTGATCCTCTTTCTTGATGTTCTCTTCCGAGTCCAAGCGTTCGCTGGCGCCGACGATCAGGTCCTTGATCGATTGGTCGCTCAGTTTTCCGTAGTCCTTGAACTTGCCAGTGCGGTAATAGACGTCCCCGTCAGCCGCATAGGCATAGCCTTTATCGATCAAATCGCCGATGAAGGCGATGATGTCCGGGATATTTTCCATCACGCGCGGATTCAGCGTCGCTTTTTCGACATGCAGAGCCGCTGTGTCTTCATAGAAGGCCGCGATGAACTTTTCGGCGACTTCCTTCGCGGAAATGCCCATTTCTTTTGCGGCGCGGATGATCTTGTCGTCCACGTCGGTGAAGTTCGAGACGAAATTCACGTCATAGCCGCGGTATTCCAGATAGCGGCGGACGGTATCGAAAGCCACTGTGCTGCGCGCGTTGCCAATGTGGATGTAGTTGTAGACGGTCGGACCGCAGACGTACATGCCCACCTTATTCTTTTGGATCGGTTGGAATTCTTCTTTTTCGCGCGTCAGGGTATTGTAGATTTTTAACATTGCGCACTCCTTTCCAGCTTCGAAAAAAGGGCTGACGCCCTTTTTCGTTTGCTGATTATTCAGTTTTTTTCTAGTCTTTCAGCTTATGGTTATGGTAACGGACGATTTTTGCCGGTATGCCGACCGCTGTGACATCAGGCGGAATTTCGCTGACGACGACAGCCGATGCCCCGATTTTGGCATTGTCGCCGATTTTGATCGGTCCCAACACCTGCACATGGGCGGAAAGCAGCACGTTATTCCCGATGGTGGGATGGCGTTTGCCGGTATCTTTACCGGTGCCGCCCAGCGTCACGCCATGGTAAATCATGACATCATCGCCTACTTCGGCTGTTTCTCCGATGACGATCCCCATGCCATGGTCGATGAACAGACGCCTGCCGATCGTCGCTCCGGGATGGATCTCGATTCCGGTCAAGAAACGCCCGAGATGCGAAATCACCCGGCTGAAGGTATACCATTTTCGCTTATAAAAAAAATGAGCGATATCATATATAAGGATGGCATGTAACCCCGGGTACGTCAGAACGACTTCCAACGTACTCCTTGCGGCCGGATCATGATCTTTTATGGTTTGAATCGTTTCGCTTAATCTATTCAAGTCATTTCATGCTCCTTTTTGGATTATCCATCTATTATATAGAATCAGCTCATTTTTGCTATACTTTTTTGTCGGTCCTACATTTTTTCCAGTACGCTGTTCAGGTGAGCCAAGCTCTTCTCTCTGCCCAGCACTTCGATGGTCTTACCGATTTCAGGCCCGTGCATTTGTCCGCTGACGGCGACACGGATGGCCATGTAGAGGTTCTTGCCTTTGATTTTGGTTTCTTTTTGGACTGCCTTGATGGCTCCCAGAATTTCGGCTTCTTCGAACGGCTCGATGGCAACCAATTGTTCCTTGAATGCGGCAAGCACGGTCGGCGCTGTTTCGGCAGCCATGATTTCCTGCGCTTCTGCGTCCAGGTTGATTTCATCAGCGAAGAACATTTCGGATAGCGCAACGATCTCAGCGGCATAGCTCATTTGCTCGTGGTACAGACCAATCAGCTTTTTCGCATACTCGCTGTCAGCTTCGCTAGGGTTTTCCGGCAATTTGCCGGCAGCCACCAAATGAGGCGCGGCCAAAGTGACGATTGTATCCAAATCGGCGCTCTTCATGTATTGGTTGTTGATCCATTCCAGTTTCTTCTGGTCGAAGGCGGCTGGCGATTTGCTCAGGCGTTCCGGATCGAACATCTTGATCAGATCTTCTTTCGAGAAAATCTCGTCTTCTCCGACCGGTGACCAGCCCAACAGCGTGATGAAGTTGAACATCGCTTCCGGAAGGTAGCCCAAGTCTTTGTATTGTTCGATGAACTGCAGGATCGTTTCATCGCGTTTGCTCAATTTTTTGCCTGTTTCGCTGTTGATGATCAGCGTCATGTGCCCGAAAACAGGCTCTTTCCATTCGAACGCTTCGTAGATCATCATTTGTTTCGGTGTGTTGGCGATGTGGTCATCCCCGCGCAGGACGTGGGTGATGCCCATCATGTGATCGTCCACGGCAACCGCAAAATTGTAGGTCGGGAAACCGTCGCGTTTGCGGATGATATAGTCCCCGCCGACGCTGCTGGCTTCGAATGTGATCGATCCTTTGACGATATCATCGAATGTGTAGGTGTTTTCGATCGGCACACGGAAACGGATGACCGGCGTAATGCCTTGTGCTTCTTTTTCTGCTTGTTGGGAAGGCGTCAAGTTTGCGCATTTTCCGCCGTAATGAGGCATTTCGCCGCGTGCTCTTTGCTGTTCGCGTTCCGTTTCCAATTCTTCCTCGGTGCAGTAGCACTTGTAGGCGCGGTTGGAAAGAAGCAGTTGATCGATCAACGGATCGTAGATATGCTGTCTTTCGGATTGACGGTACGGTCCGACATTGCCTGGTTTGTCCGGGCCTTCATCCCAGTCCATCCCCAGCCATTTCAAGTTTTGCAGTTGGCTTTCTTCGCCGTGTTCAAGGTTGCGCTTTTGGTCCGTGTCTTCGATACGGATGATGAACTCGCCGTCGTTATGGCGGGCAAACAGATAGTTGAACAATGCAGTACGGGCGTTTCCGATATGCAGGTTACCGGTTGGGCTTGGTGCATAACGTACGCGGATTTTCTTTGTCATATGAAGTATCCCCTTTTCTGTGAAGCTGGTTATGTCGTGCTGGATTTTCTATTTGATTCCTTTTTGTGAATGCGCAGGCTTCGCAAAGATCATGCGGCCGGCAGCTGTCTGCAAGGCACTTGTGACGACGACCTCGATCGTCTCATTCATGTAATGCTGTCCCTCTTCGACGACGATCATCGTGCCGTCATCCAGGTAGGCCACCCCTTGGTTACGTTCCGTTCCGACTTTGATGACGGTGACGACCATGTATTCGCCGGGTATGACGACCGGCTTCACGGCATTGGCCAAGGCGTTGATGTTCAACACCGGCACATTCTGGAACTCGCAGACTTTGTTCAAGTTATAATCGTTCGTGATGACAACACCATCGATCAGTTTCGCCAAACGGATCAGCTTGCTGTCGACTTCAGGAATCTCTTCGAATTCGCCATCGTAGCTTTCCACAACGATGTCCTCTTCTTTTTGGAGTTTGTTCAGGATGTCCAATCCCCGTCTGCCCCTGACGCGCTTCAGGCTGTCAGAGGAATCCGCGATATACTGCAGTTCGCGCAATACGAAGTTCGGAATGACGATGACGCCTTCCAGGAAGCCGGTTTTGGCGATGTCGTAGATGCGTCCGTCGATGATGACGCTCGTATCCAAAATTTTGTATTTGCGGAAAGTATCATCCGCTTTGCGGTCAAGCATCTGCGGCTCTTCCTGCTTTTTCGGTTTCGGTGCGAACAGTTTACGGAATTCTTCGATCCGGGTCGTTCCCACGCGGAATCCCAGATACGCCAGGATTAAGGACAGGATAGCCGGCAGCACGTCGTTGACGACCGGAATCCGCAGTGATGTCAAGGGGATGCCGATCAGCCAAGCCAATACAAGCCCGATGATTGTTCCGATCGAACCGAACAGCATGAAGCTGACCGATAAGGTACTGAAATAATTCTCTATCTTTTGCATGATATCCAAAATCAATTTCATCAATAAAAATGACAATAAATAAAATATAAGTGCTCCAACCCCAAAATTAACAAAAACATTATTGAAAAGATTGTTTCGTATGCCCGCTAATTCCCACAGGTAAGGCAGTGCTGTAATACCGGCGCTGCCGCCCACCATCAGGAAGACGGCCGTAATGATTTTCCGTTTCAAAGGCTTCCCTCTCTTTCCTTCTGTCATCAATTTTTATTCGGAAATACTTTGCGCAGTGTTTCTTGAAGCGTTGCGACAGGAATGATCTGGATGCCCTCCGGGTGCTTCCAGCCAGCCATGTTGTTCTTCGGCAGATATACCTTTGTGAAGCCCAATTTTTGGGCTTCGTTGACGCGTTGCTCGATTCGGCTCACCCTGCGGATTTCCCCGGTCAGGCCGATTTCGCCGATGAAGCACTCGGTCGCGGAAGTCTCGGTGTCCCAGTAGCTTGAAGCGATGCTGACCGCCACTGCCAGGTCGATGGCCGGCTCATCCAGCTTCACGCCGCCTGTCGATTTGAAGTAGGCATCCTGGTTCTGCAGCAGCAAGCCCGCCCGTTTTTCCAGCACGGCCATGATCAGCGAAACCCGGTTGTAGTCCAAACCGCTTGCAGTCCGGCGGGCATTCCCGAAGACCGTCGGCGTGATCAGACACTGGATTTCGGCCAAAATCGGGCGCGTGCCTTCGAGTGACGCAACGACTGCCGATCCGGATGCTCCGGCGAGCCGCTCTTCCAGGAACAGTTCGGAAGGGTTCCGCACCTCGCGCAGGCCGCCCTCGATCATTTCGAAAACGCCTATTTCATCTGTCGAGCCGAAACGGTTTTTGACGGCGCGCAGGATCCGGAAAGCATGATGACGGTCGCCTTCAAAATAAAGCACCGTATCCACCATATGTTCCAGCATCCGCGGCCCGGCGATGGCGCCTTCCTTCGTCACATGACCGACGATGAAGATCGCGATGTCGTTGCTCTTTGCGATCCGCATGAATTCGGCGGTGCATTCGCGCACTTGCGAGACGCTGCCGGCCGTGCTCGTGTTGTCCGGATGGATCATCGTCTGGATCGAATCCACGATGACGAATTCCGGCTTGATCCGCTCGATCGTGTTGCGGATCGCATCGATATCCGTTTCCGGGTAGATGTAGAAATCGGTGCCCTTGACGCCGAGCCGTTCCGCCCGCAATTTGATCTGACTTGCGCTTTCCTCTCCGGAGATGTAAAGGACGCGGTGGCCGCCTTGGTTGATCTGCGCCGAAACTTGCAGCAGCAAGGTGGACTTGCCGATTCCGGGGTCGCCCCCGATCAGGATCAGCGAACCGGGCACGATCCCTCCGCCCAGCACATGGTTGACCTCTTCCATCTGCGTTTTGACGCGCGGCAGGTTCTCGGTCTTGATGTCCTGGATGGCGATCGCCTCAGGAACATTCCCGCTGAAATTGGAACGTTGCTGTTGCTTCACGGCTTTCGTCGCTTCCTTTTCTTCCTCCATTTGGTTCCAAGTGCCGCAGTTCGGGCAGCGTCCCAGCCATTTCGGCGACTCGTATCCGCAAGCCTGACAAACGTATTTCACTGCATTTTTCTTTGCCAAATGAATCTCTCCTTCAAGTATGAACCTACTTATCCTATTTTATCACAAAAAAGCCTGCTCTACGTATAACAATCCGCAAATACCCGCGGATTCGGCTTTTCTTTTTAGGCCTGGCCTGACGAGCCGAAACCACCTGTGCGTTCCGATCCTTCCGCTTCATCCTGGTCGGCTTTCAGGAACTGCAGGAAGATGCCCTGGCCGATGCGGTCGCCCTTGCGGATGACTTTGTCGCGCAAGCCGAAATTCAGGAACTGGAAGTAGATGTGGCCTTCGTTGCCCTCGTTATTGTAATAATCCGCATCGACTATGCCCACGCCATTCGGCAGCACGATGAAATTTTTCAGCGGATTGCTGGAACGGTTCGTCAATTGCAGGTACTCATCTTCCTGCATGTAGGCTTTGATCCCGGTAGGCACCAAAAGCGGACGCAAAAGTTGCTCTTTCTTTTCGAGCGCCTCATCTTTGTCGCTGCCGAACAGTTCCGCCAGATGCGATCCCGCGCTTTGCACGACCGTTTTCCAGATCGCCGGCAAGACGATTTCTTCGGCTGCTTCAAAATCATATCCCGCTGCGTGTTTCGTTGCACGCTTGGGCAATTGGATGTTTTTATCGGCATAACTGCTGATGACTTCAAACCCTCTTTTGCTCATCTATCAAAACCCCTTTTTCTCTCTAGTATCGCTGCATCGATTTCTTATGCATCAAAGAACCATTTTACCAAAACAACGGCGGTTTTTCACGGTTTAGTTGTGCATTTGAGCTTTCCTGAAGCTGCCGGAGCGAGCGCTGTGCAAACTATAGCAATGAATTGAGACTTTTTCATGACTAATTCCTGAGGTTTTTCTAAAAGCTTTCCGCGCCAAGAAAGCGCCTTCGGCAAAGTGCACAAAAACCCGGCGCCTTTTTTGGGCAGTTTCCCGTGGTTATGGAATCCGCTTTCAAATAAGATAAGGACATAAAAGAAAACCAAAAAAATCAAAAGGCAGGTACAAATAAATGGTAGAGATCCAGTTGAACAGCATCCATAAAAAATATGACAATTCCCAAAATTACTCCGTTACAGATTTCAACTTGCATATCCAAGATCGCGAATTCATCGTCTTTGTCGGTCCTTCCGGTTGCGGAAAATCAACGACACTTCGTATGATCGCCGGTCTGGAAGACATTTCCGAAGGCGAATTGGTCATCGGCGATACCGTCATGAACGATGTAGCGCCGAAAGACCGCGATATCGCGATGGTGTTCCAGAACTACGCGCTCTATCCGCATATGACCGTATTCGACAACATGGCTTTCGGTCTGAAATTGAGAAAGTACAGCAAAGACGAAATCAAAAAACGTGTTGATAACGCAGCTGACATCTTGGGCTTGACGGAATACTTGGACCGCAAACCGGCAGCTTTATCCGGTGGTCAAAGACAGCGTGTCGCTTTGGGCCGCGCAATCGTGCGTGATGCAAAAGTCTTCCTGATGGACGAGCCTTTATCCAACTTGGACGCAAAATTGCGTGTGGCCATGCGTGCTGAGATCGCAAAATTGCACCGCCGCCTGAACACGACAACTATCTACGTAACCCATGACCAAACGGAAGCGATGACCATGGCGGACCGCATCGTCATCATGAAGGACGGCTTTGTGCAACAGATCGGCAGCCCGAAAGAAGTCTATGATACGCCAGTGAACGTCTTCGTAGCCGGATTCATCGGATCGCCTGCCATGAACTTCTTCAACGTTACGTTGCAGGATGGCGTCATCACGAACGGCGAAGGTCTTAAATTGACTTTACCGGCCGGAAAACGCAAAGTCCTGGAAGAACGCGGCTACAACGGCAAAGAGTTGATCTTCGGCATCCGTCCGGAAGACATCCAAAGCGAGCAGATCGTTCTGGACACGAACCCTTCATGGGCCGTCAAAGCGGAAGTGGTCGTATCCGAATTATTGGGTGCTGAAACCATGCTTTACAGCAAAGTCGGCAGCACTGAATTCATTTCCCGTGTGGACGCGCGCGATTTCCATTCGCCGGGCGAAATCATTGATTTGGCCTTCAACATGAGCAAGTCCCACTTCTTCGACAAGCAATCCCAAGACGTGATCGCCATCCCTTAACCAGAGGATGGTCAGCATCACCTGAAACACACTTACCAGTTCTAACCTACCCTCCCCCCATAGAAAAAGGCGAGCCTCCATTGGCTCGCCTTTTTCTTATGGATGCAGTTGCGTATTTTGGTCGGAGGAGGGTGCCGGAATATGGGCGCAGCTCCGGCGAAGGACCTTCCAACAGGAGCACACCGGCAATAGTCGCATTCAACTACGGCGAAGCTGCCTTCATCGGAAAACACAGGCAGAATGTAGCAGAACTCCGGCGAAACCTCCGTTCACGGGAGGAGAGAGCTCTCTACCAACAATGAAGGAGGTGCCTCCATGAGACACCTCCTTCATTGTGCAGCTACTATTTTCGCTTCAATCTATTCGCCCGCATTCATTCGGTAAGAAGTTATTCTTCCACCGCGTCTTTATCAAAGGCTTCAGCTGGTGAGATGCCGTCCTTCACCCAGACCGAAATCGAACCGGCATTGACAGGGAAACGCCCGTTGCCGTCCGCACCGATTTCGACTTTGTCTTCGCGGTTGCCCGTGTAGTCGGCGAAAGTCTGGCCGGCGTACTGCTCACCTACATACATGTCCTTGAAGCCTTCTTCGCTGTTGGAAAGCACAGTCGCCAAACCGTAAGGATGCTCCTCGTTCCCGAGACGGGTCCAGCCTACGCAGTTGCCGTGGTCGAAGTAGTCGCGCTGTTCGCCGTAAGCATGGTTGGCGCGCAGATAGAGCAGTTTATCCAGGAACGTTTGCTGGCCATCGACCGGATGCGGGCCTTTGATGCCGTAGTAATCTCCATAGAACAAGCAAGGGAAGCCTTGTTCGCGCAAGAGCGTCACGCCGTATGCCAATGGCGTAAACCAAGGCTCAACATAGGACTGCAGGGCTTGACCCGGTTGCGAATCGTGGTTATCGACAAACGTGACCGCATGGGTCGGGTTCTTGGCGACCAACGTCTGATTGAAAAGATTCCGCAGATCGTAATCCTTGCCTTGTTGGGATGCGACGTGGAAATTTTGGTGCAGGGCGACATCAAAAAGGTCGAATGTGAAGTCGGTCGCTTCCAAGTATTCCTTGATGGCACCGTAACGGTACTTCCAATATTCGCCGACCACATAAAAATCATCGCCATGCTGCGCGCGGATCGTCTGCACGAAATCCTGCACGAACTGGTCATTGATGTGTTTGACGGCATCCAAGCGGAAGCCGTCGACGCCGGTTTCCTTGATGTACCAGTCCGCCCATTTCTTGACTTCCTCGACTACCGCGGGATGGCTGTAATCGATGTCCGCATACATCAAGTAATCGTAATTGCCGTACTCGCTGTCGACGCTCTCGTTTTCCGCCCAGCCTTTTTCGAAGCCTTTGATCATGTAGATGGCTTCCTTGCCGTTCTCGTTGTTGAAGTCCGTCCCGGTGAAATGTTCCCAAGACCATTTGAAATCGGAATATTTGTCGCCGCGGCCCGGGAAAGTGAATTTCGTCCAGCCTTCGATTTCGTATGATTTTGACTCCTTTTCCTGACGATTGTCGGGATTCACTTCATAAGCAAGGAAGCGTTCCGTCTCGTCCGCGCCGGCTTTATGGTTCAGGACGACGTCGGCATAGACGGCGATCCCTTCCGCATGCAAGGCTTCGATCGCAGCCAAGTACTCTTCCTTGGTTCCGTATTTTGTGCGGACGGCCCCTTTTTGGTCGAATTCACCCAAATCATAGAGATCGTAGACGCCGTAGCCTGTGTCATTCGTCCCTGTCGCTTTGTAGGCCGGAGGAGTCCAGACAGCCGTGATGCCCAATCCCTTCAGATGCTTGGCATCCTCCTTCAGGCGATTCCATAATTGACCATCATCATCCAAATACCATTCAAAATATTGCATCATCAATCCATTTCCTGCCATGCGATCACTGCCTTTCATCTCTGTTTAATTTTGTTGTGGTCCACAAAATGCTTTTTGATAAACTCATTATACATGCTTCCCTTCCGTTTGCCTTTTGGGAAGGCTCAGGAGCATTGCATTTTTTGCCGCCGAGACGAAATGCTTGCATCTTGAATCCGGCGCCGGTATACTGACATTAAGTTAGCTGATTGCTGATTTCTTTTTTTGGCCATATATCTCGAATTAGGAATATACGAAACAGAATACATTATGAAATGAGGAACCGATTCATGAACACATTAAGAGGAATCCACCACGTCACCGCCATCACAAGCAGCGCCGAAAAGAATTACGCCTTTTTCACGAACATCCTGGGCATGCGCTTGGTCAAAAAAACCGTCAACCAAGACGACATCCAGACTTATCACCTTTTCTTCGCCGATGACCGCGGTAGCGCCGGCACCGACATGACTTTCTTCGATTTCCCGGGCATCCCGAAAGCCGTCAGAGGGACCAACGAAATCTTCAAGACCGGTCTGCGCGTCCCTTCGGATGAAGCACTGGACTACTGGGTGAAACGTTTCGACAAATACAACGTCACGCATTCCGGTATCTATGAGCAGTTCGGCCGCCGGGTGATCGATTTCCAGGACTTTGACGAGCAGCTCTATCAGTTGGTTTCCGATGAATCGGATACCGGCGTGGCTCCCGGGATTCCGTGGCAAAAAGGTCCAGTTCCGAATGAGTATGGCATCCGCGGCTTGGGACCGATTTTCGTCCGCATCGCTGATTTCAATTTCTACAGGCAAGTATTGGAGACTGTCTTGGGATTCCGCCATGTGGCAACCGACGGCGACGTCCATCTCTTCGAAGTGGGCGAAGGCGGAAACGGCGGCCGCATGATCGTGGAGCACAACGCTTCGATGGGCCAAGCCCAGCAGGGTTTCGGCAGCGTCCACCACATGGCTTTCCGCGTGAAGGACCGCAAAGAATTGGAAGAATGGATCGCGCACATGGGCTCTTACCGCTTCCCGATTTCCGGCTATGTCGACCGTTTCTACTTCGAATCGCTCTACGCCAACATCGCTCAGGGCATCCTGTTAGAATTTGCGACGGACGGCCCGGGGTTCATCGATGATGAAGAGCCTTACGAGACATTGGGCGAACGCTTGGCCTTGCCGCCGAAATTCCGCAACAATCGCGAAGAAATCGAAGGCTTGGTCCGTCAATTCGATACCGTACGCAGCACGAAGACTTTCGCAAAAGAATATTTGGACTGAGAACAAAAAGCAGGAGCCGCCTCGAATCAACGAGACAACTCCTGCTTTTTTTGCGTTTTAAACAGATTATGCTTCCTTCAGCACCAGACAGACGCTCTGATAATCCCCTTGCAGGGCATCCTTCAGGTAGAGTCCGCGGTTCATCAGCTCATCCCCGCCGATTGCCCCTTCATACCCGCTGACGGTGTAGAATTTAACAGGGTCCAAGCCTTTGAAAAGCACTTTTTTCTTCTTCAGGTTGGCCCGGTCGAGAACGCGGTAGTAGAAATAGAGCGCCTCGTCCTGCTCGGGGCTCACAAAGATCCAAGCGGCCTCGTTCTGCGTTTCGAAAGGACTGAGGATGCGGTGGAAAGTCCCGTACTGAATCAGTTTGCGGTATTCCTTGTAGAAGCTGATCTGCTCCTTCATCTCCTGTTTCTCGGCCTCGGACAGCGTCGTCACGTCGAGTTCGTAGCCCAAATTGCCGGCCATCGCCACATCCCCGCGCATCTTCATCGAAGCCATACGATGCGTCTGATGATTCGGGATAGCCGAGACGTGCGAACCCATACTTGAAATCGGCATGACAAGGCTGGTGCCGTATTGGATTTCCAGTCTCGCCACCGCATCGGTGTTGTCACTGGTCCAAGTCTGCGGCATGTAGTAGAGGAAACCAGGGTCGAAGCGTCCGCCGCCGCCCGAGCAGCTTTCAAAGAGGATATGCGGATATTTCGTCACCAATGCCTCCATCACTTCATAAAGACCCAACATGTATTTGTGCAGCACTTCCCCCGGCAGCGTGCCTGGAGCGGCAGTTCCGATTTCGGTCATGTTGCGGTTGTAGTCCCATTTGATGTAGTCGACCGGCACTTCATCCAAGACTTCCATCATCTGCGCCAGGATATTGTCGCGAACTTCCTTGCGGCTGAAGTCGATTACGTATTGGCTGCGGCTGAGCGATTTTTCCCGGCTCGGCGTATGAATGCACCAGTCCGGATGGGCGCGATAAAGCTCGCTGTCTTCGGAAATCATTTCCGGTTCGAACCATAAGCCGAACAGCATGCCCTTCGCTTTGATGTTCTCAGCGAGTTGCTTCAAGCCGGACGGCAATTTCGCGGTATGGACATGCCAATCACCCAGCGAAGAGTAATCATCGTCACGTTTGCCGAACCAACCATCGTCCAGCACGAACAGTTCGATCCCCAAAGTGGACGCTTCATCAGCCATCGCTTCGATTTTGTCAGCTGTGAAATCGAAGTAGGTGCCTTCCCAGTTGTTGATCAGGACCGGTCGCTCCGCAAATTGATGTTGCCCGCGAATCAGATGTTTCTGGTAGAACGGATGCAGCGTCTGCGATAGGCCATTCAACCCGTTTTCGCTGTATACCAATACGACTTCCGGTGTCTGGAACGCCTCTCCAACAGGTAAATGCCATTGGAAGTGGGTTGGATTGATGCCCATCTGGACGCGTGTCTGCGCGTAAGTATCGACTTCGACATTAGCTCGGAATTCGCCGCTGTAGACGAAATGGAATCCGTAGACCGCTCCTTGATCTTCCGTCGCCGTTTTATCGGCCAAAGCCACGAACGGCTGATAGGCATGGCTCGTGGTTCCGCGTTTGCTGTCGAGCGTGTGGATACCGCGGACAAGCGGCGTGCGCACGATTTGGCGTTCCCTTCCCCAGGCACCCGGCAATTGGATCATATCAAAATCAGCATCCGGGAAATCGATGGACATGCTCAAGGCTTTGTTCAGGTGGATAGCTTCAGCTCCGTTGTTACGGAAGCTGGCCGAACGCGTCAGCACCGGATAGTCCTTGAACAAGGTGTAGCTCAAAACGACTTCCACCTTCGTGACGGTATCCTCTAAAGTCAGCAGCAAGGTTTCCGCCGGTTCTTCCTTTGTCTCGTAGGTTTGCGGCAACCCTTGCAGCGGCTGTTTGCCTATCACGATGTCATGGCTCTTGTAGGTCAACAAGCTGACGGTCGTTTGATCGGGATACAGACATTCGAATGCCGATTCGCGGAAATCACCGCTGCCGTTACCCGGGAATTCCTGCGGCAATGTCGCCAGCGAAAATATACGGCCAGGCACTTCGAATGGATTGGGTGCAAAAGCATTGTCTTGGCGCGGATAATCAGCCACCTGGGAAAAGCTGTTGAGCCGCTTTCCCCAATACTGATGGGACACATATTTTTCTTCCTCCAGCGCAATCACATAGCTCACTGATTCATTCTTCAGGTGGAAATATTTCTTTTTTTCATCAAATGTTATCGTCACAGTCATCACTCCTTGGATCTCTTCGTTTTACTAAAATATTTGTTCGTCTCCTGCCGCAGTGCGGTGCAGGACCGAGAATTTGTTCGTAGCCAGGTCGACAGATAGGCTGGCCGATTCTTCGGCAGTGGCCCACGTCAAAGTGAAGGCCCCTTCGTCGAGCATCGTTATCTCCAAGTCGCCGTCGAACGCTTTGGCCGTGTTGCGGAAAGCCAGCAAGCGGAAAAGATCTTTTACGACCGGACGTTCGATTTCCTGATTGATTTCATCCAGGCTATAGTAGTGACGGTTGATGTTGCGGCCTTCCTTGCTGTTCTCCAGCAGTTCCAGATCGTTTTCGCCGGCCAGCAAGCCCACGTAATAGATCTGCGGAATGCCCGGAGTGAAGCACTGGATTGCCCGCGCCAACAGATAGGCGGCATCGTTGTTGCCCAAAGCCGAATAGTACGTGCAGTTGATCTGATAGATGTCCAGGTTGTTGTAGGCTTCCGAGCTATAAATCCGCTTCAAGTTAGCGCCCTTTTCGTAAAGGGCTTCGACCGCGAAGTCCACTTCTTCCTGGGTCAGCAGATCCTTCACATCAACGACACCGATGCCGTCATGCGTGTCCAAGGTGGTGAATTGGTTGCGCGGACAGATTTCCAGCCAGTGCAGCAGCTTCTCGGCTTTGCCGCTGTAAAGGGCGTGCAGCACCAACATCGGCAAGGCGAAATCGTAGACCGGATAGCCTTTTTCCGCGATTTTTTGTTGGATTGTGTAATGCTCATGGATTTCCGGAAGCACCGTCACACCATATGGCTCCAGGATTTCCACTGCGTATTCCAGCATCTCCCAAATTTCCGGTTCAACGAAGAAGCAATTCGTATCCAATTCTTTGATGGCATAGGCGAATGCGTCCAAACGGATGATCGAGGCTCCTTTGTCCGCCAGGAAACTCAAGGTATCCTTGATGAACCGGCGCGTCGCTTCAGTCTTCACATTCAGATCGATTTGCTCTTCCGAGAACGTGCACCAAACTTTTTCCGTCGTACCGTCCTTGAAATGGGCGTCCACGAAAGGCGCTTTGGGTTTGCGTTTATAGATCAGATCGATGTCCGCTTCAGTCGGTCGGTTCTCCGGCCAATAGTCGTTGTAGCGGATGAAGTAGTCTTTGTAGGGAGACTCTTCTTTTTTCTCCAAAAAGTCCAAATAATAGGGCGATTGCGCGGAAATGTGGTTCAGCATGAATTCATACATCATGTAGTATTTTTCGCTGATGCGTTTGATGTCCTCCCAACCGCCGAACCGCTCATCCACTTTCGTGTAGTCCATCGGCGAAAAGCCGCGGTCGCCGGATGACGGGAAGAACGGCAGAATATGCACGCCGCCGACGACCCCTTTCAGATGGGTATCCAGCACATGTTCCAAGTCCTTCAGGTTATTTCCCAGACTGTCCGGATAGGTGATCAGCATTGCTTCGTTTTTTATCTTCATTACAGTTACCTCATTCTCAAATATCGTTAAATTGCGTTCCGTTTTTCCTTACTTCCCACCTGTTGTGGCGATGCCTTCGATGAATTGTTTTTGGAATATGATGTAAAGGATAATCATCGGGATGATCGCGATGACCGAGCCGGCCATCAGCTGCGGGTAGTTGGTCGTAAATTGTCCTTGCAGGCTGGCCAATCCAGCCGAAAGCGTCATTTTATCCTGAGACATGTTGACGACCAAAGGCCACATCAAATCCTTGAAAGCGAACAGCGACGTGAAGATGCCCAAAGCCACCAAGCCGGAACGCGCCAGCGGCATATAGATGCGGTAAAATACTTGCCAGGTAGTCGCGCCATCAATCGTGGCAGCTTCCATCAGTTCGTCAGGCAATTTTATGAAGAACTGGCGCAACAGGAAGGTCCCGAAAGCGGAGACGATGCCCGGGATGACCAAAGCCGGGATTGAGTTCAAAAGACCCAGATTCTGGACCAACAAATATTGCGGCGTCAGATAGATCTGTGAAGGGATCATCATCTGCGTCAGGACGATGCCGAAAAACAGGTTCTTTCCGGGAAAATCCAGTTTCGCAACCGCAAAGGCAGCCATCGCGCTGAAGAGCGTCGAAGTCAACACCCTGAAGACAATCATCAAACCGGTGTTGATGTAAAAACTGACGAACGGCAAGGAATTCCATACCGCTTTGTAGTTCTCGATCTGGAACACTTCCGGGAAAATTTGCGGCGGAATCTGCGTGGATTCGCTGATCGTTTTGCCTGAGGTCAGGACCATCCATAAGAACGGCACGACCATCAGCAAAGATCCGATGATCAGCACGATGTGGATCAGTGCTATCGTTTTATTCATTTTTGTCTGCATGTTTATTCACTCCTAGTCGTAGGTGACCCATTTTTTCTGCGCCAATAGCTGGATGCCGGTAAGCGCCATGATGATCAGCACCAGTGAGATGGCGACTGCTGAACCGTAGCCTTTGTCATTGAGCACGAAGGATTCATTGAAGAACATGTACACCAGTGACTGTGTGCTCTTCAGCGCCAAATTCGTGCGGTCGAACATCATGAAAATGATGTCGAACACCTGCAGCGCACCGATGACGCTCGTCACGGAAACGAAGAACAATTGCGGTGAAAGCAACGGCAGTGTGATCGAGAAAAATTGTTTCAAAGGTCCGGCGCCGTCGACGACAGCTGCTTCGTAATATTCTTTCGGTATTTCCTTCAGACCCGCCAACAGCAGGATCATGTTGTAGCCGACATTCGTCCAGATTCCGACGATGATGATCGACCAGATCGCCACCTCGGGATCCGTGATCCATAAGATGGAGCCGGAATAACCGAGTTTATCCAGCACCGCGTTGAGCAAACCGTATTCCGAATTGAACAACCAGCGCCAAACCATCGCCACGGCAGCCGGGGCGGCAATCATCGGCAGGAAGAAGATGGTCCGGTACAGTCCGACCGCTTTTATCTTCGTGTTCATCAATACCGCAAAGAACAGCGACAGGACTATTGTGATCGGCACTTGGATGGCGGCGTAGAAGAAGGTGTTTTTCAATGATTGCCAGAATTCAGGATCTTGCAGCATCTGCAGGTAGTTATCCAGCCCGACAAAGGTTGAGGTGCCGAACGTACTCACGCTCTGGAAACTCATGTAAAGCGACTGGAACAACGGGATAACGTTCAGGATCAAAAGCCCGATAAAGGTTGGAGCGATAAAAAACCAGCCCCACAGCGCCATTTTTCTTTTGCGTTCTTTTGCGGTCACAGTGCGGAGCGTTTTTTCTTTAGGGATTGTTACATCCGATTTCATCATATTTCACCTCTATAGAATTGAAAGCCACTTATGGGCATATCCCCATAAGCGGCCTTCTATTTTGTTATTTTTCGTTCGCCAAGACTTCTTCAACACCAGCGACGATGTCTGCAGCCACATCTTTAACAGTCGTTGTACCGTCAAATACCGGCATCAAAGCACTGTTTTCAACATCTTCCCAACGGGCTGTCTCTGCTGAATAAGGCTTGATGTATGCATTTTCCATTTGGTCCACATAGACCTGCATATTGAATTGGCTGTATGCTTTTACGAATGTCTCTTCTGTTCCTTCATAAGCCGGGATAGCTGCGCCGTTCTCGCCTTGCAGACGCATCGCTTCCTCTGTTCCCAAGAATTCCACAAATTTCAAAGCCGCTTCTTCATTTTCTGTTGAAGCTGCAACGGAGTTCGCCAAGCCATTAAATAGTGTTGCTGCTTGTTTGCCTTTCGGTAATGGTGCAACATCAGCATTTGCAGCCGTATAGTCGTTGTTGGCCATTTCCCCAGTCATCCAAGATCCGAAGAAGCCCATTGCGCCGCGTCCTGATTGGAAGAAGGAAAGGTTCGTATTTTCAGCAAATTGGCTTTGTGTCGGCGACACGCCATGTTTCACGCTCAGATCCGCGTACCATTGCACGGCTTCGATTGTTTCATCCAAACGGAAACCGGATTCGGTTTTGTCATCGGACAATACGTAGCCGCCGTTCTGGAAGATGAAGTTGTGGTAGCCTTCCTGTCTGTTCAATGGAGCCAGGATACCGTAGACGCCGTTATCGGGATCGTTCAACGTTTGAGCGGCTGCCAGCATTGTGTCCCAAGTCCAAGTTTCATCCGGATAGGCAACGCCGGCTGCGTCGAACAATGTTTTGTTGTACCATAGCCCGATTGTGTCATAGTCTTTCGGGATGCCGTAGAGAGCATCATCAGCGGAATACAATTCGACCAATTCTTCCGGGAAATGATCCAAGGAAGTTAGTTCGCTGTTTGCGTAGGTTTCCGACAAATCCATTAGGACGCCACCATTAGCATATTTCGCGATTTCGTTGGAATGCATCCAGAATACATCCGGCATACTGTCACCTTTTGCGCCTGCTTCCAATTTGGTCCAGTATTGGTCCCAAGGCGTCACTTCCACTTTTACATCAATACCTGGATTCTCCGCTTCGAAAGCTTCTGCGATCGCTTCCATTCCCGGTTGTTGAATTTTGTCCCAGATGCTGTAAGTGATGGTCACATCACCGGAACCGCCTTCCCCATCGGAACCGTTTCCGCATGCACCTAAAACAAGTCCTGATAACAATACTGTAGCCAATGATACTTTCTTCCAATTCTTCAACATCTCTTCTCCACCTTTTCTTTAATCAATAATATTGTATAGTCGGAAACAAAGGAACTTCCAGATAACTGAGCAAAAACACATGAAATGTTCAAAAACAATCGATTTGTAAACGTTTACTTGTTTTGATGTCTTAATAATACCAAATACGGGAGATGACCGATAGATATTCAGCCGTACAAAAACATACCTTTTTGTTGATTTTAAAAACTGCCGTTAAAGATTATAATTGCAACCATCCCTTTACCTGTTTGAACGCCGCATACAGCATCTCCTCACGGATTGACCACTCCTTTCGCCTTCTTTAAGCTGGCTTGTTTTAAATTATAGGCACTTGAAAGCGCATTCCATATAGTGCAATGTTTTAAATATCAGTCAAAATGTTGGATGCTGAATAGATAAGAAAAGGCTGGACCTGCCCGGAACCGATGCAACACCGGTTCCAAGCGGCCCGGCCTTTTTTTTCCGACTTGCCTGATTGCCTTATTTGGTTTTGATTTTCTTGACGTACGCTCGCGGAGAGATCTGCATCTTGCTTTTGAAGATGCGCGTGAAACTCAAAGGATTCTGATAGCCGACCTTTTCGGCGATTTCAGCGATGCTGAGGTCCGTCGTTTCCAGGTATTCCCGGCTTTTCTGGATGCGGAAATCGATCAGATACTCATGCGGTGTCCGGTTTGTCGTTTTATGGAAAACGGCGGTCAAATAGGAGTCGTTCAGAGACAAGTCCTGGCTGATGTCGCCGATCAGAAATTCACTGTCCTGATACCTGTCTTTGATGATTTCGATTGCCCTTTTTGTGTATTCGACACCTTTATTGATTTTCTCGATTTGTTTGATTTCAGCGCCATCCAGATCATGTGCCAGCATGCTCAAAAAGAGGTAAAGCTGCCCTTGCAGACGCAGCCGGGACAACGTATCGAAAGGATTAGCCGCCATGATTTCCTGCAGCATCGCCTTCACTTGCCCGAAGTTCTTCACGTTCCCTACCGGGTGCGAGACCTGGAAACCGATGGCCGTCAGCAACGCTTTCAGATGTTCGCCCCTCATGCCGATCCAGTAATATTCCCAAGGATCCTCCTCATCCGCTTGATAATAAGTCATCACGTTCGGATAGATGATGAAGAATTGGCCTTCCTTCAGATTGAACCGGCTATTGCCAATCTCGAAGTAGCCTTTTCCCTTCATAATGATATGAATCAAAAAATATTCCCGGACGGTCGGGCCGAAACTGTGGTTGGGAGCGCACTGCTCTTTTCCTTTGGTTGTGTAATAAAGATCCTTATAATAGATTTCTTCCTTGAAAAAATCCTCATCCATTTCCATCACCTCGGTCCCTTTTTATTTTTCCTGTTACTCCCATTATAGAAGGCCCCTTCGGCAATGGCAAACCCACGCTTGCCGCAACAACTCTCCTGATAAAAATCCGCCCTTTCGCATTCAACGATTGTTTTGTACAATGGGAAAAGCCGGGCTGATTCGTTCAGCCCCTAAAAACCTGAATAAGCCCATACCTTTACTACAGATTTGGAGGCACCACCCTTGAAAAAAATCATCCTATCTGCGCTGCTCCTTCCGCTTTTCCTGCTTTCCGCCTGCGCGACCGCACTGCCGGGGGAAGAAGTCCTACAGAACCTGATCAACCGTTCCGCCGACCTCGAAAGCTACCACCAGTTCGTCGCTTTCAGAACAACAACCACAAAAGAGGATCTGAATGGCGTAACAACCGTGAACGAGCAGTACACAACCGCCGACGCGACGCTGTTCCCGGAAGAAAAGACCGGCTATGGAAAGCGGATAGACAAAAACAACCCTTATCCCGCAACCAAATCCGAATTCTATGTGACCCCTGAAGTGGGTTACGTCCGGACCGACGATGCCGACTGGACCGCTTATGCCACGCCAGATGTTCCGTTGGCCAGCCTGCAGGTCTATCCGCTGGAGACGTTTATCGAATTGAGCCAAATCATTGAAGAATACGGCACCCTCGAACTCAAAGGGGATGAGTATTTGCTGAGCTTTTCCGGCAGCGATGACGCTCTGAACAAAGAGCTCAACTACCTGTTCCAAACACTGCCAACGGAAAAGACCGATTACGAGATCACTATCCATTTGGATGCCGAAAGCTTTTATTTGACCGATTTCCGTTACCGTTCCACAGCCATTCATCCGGATCAGAAGACGACCGTCACGACGGAACTGACAGGCGAGTTCGACCTGTACGATCAAGCCCAAAAACTGAAGCCCGTGCCTGATTTTGATGCCGCAGATACGACTGCCGCGACGACGGATTCCTCATTTTGACTATCCGAATCTTTCTTGACCAATCGAATAGGACCAATGATGAGTGCGCATGACGCCCATTATTGGTCCTATTGTTATGTAAATGATTGATAGTTATTGACCATACGGCTCGCATATTTCATGATATCCGCTCTTTAACGCAATCTGCTCTCCGGATGGGAAAACTACTTGACATGTTGTGGAAACGGGCACATCGACTGCAATCGTCAGGCTATTTCCTTCGATTTTCCATTCCACTTCGATTTTTCCATAAGGAGTAATAGTGGATCCTTTCGCCCAAGTGATTCCGCCTCCGATCATCGGCTTCACCTGGAAAGAGCGGTAGCCACCCGTTACTGGTTCCAGCCCCAGCAGCCGTTTGTATAGCCAATCCCCTACCGCTCCATTCGCGTAATGATTGAAAGAAACCATGCCTCCTGCCGACTCTTCATTGGACTTTTTCCCTGACAGTTCCTCGATATTCACGGTTCCATCCGGGCGCAAAGCATCCCAACGTTCCCAGATTGTCGTCCCGCCGGCTTTGACTGCGTACAGCCAGGACGGGCACGTTTCTTGCAGCAGGAGCTCGTAGGCTTCCTCCAGCTTACCGTTGTCCGATAAAGCAAAGAGAATGTAGGGAGTGCCTGTGAAACCAGTCGTCAGATGATTTTCCGCCTCTCGGATAAGCCGGCTCAAATTGGCCGCCATCTGCAAAGATTCTTTTCCGTCGACCATATCGAAATGCAACGGCAGAACATATCCTGTCTGAAATTCCTGTTTCAGGTTTCCCTTCTCATCCGTAAAAGCTTTCCGGTAGGCAATGATGATTTTTTCTCTCAACGCTTCATAGTACGCCTGATCTTCTTTCCGGTCCAGCACTTCTGCAATTTGGCCCATGATACGGCAAGAGTTGGCGAAGTAGGCGGTGCCGATCCACTTCCCCTTCTTCAGCCAATCCTTCACTTGTCCCTCGGGAGCAGCCCAGTCACCGAAGTGGAACGGAAACTGCCAAATATGGCTGTTTGTCGGTGAAGTGGCCAAAAACGAAGCCCACCACTTGGCAGCTTTCAAAAATCGTTGCATGGAAGCGTAATGCTCCTCCAGCACCTCCACTCTGCCTCCGGAAAGATACGCTGCCCAAGGAACGAGGATCGCACTGTCTCCCCAACACGAGCTGGCCATGGTCGGCCAATGATCCCCTGCCTTGGGGATCACCATCGGATAACCGCCTCCGCGACCTTGCTCGGAGCGCATATCCACCAGCCATTTATCGAAAAACCTGCTCATATCAAAGTTGTAGCAAGCTGTGGAAGCAAAGACAGCGATGTCTCCCGTCCATCCTTGGCGCTCATCCCGTTGAGGGCAGTCAGTAGGGATGTCCACAAAGTTGGATTTCCCGCCCCAGCGGATATTGCTTTGGAGCTGGTTCAACAACGGATTCGAGCATGCGAACTGTCCGATTTCTTTCAGATCGGAGTGCAAAACAAAAGCTTCCAGCACAAGATCTTCTGGCGCGATACCGGACACGCCAACATAACGGAAGCCCATATAGGTCAGCTTAGGCGAATAGTGCTGCTCCCCATCCTTGCAGATGTAGGTGGCCGTTGCCTTGGCGGTGCGCAGCGATTTGACGAACAGTTCCTGTTCGACAAGCACTTCCGCGTGCCTGAAGACCAGCTTTTGGCCGTCTACCCCTTTTATCCTGGCGGAGATCACGCCCGCAAAATTTTGACCGAAATCATAAATCCATTCCCCGCTTGGTGAGCGCTCCAGGCTGATGGGCCGCATCTTTTCCTGCCTTCTGACCGGCAATCCGTATTGGGCGATGATTTTGGGATCTTTGCGCGGCTTGGTGATGCCGGCACTTTTCCAACCGATTGCGTTTTCGCTGATGCGCGCATCATAAGTCTCTCCATCGTACCATTCGGCCATCCGGTAATTCCCTTCCAGGCTGACCATCCAAGTATCATCGGTAGCGACTGTCCGGGAAGAACCATCTTCATATTCAAGATGGATTTCAGCGAGGAGGGCCTGCCGGTCTGCACTGATTTTATTTTTGCGGATGTAGTTGAAGGCTCCTACTGCCCATCCGCCAGCGACAACAAAGCGGAGCTCGTTCGTCTCCTCCAACAATCCAGTGATTTCATATGTTTGGTACTGGATCTGATTCAAGTAGGAAGTGAATCCTGGTGCAAAATAATCTTCCCCCACTTTCTTCCCGTTGAGACTCACTTCATAGACGCCCAAAGCGGTGCAGTTGATCCAAGCTCTCTTGATTTTCCCGGCAGCCTTAAATGACTTCAAAAAATTCATCGGGAGGGGGGACAATTTTTCGGGAACTTCATAGTCAAGATCCGTAATCCATTTGCCCGACCAAGGCGTATGCAGTCTTCCGGTCTGAAACACGGTAGCTGCCTTTGCGGATGCTCCGGACTTTGTATAGGCTGTCACTTCGACTGTATATTCGGCAAAAGGTACCAAGGGCCCATCGTACCGGTTGTTGATTTGGTCTTTTGTGTTTACCTCCCAATCGTTCACCTTTATAAGCGCATGCGCAAATGCTTCCCCCGGTACATCGGAATACAAGGAAAAAGATAGGATAGGCGCCTTGTCGGTCACGCAACCCTTTTCCAAACCTTCAACTGTCAAACTGCTGATTCGTAGCATCTTTATTGCCTCCTTTCCTCAATCATTTTTTGTTTTTTGGTGATGTCTTTCTCCACGTCAATCAGAAACAACAGAAGAATCATGATGACGCCGGTAACGGTCTCCAGTCCCACAAAACCGAATGTAATGGCATCTTTTACGCCCTCATTCTGGGTCGCCACCAGTCTGCCGAGCTTATCGTAATGAGGAGCGACATAGCCGGAAGCCGAAAGCAGCGCGTTAAAAATGCCCAGGCATATCCCTCCCATGGTTACAGCAATGATGTTATAGACAGACATCGCCACACCATCGCATCTATTGTTTGTCTTCCACTCGAGGTGATCCAAAACATCGGCAAATAGTGCCATGAACGTATAACTTACGGGCAAGACCCCGATATTTTTGATGACCTGGCCTGCCAAAAAGATCGGCATATTTTCCGGGAATGCCCAGCAGATTGCCCCTCCCGCCACAAAAAGGACGGAGCCTAAAATCATCGCATTTCTTTTGCCCATTTTCGTAGCGATCGGCCAAACCACCAACACCCCGATGCCCATCGGGATGCCGCCCAACAAGGAAATCAGCATCTGGGTCTTTCCGTCATTGTAGGTGCCCAGTACATAGTTGCTGAAGTAAACTAGGCTCATATTCTTCATCAAGGCTCCTACCGTAAAAACCAAAAACAACAATAGCGTCGCCAGCATAAATTTGTCCGAAAAAATGGCCTTCAGCTGATCCTTGTAAGAACCCGGGACGGACTGCGATTTGGCCGCCTCCTCGGTGACGCGTTCTTTCGTGAAAAAATACTCCGTCACCGTCAGCGGCAAAGCCAAGATGGAAAGGATACAGATCAGCAGGATCCACAGTTCCCTCTTCAGCCCGATCAGCGGCATGATCACCATCGGGAAAATGAAAGCAACCAATATTCCCGTGATCATCACAGCCGTTATTTGGTTGAAGACAGACAGCTTTCCTCGCTCCGCTGAATTTCGGGTGGAAAGAGGCGCCATCAGGTTATGACTCATATTGAAGATGGTGAACGCGCAGGCATAATAGAGATTGTAAGAAAAAATTATCCAAATCACTTGGACCGTAAGACTGCTCTGCGGCACGACGACCAAAAGGATGCCCGATAACAGCAAAAGTGGCGCCGAAACCAAAAGCCACGGCCGGGCTTTACCTTGCCTGGTCTTCGTCCGGTCGATCCTGTAGCCCATGTAGATATTCACAAAAACATCAAGGGCTTTCGATGCAATCGGAAAAACGACCAGGAACAAGCCTCCCCAAACAGTGGTCAGCTGCAGAACGTCCGTATAGAAAACATTCAAATAGGTAGCCAACACAGCGTTCAGAAGGAGTGCCCCGGCCGGTCCGATAAGGTAGCCGAGAAATTGCTCCTTTTTGCTGATCCGCTCTGTTTTGATTTTGGAATCCAAACCAGGATTCTGGAATAGGCCCAACAGTTTATTCATCATCGTCCTTCTCCTGTATCACTGTCATACTTCCAGCTCGGTCACAACTTTTGGGTACACCCTATCCTCGGACTCATCATGCAGCGGTGTCCAGACTTGTGCAAAAAAAGGATCCACTTTTGCGCGTTCGGCGTAGTTCCAGCTCTTTCTTTCGCAATCCGGGCACCAGTGGCCGGCTTCAAGCACCAGTTTTGGGCTCGCCTCGAATACATGCCCAGAGGCACAACGGAAGGTAAGCTTTTTCTGCCAATCGCCAGTATCCATCTGCGTCGAGAGACAGCTGCCGCCCCTGAATACAGCTGCGCCTTTGACATCATACAAGTCGAGCATTTCCGGTTCCTTTTCTTCGTTATATCCATGATCCAGTTTTATGACATGGTCCCAATCCGTGAAATGCTTGAACGCGCTGAGCTTGGCGGGTATTTTTTCCCATTTGCTCTTGCCGCCCCAGTAAGCATCAATGTGGTCTTCCACGTCTTCCTCGATGAAGCGCACCGTTCCATGCTCGCTGGTGGCCTGCTTCCTCAGCATCTTTTTCATGATGCTTCCCATCATCTTTTCACCGCCGGGAAGGCTGCACATAATCTTGGCTGCTGTCGTTTGCATGCCGAGGTTCTCCAGGTAGCATTTGTAGAAATACTCCATTCCGTCCTGCCGGAAATGCAGATAGTCCTCCAATTTGTCGGAATCCAGATAATATTGGCCATGAAAGTTCCTGGTCGCATACCACTTAGGATCGATGACATGGTCGAGATTTTTGAAGCCGATCGCACCATAAAGAACTTGATACATTTCATAGGTGCTGACCCGACAGGACTCCCCCCCGCCGATATTATAGACATGGTTCCAGAAATGCTCCGGCAGTTCTCCCTTGAACTCGTAGCGGCAAAGGTTGCCCATTAGCCTTCCGGAATCACGGTCTGAGACATACTCCAACACATTGTCGAGACAATTATGGAACATGATGGCATCGACGATTTTACTCATCGCCGGCCCCATGATGCCGGTCTGGCGCAAACTGACCCAGTATTTCAGACCGGATTCTATGACCAACCGCTCCGCTGCTATCTTGGAGACTGCATAATAATCGAATATGCTTGGCTTGAGCGGATCCCCGACTCGTCCCCAGTGAATTGGCGGCATGCGATCGCCCGTTTCCGCGACGGTCCCGATATTGACCAACTTCGTGCGCTGTTCCTGCCCTAATTCAAAAATGGCTTTGATGATGTTCCGTACCGATCCGTAGTTGATTTCCATCGCTTTTTTCGGATAATAGTCCGCAGCTGGAGAGACAAATGCCGCTATGTGGAGAATCATATCAGCTCCTTTGACGCATTTCTTCACCAGTGCGTAGTCCAATAGATCCCCGTAATGGATCGTGACTTCCTTATAGGCAGCATAAGGCTGCAGCGCTTCCCGATCTTTCGGAGAGTCAACGGACAGAATGGTGATGTCGTACAGAACTCTATCGTTGATCATCTGCTTCAGGCTTTGCTGCCCCATGCCGCCGGAAGCGCCTGTGATAAATACTTTCTTTTTCATTGCGTGTTCATCCCCTGTTCTGATTTCTTGGTAATTCGGGCACCTTTATTTTGGTGGCGATTTTCTTTATCCCTTTCAGATACTGACCGTTCAGGATATCGACCAATCCTTGCGCAAGATTATAGCTGAATTTTCCGGAACTGCTGACCGACATCGACCGCAAGCTGTTGTTGGGCATCATCTTCATGATGAACATCCCATTTTTACGGTTCATGTCCTTTTTGGGCGACTCCGGCATTTTCAGTGCTTGTTCATATTGCTTTCTCCCGACGCCGACAACGGCTTTGTGGAATATCCGACCAACGAAAGAATCCTGAAGTTCATCCAGTTTCGATTCGATCGTATAGGCTTTTCGTCCCCCAGTTGCCGGCTCCAATTTCTTGCCCAACAAACACTCAAACTCTTCCCTAGTGACCAAGGAAAGCTTTTCTGCTTCTTGATAATGCGGCAATTGTTCCGTTGCATAGGGCGATGGAACATCTTTCTGATCGGTTATCTCAAAAGCCAGTTTATGGCGGATTTCTGTGCTCGAACTGGCGAGGTACACCGTATAGGCGCCATTCTCCACAACCCAGTCGCCGATTCCGATATTGTAATAAGCCAGCTCCTTCAGCGAAATCCGGAAGGTGACGCGATCCGCTTCCCCCTTGGCAAGATACACTTTGCGGAAGCCGCGCAATTCTTTGAGCGGCTTAAATACAGCCGAACGCGGATTGCCGATGTAAAGCTGCACAATCTCCCCACCATCATAATCCCCGGTATTCTTTATGGTGCAGGAGACGATGATGTGGTCCTTTTCTCTGGTCAACTGTGGCTCCGCATAGGCAAAGGTGGTGTAGCTCAAACCATGTCCGAAAGGATAAAGGCTGTTTTCCGCAGGCAGCTGATCATAGTAACGGTAGCCGACAAACACAGACTCTTTGTAGCAGTCCTCTTTCGAAGTGACATATTCATCTCCGAACGGCACGGCAGCATAAGTCTTCACCCATGTCTCCGCCAGTTTTCCGGACGGCGTTTTTTCCCCGAAGAGCAATTGAGCAGTCGCTTCCCCGCCGGCCTGTCCAGGCAGATACATATTCAGCAAAGCGGATAGTCCGTCCGCAAAGGGCAGCTCGACCGGCGAGCCCCCATACATCACAAAGATGATCTTTTTTCCAGCCCGGAGCAGACGTTCAATCAAACTTGCCTGATTAATCGGCAAGAGGATATTCGGTCTGTCGTAGCCTTCACTTTCGACACAATCGGTCTGCCCTCCGAAAAAGAGAATCTTTTCGTAGTTCTCGGCCCTCATCAGGACCTCTTTTTCCAGCTCAGGTTGAGCATCTGTATCCTCCTCCCGATAGCCTTGCACATATTCAAAGGCAATCTTCCGGGATCGGAAGGCCGCTTCAGGAGTGGTCAATTTGGTAGGATTGATCAAAGAACTGCCCGCTCCTTGGTAGCGCATTTTTTTGAACAGATCTCCCACCACCAAGAAAGATGCCTTCTTGTCCAGCGGAAGGATGCCGGCATTCTTCATAAGGACTGCCCCATCGACGGCGATTTCCTCGGAGATGCGGTTGTGTTTCTCCTCATCAAAATCGGGTTGCACTCCGACAATCTTTGTATCTCCAATCATTTTTAAGATCCGTTTTACGGATTCGTCCAGCACGGATTCCGGCAAACTGCCGTTTTTCACGGCATTCAGAATCTGATTCCTGAAGTAGGCACAATCCCCCGGCATCTCCAGATCCATACCGGCTTTGAGACTGGCGATCCGATCCGACACACCGCCCCAATCACTGATCACCGCCCCCTCATATCCCCATTCGTTTCTTAATATTTTCGTAAGCAAAAGATGATTTTCCGAACAGTAGACGCCGTTCACTTTGTTATAGGCGCTCATCACGGTTGTGGGTTGGCTTTCTTTCACGATTGTTTCGAAGGCTTTCAGGTAGATTTCCCTCAAGGCGCGTTCATCGACGACCGCATCGCCCATGAAGCGATAATCTTCATTGTTGTTTACAGCAAAGTGTTTTACAGAAGTCCCTATACCCTTTTCCTGCACCGCCAAAACAAATGCTTTGCCCATTTCTGCGGAAACCAAGGGATCCTCTGACAAGTATTCAAAATTTCTGCCGCAGCGCGGATTGCGTTTGATATTGACTGCGGGCCCCAAAATCATATTGACGCCAAAAAATTTGGACTCTTCGGCAACGGCTTCACCCATCTTCCGCATATTTTCCGGATTCCAACTGGACCCGAATGTCGCGCCGGTCGGGAAAGATGTCGTTCGTTCACTTTCGTTCAGACCCAGATGATCTCTATTCTCTCCCTGTTTCCTCAATCCACAAGGGCCATCCGTCATATACATCGATGGAATGCCTAGCCGCGGAATGGCATTCGTTTCCCAGAAATCCACACCGCTGACGAGGGCAGCTTTTTCTTCGAGAGTCATTAGCTGCACTTTTTCTTGGATATTCATTAAGCGTATCGCCTCCTCTTTATTTCTCTCCATTATAGAGAAACCGCCAACAACAATATTTCTTATTTGTTTCTTTTTATATATTTTTGTTTTATAGTTGAGAAAAAGACCATTATGTCCCGCACACTCGAAAGGAGTCCGTTTATGCAAAAAATACTGTCAGCATTGAAACATATCCACCAAATGTCAGGTGTCCCGATTTATCTTTATTCCGGCACTCGTATTCTGCATTTCTTTAGCTATGATGGATTCCCTTTTCTGCCATCCAAGCAGTTCATTGACTATTTCCTGCGCAACGACAGAGAACTGGATTACCATTCCACGGACTTTTTCGCCTATTTCGGTTCGGTGAAGGTCCAGCCTGAGCCCGATCTAAGGATCATCATCGGCCCGGCTTTTCAAATGTCCGCTCCGCAGCAAAGTTTCGAGCAGTTGAAAAAAAGCTATGTCGTATCCAAAGAAGAATCCGAACCCTTTTTGGCAGGCCTGGCCCATTTCCCAGTCGTATCTTTCACGCAGTTTTTGAACATTCTGAAGTCCATTGCTTTTTTCATCAATGAAACGGAAATCCATACCCGTGACATACTGAAAACGAAGGATAAGCTGCTGATCGAGTATCAAGCTGCTGTCCGGACTTTCGAAAATCGTGAAAATCTTCATTACAACAATTCTTATGCAGTAGAAAGCCGCGTTTGCCGCTATGTGGAGAACGGCGAGCTGGAAAAAGTCACGGCATTCATCGAAGAATCCTTTGAAATCCATGAAGGGAGAATGTCTCCGGATGAATTGAGGCAAGCCAAAAACACCGCGATCGTGTTCATTACGCTGATCACGCGGGCGGCAATCCGTGGCGGCAGCGATATGGACAGTACTTTTCAATTATCGGACCGCTTCATCCAGCAGATTGAAAGCTACAGTTCCCGCGAGCCTATCCAGCATCTGATGCAGGAGGTTTTGTTCGAACTGACGGATCGAGTGCGAAGGATCAAGATGGGGGAAGTCAACGATCCTGAATTCACGCCATTGATCCGTTATATCAAAAAGAACATCAATCAGCCGCTTTCTGTCACGATGCTGGCCGACGAATTCGGCTACAGCCGCAGCTATCTTTCCACCCTCTTCAAGAAGAAAAACAACATGTCCTTACAGGCCTTCATCACAAAGTGCAAGATTGATGAAGCCAAACAACTTTTGACTTGCACAGACAAACCCATCAGCACCATCAGCAATTACTTGTGTTTTTCCAGCCAGAGCCATTTCCAGACCGCTTTCAAAAAAGCGGCCGGCATATCCCCGGCCAAATATCGTCGCGGGATGTAACTGAATCCGTCCCAATCATTTGATACTCATACACAAAAGAACTGCCCCACTAGTCTGAGGCAGCTCTTTCCCTTCATTTTTCAGTTGTCTTTTGAGGATACAAGTACGTCCTATGACTCTATACATTTACACAAAGTCTCTCTGATCGACTCCAATACATCATGGTTTTTGATTCCCAGTACCGACATCGTTTCTGCAGGATCTACATAAAGGTTTTCCGTTTGGAGTTTCGAACTGACTACCATATGAATGCCGTGCTCCAGGCCAGCTCTTGTGGCATGCTCGTCCAGATTTTCGTAGACTGCCTTCATCTGCTCATAAGGTACGACCGGCACCTGTGTCGATTGCTGCTGCCCCAAGGCATCCACAATCATCTGATAAAATTCCTGGAATTTCATATTTTTTGCGCTGATCGGATAGCTTGTCCGGTGCATTCCTTTTTCCATGGCACCGACAGCCGCTTCCGCAACTTGCTCCACCGTGACCATTGCGGTCCCTCCCTCAAGCGCAGGGAAAATCGGCTGTCCCTTTGCCTGATCCACAAAAACGTTCCAGAGCGGCACTCGACCGGGCATCGTTCCGAAAATATACGGCAACCGCAGAGAAGTGACGGTCATGCCGCCTTCCCCTTCCGCAAAAGCAACCTGCTCCTGCAACAACCGCATATTCGGATAAGCCTGGCTTCTTAACTTGTATTCCGGGAGCCTTTCTGCAAATTCCGCAAAATAGGAGCCGAACAGCACGAATTTTTTTACTCCGGCCAACTTCGCCAATTTTGCCAAGCGCTGCGTGGGCAGGACATTTGCTTCGTAGAAAAATTTCATAGCCGGCTTTTGCGGAACGGTCCGTTCATCCGCCCCCGCGGCATAAATGAACCCTTCACAATCCGATAGGATGCCTATGATTTCTTCATCCTCCAATGCATTGATGTCCCCTAAGGTGCAGTATACTTCTTTTGGTAATAAATCTTCAGTTGGCAGAGGCGGCAAAGCCATCGTTTTGACTTCGTAGCCTTTCGACAGCAGCTCTTTAATGGTGTGATATCCCAGAAATCCCGTCCCACCCAGCACAAATACTTTTGACATAGCAGTATCTCCTCAACAATTTTTTATGGTCAAACAGCTTAATCGGGCAACTCATGCCTTCAAGCCATATATTTGTTCATGAAGCTGACCGCATCATCAAACCAAGATTCCGCCAGCTCGCCTCGGGAGAACCCGCTTCCATGATACCCTTCCGAATATTGGCAAAATTTGCAGGGAATGCTTTTTTTGCATAATACTTCAAAAAGAGCATGACAGTTCTCTGGCGGAACAACTTCATCAGTCACGCAGTTCCATACAAAAGTCGGCGGATAACCAGAATCCACCTGGCTTTCAATGGAATAAGCAAGCTTTAAGGCATGATCAGCCTCCTTACCCAACAACCTTTCCCTGCTCCCTTGGTGTCCAAGAGAGTCTTGCATTGATATGACCGGGTAGGCCAACACGAGGACACTGGGCTTCGGAAACTTATAGTGCTCATAGCCTAGTGCCTTGGTTCCGAACGAGGCTGCCAGATGTCCACCAGCAGAGGGTCCCCAAACCGAAAATTGCTGCCTATCTACGTTCAATTCTTCCGCATTATCAAGAATATATCTGATGGCTCTTGCCAAATCATCCATAGGCTGTGGGGCTTGAGCACCCGCCTTTGTGTGGTAGTACAAGACAAAGGCTGAGTACCCGAGAGCATTTAGCTTCTTTGCATAGGGATCGCCCTCTATTCCGGCAGCAACCATTTCATATCCACCTCCGGGGCAAATAACCACAAAAGGTGATTTCTTTCCCAAGATGTAACTCCTCAATTCATATTTACTTTTCAGCATTAACATCAAGAAACATTTGCCATTGCTCTTCTTCCGTCAGGTTCACGCGATTTCCCTTTCTCTCTCATTTAATTTATTGATGACGAAATGGTACAATTCTGCTCCTTCCGGAGGCATGACGGCTGTCAGCTCCGTGATTGTCATCTTGTGCGCAAACGAAATCAGCGGGTTTTCCAGCATTCCGGGCGCTAACTGATCAAACAATTCAACAGCATAAGCATCAGAGAGAATAAACTCCAGTGTGCTCTCCAAACTGTATTTAGCAATTCTCAAGTCCGTTTCGGTCGCATACTCATAATGATACTTTCCGGAACCCAGTTCTAATTGGTCTGCTTTTTCGGGAAGAATGACCACCGCTGTCGTATTTGCAGGTATTTCGATATCGATGGAAATCATCCCGCTTTCACATTTCCATGCGCTTCTGACTTTGCCATAGGCCGTGTTATAGGAAGCATCCAGCCACGTCAGACCTTTTGTGAGCATTGGTGCGATTTTGATTTTTTTATAACCGGGTGCCAACGGATTGATGCCTGCCAGTTTGCGGTACATCCAATCGCCGATCGATCCGTATGCATAGTGGTTCAGCGAATTCATCCCTGATTCATCAAAACTGCCATCAGGCAAAATGGAATTCCAACGTTCCCAAATGGTTGTGGCTCCCTTATTCACCGCGTACAACCAGGAAGGATAGTCTTCCTGCAGAAACACTTTGGTTGCCAATTCATGTTCACCATTTTCGGACAACACGTGGCAAAGATACGGCGTGCCGACAAAGCCCGTGGACAAATGATTTTTATGCTCAGCCAAGTTGACGATGAGTGTCTTTAATATGCGGGCACGATGTTCTTCTTGGATAAGATTGAAATGCAGCGCCAATACACAAGCTGTTTGCGTTTCGCTCACCAACCGGCCAGTTTCGGTAATATATTCGCTCTGGAATTGCGCCAACACCTCGTGATGAAGGCTGTCATAGTGTTCGGCGTCCGTCTCTTCGCCAATGATCGCAGCTGCTTGGCGCAAGATATCCAGGGAATGAAGATAGTAGGCATTTGCCACAAAGTAACGATCCGTCGCCCCGGTACGGTCTGAGCTCTCTTCCTTATCCAGAGCGAGCCAATCTCCATACTGGAAGCCTGTCTGCCAAAGCCCATTGGCACTTACTTTGGAGGTGATGTAATCCACCCATCCTTTCATGCTGGCGTACTGTTGCTCCAAAACCGTCTTGTCTCCGTAGTTCAGGTACAGATTCCACGGTATGATGGTGGCTGCATCGCTCCAGGCGGCAGCCCCGTCCTGATTACCCAAAATATTCGGTACCACATGTGGTACGCCATGTTCCACAGTTTGCTCGGAAGCCAAGTCCCTGAGCCATTTCTGGAAAAAGCGTTGGGATTGGAAGTTGAACATCGCTGTGTTGGAAAAAATCTGCGCATCCCCCGTCCATCCCAAGCGTTCATCCCGTTGCGGGCAATCGGTCGGGATATCCAAGAAATTGCCGCGTTGTCCCCATTCGATATTGCTTTGCAGCTGATTAATCCCGGCATGCGAACAAGCAAACGTGCCGGTCTGCTGCATATCGGTGTGCATGACGCAGGCGACAAAATCCTCTTTCACGATGTTGTCCAAGCCTTCGATCGCTATGTATCTGAAACCGTGGAAGGTGAAATGCGGACACAGCGTTTGCAGCTCTCCGTTCAAAACGTAAACATCATGGGATGTGGCCTGCCTTAGGGTATCCGGATAGAAGTTGCCGTCTTTGTCCAATGTTTCCGCGTGTTTGATCGTTATCTGCTGGCCTTTTTCCCCTTTAACTTTGAAGGAGACGAAGCCGGACAGATTCTGGCCGAAGTCCAATACCTTTTCGCCCTTCGGTGTTTCAATGTAGCTGACTGCAGGGAACCGTTTCGTTATCCGGACAGGCTCCGATTCCTGCGCAACCATGTTTTCCCTTGGATACTCCGTGATCCGGGCAGTTCCGGCGAACGTTCTCTGGAAGGTAGTGTCCTGCACTTCCCCCAGATATATTTCGCTGCTTCGGATGGAGCCGTATTCTACTTGCCACGTCTCATCCGTTCCGATTATTTCCTTGGTGCCGTCCTCATAGTTCAGGTGGATTTCAGCCAATGCCGCCACCTGATTGCCATAGATGTTCGGCTGCATCGTAAAGCCGAAGATCCCTTTGTACCAGCCGTTCCCGACTGTCAACTCGATGCTGTTTTCTTCATCGAGGAGATCCTCCAAGCCATAGGTTTGATATTGGAGGCGCTTATGGTAATTCGTCCAGCCGGGTGCAAAATAGTGATCCCCCACTTTTTGGCTGTTCAGCTTGATTTCATAGACCCCCAAGGCGGAAGCATAGACGCGGGCACTCGTGACTTTTTTCGGAGCATGGAATTTTTTCCTAAACACCGGACATGCTGTCTCATCATCTTGCTGGTCAAAAGTGATCCAGCGTGCTTGGAAGTTTTCCCCGGACAATAAACCGGTTTCAAACCATGCATTGCTGACAGCCTGGTTGCCATGATTGTCCCAAACCGTCACACCGACTCGATATCTGGTGCTTGGCTCCAACGCAACACCCGCATAAGCAATAGCAACAGAATCAGCAGACTCAACCCTGCCGCTGTCCCAAACTTCCTGATCGTTATCTTCCACAGTAATTTGATAAGCCACTTGCACGGTTTGCTTTTCATCCGCAGACAGCCTCCAATCAAAGGTTGGGCGCCGCGTATCCATTCCGATAGGGTTCATTTGATTTTCAACATATACCTTGTCAATTCTCACCTTTTTTACCTCCCGATTCCGCTTACTGATTTTTTCGATCAGCCAGTTCCGCAATGATTTGTGGATACATTTTCTCTAGTGATTCATATTTTTTGGCAAATATGAATATGATGATGTAAAGAACCAAAGGAATGTAGACAGCTATCGCATAGATGGCATTTATTGCACTTGTAGGTTGCACTGAAAGTGATGCATTATATGCACCCAGCGCCAGTACCCAACCAGTAAGGGATGCTCCTAGACCCACTCCCACTTTTCCGCCAAATCCGGTAACACTGTTGGTCATGCCAAGCAGGCGTTTCCCTGTTTTCCATTCATTGTAATCAACGCAGTTATTCGTCATTACTCCAACCAGTGACATAATCGGAATCATCCCGAATGTAGGTAAAAGCCCTGCAGTGACGGTCAATATAAAGCTTCCGGGTGCAAAGGCACGGATAGCGGTTCCTAGGATGGCGATGGCCATAGATACATAGACTGTTTTAGTTACACCAAGTTTCTTCACCATAGGTCCCACTAATAGAAAACCTGCAAAAGTAGGAATCAAGCCTATCCCTCCAAGAAGGGCCACAAGATTATCATCCCCTAATACCCATTTCGCATAATATGCTCCTGTAGCTCCTGATAACCCAAAGCTTAGCTGACTGAATAGGCTGACCATTAACATGTATACCC
Source organism: Trichococcus pasteurii (assembly GCF_900112935.1). Taxonomy (GTDB): domain Bacteria; phylum Bacillota; class Bacilli; order Lactobacillales; family Aerococcaceae; genus Trichococcus; species Trichococcus pasteurii. The sequence goes on from NZ_FONM01000017.1 coordinate 39,935, forward strand.
AATACTTATTCCGGAATAGGATTTTCACCCCTTCTTTAAATGAAACTTCTTCCACTTCTGAATTATCCTCACTTGAAACGATTTCATTTTTATTGCTGGTTTCTCTTGATTTGTGATAAAGAATCCAAAAAGATAAACAAGCGATTCCGCCAAATATGATTCCTATCTTTATCCACGCTTGCTGATCGCCCCCAAACATGTTAGTCAATGGGATAACCATAATTGCGATAACCATCCCCGATACATATCCTAGAGCAGCACGGAAAATCCCCATTTTACTGCGCTCTTCTTGACTTTTTGTGCGCAATGCCATTATAGCTCCATAAGGAATTGCGACAGCTGTGAAGACAATCGCACTCAACAAGACATTCGTGATTAATACAAAGGCAAGCTTCCCATTTACATCCAATCCAGCTGGGATCATGAACAACGCAGGGATAAGTACCAAGGCCGGAAAAGCCATACGTAAAAACCAAGGACGACATTTGCCCTTTGGAGACTTTCCGTTATCCATTATTTTGCCCATTATTAAATCCGTAAAAGCATCAATAATTTTTGAAATCAAGAGCATGGTAGCGACTGCCCCCGCAGCCAAGCCTACTTTATCTGTATAAAAATAAATTAATTGCCCAATCAATCCACTGATTATATTCAAACCTAATTGCCCTAAACCATCTGCAAGATAATCACTCAGTACCATTGTTTTTTCTATTCCCATACGATCATGCTGTATTTCTGCTGCCATGCTTTTATACCTCCTGATATATTTTTTCGTTCAATTGATTCACTAATTCATTCAACTTACCCCGCGTGACACCCGGCATGAAACTCGCCAACTGCCTCAGCGGCATGTCCGCCATCATGGCAGCGATCATTTCGCTGGAAATGGCTGAATTTTCATGAGTGGCTTGATTCTCACTTGCATTGTCTGCTACAGGCACATAGAATCCAGCCAATGCATTTTCCAAAATCGCTCCGGTATGTGCGTTCTTCATGATGTCGCCCATCCGCGAGTTCAGATGATAGACAACCGGAATTTCGACGGATGACTGCACTTCCACATTTTCAGAAAGCACTGTTTCTTTGGCCGATTTCCCGATTTGAACTTCATAAGCGCCGCTTTCTGCGTACCAATCGTTAATTTCCGTATTCCAATAGGCAAAGCTTCTTTTGTTCAATGTAAACGTCATTGTCCGCTTTTCGCCGGGCTGAAGTTCGATTTTTTCAAAGCCTTTCAATTCTTTGGCTGGACGGACAATCGTATTTGATTTTGGCGAAACGTAAAGCTGGACCACTTCTTTCCCGACTCTTTCACCCGTGTTCTCCACATCAACGGACACGTTTAATTCTTCGCTGTCCAGCATTGTCGTTTTATCGAGCTTCAGATTCGAATATTGGAAAGTTGTATAGGACAGGCCGTGTCCGAATGGAAACAGTACCTCCATCGCTTTGCTCTCGTAGTAGCGGTACCCGACGAATACACCTTCGCTGTAGTCCACTTGCTCGTTATCCTTGCCGAAGGAAAGATAAGACGGATTGTCTTCCAGGCGCAGCGGAAAGGTTTCTGCCAAACGGCCGCTAGGATTAGTTTTGCCGAAAAGAATGTTGACGACCGCAGCGCCCACTTCTTGACCGCCTAAATACGCTTCCAAAACAGCCGATACGGATGCGATCCAGGGCATCTCCACTGCTGATCCGTTGTGGAGCACGACTACGGTATTCGGTTGGACATGGCTGACGGAGGCAATCAGTTCATTCTGCCAATCAGGCAAGTTCATATGCTTTCGGTCATACCCTTCCGATTCGAAACTGTCCGGTAAACCTGCAAAAATGACCGCCACTTCGGCCTGCTGTGCTGTTTCAATGGCATTCCGGAGCATCTTTTCATCCGGTCCTTCATCCGTGAATCCTGGTGAATAGAGGATGTTGGCATTTCCGGAGACAGCATCCAGTGCGGAAGTGACCCGATAGCTGTTGATGTTGGAGCTTCCGCCGCCTTGATAGCGTGGTTTCGCTGCATATTTTCCAATAAAGGCGATTTTCTTGTCCGCTGACAGCGGCAAGAGCTCCCCTTCATTCTTGAGCAGAATGATCGATTCTTCAGCAATTTCTCTGGCTATTTCGCTGTCCTTCTCGCGATCGAACACAGCCGATTCGTTGCGGTTTTCCGTGTAACGGAAAATCAGTCCCAGAATGGCGGCGCAGCTACGATCGAGAATCGCTTCATCCAGAAGCCCTGATTCGACGGCTTCAACAATCGCTTGGTCATTCTCTTCTGCCGGTCCGGGCATCTCGATGTCCACTCCGGCTTTCAAACCGGCAACCCGCTCATTCATGGCTCCCCAATCGGTCATCACCAGACCGTCGAAGCCCCATTCCTTACGCAAAATGTCCGTCATGTATCGTTTGTTTTCTGAAGCGAATACGCCATTGATCCGGTTGTAGGCGGACATCATTGTCCATGGCTTCTGTTCGATGACCATGCCTTCGAAGGCCGCAAGATAGATTTCCCGCAAGGTCCGCTCATCCACTTCCGAAGAACTTGTTGTTCTACGGGTCTCCTGATTGTTTGCAAGAAAATGTTTCGGCGAAGTCCCGATGTTTTGGCTTTGCACACCTTCAACAAAAGCACCAGCCAATTCCGTAGTCAAAAGCGGGTCCTCTGAATAATATTCGAAGTTGCGGCCGCACAACGGCGAGCGCTTGATGTTCATCGCCGGACCCAATATGGTACTGATGTTTTCCGCTTGGCATTCATTGCCTAGCGTTTCGCCCAATTTTTTTAGTAATCCGCGATCAAAACTGGCAGCCGAAGCGCAACCAGCCGGAAAGCAGACAGCCGCAATGCTTTCGTTCAGGCCCAAGTGGTCTCCGGCAACCTCTTGTTTCCGCAATCCGTGCGGACCGTCCGCGACCATGACTGCCGGAACCCCCAATCTCTCAACGCCTTTCAGATGCCAGAAATCCTGCCCGCTGCACAGGCTGGCCTTTTCTTCCACTGTCATCTGAGCAATGATCTGTTTAATTTTATCTTGTTGCATATTCCCGCTCCTCTCAATTCCTTACGCTCTCATTGTACCGGGAATGTATCCGCTTTTATTGCACATTTATTCGTTTCATTGTATATTTGTTGTATCTTGAAAGGGTGTGCAACGATGAACCATAATCTACTGACGCATTGCAAATTTTTTTATGAAGCCTTCTTTATTCCCATCTATATCCACCAGGAAGAAACTTTATTGGGCTGCTTTCCTGACCAGCATTCAGCTTTTTATCCTCCGGAAAAACTTGTGCAGGATATTTTATCTCATCCGGACACTATCGGCTATATTTCCGGCAGCGCCTTTTCTTATTACGGCTATCTGAAACTGAAAGATGCCCCCGAGTGCAGCATCATCATCGGCCCGATTTCCGGCGTACCTTATGAAAAATCCATGCTGCAGGCGCTCATCGATCACTACGGAATCCCAGAGGAACTCCATCCCGCAGCCGGCTCCTTTTTCAGAAACATTCCGTTATCTGACTTGTCCGCCTTTCTGGGAAAACTCGTACTGATGCATCATGTAATCAATCAGGAGGACATCTCGATTGACGCGCTGTTCCCGCTCAACGCCTTTCCCTCCGCCAAATCGATCCAGAAGAAAGGAACAGAAAACGTCTATTCCATCCGGGAGGAAAACCAGTTCAACAATTCCTACGAAGTTGAAAAACTAATTCTTTCTTTTATCGCGGATGGAAACCTTGAGGGCTTCGACACTTTTCTCAAAACGCCGATGCATGTGCAAATGGGCGCTGTAGCAAATGACAATATCCGTCAGCTCAAGAACACCTTCATCGTGTCCATCGCTCTTTTCACTAGAACAGCTATTCAAGCAGGTGTGGAAACGGAGATTGCTTTCCAACTCTCGGATCTTTACATAAAACAGGCCGAGCAATTGACGAATCCAGACCATATTCTTTCGCTGCAGGTGGAAGCCATCCATACGTTCACTTCGAAAGTGTCCGAGCATCGCCTCCCTTTTTTGAGCGACTCGGACATTAGGCAGATTGTCCATCATATCCAACGCCATATCGATCAGCCGTTGAATGTGGACACGATCGCAGAAGAACTGCGGTTCAACCGTTCCTATCTCTCCCATAAATTCCATAAAGAAACGGGAATGAAGTTGCATGCCTTCATCCAGGACTGCAAAATACAGGAAGCTAAAAGGTTGCTGACCTTCACTAACAAAAGTATCAGCGAAATCAGCAATTATCTTTGTTTTTCCAGCCAAAGTCATTTCCAGAACGTTTTCAAAAAAGTAATCGGAACCACACCGAACCAATTTCGCAAAAAAAACTAATTCCAAACCAAATTTGACTTTCGAACGCTCAGCCATGCCACCTCTCTGGGATTTTGGTTGACTTACAGGTGTATTATGCATATAATACACCTGTACATATATTTTTTAACCCAAGTGTATTAACCGTTTAATACACTCGATCGGAAAAGGCAGGTGGAAAAAGTGATTTTTGACAAAAGAAGTCCGGTCTACGAACAGATTATCGAAATGCACAAGCAGAAAATCGTAAGCGGCGCTTTCCAACCCGGACAAGAAATACCGTCGCGCCGGGAATTGGCTACACAATTAAAAGTGAATCCGAATACGGTACAGCGTGCTTATAAGGAAATGGAGGGGCTTGGTTTGATTTATACAGATGGAAATTCTCTCAGCAAAATAACGGAAAGCCAATCAAAAATCCAGACATTAAGACAAGAGCTATTGGACGAGGCCTTACAGGGATTCATCGAAACGGTACGCACAATCGGACTGGAGGATGAAGCGGTCCTGGACTTGATCAAAAAGCGCTTGAAGGAGGTGCACGTGAATGATTGAAATCAAGAATCTGGAAAAAAAATACGGCAAACGGACCATTTTGGAAGATGTCAGCTTTACCATCAAAAAAAATGAAGTGACTTGTCTGACCGGAATGAACGGCACAGGCAAAACGACCCTCATGAACTGTATTATGGGCTTAGCTCCACGCAACAACGGCTCGATTACGATCGACGGGCAAGACATTCATAAACAGCTATACGAAAAAATCTCCTATATCCCTGACTCACTGACGATGCCACGATGGATGACAATCGCGGAGTCGATGAAGTTTATGAGTATCTACTACCCGAATTGGAATGCCGCCAAAGCGGATGAACTACTTTCGTTTTTCCGTCTGGAATCGGATCTGCAACTGAAAAATCTCTCCAAAGGGAACAGCGCAAAGGTGAGTTTCTTATTGGGACTTTCTCTGGACGCGGATTACTATTTGATGGATGAGCCATTTTCCGGCATCGATGTCTTTGCCCGCGAGGATATTCTCGAGGTCTTCACGAGCAAATTCGTGACGGACAAGGGCGTCCTCATCGCCACTCATCATATGGATGAAGTCGAAATGTTGTTGGACCGGATCGTCATGCTGCGCAGCGGCCGTGTCGTCGAAGATTTTTACGCAGAAGACATCCGCCAAAACGAAGGCAAGGCAATCATTGATGTGATGCGGGAGGTGTATCAACCATGAAAAAATTTATGGAACTATGGACATTTGAATGGAATCGCGCGAAACGGTTCTATGGCTTCCTGTTGGCTTTTATGACGGCTTTACAGGCTTATGCAGTCTTCCACGAATACCATATCTGGAAAGACGGATATGAGAACTACCGGCAACAGAACTATGCTGCACTACCCGAACAATATCTGCAGGACTATGGGTATCTTACGTTGGAGGATGTGACAAACAACTCGTTCTTCGTTTTTTCGATCATGACAGCCATTTTCGCATTGCTGTTCTATGCCGTCTTTATCTGGTATCAGGATTGGTCTGGAAAAAACCGTTTCTCTTTCCGTTTGCTCAGTCTGCCGGGTAACCGTTTCGCTGTGTATGCAGCAAAATTCGCGACCATTTGGCTCCTGATTACAGGGCTGCAAGTTTGGCAAATCGGGCTTTTGTATCTTGAGGAGCTGGTCTTTTCCGGACTTATTCCGGCGGACATCTATCGGGAAATCCCCTTGCAGATGGCATCAACCAGCGCTTCTCCATTGGACTTGGCTTTACCAAGTCTCTTTTCCAATTATCTGCTTTTTTACACTATTGGCTATACAGCGCTCACTTTAGGGTACACGTTCATCCTGATGCACTTGAGCGGACGTTGGAAAGGGGTATTCTTGGCAGCTACTCTCGCAATCGTCCTCTTTGCCGCGATGCTTCTCTTCCTGCGTACCGGCATCACGACGCGTTTGTATGCGGAAGAAAAGTACTGGATGACGATTGCCGTGAGCCTTATGCTTTTGCTGTCCGGGACATGGGCTAATTATCGGTTGCTTGAAAAACGCATCAGCGTATAGAAGGAGGACAAAAAATGAGAAAACAAACGATTTTATTGCTGAGTCTCCTTTTGCTTGTCGTTCTCGGAGGATTCTACACACAGCCGCTGTTGGCAAAAGAAGAGCCTTTGCGTATCGGTATTGAGACAGTTTCTGGTGATGAAGCAGTTTTGGATGGCTTACTCTATTACGGAACAGCACACTCGCAATGGGAAACGACTACCCTAAGCTTTGACAGCTCCGGCTTGCGCCATTCCGAGACGCAACGTCAGGATGCATTCTTCCAAGACTACGCAGAAAGCGCTGTTCAGGTTTGGCGCGATGAGTATAAAGCGTTTATGCGTGGGAAGCGGCCTTTTGAAGGGAATTATGCCGAAACCGAAGGAAACTTGTACTATACAGCAGCGGATAATGACGGCTTCCTGATAGCGACACTGGATAAGGCTGACAAAACCGTTGCGGAAACGCTCCTCGCTTATCCGGAAAAAAAAGAAAAGACCTATTATAACGTCAATAGCACGGACTTCCTGGACGGTAAGCTGATTATCTCGTACAGCCGTTATGATGAGTATTCAAATGATCGTGGCACGGATATCCTGATTTATGATCTGGACAGTGGTATGCAGGAGGAACATTTTGCTTTCGAGATACCTGCGGATTTTACGGGTTATCAGAGTGTTACCACATCCGTGTTGACACAAGGCGATCAAAAAGCAATCTTCGTCATGGAGCGGCTCGAAGAAACTGATTCGGAAGCTACAGAATACGTTGCACCGGTTGTCTCACTATCCTTCAAGCGCTATGATTGGACAACGAAGGAATGGTCAACACTGGCTGCTGAAGAAGCATTGGTGGATGATTTATCTTACGCAATTAAGGATGGTATTTTCTATCAATTGCAGCACACGGATCAGGAATGGTCAATCCAACCTCTTGATCTGATGCAGGATCAAGTGCGCGATAAAATCATTCTCCAGAATACTGCTGATTGGGAAGAGACCGTCGATATGAATTGGCAAATCCTCGTTTCCGACAACCGCATCATACTGACGGAAAATTATCTGGAGCCTGACCGGGCTTCTCAACTGGCTGTTTTCGAACTCCAGTCCGGGGAAATGCTCTACAGCGGGGAAATCAACGCCACGTTCGCCGATACAAAAAAAATCGATTTGCTCTATTTTGATAAGATTATTTACGAACCCTAAAGCGAAAAAAGAACAAGATTCCAATTGGAGTCTTGTTCTTTTTTTATTTCTCTTTAACTGTTGCTGCCTTTCTTTAAGGCAACATTTTGCCTGCAGCCTTATAGAGTTCATACCACTCGGTGCGGCTCAGCGCCACATCGGAAGCTTTGCAGATGGCTGCAATACGCTCTGGGTTCATGCTGCCGACGATTGGCTGCATTTTAGCCGGATGACGCAACAACCACGCGATTGCGATTGCTTCCCGGGATACGCCTTTATCTTCCGCAATTGTGTTGATTTTTTCATTCAATTCCGGATAATCGGGATGGTCGAAGAACAGCCCTTTCTTGCCATTACCAGCTTGGAATGGCGACCACGGCTGGATCGTCATGTCCGAGATCCGGCTGTATTCCAGGACGGAACCGTCGTGCATGAATGAAGGATTGTTCATCATGTTCACGTTGAATCCTGCATCGATCATCGGTGCGTGGGTCAGACTGAGCTGCAGTTGATTGATCAATAATGGCTGTGTGACAGCTTTCTTCAACAATTCAATCTGCATCGGATTTTGGTTGCTGACGCCGAAATGGCGCACTTTCCCTGCTTTGTGCAGTTCATCGAAAGCTTCGGCGACTTCCTCCGGTTCCACCAACGTATCCGGACGGTGCAGCAGCAAGGCATCCACGTAATCGGTCTGAAGTCGTTTCATACTTCCCTCCACCGATGCGATGATATGTTCTTTTGAGAAATCGAACATGACACCCGGCACGATGCCGCATTTCGTCTGCAGCATCACGCTGTCCCTCGCGATGCCGAGTTCCTTAAAGGCTTTTCCGAAAATTTCCTCCGAAGTCCCTCTGCCGTAGATGTCCGCATGATCGAAGTAATCGATGCCGTTGTCCACTGCCGTGCGGATGACCACTGTCGCCTCTTCATGCGTCAAAGCGTTCATACGCATGATGCCGAGCGAAATTTCTGATGCTAACAGTCCTGAATTACCGATGTTTATTTTTTTCAATTGTCATACCAACTTTCTTATTGGGATTATTTGAAAACGTTTCAATAAAATTAGTATAGCATTTTTGATGTGTTTTTGGGTAATGAAGCGCATCAAAAAAATGCTGCCGGATACCCCAGTCCCAGTAAGCTGAAATTCCCGGTTGGGACGTTTTTTCCCGGCGAGGACTGTCTCACCGGGTTTTCGGTCGGCCGTGAGCCGCTATTTCCCGGCGAGCACCGCTTCACCGGGAATTCGGTCAGCCGCGAGCCGCTATTTCCCGGCGACCACCTTCTCACCGGGTTTTCGGTCGGCCGCGGGGCGCTGTTTCCCGGCGACCACCGCGAAAGTAAGCTGGGATCCGGCCCCCAAAATTTCAGACATAATAACGGCCATGCGCATTTCCTTTAGGCTGATAGTTTTCTCTGAGAATCCGATATATGCGGTCCTTATCACCTGAACCGCACCAATCCAGCATACGATTGGTAGTCACTTTTTCATCAGGGAACAAAAGACGAAAATCCTCAATATTTTTTTTGATTGCTTTTTTGACATTCATTCTTTCACCACATGTCTGACACTTTATGAAATGTCCCTGGAAAGCTTCCGCAACCGTACCGCACGCCGGACAACTGATCCCTTTACGTAAGTCTTCATAACAATATACTGGTTTCGTGTGCGATGGATAATCCGGATTATGCAGCTGCAGCAATCGCTCAGCCAACCGTCGCTGCTCAAAAGAGGGTGTCTCTTTCATTGGCAAACTTCGAAAATGAAGGGGAACCTGACTAGGCAGAAGATGATTCCCGTCACCTTTCGCCTCCAACAAAGTGAATTCAGGATTGATATAGACAACATAAGCCTCCACCTTCATTTGACACGACAGGGACTGAAGCAGCAATTCCAATTTCACTTTAGTCCGCTGCAATTGTACCCACGGGTTTTCCAGATATACACCGGTCGATTTAAGTAATTTATCATCCGCCCATGTATGAACTCCCTCGTAGTTCTTCACTTCGTACAGTCGTATTATGTCAGTACAAATCAAAAGTGTATCGACTTGAAAAGAGGATTTTCTGAATTCCAACTGCAAATCATTCAGTACCAAACAGTATGAAGATAATGGTTCGGTAAGTCCATCTAATCCGTATTCCCCATCGAACCCTTTATCTAGATGAAGGTGGTAAAAATGATCCTCATTGCTTAGGATCATGCGATTGGACAGTACCTCATAGATGCGGAGAAGCTTTGGTTTCGTGCGTTCCTTGTATGCGATAGCGCTCACTCCATTATAGTTATTTACTACCATAAACATACGCAGATTTTGGATAATTGCATCACAGAGGACGGTTGATTCCTAGTTTTGATTTCTTCCTGGGTCAAAATAGCCGGATTGAAACATTCATTGGAGAAAAATTCCCGATGAGGGCCGGCTCGCCGGGAATTCGCCCATGGTTGGGACGTTTTTTCCCGGTGAGAACCGCTTCACCGGGAATTCGGTCGGCCGCGAGCCGCTGTTTCCCGGCGAGGACTGTCTCACCGGTAATTCGCTACCTCTTTCCCCTTTCCGACCTCGACTGCTCTAAAAGGAGGGATAACTCGCGTATATCCATCTTTCCTGCCACTCCGGAAAAAGTCGGACGCACAAAAAAGTGCTGCCTCGAAGTGAGGCAGCACGATATGTTTTAACATTCAAGCGTAAGCATTGGCCCAGAGAACCTTTTCTCCGGCTTCAAGCGATTTTTGCACATCGATGATGGTCTGGTTGGAGCTGCCGCGGAACTTCAATGTCAGATCCCGTTTTGACAGTTCGAAGCGGCCGTCGACGAGTACATCCATCAAGCGCAGCAATTCCTGCTTATCCTCGGATTCTGAAGCCAGTTCGTCCCAGTAGTAGCCGGTCCAGCCCCAGATGTCCTTGGTCCGGCCGAACTCTGCCCGGATCCGCTGCGCAAGCCGCAGCGCGACCTTCGTGTTGAGGAACGGTTCGCCGCCCAAAAGTGTCAAGCCTTGCACATACGGTTGGCGCAGATCGGCCATGATCTGTTCCTCCAGCTCGTCGGTGTAGGCAATCCCGTAGTCGAAGTTTTGGACAATCTTGTTGTAGCAGCCTTCGCAGGCAAACAGGCAGCCGCTCAGATAGATGCTGCAGCGCACGCCTTCGCCATCGACAAAGTTGAACGGCTTGTAGTCCGCCACCTTGTCCTTGCTGTATTTCTCTGCCAACCATTCTTGCGGTTGCGGATTTTTCACTTCACATCACCTAACTGTTCTGATTACTGTTCTGACTTGCAATCCGCATGCAGATGTTTGACGCGGGCGGAAATTTCTTTATGGCGACCTTTCACCATCGGACGGATCTGCGGATTGCCAAGGTAACCGCATGTGCGTTTCACGACGTCGCATGTCTGCGGATCGGTATTGCCACATTCCGGGCATTGGAAACCGCGCTCGGTCGGATTGAAGTCCCCTTCGAAACCGCACTCCAGACAGTGGTCGATCGGCGTATTCGTTCCCAAGTAGCCGACCTTGTCGTAGGCGAAATCCCAGACTGTTTCCAACGCTTTCGGATTTTGCTGCAGGTTCGGGTATTCGCAATAATGGATAAAGCCGCCTGAGCAATATTGCGGATATTCCATTTCGAAGGCGATCTTTTCGAAAGGATTCGGGTTCTTGCGGACATCATAGTGGAAACTGTTTGTGTAGTATTCCTTATCCGTGATATCAGCGATGATGCCGAATTTCTCTGTGTCCATGCTGCAGAAGCGATCGGTCAAACTCTCGCTCGGAGTCGAGTAGACGCTGAAATGATAACCGTATTGGTTGCCCCAAGCATCCGTTTTTTCCTTCATCTTCTTGACGATGTCCAAAGTGAAGGCTTTTGCTTCCGGATTCGTTTCCCAATCCGCTCCGTAGAAGACGGTAGCCGCTTCATACAGTCCGATGTAACCTAAGGAGACAGTTGCGCGTTTGTTTTTGAACAACTCATCAACCTGATCCGTTTCACCCAGACGTTTCCCGAAGGCCCCGTGCTGATACAGGATTGGTGCGTTCGTAGGCGTCGCTTCTTTCGTGCGCTCGACACGGTAGACGAGGGCATCCTTACAGATGGCCAAACGTTCCTCAAAGATGTTCCAGAATGCTTCCGGATTCCCTTCCGATTCCAAGGCGATTCTCGGGATGTTCAACGTCACGACCCCAAGATTCATCCGACCGGAATTGACTTCGTTTCCGTTTTCGTCTTTCCATCCCTGCAGGAAGGAACGGCAACCCATCGGTGTCTTGAAACTGCCTGTCAATTCAACGATCTTATCGTACATCAGCACATCCGGATACATCCGTTTCGTGGCGCAAGTGATGGCCAATTGTTTGATGTCATAGTTTGGATCTTGCGTCTCCAAGTTTGTGCCTTTTTTCAAGGCGAAGATCAATTTTGGGAAGATCGCTGTCCGTCTTTCCTTGCCCAATCCTTTGATGCGCACTTGCAGTACGGCTTTTTGGATTTCGCGCGCAAACCAATCAGTTCCCAAACCGAATCCGAGTGTGGTGAATGGTGTCTGTCCGTTTGAAGTGTAGAGTGTATTGATTTCGTACTCCAGGCTTTGCATGGCATCATAGATGTCTTTACGGGTTTTTTCTTCAGCATAAGCAATCTGTTTCGCTTCGCCATCCACCCATTCTTTAGCCGTTTCCAGATGCTTCTCATAGTTCAGGCGTGCGTAAGGTGCCAGCACTTCGTCAACCCGGTCCGCACTGCAGCCGCCGTATTGGCTGGAAGCGACGTTCGCAAAAATCTGCGCCATTTGGGCAGTCGCAGTGTTGACCGAACGTGGGCTGTCCACTTCAGCATTGCCGATTTTGAAACCTTCACGGAGCATGTTCTGGAAATCGATCAGAACACAGTTCGTCATCGGTGAATACGGCTGGTAATCCAGGTCATGGTAATGGATATCGCCTTTCATATGCGCATTTGAAACGTGTTTCGGCAACATTCTCAAGCCGATCGCTTTCGCAGCCACACCTGCCGTCAAGTCACGGATCGTATTGAAGACGCGGCTGTCTTTGTTGGCATTTTCGTTGACGACGCTCTGATCGGCATTCATCAAGCTCTGGATGCGCAATTCGATGTCCTGTTGCTGCAGTTTTTTGACTTTTTTCGTCAATTTGTAGGTATTATAAGCTTCGGCTAACGGCAGATTTCCCATTTCAGCAAGCGTCGCCTCAACTTGATCATGGATATCATCGGTCGAAACGCTGTCAGTCTCTGAAGCGATCAGTTTGTCTACGACCAATGCCACGACAGCATCCACATCGTAATCTGCAGCCCCTTCGTTCTGTTCAGATAAAAAACGCTCTGCTTTCTTTATCGCTTTATATATTTTCTTGGCATGAAAAGGAACAACCCGTCCATCCGCCTTCAACACTTGGATATTCACTTCTGCGTCATCGACTTGAAGATTCGTGCTTTCATTTAAGAAATCCGTTGGTAATGAAGCCATATTTTTCCCACTCCTTAGTTAAAAATTAACCGAACATGCAAAAAAAGCTAATAAAAAGTAAGAGGTCGTTACAAAATGAGCAAGCTTTCCTTGCGGGACGCGCTTCTCAAGTCATATACCTCCACTTAAAGTAGTCTCTGTTTCGATTCACTGTATATACTATATATCATCCACACATAAATTTCCACCACAATATATAGTGTTTGAAACCAAATTCCATCTAGAGCAGGCAGACACATTTTGTTCTTTTGGTCAATAAGAAAATGCCCTGAAAATGAATTGCTTGCTATTTCCTTAGCAGACTCCCGCATACATAGTCAGAACAGAAACAATGGCCAATTAAACTTAAGTAATCTGTTTCGATTCCCGAACGATGGCCCTAATATTAAAAAAAATGTTAAAAAACATATAAAGTACATAAAATCAATAGAATCTACTGTACTTTGTAAAAAAAAGCAGTTATACTATGACTTGTCATAAATGTAAGCGATTCATTCTTTTTTTCGGATCCTTTATCCGGTTTTTATGCCGCAGGGATGTCAAAAGAATGAGGAGATAAAAAGGGGGGAAATGCTAGTGTGGAAAAATAGAATGTTGCCTGAAATATCCAGAATTGCTAAATTTAGAATACCGGTCGGAGAAGGCCTATTTTTGAGACAGTGCGCTTCTTGGCAAAACCTTTTCCATCTGCCTTCATCTTATCGCTACCCGACTGGAAGCATCCAGGGCTACATTACACGATTGAATTGGACCGATGAATTTATCATTCTTGAAAAAGAACATAATGAAGCATTCGAATATTTTATTATCGATAGAAGAATTGAATCTGTAAAAGGCCCTTTTACCAAGGAAGGGTTCGAGAAGGCACTAAAAGAGGAAGCGATCGAGTTGCCGTTGATTGAATTATCGGAAATGGACTGGATCATCAACTTTTAGAAGATACTAAAAGAATACATAGAGCCGTAAGGAAAACATGTTCTGCATGCTTCCCTTACGGCTTTTTGCTGCATATTCTCTCTTTTCCTTGAATATTCCTGCTGATGTGACCTTTTCCTTGTCACTGATTCTGACATCCGTCATATTCCCTACTCGCTCATGTCAGATTTATTTTAATCATATTGACCAAAAAAACACAATTGCATCCAACATTCCTGCAATTCGATGAGATTAAGCATTGAAACTCTCACCGATTTCACATTCAAACGCTTGCAAATGTTGATTTGGAAGCTTTGTCACATTTTGTGACATAAGGAGTAAGAAGGATATAGCAACATTAAAATTATTTCTATACACTAAGACTATGCTAAAACAAAAGGAGGAATAATTTATGTTTTCATCAGTAGATACATTATGGACCTTGCTGGGAACGGTATTGGTATTCTTCATGCAAGCCGGATTCGCGATGGTCGAGACGGGATTCACTCGCGCCAAGAACGCGGCGAACATCATCATGAAAAACCTTATGGACTTTGTGCTTGGATCGTTGGGATTCTTCCTTATCGGATACAGCATCATGTTCGGAGATGATATCGCCGGCATCATCGGGACACCTGCATTATTTATGGATGGACTTGATTCAACCATTCCCGGGACCGTACATTTCATGTTCCAAAACGTATTCGCGGCAACTGCAGCCACTATCGTATCCGGAGCTGTTGCGGAACGGACCAAATTCAGCTCTTATCTCGTGTATTCTTTCATCATCTCCTTGTTGATCTATCCTATCTCAGGTCACTGGATCTGGGGCGGCGGCTGGTTGGCTCAAATGGGCTTCATTGACTTTGCCGGATCCACTGCCGTGCATATGGTCGGAGGCATCGCTGCCCTTGTTGGTGCTGCTATCGTCGGACCGCGTATCGGAAAATACAAAGATGGTAAAGCACAAGTCATTCCTGGACACAATTTGACGATCGGTGCGCTTGGCGTCTTCATCCTTTGGTTCGCATGGTTCGGATTCAACGGTGCTTCAACCGTTGCGGCAACAGGGGACGAAACGCTTGCCTTGATCGGTACTATCTTCTTGAATACAAACTTATCCGCTGTCACAGCAACCCTGGTCACACTCTTATTCACTTGGAAAAAATATGGTAAACCAGATGTGTCCATGACACTGAATGGTTCATTGGCAGGTCTGGTAGCCATCACTGCAGGCTGTGCGGTCGTCTCCCCTTTCGGCGCTATCGCCATCGGATTCATCGCCGGCTTTGCCGTTGTCCTTGCTGTTGAATTCGTCGATCAAAAATTGAAGTTCGATGATCCTGTCGGTGCTTTCAGTGTACACGGCGTGAATGGTGCATTGGGAACAATCTTAGTCGGTGTTTTCGCAACAGATGGTGGATTATTGTACGGCGGCGGATTCAACCTGCTGGGGGTCCAAGCTTTGGGTGTCACTTCTGTGGCAGCCTACACAGCCGGTTCCATGTACGTAGTTTTCAAGGTCATCCAAAAGACAATGGGTCTCCGCGTTACTGCTGAAGAAGAAATCGTCGGCATGGACGTCGCTGAGCATGGCTTGACTTCAAGCTACCATGACTTTGTAGCAACGACCGCTTTCGAAGATTATGTAACAGACAACAACAAAACAGTTGAAGTCCCTGCTGTTCAAGAAGTGGATCTCAGTAAAGTTGGAGCCTTCAAACTGGCTGATTCAGGCTACACGATGAACAAGGTCGACATCATCGCCAATCCAGATAAACTGGAGCGCTTGAAGGCGGAATTGAACGCTATCGGCGTAACCGGCATGACGGTCACATCGGTGCATGGTTATGGGCTCCAAAAAGGCCAACAAACTTTCTATCGTGGTGCGAAGGCTGAGGGCAATCTTTTACCGAAAGTCCGCATCGAAACGATCATCAGCGAGGTGCCTGTCGAAGAAGTCATCCGCGCTGCCCGCCGAGCATTGTACACGGGTCATGTCGGTGACGGTAAAGTCTTCGTCTCCCCTGTTGCCGATGCCTTCCGCATCAGCAACAGCGATTCAGGCCCTGCTGCCCTGAAATATTATTAAACCGAATAACGAACACCAAAAGAAGCCAAGGAGCCGTCTCAATATGAGAAAGCTCCTTGGCTTCTTTTCTTTGCAGCAAAAGATTTCCCGGTTTTTTGTTTGCTTGCACTTTGCTATAATGGACTGTGATGGTGGCTCTCCACCAAACGAGGAGGCGGAAACCATATGTGGGTCATCAAACCTTTTGAAGAACTGACAGCGAGGGACTTGCACCTCATCTACAAAGAGCGGGTCGCTGTTTTCGTCGTCGAGCAAAATTGCCCTTATCAAGAGGTGGACGACACCGACCTCGTCAGCATCCACTTCTGGAAGCAGGCGGAAGATCGGCTGCTGGCCTATGCCCGGCTGATTCCGGAACCGGATCATGTGCGCATCGGACGCGTCCTTGTCCCGCAAGGCGAACGCACCCATGGCTACGGCCAGGAGTTGATGCAGATCGTGTTGGAGTACGCAAAGACGCATTTTCCGGAACTCCCGATCCATGCGCAGGCACAAGCCTATCTTCAGGATTTTTACGCCTCTTTCGGATTCCGGCCCGTATCGGATATTTATCTGGAGGATGATATCCCGCACATCGATATGATCATCGATCCGCAGAATAACCAAACAGAAAAACAAAACCGACAGGAGGAGCACCGTGAATAAATATCTTACAGCCAGCATATTAGGCATCATCAGCATCGCGATCAACGTCTGGATCATGTACCAGACGCGCTACGACAAAGGCCTGAACCCGATCACAAAGAAAAATCTGGAGAAATTATCCTACGCCCTGATTGTCGCCGCAGTACTGTTCATGACATTCGGGTAGAGGGTGCGATGAATCTCCCCTGCGGATCAGAACACGTTTATGAAGAGTGTGATGATTCGCGTTTACAGCAGTCCATCAAAAAAAGCCCGCAATGGGCTTTTTTTGTTTATTCCTGTTGATGGACAACGCTACACTTGAATCCGCAGATCTTTCCTGCCATAGATCAGATAGCTCAACCCCAACGCCAGCAGGCTTCCAACGATGCAGATGACCATGTATTCCCAAGAAACGCCTTCCTCCAGCAAGGCAGCTGGATGTGCATATTCGATCGGCGACAAAACACGCAGGAATTCGTAGTCCTCGACCATCTTGGAGACAAGGCCAATCATGTAAGTGCTGAACACCAGCAATAAAGCGACTCCGCTGGTGGAACGGCTGCTCGCAATGAATGTCGAGAAAAGGAACCCGATCGAATAAAAGAACAACAACACCAACGACTCCGCACCGAACATCAGCGTGATATCCTTTATGATCTCCACAAAATCGGCTCCATCCTCCTTGAACAAATAGATGAACAGCAAGGCAGCTCCGTAAAGGACGATCCAAAAGATCATCAGCAGCACCAGATTAGCGATGTATTTGCTCGTTACGATGGCTTTTCTGCTGATCGGCTGTGCATATAGGTACTCGATGGTCCCGTTCGTTTCTTCCTTGATCAATGCCTGAGCACCTTTCATTGTTGCAAAAATACAGGCAGCCAAAAAGAGGTACTGAAAAATATAGGCAAAAAATCCGGTAGCCTGCAGCAAAATCGCGCCGTTCGTGAGCGAGAAGGCCTCCAACATCTCAGGAGGCATCGCATCGAGCTTGGTCGTCAGGATGTCCTCCATCCCCTGATTCGCCATGACGGGAAACATCGCCATCATCAGCCCCATGATCAGAACCATAAAAAACAGCCAAACGAATAATCCACCGCGTTCCTGTTTCCACTCCAATCGGATGCTATTCATGGGATTCACCTCCACCGTACAGGGTCATGAATTTTTCCTCCAAATTCTGATTGCGGATTTCGATATCCTCCAAATCCAAGGATGACATATCCGCCAAAATCTGATTCACGTTGTCTTTGTACAACAACGAAACCACCCGGTCTGTCCTGGAAAGGACGCGATACCCTTTGGATTCGAAGTCCTCCGTTCCGATGGCTGAACCGGTCAGCGTCACAACTTTCCCTGGTTGATAACCCGCTGCCATGTCTTCCACAGAAATGATTTTTCCTTCACGGATGAAGGCAGTACGCGTACAGAATGTTTCCACTTCAGGAAGGTTATGCGTAGAAATGAATATGGTCGCGCCTTCCTTGTTGTGATAGTTCAGTTCCTCAAACAAGCGATGCTGCATCAAAGGATCCAGTCCGTTTGTAGGCTCGTCAAGTATCAAAAGTTCCGGATTGAAAATCAGGCTGTTCACGATTGCGACTTTTTTCCGATTGCCCAAAGACAAGTCCTTCATTTTCTTTTTAGGCTCCAATGCGAAGCGTTCCGCGTAATAAGCCATCATTTCCTTTATGTTCTGGATATGATGAAACTTTCCCGTCATCATCAAAATCTCTTCCACGGTAAGATTGCTGTAGTAATGCACATCGCTCGGGACATACCCAATGATGCGCTTCAGGCTCTCAGAGTCTTTCTGGGCATCCAGTCCGAAAATTCTGGCACTTCCTTTGCTCGGCTTGATGAAATCAAGCAACAGCTTGATGGTTGTCGACTTCCCGGCTCCATTCGGTCCGATGAACCCGAATCTTTCGCCTTGCTCCACTGTGAGGTGGACATTGTCCAAAGCTGCATGCTTGCGGTAAATTTTTGTCAAACCTTCCATTTCGATTGCTTCCACTGTAACCCCTCCTCTGAAGAATTTAACATATATCCATTATACGTTTTCTCGGCTAAAGTTTACAGCAACAGCACGATTTTTCTTCCCTGAACGACACAAAAGACCGAGACAAATTTGTCTCGGCCTTTTGCGGAAGTGCGTGAGTCATCACGCTCTTTAAACGTGTTCTGATTTGCAGGGGATTCCGCAAATCATCGCACTCTCTTAGTACATATTCAAGTATTGTTCTCTTTCCCACTCTGTTACTTGTTGGATGTAAGACATTACTTCGATTTCTTTTGATTCAACGAAGTTGTTGCTGATGTGGTCGCCCAATGCATCAACCAATAATGGATTTTTAGAGAACTCTTCAAGAGCTTCTTGCAATGTTGTAGGCAAGTCCAAAATTCCGTTTTCGTAACGGTCTTCAGCTGACATTTGGTAGATGTTGCGGTCGATTGGAGCTGGAGCTTCCAATTTGTTCTTCACGCCGTCAAGACCTGCAGCCAATAATGTAGCCAAAGCCAAGTATGGGTTAGCAGCTGGGTCAACGCTACGTAATTCAACACGAGTAGACATGCCGCGTGATTCTGGGATACGGATCAGCGGTGAACGGTTTCTTCCGCTCCATGCGATGTATACAGGTGCTTCATAACCAGGAACCAAACGTTTGTAAGAGTTAACGATTGGGTTGCAGACAGCTGTAAAGCCGCGAGCGTGTTTGATCAGACCAGCGATGAATTGGTAAGCTGTTTCGCTTAATTGACGATCATCGTTTTTGTCATAGAAGGCATTGCCGTTTTCGTTGAACAAAGACATGTTGAAGTGCATTCCGGAACCGTTGATTCCGAATACTGGTTTAGGCATGAATGTTGCATGCAAACCATGTTTGCGGGCTACAGTCTTAACGATCAGTTTGAACGTTTGGATGTTGTCGCAAGCTTCAACAGCATTTGCGTATTTCCAGTCGATTTCGTGTTGTCCTGGTGCAACTTCGTGGTGGCTTGCTTCGATTTCGAAACCTAAAGCTTCTAATTCCAAAACAATATCACGACGGCAGTTTTCGCCCAAGTCAGTAGGTGCCAAGTCGAAGTATCCACCTTGGTCGTTCAATTTCATTGTAGGGTTGCCTTTTTCATCCAATTTGAACAGGAAGAATTCAGGTTCAGGTCCTAAGTTGAATTCAGTGAAGCCTAATTCTTTCATTTCTTTAAGAGCACGTTTCAAGTTGCTGCGTGGGTCTCCAGCAAACGGTTGGCCGTTCGGTTGGTAGATATCACAGATCAGACGTGCAACTTTGCCTTGTTCAGTGCCCCATGGGAATACTAACCATGTATCCAAATCTGGGTACAAGTACATATCACTTTCTTCAATACGTACAAAACCTTCGATGGAAGAACCGTCGAACATCATTTTGTTGTCTAATACTTTTTCTAACTGGCTGATAGGAACTTCCACGTTTTTGATTGTTCCTAAAATGTCAGTGAACATTAAGCGTAGGTAACGGACGTTATCATTCTTTGCTGATGCGATGATTTCTTCTCTAGTAAATTTTGGCATTTGTATTCCCTCTCCTTGACTATGCTTTGTTTGTTTTTTTGTTTTTTATTATCTTCCCCAAGGTTTGCTTGAATCCCCAGGGTTAAATCCACTTGCGTTGAGTATTTCTTTGTAGAGGATACGACGGACATCTTCATCGGTCAGGTTTTTGTGCTTGTTTTCAAGCTCCTCTTCTTGCTGCTTCTTCAGTCTTTCTGTACTGTACATCCGCTTGATTGCAGTTATGTTCAACCCTTCCGCCAAATAGTCTTTGACTTCCAGCAAACGATCGACGTCGTTCAATGAAAACATCCGGCGATTGGTGTCTGTCCGCTTAGGATGAACGAGTTCTTGCTCTTCGTAATAACGAATCTGTCTTGCTGTCAGATCCGTCAGCTGCATGACTGTTCCGATGGTAAAAACAGCCATCGAACGTCGTAGCTCTTTTTCTTTCATACCAACCCCTCCATCGAAGCTTCTGAGTTGAGTGAACCACAGATGTGTACTTTTTCTTCAGGAGTTAGCGCCTGTTGAGAAAAAGGTAATTCTTTTCAGCAATTAATCGTACTTCCTAACAATTAATTGAGTGATTTAATACAACAAGAATACTCCAAATTCTCATACAAGTCAACGCTACCTTAACATGGAATGTAAGATTTCCTTACATAAGCATAAACCGTTGTCAGAATAACATTTGAAAGGCATTTCATCTCCCCTTGATAGGCCGATTTCCTCGCATGGAAATAAAAAAAGAGGCCATTAATGAAAAAAATATTAAAAAAAAATGTGAGTTACGAGGCTGAAGCGATGCCTAAAAAAGGCCGGAACACAAGTCCCGACCTCCACATCTATTATTCCCATCAAAAAACAGTGCACGCTCTGATGTCTAATCCACTCGGGTAAGCTGGCTGGCCGCCCTGGCCTTTAAGAACAAGGGAACATGTTCAATGACCAGGTTTGTATTTTCCAACCCGAACCACCTCGCGGGGGATCCGGTCCACGCCTTGATGTTATATTTCAAGCTCAAGATGAAGCGACTAAAGATGGAAAGATCGCTTTCCGGTGAAATGGCCTTGCGGACCAACACAAAGTAGAAGTCGCCGATCTCTTTGTCATGATAGATTGTATATGTCTGCTTTTGGGGTTTTATTCTGCCCTCTTCCATCATTTCCTGGATGATCTGGCGCAAGTATACATTGATCCGTTGCTCAATCTTGAAACCCAAACGCAACTGCACTTTGAAGCAGAAGTCTGTACCGTAATCCTCCACTTTGTATTCCTGTGTATACGGTTCATCGGTGACGGCTACGTTGATGAACCAATACACGTCGGCGCGCTTCGGCCGCTTGTCCAAAATGGAATAAAGAATGTCGCGGTCAACTGAAGCTGGATTTTGATTGCTCGTCAGGAAGACCAGGTTATTCGCATATACAGGCAAGGAATCATCTGCCTTCAGCTTTTTGAACTGGCTGATGAAATCCGTCATCGGATATTCCAACCGTTGCAATGATTCGATCTTGTTCCCTTTGTGCCAGACAAACATGATGACGAAAAGGATGAATCCCATAAGTATTGCGACGTAACCGCCGTGGAAGAATTTGGTTGCGCTGGAAATGAAGAAGGTCGTCTCCAATGTGCCGAAGAACACGAACATGAGCAGAGAAACGAAGATATTGATATTCTTCAGGCGCAGAAATTCAAACATCAGTATTGTCGTCATCAGCATCGTGATGGTGATCGCCAGACCGTAGGCAGCTTCCATCCTTATCGATGTCTTGAAGTAAAAGACAACCCCCATACAAGACGCCCATAGGATGTTGTTAACCAAAGGGATGTACATCTGGCCTTTTGTTTGGGAAGGATATTGGATCTTCAGATGCGGCAGCAGATTCAGACTGATCGCCTCCGAAACAAGCGTATAGGATCCAGTAATGAGCGCCTGCGAAGCGATGATGGCGGCCAGCGTACTCAACAGGACCGCAAAAAAGCGCAATCCGCCCGGCATCATTTCAAAAAATGGGTTGAAATCCTCAATATGGTAGAGCGCCGTGTTTGATTTCACCTGCATCAACCAAGCGCCTTGTCCGAAGTAATTCAGCAGCAAGGCCGCTTTGACAAAAGGCCAACTGCCGTAGATATTCTTCTTGCCGACATGCCCCATATCCGAGTACAATGCTTCCGCACCGGTGGTCGCCAAGAAAATGCTGCCCAAAATCATAAAGCCGGCACTGTTCTGTTCGCTCAAGAGCAGTTCGATGCCGCGCATGGGATTGAAGGCACGCAGTACGGTCGGATTACTGAACACTTGCCATAACCCCAATCCGCCGATAAACGTAAACCAGAAAGTCATGATCGGTCCAAAAGCCTTCCCTATCATTTTGGTACCAAGGCGCTGGATCATGAACAATGCCGAGATGATCGTCATCGTGATCGCCAAAATTTTCCCTTGCCCTTCGCCCAAAAGGCCCTCGAAGAAGGGGATACTGCGCAAGCCTTCAACAGCCGTCGTGACCGTTACGGCTGGGGTCAAAATACCGTCGGCCAACAAAGCCGCACCGCCCACCATAGCCGGTACAATCAGCCATTTTGCGCGTTTATGCACAAGTGTATAAAGCGAAAAGATTCCGCCTTCTCCATGGTTATCGGCCTGCATCGCGATCAGCACATATTTGATCGAGGTCAGCAGCGTGACCGTCCAAACCACCAAGGACAGCGCACCGATGATGAACGAATCCGACAAAGATTCAATCCCGCCATTCCCTTCGACAATAGCTTTCATGACATAGAGCGGTGAGGTTCCGATATCCCCATAAACGACACCCAGCGCCACAACAACCGCAGCCATGCTCAGGGGAATCTGCGGATGTTTTTCTTTCTGTATTTCCAAACTGTTTCTCCTCCAATATCCTAGACATCTTTTCTATTTTGAAAACTACCTAATTATAGTCTATTTTTGGGGTCAGTCAAGCGTCATCAGAAAGATTGGATTGCCGCACTTATCAGCGCTTCCACTTAGATGAACAGACCTGCCCTCTCCAGTACCGCCGCAATGTCCAAAAGCCACTCCTCTTTGCCTTTCGGGGCAGTGAACTGCACCCCCAACGGCAAGCCGACAGCCGTTCGGTGCACCGGCAGACTGATGGCAGGCTGGCCGGTCAAATTCGCTTGCTGCGTGAACGGGGTCACGCCCAGACTCTCTTCAAACATGGTCCAGACAATCTCCTTCCGGTCCGCTGCCGGCAGCAGATCCGCTCTGCGCATCCGCTCCTTCAGTTCTTCGCTTTGGAAAGAATGATCGATGCGAGGAGCACTCGCTGCCGTAGTCGGCTGCAGCAGCAGATCATAATGTTCATGGAACTGATCCATCGTGGCCGCAGCTTGATCCCAAAGGCCCAATGCCAAGGAGTATTCGCCTCCGGAGATCGTCCGGCCATATTGATAGAGGGACCAGGAAACCAACTCCATGTCATCTGCAGTCAACGGGCGCCCGAGTTTCGCGGCAAAACCTCTCAGCATGGCATCCGTTTCGGCTCCATTCATTGCATAGTAGGCCTCCATCAAACGGATGCCGTCGATATCGGGCGTTTTTTCTTCCACCTCGTAACCCAACTCTTCCAATGCTGCCACCGTCTGGAGCACAGCCTGCTTCGCGTCCGCGCTGACGACGGATTTCACCGGCGATTCCAAAGAATAGGCGATCCGGAATTTGCGTCGCTTTCCGGATTGATGTTCCTGGAAATGGCTCCCCGGAAACAAAGGCGTCTGGAATGGCGCTGCCGCTTGGATAGTCTGCAGAGCATCCAGCATCATTGCCGTATCCCTTACCGTCTTCGTCAAAGCGAAGCTGATCGAGGCACCTTGCCAGCCACGGTATGATCCCGGCCCCACTGGTGTCCTCCCCCTTGTCGGTTTCAGCCCCACCAAGCCTGTGAAAGAGGCCGGAATCCGGATCGATCCGCCGCCGTCGCTGGCGGTGGCAATGGCCACCATATCTGCCGCGACAGCTGCTGCCGCCCCACCGCTGGATCCTCCCGGAGAATGGTCCCGATTGAAAGGGTTTCTGGCTGGTCCATGGATAACGGCATCGGTGATGTTCTTGAATCCGAATTCAGGTGTACTCGTCTGGCCGATGACGATGAATCCTGCCTTTTCAATTGCCTCGATAAAATGACTGGTGCGGGGAGCGACATAATCCCTCAGCAACCGCGAGCCTGATGTAGACGGCTCCCCGGCCAGGTCCTGGCCCAAATCCTTGATCAGGATCGGCACGCCGCCGAATAAGGTGTTCCCGAAATCCCTTGTCCGGGCTTCATGCAGCGCTTTTTCCCTGCGCGTGTGCACGACGGCATTGCAGCGGGGATTCTCTTTTTCTATCTTTTTGAAGGCATCCGCAATCAATTCTTCCGGGGATACCTTTTTCGTCCTTAACAGTCCAGTGTAATACAGGGCATCTTTTTGGCGATCCATAAAAAGTCTCCTTCTCATTTTCACATTTCCTTCCATTGTAGGTTGCTCGCCAAAAAAAGGCAATGTTTTGCCTTGGACAGCGCCTTACCGTTCATGTTTCCGTCACTATTAAGCGGGGTGATGACAGTATTTTCCATTCATTTTGGATGACAACCGAACTGAAATATAGTAGAATCCTTCTATTGTCTCAATTTCAGAAAGTGCAAAAGAACAGACGGATGAATTCATAGGAAATGGAGTAGGACACGATGAACGAAAGATATAAGGACTTAAAATTGGCGGAACAGGGCGCACGGCTCAGCATGGTTGCCTATGTCACCCTCTCTTTCGCAAAACTCTTCATCGGAAGTGCCTTCGGATCGGCCTCTCTGAGTGCCGATGGGCTGAACAATTTCACGGATGTCATCTCCACGGTCGCTGTCATGATCGGCTTGCGGATCGCCCGCCGACCGGCTGATGAGGATCATCCTTATGGCCATTGGAAAGCTGAGACGATAGCTAGCCTCTCCACTTCCTTCATCATGCTTTTGGTCGGCCTGCAGGTGCTCTTCTCAAGTTTTTCGAAACTGACCGGCGGAGAATTCACCACACCTGATGTCGTTTCCGGTGTTACCGCCTTGATTGCAGGGTTTATCATGATAGGGGTCTACATATTCAACAACCGCCTTGCAAACCGGATCAACAGCATTGGATTGGCCGCTTCCGCCAAAGACAACCTGAGCGATGCCCTGACCAGTTTTGCGACGGCAATCGCCATTTTTGGCTCCATCTTCGGGCTGTATTGGTTGGACGGCGTCATGGCCGTCATCGTAGGGGTCGTCATCATCAAGACCGCGATCGACATCTTTCGCGAGAGTGCTTTCTCCCTGTCCGATGGTTTCGAAACGAACCATTTGGCGGAATACCGGCAGGCTATCCTCGACATTCCTGACGTCCAACAAGTGACGACCATCGCTGCACGCAGCTATGGAGCAAATGTCTATGTTGATGTCACCATTCTGCTGGACGCGGAGCTGACAGTGTTGCGCAGCCACGAAATCACGGAAGAAGTCGAAGAGCGCTTGCGCACGGCATTCAATGTTTTCGAAACAGATGTCCATGTAGAACCTCTAACACACTGATGTTACAAGTTTGATAGGCCGGACATCATTTTGATGGTATAATAGCAGACGGAATTATACAGATTATTTTGGCGGACGCAGCTGTCATCAGGATCTGTCCGTCTTTTTTTTTGGAAAAAATACATCTATTGGGAGTGACTTATGAAAGAAGAGAAACATTACGGCTTATTCACCGCTGTATCCATGATCGTCGGCATCTGTGTCGGATCAGGGATCTTTTTCAAAGCCGATGACATTTTGGGAGCGACCGGCGGAAACGTACCCTTAGGGATTTTGGTTTTCTGTATCGGTGCATTCAGCATCATTTTCGGAAGCATCACCTTGACGCAGCTGGCTAACCGGACCGAAAAAACCGGCGGCGTTGTCGCTTATTTCGAGGAGTTCATCTCCGATAAAGCCGCGAGCGCGTTCGGCTGGTTCCAATTGTTCGTTTACCTGCCGACGATCACCGTCGTCGTGAGCTGGGTATCCGGCATTTACACCTGTATGCTGTTGGGCTTGCCGAACACATTGGAAACTCAAACACTGATAGGGACAGGCTATATGGCGTTCTTCTTCTTGTTGAATTATTTTTCGCTCAGATTGGGCGGCTATTTCCAGAACCTCGCCACCATTATGAAACTGATTCCGCTGATCGCCGTCGCTATTGTCGGCATTTTTTGGAAAGAACCTGCTCCGATCGTTCCTCCCGAATTGGCTGTCCCGATCACAAATGTCGGTTGGGGTTGGCTGGCTGCATTGGCGCCGATGGCCTTCTCCTACGATGGCTGGACCATAGCGACAAACATCACGCATGAAGTGAAAAACCCCAAGCGGACGATGCCATTGGCTTTGACCATCGGACCTTTGGTGGTGCTGGGCATCTATTTGACCTATTTCAGCGGCTTGGTCTCCATCGCCGGCTCCGAGTACATCTTGGCGGTGGGCGATGAGGCGACCACAACCATCGGCATTTCCTTGCTGGGCGAACGCGGCGGCAGCATCATTCTTTCCTTTGTATTGATCGCTATCTTGGGCGTAACAAACGGCGTAATCATGGGCATGCTGCGTTTGCCTCAAGCGCTCGCTGAAAAAAATATGCTGCCTAACAGCGCTAAGGTAAAACGGATCGATCCAAAGAGCCAACTGTCCCCGGCAGCCGCACAAATTGCCTTTGCAATCTCCTTTGTGTGGATGGTGTTGCACTATTTGACCCAAAAATCCGCGATTCTGGGTGGCGGAGACGTCAGCGAAATCGCGATTGTCTTCAGTTATCTGACCTATGTCATCCTTTACCTGAAAGTCATCAGCATGAAAAAAGAAGGTGTCATCACCAGCTCTTTCTTCGGTTGGATCACGCCGGTATTCGCGATCATGGGCTCTGCCATCATTCTGATCGGCGGTATCGTATCTAATCCGACTTATGTACCGATTTTCATCCTGTTCTGCTTCGTGGTTTGCTTCATCGGCTATAAATACTACGAGAAAAAAATTACGGCATAACAAAAAAGAAGTGCTGCCCCACAAGGAGGCAGCACTTCTTTTTTGTTTGTTGCTTCAGTATGCGGCTGGCATCCGCTCCTGGCCACCAT
The DNA here is from genome assembly GCF_900112935.1 of Trichococcus pasteurii. Taxonomy (GTDB): domain Bacteria; phylum Bacillota; class Bacilli; order Lactobacillales; family Aerococcaceae; genus Trichococcus; species Trichococcus pasteurii. The sequence continues at coordinate 67,305 of NZ_FONM01000017.1, forward strand.
CGAAGGAGGGCGGCGGAATCAGCACCCACCTCCGGCCAAGGTGCCGCTCCCCGGAGAAGAGAGACAACAATCACGGTGTCCTCCTGCGAGACATTGCTCGCCGGAGGACGCAGACTAAATGTTGGCCGAGCTCCGGTGAAGCCTCCTCTCACCGGAGTTCATGCTCAAACAGCCCGGCCGCACTCGAAAAATGGAGCTGCCCCGCAACGGGACAGCTCCATTTTTTGACTGAATTTAGTTTTTGAATGAGTGGATCGGTGCCGGGCTGCGTCCGCCACGGTTGATGAAGTCAGCCGAGCTTTCTTCATGGACAGGTTGCACCGGAGCGCGTCCAAGCAGGCCGCCGAATTCAACGAAATCACCCACACCACAGCCGATTGCCGGAATCACGCGGACAGCTGTCGTTTTGTTGTTTTGGACCCCGATGGCCGCTTCATCCGCGATCATCGCTGCAATCGTTGTCGCCGGCGTATTGCCAGGGATCGCAATCATATCCAACCCAACCGAACAGATAGCCGTCATCGCCAACAACATATCCAATGAAATTTGGTTGGCAGCAGCCGCTTCGATCATGCGGTGATCCTCAGATACAGGAATGAACGAGCCGGATAAGCCACCTACGTGACTGCATGCCATCACGCCGCCTTTTTTGACTGCGTCATTCAATACAGCCAAAGCCGCGACCGTCCCATGGGTACCGACCACACCCAAGCCGAACTCTTCAAGGATTTCCCCTACCGAGTCGCCGACTGCAGGAGTCGGGGCCAAAGCCAAATCGACGATCCCGAATGGCACGTCCAATTTTTGCGATGCGATGTTTCCGACCAGTTGTCCCATGCGGGTGATCTGGAAAGCAGCTTTTTTGATCGTGTCGGCAACGATATCCATCGGTTGGCCTTTGACTTTTTCCAAAGCGCGTTTCACAACACCCGGTCCGGAAATGCCGACATGGATTTCGCAATCCGCTTCCTCAACGCCGTGATAAGCGCCCGCCATGAACGGATTATCGCTTACCGAGTTGGCGAAAACAACCAATTTTGCGCAGCCGAAGCCGTTTCTGTCGGCTGTTTTTTCCGCTGTTGCAAGAACAATTTCACCCATCAACTTGACAGCATCCATGTTGATGCCCGCTTTAGTGGAGCCGATGTTCACGCTGCTGCAGACCTTGTCCGTAACTGCCAAAGCTTCCGGAATCGAATCGATCAGGATTTTATCGCCTTTGTTGTAGCCTTTTTCGACCAATGCCGAGAAGCCGCCGATGAAGTCGACGCCGACTTCTTTCGCTGCAGCATCCAACGTTTTTGCGTATGCCACATAGTCCGTGTCATCGCTTGCGCCGGCGATCAAGGCGATCGGAGTGACCGAAATGCGTTTGTTCGTGATCGGAATGCCATACGTATCTTCGATTTCCTGCGCTACGCTGACCAGGTTTTTCGCTTTGGTGGTGATTTTTTTGTATATTCTTTCACGAGCTTTTTCGCCATCGCTGTCGATGCAGTCCAACAAAGAAATCCCCATGGTAATGGTACGGATATCCAGATTGTCCTCTTCGAACATGCGAATGGTGTCCAAGATGTTGTCTGTTCTTAACATTCAAATGTCCCCCTAGATCCGATGCATTGCATGGAATGTGTCTTCTGCCTGTAAACGGATGACCAAGCCTTGTTCTTCTTCAACTTTTTTCATCGCTGTTTTGACTTCTTTGACTGAATTTTTTGCTTCATTCAGTTCGACCATCAAAATCATGGTAAAATATTCATCCATGATGGTCTGTGAGATATCCAAAATATTTACGCCCAGACGCGCCAATTCCACCGATACGCTCGCTACGATTCCGGTATGGTCTTTACCTGTTACGGTCATGATTGCTCTCATCTTTTTTCGCCCCTGCTTCTTTAATTTTTTGTCGAGTCCATTATACCATTTTACACCAATATGAAAATCCTATTAAAAATTTATGTTTCCTATTCTATCACATCCAACGGGAATGACCACTGTTTTTTGGGAAAATGAAAAACAGTAACCGCTCTCTAATCGGATTTTTCTGTGTTCTTTCCCGAAACACGAAAATTGTTGTAGAAGCTGCATAAAATCTATCGTTTTTTGGGAATAATTGCTACACTGGATATAAGCAAGTTCCAATCCAATATCAAGGAGGTTTTCTTAATGCAATTGATTCATTTTTCAGAAGATGGCCAAAGCCGCATCGGCATCAAGACGGAGCACGGTTTCCTGAATGTCGCCAAGGCGGCCGCAGCTTTATCGCTGCCTTTCCCTTCCTATATAGACGATGTGTTGAAGGACCCGGAACAGGCTGCCCAACTGGACGCCATTCTGGCCCAAGCGGACACGCTGACGGATCCGGCCTACTATGTTTCCATGGAAGAGGTCACATTCCTGCCCGTATTCTCCCGTCCGGGCAAAATCCTCTGCATCGGCAAGAACTATGCCGCCCATGTCGCGGAAACGAAAAGTGAAGCCCCGAAAAAACCGCTTGTCTTCAGCAAATTCACGAGCGCTTTGGCTGCCCATAAAGAAGGCATTCCGATTCCGGAGCATACGGACAAGGTAGACTACGAAGTCGAACTGGTGGCAGTCATCGGCAAAAAAGCTTATTGCGTTTCCCCGGAAGAAGCTCTTAATCATGTAGCGGGCTACACAATCGGCAACGACGTGACCGCACGCGACTGGCAAAAAGGCTCTCCGCAGTGGTTACTCGGTAAATCGCCGGACAAATTCGCGCCGCTCGGGCCCGTCTACGTGACCGCCGATGAGCTCGATCCGACCAATCTCGACATTTCCCTCAAGCTGAACGGCGAGGTCCGCCAGAACAGCAACACGCAACACCTCATTTTCGACATCGCGACGATCGTTTCCTACATTTCCCAACACTTTGCCTTGGAACCCGGCGACATCATCTTCACCGGCACACCGGACGGGGTCATCCTCGGTTATCCGGAAGACGAGCAAGTCTGGCTGAAACCGGGAGATGTCATCGAATCCACCATCGAAGGCATCGGGACATTGGTGAATACTTTCCGATAAAAAACATCCAAAAGGCCGCCGCATGATCCTGAACAGGATTGTGCGGCGGCCTTCTTTCTCTGAAAAAGTCGTATTTAAAAGATTGGTTCGGTACCGACTGCCTGCAGTTGGAAATGCATCATTTCCATCGCCTGCAGCAGCGCCTCAGCCGTATCCAATGAGGTCAGGCACGGCAGGTTGTTGTCCGCGGCTTCGCGGCGGATGAAATAGCCATCGGTTTCCTCGGTCTTGCCTTCGGTCATCGTATTGATGATGAACTGAATTTTCCCGTCATGCATGCTTTTCAGGATATTTTCCCGTTTTGCTTCGCCGTTTTCGAGGATCGTAACCGGTATGTGGGCCTCCAGCAAGGCTTCCCCAGTACCCTTGGTTGCAAGCAGACGGTAGCCGACCGCAACCAAGCGTTTGGCCAGAGGCAGGATTTCGTGCTTGTCCTTATCCGCAATCGTCAGCAGCGCCGTGCCGTACTCGGGAATCTCGATATTGGCGGCACGAAAGGCCTTATACAAGGCTTTGGAAAGGATGGCATCCTTGCCGATGATTTCCCCTGTGGACTTCATTTCCGGCCCCAGTACGGTGTCGACTTTCTTCAGTTTGTTGAAACTGAAGACCGGCATCTTCACGTAAACGCCTGATTTCGACGGAACCAGACCGGTCCGGTAGCCTTGATCTTTCAGTTTGATGCCCAGGATGCCTTGCATCGCCAAATTCGCCATCGGGATGCCGGTCACTTTGCTCAGGAACGGGATCGTCCGGCTCGCGCGCGGATTCACTTCGATGATGTAGACGACGCCATCGCTGATGACGAACTGGATGTTCACCAAACCGATGGTGTTCAACCCTTGTGCCACACGGATCGTGTAATCTTCGATCGTTTGGATCAATTCAGGCGACAGGTTCTGCGGCGGGTAAACCGCGATCGAGTCGCCCGAGTGGACGCCGGCGCGTTCGATGTGTTCCATGATGCCCGGGATCAGGACGGTTTCACCATCGCAGATCGCATCGACTTCCAGCTCTTGTCCGATCAGGTAATGATCGACCAGGACCGGACGTTCAGGACTGGCCACGACCGCTTCACGCATATATTTCTCCAGATCGGCTTGATTGTAGACGATCTGCATCGCCCGGCCGCCCAATACGTAGGACGGACGCACCAAGACCGGATAACCGATTTCGTCGGCAACTGCGACCGCTTCTTC
>NZ_FONM01000037.1 GCF_900112935.1 Trichococcus pasteurii
GCACCGGTTTGTGGATCCGGCATTCGTGGGTTCAATTCCCATCAGTCGCCCTCTTATTGGGCTATCGCCAAGCGGTAAGGCAACAGACTTTGACTCTGTCATTCGTTGGTTCGAATCCAGCTAGCCCAGTTTTTTCAAATAGTAACACCTCGGCGGTATAGCCAAGTGGTAAGGCACAGGTCTGCAAAACCTCTATCACCGGTTCAAATCCGGTTACCGCCTTTCCATAAGTAAGATGGAAAATTGCATTCTTCATATCATGCCGGCGTGGCGGAATTGGCAGACGCGCTGGACTCAAAATCCAGTGCCCGCGAGGGCGTGCCGGTTCGACCCCGGCCGCCGGTATCACATCTGAAAAACCCAGAAAGATGAAATCATCTTTCTGGGTTTTTTTGTCGAATTTTTTTTGCGATAATTCTCTACTGTTAACACGGCATTTATAAAGAAAAAATATTTTCTTTTGATTTTCCCTTTACAAAAAAATATTTTTTTGTATAATAAGAGTATAAAGGTTGGATGCGCTATCATATCGCTGAAGTTGCGATCGGCCAAAGAACTGATGGTTTAAGTACTTGGCACGCATCAAAGCTGGAAAACAATCAAGAGGACGATATTTCTTAAGGAAAAGGAAGGGTGAAGCGTAATGAAATGGGGATTTAGATGGTATGGGGAAAAGGGAGATACAATTCCGTTGAAACATGTAAGACAGATACCGGGGATTAACGGTGTTGTGGGCACTCTGTTGAACAAACTGCCCGGAGATGTGTGGGAAATTTCTGAAATCCAAGAATTGAAAGCGTCCGTGGAAAAAGGCGGTCTGGAATTATTGGGGATCGAAAGTGTGGCGATCCATGACGCGATCAAAGCAGGAACGTCTGAACGCGATCAATACATCGAGAATTACATTACGACAATCAAGAACTTATCCGCTTGCGATGTTCGCATGATTTGCTACAGCTTCAAGCCGATATTTGGTTGGGCAAAAACAGACTTGTTCTATGAAAACAAAGATGGCAGCTTCTCGCTTGTATACGATCAAGCTGTCGTGGATAAGATGGAACCGGCTGATATGTACAAACTGATCCACAGCCAATCGAAAGGCTTCAGCCTGCCTGGTTGGGAAGAAGAGCGCCTGAATAAGTTCGGCAAATTGGTGGAAATGTACGAAGGCGTTACGGAAGAAATCTTATTTGAAAACTTGAGCTATTTCTTGAAAAAAATCATTCCAGTATGCGAGGCAATGAATGTCAAGATGGCGATTCACCCGGATGATCCTCCATTTGAACTATTCGGTCTCCCTCGCATCACGAAGAATTTGCATGACCTGAAAAAGATCCTCAGCATTGTGGATTCTCCGTACAACGGACTTACGCTCTGCACAGGTTCCCTTGGAGCTGAACCAAACAATGATATGGTTGAAATCATCCATGAAGTGGGCGATAGAATCAATTTTGTTCACTTCCGCAATGTCGAATTTTTAGGCGAACGCAAATTCAGGGAATCAGCACATTTGAGCACGGATGGTTCATTGGATATGTACGCCATCATGAAGGCTTTAGTGGATGTCGGGTTTGACGGCGTTGTTCGTCCCGATCATGGGCGTACTGTCTTTGATGAGGTTGCGATGCCTGGTTATGGGTTGTATGACCGCGCGATGGGCATTACGTATCTGCAAGGATTGCATGAAGCAATCACGAAGGCAAAAGGATAAGATTTCTTAATGCAAGAAAGTGAGAGTGGAATATGCTAGCAAACATGGAACACGAAATTTATCGACAAATCGAAGAAACAAAATTGTTGCCTCTTTATACCGCTACGGATCTTTCCTGTTTGGATCGATTGGAAGAGGTTCTGCTCAACAACGATGTGCGGTTCATTGAAGTAACGTTCCGCAGTAACTTAGCCTTGGATGCCATCAAGAAATTGGCTCAGTCAGGTGAACTGATTGTTGGCGCAGGAACGGTTAGGACATTGAAAGAAGCGAAAGATGCTGTTGAAAATGGAGCGAAATTCATTGTTTCGCCTGCGATTGTTCCGGATGTAATTGAGTATTGCATCAAGCATGATATCCCTGTGTTTCCTGGGACGGCAACGCCTGGCGATATTCAACGCGCTACGGAATATGGCATCAAAGTAGTGAAATTTTTCCCCGCAGATATTTACGGTGGTTTAAAAGCGATCAACGCTTTGAGTGGCCCTTTCTACGATGTTAAGTTCTTGCCGACTGGCGGAATCAATGAAGAGAACTTTATGGAGTATGTCCAAAATGACCATATAGTAGCAGTGGGCGGTTCGTTTATCATTTCTGAATCGGTCATACAAAAAGATGATGGTGAAACAGCTGACAAAATCCTGAAAACATTGGTGGATAAAATCAGAGCCTAGAGAATAGCTGAGTGTCGGTTGTTAAAACAATCATTTGCCAATCATGCTAAAAAATTAGTGGAGTAATGACACGAGGGTGTTGTTGCTCTACTTTTTTTTCCGGGCCGAGTTGAGTGAATGATTATGGTCAGCCGTAATCTGCTTATCGTAAAGTGATCCTCTTGCGCTAAAAAAACAAGCACTTTCCAGTTGACAATAATGAGAAAAGGATTATAATGGATTAAAATTACACTAATAAAATCTGTGATGAGAAGTAGTAGCCAATGGCGTTTAGTCAAAGCGAGTTTGGGGCAGTGAAAGCCAAGCACTGTAGCCGTGGGTGAATGGATCTCTGAGACGTGATGCGAAAATTGCAGTAGCAAAAACCGGGAGTCCGCCGTTAAAAGGACGGGGTATCGAGTAACATCCGTACCCGCAGAGCGAGTTTTGTACTGAGGTGGCTAACGAATGGAAACATTTCGTCCTTTTGAGGAGGAAGTGTTTTTTTGATTCTGTAGTATTAGCGCGACAACGATGCATGGCCCTTTTTGGGTGACGTATTGGGTCCTTGATTCCGAAAGGGAGTCAAGGAGCGCAAAGAACGACAGAGTTGATCGTGAGTCAACAGTAGAGAACTAATATGGGTGGCACCGCGGCTACATCGTCCCATTATAGGGGATGTTGTGGCTTTTTTTGTATCCAAAATCCCCTGAATCAAGCAGAAATGGCGAAAAAATTTCATTAGGGGTGGATCAAATGTTTAATCTGACAGCAACAGAATTTGCAACATCAAAAAAACAGAATAAGGTGTTTCCGGTACACTTGACGGTCAATGCGGATCAATTGACGCCCATCGGCATGTACTACAATCTTGAAGGGGAGCATAAGTTTTTGTTCGAGAGCGTCTTTTCGGAGCGGGAAATCGGGAGGTACTCTTTTCTGGGTTCGAATCCTTACAAGAGCATCACGAGTATAGGCGAAGACGTGACGATCATCACCGATGGACAAGCCGTGCACAAAAAAGGAAAGGTGCTCGATTTCGTAAAAGAGCATGTGTCGATTCCCTATCTTGAGAACGATATCCCGTTGCCTTTTGTCGGCGGTGCGATCGGTTATGTCGGCTATGATGTCATCCGACAATACGAAAAGCTGCCGAATGTGAACCCGGATGAACTGCAGGCGCCTGAAGCCTACTTGATGTTCTACAAGCAATTCATCAGTTACGATCACTACCAGCACAAGATGACACTCGTCCATAATGTTTTCCCCGAGGACACGGAGGATTATGAAACAATCACCGCGAATCTGGAAAAATTAGCCGAAACGATGAACCAGACGAACGGCATCCGGCCTTTCCAAGAGGTGAATCCAAATCAGGAGGTTTCCTCAAACGTCAGCGAAGCGGAATTTTGTAAGATTGTCGAGAAGGCGAAAGAATACATCAAGGCTGGTGACATCTTTCAGGTTGTCCTCTCGCAGCGCTTGACCATCAAATCGGAATCCGAATCGTTCGATATCTACAGAAGACTGCGCACTAAAAATCCATCGCCTTATCTATTCTATATCGATCTGGGTGATTTCCAGGTAGTCGGTTCCTCTCCGGAAAGTCTGGTTACCGTTCAGGGTGGCGAAGTCATGACGAATCCGATTGCCGGAACGCGCAGAAGAGGGAAGAACGAAGAGGAAGACAATGAGTTGAAGAAAGAGCTGCTTGCAGATGAGAAGGAACGGGCAGAACATGTGATGCTGGTGGATCTGGGAAGGAACGACATCGGCAGAATCAGCGAATTCGGCAGCGTCAAGCTGGATAAGTTCATGGAAGTGGATATCTACTCCCACGTTATGCACATTGTTTCGAAAGTGACCGGCAAGTTGAAACCAGGCTTGACCTGTTTTGAAGCATTGAGCGCGTGTCTGCCTGTAGGGACCGTTTCCGGTGCGCCGAAAATACGCGCAATGGGCATCATCGACGAATTGGAAAGAACGAAACGGGGCATCTATGCCGGTGCGGTTGGCTATTTTTCCTATAATGGCAACATGGACACATGCATTGCGATCCGGACCATCATTCTGAAGGATGGCTTCGCCTATGTCCAAGCCGGCGCAGGGATTGTGCATGATTCCGTTCCGCAATCGGAATATACCGAGACACTCAATAAAGCAATGGCCTTGAAGGAGGTAATCTGAATGATTTTATTGATCGATAATTATGATTCCTTTACGTATAACCTCTACCAATACATCGGTGAAATCAATCCGGATGTGCAAGTCGTGCGGAATGATGCTCTGACGCTGGATGAGATGAAGGCGATGGATCTGGACTGCATCATCCTTTCCCCAGGGCCGGGTGTACCGGAAGATGCCGGAATCTGCGTAGATGTGGTCAGGGAATTTGCCGGAAAAGTGCCATTGCTTGGAATATGCCTTGGACATCAGGCCATCGGGTATGCCTATGGCGGGAATGTCATCCGCGCAGAAACGCTGAAGCACGGCAAAACATCCATGGTCACGCATAATGGAGATCCACTTTTCCAAGGAATCGCTTCCCCTTTCGAGGTCATGCGTTACCATTCGCTAGTAGTCGAAGAAAAGAGCCTTCCCGCTGAACTGGAAATACTCTCCAAAAGTGTGGATGATGGCGTCATCATGGCGATGAAGCACAAGGAGCATGCCGTCTACGGCCTGCAGTTCCATCCTGAGTCGATTTTCACCAAAGATGGTCAGACGCTTATCCGGAACTTTTTGGAAAACATCGCCAAAAAAGTAGCACAGCCAGTGGATTGATTTAAATTAGGTATGAGTGAGCGGGACAAATCCATCAGAATTTCCGAATGCGAAAGTCGGAAGCTCTTGCGGAAATAAAGTGGGTTTGGACCGCTGATTCGCATGCCGTATGGGGAATGATTCCAGCATTTCCTTGGTCTGTGCCGAAAGGCTTTAAAAAAATTAAAAAATCGTTGACAGCATTCGGCTGTGATGATAGTATATAGAAGTTGTCCGCCAGAATCGGCTTTGAAATGATTTGAAAAAATTGTTGACAGACGATTTAG
>NZ_FONM01000012.1 GCF_900112935.1 Trichococcus pasteurii
TAAGCGTGAAGCCCCCCTCAAGATGAGATTTCCCATCACTTTAAGTGAGTAAGACCCCTGAGAGATGATCAGGTAGATAGGTTGGGAGTGGAAGTACAGCGATGTATGGAGCGGACCAATACTAATCGGTCGAGGACTTAACCAATTTTTAAAAAGAAGAAAACTCAAGCGGTGTTTTCGGGTTCCCTTTACTTTTGTAGATTCAGTTTTGAGAGAACAACGTTCTCTAATTAAAAATGTGCGGTGACGATGGCAAGAAGGTCACACCTGTTCCCATCTCGAACACAGAAGTTAAGCTTCTTAGCGCCGATTGTAGTGAAGGGTTTCCCTTTGTGAGACTAGGACGTTGCCGCGCAAACGAAAAGCAAGCATGCAGGATATTCCTGATGCTTGCTTTTTTTTGTGCTTTTTCAGATTAAGCTGCCTATTGATTTTGCTTCCCAAACAGCTGTACGGCATACAGAAATTCCCCGTCATAATGGACGCCGATGCCCACCTCGAGGAAATCGGGATGAACCATATTGGCGTAATGTCCTTCGCTTTCCACCCAACCATCGAACAAAAATTCGGCCATACCTTCTTCATCCTTGAAATAGGTCGCCATTGCCAGGTTTTCACCGATCGTTTGATAAGGATACCAGTAAGCATCGGTCAGAACGATCGTGTAGAAATCGGTTCCGTCCGGACGAGCGTGCGAAAATGATGTCTGGGTTTCGATAGCCCGGTAATCGGCGGCCGCTTTAAGGGTTTCGTTCTTCGTGAGGGGAAGCAAGCCTTTCTCCAGACGAAGGTCATTCAGCAAAACCATGATTTTATCTTCCACTAGCATATAGTCGATTTCTTCGGGTCTGGTGAAAGGCGCTACGAGCAGGTCAACGCCTTCTGGGCTTGTCAGCACTTGGATTTTTTCGGCCAGATCCGTTTGGCCTGCATGCTCGAGAAATGGGAACTTTTCGTTAAAGGCGGTGCGGTTTACTCCGTATCCGACCAATAGTGCTGCTATGCCAGTGAATAGTAATCCTTTAATGAACCGCATCCGAACCACTCCCTTCTGATTTTCGGACGGCTTATCCCTGAGGAATTTCTTACAGAATTAAGCATGTTTCCATTATAGTCAATTCCCCGTGCGATGTCCTGAAGAAAGTCCGGAATTCGTTTTTTGTCGGTTAATTTGCTAAAATGGGGTTAACAATCGTAGGTTGGAAACCTGTTGTGCCGTTCGCTGAAGGGGGAATTCCCATGAATAAAAAGTCAGGATTGCTGCTCGTTTTCTGTGTAGGTGTCTTTGCGGCATGCCAAAACGAAACCGAAAGTTCAACCGTGGATTCTGTGGTGAGCGAAAAGTCATCTTCTGTTGCTGCCGAGGCTGAGGAAAGTGTGGCTAAAACAATCATCTTTTCAAGTGGCGTAAGAGACGGAATCACCCGCGGCGACAAGTATAATTATTTTGCGTTAAAAGGTACCGCTGAAGGTTATGATCAAGTGACGACCATCATCGAAGGAACGGCTGTCGACTACCGAGACACGAACAATGTGTGGGAATTCGACTACCCTTATCAAGGCCCCAGTATCAAAACGGAAATTACTTTCACGACTGATACATCCGTCCTCTATGGCGACACAGGAATCGATTTGGATGATTTGGCTCCTGAAAGTTATGTAACAATAACTTTTTTGCCTAATGATAACCCAACGATAACCCCGCCTGCTTTTACGGTCAATGAAGGCGAGGCGCAAAACTTTTTGAGCGAGGATTCCGGTATAAACGAACTGGTGACGGTGATGGAAATCCGGGAAATAGATGCGTTGGAGGCACTCAATCCGCTGGGTGAAAAACTGCTGGAAGTGGAAATACAATATGTCAATAATGGCAGCGTAGATACCTATATCGCACCCAACTACTTTTCAGCGCTTGATGGCGAGGGGAAAACCCTGCCGCTGCGCTATACCCATTTTTGGTTAAATGCAGTTGCCCCCGGGGAATCATTCACAGACACGGTTTATTTTGACATCACCAGCGAAGGGCCGTACGCCATCCAATTTTTTGATGGGGCCTGGATCGACAGCGAAGAAGCAGGCGGTACGATCAATGATATCTAGCTGACTGCGGGATATCGAACACGTGCAAGAAGGTGTTCCCAACTGAATAGTGCATAAAAGGAAACAGCCTTGTGCAGCGAAAGCTGTACAGGGCTGTTCTTACGTTTTCTGAGGTACGGCTGCAAAAATTGTGCGCTACTTTTAGGTACGGACAACCAAAACATCACACGGTGCATGACGGACCACATAGTTAGAGACCGATCCAACAAAAGCCCTGGTGATCGCACCTTTGCCGGTCGCTCCGATGACGATAAGATCGATGTTGTATTCTTTTGGAAATGCTTCAGCGATCAATGTCATTGGGTTGCCGTTGGTTACAGACTTCTTGATTTCAATCCCTTCATTTGTGGCGAATGTCATCATTTCATCGAGGAATTCATATTCCATGTCCTTGTATGCTTCCGTCAATCTGGATTCATATTCAGGGCTAAGCGGAACATTGCGTGTGTCCTTGACGTAGACTAGATGTAACGCGGCGTTATTGCGTTTGGCAATGGCAACAGCTTTTTTGAACGAATCTTCTGACTGACCTGAACCGTCAACGGGAACCAAAATATTTTTGTATTCTGCTAACATTTCTACCCGCTCCTTTTTGATTTTGTTCAGAAAACGCTTCCTAAGTTAATTTTACAACAACACTGTTTGAAAGGAAAGCGGGGCACACGGGAAAAACATGTGTAAAACACATGAAAAGTACGAGAATTGTTTGGTTGGCAGAACTATTAAAAATAAATGAAGCATGCTAAAATGAGTTTACGAAAAAGAAAGGGATGAAGATTGATATGACGGAAGCGAACCAAGAGCGGGAGATCAGATATTGCAGGCAGACGAAGGTGATCCAGACTCACCATGTTTTTCCTTTCGATTCAAATTACCACGGTACTTTGTTCGGCGGGAAGCTGATGAGCATGATCGATGATTGTGCGGCAATTTCTGGAGAACGTTTCGGTCGTACGACCAATGTGACTGCATCGGTGGACACATTGAACTTCATCAAGCCGCTTCCGACCGGGCATTCGGTCTGCATCGATACGTTTGTTTCCGGAGCGGGGAAAACGTCCATGGAAATCTTCACAAAAGTTACCGGAGAAAATCTTCGGACGGGTGAACGGTACTTGGCGGCGACCTGCTTTTTGACCTTTGTGGCGCTTCCTGATGAGAATGGGCAAAAGGTGTCTCTTCCGAAAATCGTTCCGGAAACGGTCGAGGAAAAATTCATCAACAGCGGATATGAAGAAAGACGGCAAAAACGTAGAGCTGATCTGGACTACCAAAAACAGCTGCATGAACATCTCACGACTGAAATACCTTGGGCGGATTAGCGTTTGCAGGCAATAATGCCGCAGCAAGTCTTGGTTTGAACAGCATTGAAAACAATTATATACAAATGATGGAGCAGGAGTGTGTCAACGTGTCGAAAACTAACGGAAAAGATTTATTGGGTCATCCATTTTTGAATAAAGGGACCGCATTCACTTTGGAAGAACGGGCAACATTAGGACTGGAAGGCTTATTGCCGACCGCAGTCCGTACGTTGGAGGAACAGGGGGAGATTGTCTATGCGCAACTGGGCCAACTGACTGATGCCTATTCCAAACAGAAGCATCTGATGAATATCTACGCCCAGAATCGCGTACTTTTTTACCATGTCATCGGGAAACACGTTACGGAGTTGTTGCCGGTCATCTATACGCCGACCATCGCCGACACAGTCATGAATTATTCGCGGGATTACCAGATTCCTCAGGATGCGGTCTACTTGGATGTGAATCGTCCGGAAGCTATCCGCACCGCTTTGCTGAACGGCAGCAAAGGTATGGATGAAGAAATCAAAATGATGGTCATCACAGATGGCGAAGGTGTACTTGGCATCGGCGATTGGGGCATCCAAGGCATCGCGATTTCAATCGGAAAACTGGCCGTCTACACCGTCGCTTCGGGATTGAATCCGCAACAGGTGTTGCCGATTGTGATCGATGCGGGCACAAACAACGAAGAACTGTTGGAAGATCCGTTCTATCTCGGCAACAAGCACAAGCGGGTGACCGGAGAGGCCTATTACCCATTCATCGAAAAGTTCGTTGAAGAGGCGTCTGCGCTGTTCCCGGATGTCCTGTTCCACTGGGAAGATTTTGGCCGCGACAACGCCGCCAATATACTGGAGCAGTACCGCGATAAGATCTGTACGTTCAATGATGATATCCAAGGGACCGGCGTGATGATGTCGGCTGCGATGGATTCGGTGGTCAGAATCACCGATAAGCCGATCAAGGAACACAAAATCCTTGTTTTCGGTGGCGGGACTGCCGGTGTCGGCGTTTCTGACCAAATTCTCATGGAGATGTTGTTGCAAGGGGCCGACAGTGAGGAGGCCCGCCAACAGTTTTACATTGTCGACCGCTATGGTCTGGTCACTGATGACATGGCAGATCTTACGCCGGGTCAGCAAAAATATGCGCGCGCTGCGGATGAATTCTCCAAAAAGCTGACCGATTTGGCTGAAATCATCGATGCGGTCAAACCGACCGTGCTGATCGGGACATCAGGCCAAGCCGGTGCCTTTACGCAAGCGGTCGTCGAAAAGATGGCAGCATACAATGAACGTCCGGCCATCATGCCGATCTCGAATCCGACCAGATTATGCGAAGCAAAGGCTTCGGATGTCATTGCTTGGTCCGAGGGGAGAGCGTTGGTCGTTACCGGCAGCCCATCCGATCCGATCGCATACAATGGCGTGGACTATAAAATCGGCCAGGCGAACAATGCCTTATTGTACCCAGGTTTAGGCTTCGGGATCGTCATCGCAAAAGCCAAGACAGTGACGGACAGAATGCTGTCTGCTGCCGCGCACGGCATCACTTCCCTACAGAACTTGGAGGAAGCGGGAGCAGCGATTTTGCCGCCGGTTTCCCAGTTGCGCGAAGCCTCGAAATTGGTTGCGGCAGCCGTCATCCAAGCAGCTATCGAAGACGGCGTAAATGGTGTTGAAATAACTGACCCGATGGAAGCTGTCGAAGCTGCCATCTGGAAAGCGGAATATTAGGACAAAAAGCACATCCAAAAACGGAAGAACCGACAGGAAGGAACGGGATGAATGGAATATCGGATTGAACATGACTCATTAGGGGAAGTAAAAGTAGCAGCGGATAAATTATGGGGTGCACAGACGCAGCGCAGCCTGGAAAACTTCAAAATCGGAATCGAAAAGATTCCGATGGAAGTCATCTATGCATTGGTCGAAATCAAGCGGGCTGCCGCAGAGTCAAACCATGAAGTCGGTTTGTTGGACGAAACAGTGGCAAAAGGGATCCTGCTGGCTGCTGATGAAGTGCTTGAAGGCAAGTGGGACGATCAATTTCCTTTGTCCGTATGGCAGACCGGAAGCGGCACGCAATCCAATATGAATGTGAACGAAGTGCTGGCGAACCGAGGCAACCAGCTAGTTGACGGCTGCATCCACCCAAACGACCACGTGAACAAAGGACAGAGCTCCAATGATACATTCCCGGCTGCTATGCACATCGCCGGCGTGCTGTACATAAAAAATAAACTGTACCCGGCGATTGAGCAGTTGATCGGCACGCTGACTCGTTTGGAGCAGGAAAATGCAGCGATCGTCAAATTGGGGCGTACCCATCTGCAGGATGCGACGCCATTGACATTAGGCCAGGAAATCAGCGCATGGCGCGTCATGCTTGAAGAAACCATGTCCATGATCGAGGACTCCTTGAAATACATGCGCCAAGTAGCCTTAGGCGGCACAGCGGTCGGAACGGGGTTGAACGCGGATCCGATCTTCATCCAAAAAACGATCGAAAAGGTTGCGGAGCGCACGGGCGAGGCATTCGTTGGAGCAGAGAACAAATTCCATGCGCTGACCAGCAAGGATGCTTTTGTGCATACGCATGGGGCGGTTAAAGCGTTGGCGGCCAATTTCTACAAGATCGCAAATGATGTCCGTTGGCTGGCGAGCGGCCCGAGAAGCGGCATCGGCGAAATCAGCATCCCGATGAATGAGCCGGGAAGTTCGATCATGCCCGGAAAAGTCAATCCTACCCAATCCGAAGCGGTAACGATGGCCTGCATCCAAGTGATGGGCAACGACAGCGCCATCGGCTTTGCGGCTTCGCAAGGTTCGTTCCAGCTGAATACTTATATGCCGCTCATCGTGAACAGCTTCATGCAGTCTGTCCGCCTGCTTGCGGATGCACTGATCAGTTTTGATGAAAACTGCGCGAGCGGAATCAAGGCGGAACAGGATAAAATCAACCATAACTTGACCAATTCCTTGATGCTGGTGACTGCTTTGAACCCGTACATCGGTTATGAGAAAGCAGCCAAGATCGCTCAGAAGGCTTTTGTGGACGGCACTTCCTTGAAAGAGGCGGCTGTCGCGATGGGGCATGTCACTGCTGAAGAGTTCGATCAGTACGTGGATCCGATGAAGATGGTTTAATTTTTTCGGCGAAGTGCGGATCGGCAGGCAAGTCCAGTCGATCCGCTTTTGTTGTCTATTGTTTTGAAACAGGTCAAACACAGGAGGCCCTAAATATGGATATAACCTTAGAATTGATGAAGCACAGCACCCTGGAAGGTGATCGGATTTTTTTGCGTCCAGTCGGGTTGGCGGATGCTCCGGATATGTTCGAGTATGCTTCCGATGAGGAAACGACCCGGTTTGTCTTCGAAACGCATCGTGATCGGGCGATGACGGAAGAGGCCATCGCGAATTACTTTCTGGCGGCGCCGGCAGGAAAGTATGCAATTGTAGTGCAGGACACAAAAAAGATGATCGGAACGATCGATATCCGTCCGAATGCGACTGACCGTATCGCAGAAATCGGCTATACCTTAAACAAGGCTTACCGCGGGAACGGCTATATGACGGAAGCAGGCAAGCTCATCACAGCGCTGGCTTTTGAAGTTTTGAAACTGGAAAAAGTCTTTGCGATGCATGACATGCTTAACCCGGCTTCCGGAGAAGTGATGAAGCGGATCGGAATGCATCCGGAAGGCGTATTACGCAGACATAAAGTCTTCAAAGGGCGCAGCTGCGATATGGCTTATTACGGAATTTTGAAGGATGAGTATTTTCAGCAAGCATGAGAAGACTGAACCGTAAAAAAGCATTGCTATTTCGGAGTTTTTTTCATACAATAGGTAGTGATTGAGCGTAAGGAACAGTAGATGGATGATGGGCAAAGAGAGTCTTTCCTAGGCTGGAAGAGGGACCCCCACTGATCCGTTGAACCTACCTGACAGTTTGCCATAGAAATATGGCCGGTTTTCTGCCGTTACCAGATGTTGAGTTGGGCTTTCGCAAATAATGAAGGCCAATGAAGGTGGTACCGCGGAAATACATCAGGAAAGTATATTTCGTCCTTGTTAAGGATGGATTATGCTTATTTTTTTGCAATCAAATAAAAATATTAAAAATCAGGAGGAAAAACATGAGTACTTTACAAAAAGAAGATTTTTCGGCATGGTATATCCAAACCATCAAACAAGCTGATCTGATGGATTATTCACCTGTACGCGGCTGCATGATCTTCAAACCGGACGGCTATGAAATTTGGGAACATATCCAGGAAGAATTCAACGCACGTTTCAAAGAGGAAGGCATCCGTAACGCTTACTTCCCGATGCTGATTCCGGAATCATTCTTCACAAAAGAAAAAGACCATATCGAAGGCTTCAGCCCGGAATTGCCATGGGTAACGGAAGCTGCAGGCGAAAAATTGGAAGAACGCTTGGCCTTGCGTCCGACATCGGAAACGATGATCGGTACGGCTTTCGGTGACTGGATCAATTCTTACCGCGATCTGCCGATGGAAATCAACCAATGGGCGAACGTGTTCCGTTGGGAAAAGAAAACCTTGCCGTTCTTGCGCACTTCCGAGTTCCTTTGGCAAGAAGGACATACTGCCCATGCCGATGAAGAAGATGCGCGCCGTCGCACCATGCGCATGCTGCAAGTCTACAAAGAAGTCATCGAAGGCTTGTTGGCAGTGCCTGTCTACGAAGGGCAAAAAACGCCTTCAGAACGTTTCGCAGGTGCGGTGGATACCTACTCCGTAGAAGCGATGATGAAAGACGGAAAAGCGGTTCAGGCCGGGACTTCCCACTATATGGGCACGAAATTCGCGGAAGCATTCGACATCAAATACTTGAACAGCGATAACGAGCACGTTTATGCGCATACTACTTCTTGGGGCGTCTCCACACGTTTGATCGGTGCGCTGATCATGGTTCATGGCGATGACCAAGGATTGGTTTTGCCTCCTAAGGTCGCAGCAAAGCAAGTTGTCTTGATGCCGGTTGGCCCATGGAAGAAGAAACCTGAAATCGTGGAACGTCTGGAAGTATTGCAAAAGGATCTGAAGGCTTCCGGTATCCGCGTTCTCTTGGACGACAGCGATAACTCGCCTGGCTTCAAATTCAACGAGTGGGAACTGAAGGGCGTACCGATTCGCATCGAATTCGGGCCACGCGATATGGAAAACAACCAAGTCATGGTGAAAATGCGTGATCTTTCCGACAAAGTGGCGGTATCCTTGGATGAGATTATGGACTTCGTTCCGAAAGCATTGGATGACATGCAAGTCCGTCTCTTGGAAACAGCCCGCGAAAACCGCAAAGCCAATGAATACACGAACATCGATACATTGGATGAACTGAAAGCCCACATCGAATCTAAGCGAGCAGCTGGCGAAGTGCCTGGTTTCGTATTGGCAGGATGGGACGGCGAGCTTGAAACGGAAGCGAAAATCAAGGAAGAAACTGGCTTCACGACCCGCAACATGCCTTTCAACCCACCAGTCGAAAAAACAACCTGTATCGTATCAGGCAAGCCAGCTAAACACACAGTCTGGTTAGCAAGAGCATACTAAAACAGTGAATATTGAAAGCTATAGAATAAAATAAATGAGGTTTGTTGCCGTATTCTCTGAATATTGGCAGCAAACCTCAATTGTTTATGAAAAGTATACATAATGTTTTGATCATCAAAACGGAATGGCAGGAAGGCGAAATGAAGAAAATGCAAAGAATGACTTATTTAGACTGCGCTAAAGGTGTCGCTATCATATTGGTTGTTTTGGGACACATTGATATGGGGAATAATCCTCTAAACAACTGGATTTATTCATTTCATATGCCGCTATTTTTTGTGTTATCCGGAATGTTGATGGCTTATAAAAATAATTGTTTAAGCACCGGCTTATGGGTGAATGTTAAGAAGCGGTCAGTACAGTTGTTGTATCCATACTTCACATTTAGCTTGATAACATTGATATGGTTAGTGGTTGATCAACTGAAGCACGGACATGCAGATGCTAATTTTATCATACAAGTTATCATAGATACATTAAGTCTGGATGGTTATGGTGCAATATGGTTTTTACCAGCGTTGCTGATGGCGGAAATCTTTTTTCTGATGATATTCAGAGGACATAAGAGGAGCATCCTCTTAGTTGGTTGTTTAGTGTTGCTGACTTCTGTGAGTGGAATGTATTTGCAGGTTGCTATTCCGCTTGAAAGAGACTTGCTGACCACGTATTTAGAACGATTCTACAATATGTTTAATCGGTCTTTGATTGGAACTGTTTTTATCTGGTTCGGGTACAGCCTCTTTGGAAAATTAGAGAAGGCAGCTACTGGTGCCAACAAACCGAGACTGATCATTTTGGGGATTGTGATGTTTGTCGCCAATTTCTTTTTAGCACAAAGCAACCCCTCGGTAGATTTACATTATTCTGTCCTGAATAATCCAGTACTCTACTATGTGTGCGCATTACTGGGCACTGTTTCCACGCTGCTGTTCTTTAAATTTATCATTCCGAATAATAGGGTTTTAGAGTATTTTGGCAGAAATTCAATGATAATTATGGGAACTCAGTCGATTGTTCCGCTAACAGAAATTTCAAAGAATATTCTAGGTATGACGGGGATGTCTTTTGAGCGATATTCCTATGATGTCATGATTTGTATTTTAAGCATGATCATGAATGTTGTGATGATCGAATTGATCAACAGATTCTTTCCTTATATTTTGAGGAGAGTGCCGTTTAGGGAATTTACTGTAAATGCTGGATAACTATTAAAAAAGAAGAGACCATCCAAACTGAAATGGATGATCTCTTCTTTTTCGTTGCTATTTTTTATCGGCATCCTCTGGGTGCAGGTGCACGATTTTTTCCCCGCCCAAAATGTTTTTCACATCAGTCCGGCGTTTGTCTTTTTGAGCTTCGACCAGTTTCTTGGGCGTAATGTCATTACCCTCGGGATCATAAACTTTTGAATTCAAAAGGATTTCATCAAAAGAACTGCGGAACGATTTGATGTAAGTTTGACGCAGTTGCTGCTGCTCGATTTTTTCGGTTTCGGTCAGACCATCCGCCGTTTTGGCTTTACGGGCCAATTCATTGATTCTGTTCAATAGTTTTTCCATTTATGTTTCTCCTCTCATGTGGAAGGAGAGATCAGAAGTGTTTGTTGTACCAAGCTTTCGCTGCAACAACCTCTTCGTTCGTCAGTGAGTGTCCAGCATTTCCCCAATAAATGGATACCTCACTGCCGGCTCCTTCTAGTGTTGCCTTCAATTCCGTGCTTTCTTCCGGTGCGCAAAGCGGATCATTTGTGCCCGCACCGATAAAGACAGGAAGGGAATGCAGATCAGGCAATTGACGATTGCGGAACGGCACCATCGGATGATGAAGGATGGCCCCTTTGACAACATCTTTGAAAGAGTATATCATACTCCCGGCGATATTTGCACCATTTGAGTACCCGATCGCAACGATGTTATTCCGGTCGAAACCGTATTCCTTGGAGGCTTCCTCCAGGAACGCAATCAATTCCTTTGTGCGGTAATCCAGGTCATTTTCGTCGAATACACCTTCTGCCAAACGGCGGAAATATCGGTTCATGCCGGATTCGGTCACGTTTCCGCGCACACCCAGCAGAGAAGCTTCCGGATCGATCGCCTCTCCGAGGAAAAACAGGTCGTGTTCGGTTCCGCCCGTGCCGTGCAATAACAGCAGCAAAGGCCTTTCCGGATTCCCTTGTTTGAAAATATGTTGATGATTCATCTAAATCAATCCTCTCTGTTTATACGTTGCGGACTTCGAATGGGATGAGTCCTGCCGTCAATGCCTCACGTTTGCTTTCGTACTGCGGCGGAAGCATCAATTTTTGGCCCATCGTTTCGAGTGGCTCATCTATGGCGAAGCCCGGCGAGTCCGAAGCGATTTCGAAAAGGATGCCGCCTTTTTCCCTGAAGTAAAGGGCTTTGAAATAATTGCGGTCACGGACAGGTGTGGCGTGCTGTCCCAGGGCGGTGACATGCTGCAGCCAATCCAGATGATCCGCTTCATCTTTTGCCCGCCATGCGATATGATGGACGGTTCCGACACCCATGACGCCGGCGCCAACGGAGGTCATTTTGATATCGACTGTATTGCCGAGAGCAGCTTCGGAACGGAAACGGATCAGGTCATCCTCCTGGGCGATACGCTCCAAGCCCATAACTTTTTCGACGACAGCTGCAGTGTCCTCGGGCGCTCCCGTCAACAGGACGGCTCCCGCAAAGCCTTTGATGGCATGTTCAGAGGGAACGCCGTTGAAGGAATAAGGGTTGATTTTTCCGTCTTCACGTTCCACCAATTCCAAATGCAGACCATGCGGATCATCGAAGTCCAGATAAGTTTCCCCGAAACGGGTAGATTTATCGAACGGAATGTTGTAATCGGCCAGGCGTTTTTCCCAGAATGACAGGGAACCTGCGGGAACTGCATAAACGGTGATGCCGACCTGGCCATCGCCGATGCTGCCTTGGCGGGATTTGGCCCACGGGAAGAATGTGATGACGGTCCCGGGATCGCCGTCCGCGTTGCCGAAGTAAAGATGATAAGTTTCCGGATCATCGAAGTTGACAGTCTGTTTGATCATGCGCATTCCGAGCACGCCTGCATAAAAGTCGACGTTTTCCTGTGGATGACCCACGATGGCTGTAATATGATGGATTCCTGCTGTTTTCTTCATTATGAAAGACACTCCTTTTGGATAATTTTGGGTTCATTAAATTTATTATCTCGAATTCGAAATAATAATAGCACGAGAAAATCATGCTGTCAAATAGTAAGCGTAAAGCAGTCGGTAAATAAAAAGTTAAGATAGCAGTAAAATTTACCGCGGCGCATATGCTATAATTAAACCTACAACAACAGAGGAATGAGGGGTAAATTTGCAGGATAGCAGCATCGATCAAGTCATACGGGATTTTGTCAGTAAAGGCATTGCGGCCCATCGCATCCATAGCCTGGATGAGCGATACGCCATCAATCACCTATTGGGTCTGTTAGGGATAGACGCTTATGATGTTCAAAAAATACCTTCCATTCCTTTGCCCAATTTACTGGACTCACTGGATCGGATGATCAGCTATGCGATCGGAAAACGTCTGATTGCTGATGTTACTGAGGAAATCGAAATCTTGGAAGCACAAGTCATGGAACTGGTCACTCCTTTGCCTTCGGAAGTGAATAAGCGTTTCTGGATGCATTATGAAGAAGCGCCGATGCGGGCAACCGATGAGTTCTATCGTTTGAGCCAGGATAATGACTATATCAAGACAAGGAAAATCGCAAAAAATAAACATTTTTCGATCGATTCCAAGTACGGCAAGCTGGAAATCACGATAAACCTTTCCAAACCTGAAAAAACGCGTCAACAGATGGAAGCTGCCCGTGAAACGGAAGGCGGAAACTATCCTGTTTGTGCGCTTTGTATGGAAAATGAAGGATACAGAGGGAGAGCCGGTGCGGCAGCGAGAAGCAACCATCGGATTGTGCGGCTTCCTTTGTTCGGGGAAAACTGGGGATTTCAGTATTCGCCTTATTCCTACTACAACGAACACTGCATCATCCTTTCCGAAGAGCACGTGCCCATGAACGTCACGGAAGATACGATTGCGAACCTGTTGGAGATCGTGACGGTCTTCCCGCACTATTTCATCGGTTCCAACGCGGGCTTGCCGATTGTCGGGGGTTCCATCCTTAGCCATGAACATTATCAAGGCGGGCGGCACCATTTTCCGATGGAAGCTGCCAAAGTACTCCGGAACCTAGCGCTTAAAGATTTCCCGGGAGTCGAAGCGGAAAAACTCTATTGGCCGCTTTCGGTCATTCGTCTCCGTTCAGAGGATAGGGATGAGGTCGCTGCAGCCGCAGGCGCCATCATGGAAGAATGGCAAAACTACAGCGATCCGCAGGCAGATATCTTAGCGGAATCGGCGGGCATGCGCCATAATGCGGTGACGCTCATTGCCCGGCGTGCCAGAGAAGCCTACGAGTTGGATGTGGTGTTGCGGAATAACCGAACGACCGAAGCATTCCCTGACGGCATCTTCCATCCGCATCCGGATGTCCAGCACATCAAAAAAGAAAACATCGGCTTGATCGAAGTGCTCGGCCTGGCCATCCTTCCGCCGCGATTGGAAACGGAACTCAGTGAAGTAGCCGACTATCTGTTGGGAAAAACCGCTGCTGTTGCCTCCTGCCATCGGGAGTGGGCCGAAGAACTGAAGCAGCAAGGACCTTTCGAAGAAGAGTCCGTCATGGAAATGATCCATGAGGCAGTCGGTGAAAAATTCCTGCGCGTGATTGAGGATGCGGGTGTGTACAAGCAAACACCGGAAGGGCAAGCGGGCTTTGATCGCTTTTTGAGCACGCTTGAAAATCAGAAATGAAATTGCATAGAAGAACGACGGAGGTGGAGTAGTATGGCGACCATGAAGGACATCGCCGAAAGGGCAGGAGTCTCGACTGCGACAGTTTCGCGCGTGCTGAATCATGATGAGACGCTTTCTGTCGGAAAGGAAACGAAAGATCGGATCTTCGCAGCCGCAAAAGAGCTGAATTATACCAAAACGAAAAAAAAGAAAAGCCGGGAAAAAATCCTGCTGCTGCAGTGGTACACCCAAGAGGAAGAGTTGGATGACCTCTACTATCAAGGCATCCGTTTAGGGGCCGAAGAACGCGCAGAAGCCGAAGGGTACGATGTCGTGCGCGTTTTCCATGATGTGACTTTCGATATCGAAAAGGATGTCATCGGTATTGTCGCAATCGGTAAGTTTGGGGAGCGTCAAGTCCAGCGGCTGATTGATTTCGGTAAGCCCCTATGCTTCATCGACTCGGACCAATTCAAATGGAAACAGGATAGCGTCATTGTGGATTTTACATCCGCGATGGAACAAGTCATTGCCGAAATGGACAGAGGCGAACATACAAAAATCGGTTTTTTGGAAGGCAAGGAACTGACGAACGACAAAGAAATGCTGGTCCGCGATCTGCGGTCGGAGCTGTTTCTTGCCGAACTGCGCAAGCGAGGCTGGTACCGGGACAAGTATCACCGTGTCGGGAGTTTCAGCACTACCTCAGGATACGAAATGATGAATCAGTTGCTCAGAGATAATCCGGAACAATTGCCGACATTCCTGTTTGCCGAAAACGATGCGATCGCCATAGGGGCTTTGCGGGCGCTGCAGGAAGCGGATATTGCGGTACCGGATCAAATATCGGTAGTCGGATTCAACGACAGTAAGGTCGCCAAATACGTCTATCCGCCGTTGTCGACCATCCGTGTCGATACGCGCGAGATGGGCAACACAGGCGTATCCTTGTTGCTGGACCGCATTGCCTATCCGCGGAAAATAGCCAAGAAAATCAGCTTATCCACTGAATGGATCAAGCGCGCATCGACAAAGTGATACTGCAGAAGCGACGCTTTGAAACAAGAAGAAGCCGTCCCAACAACCTTTTATGGCTTGTTGGGACGGCTTCTTTTCACATCAAATAATAAGTCTTATTTTTTCCACTCATCGATTTTGTCGTTCACTTTGTCAGTCAAATCATCAGCTTTATCTTCGAGGTCTTCCTTGACTTCTCCCACTTTTTCAATTGCCTCACCGCGTGCTTGCTGGAGTTTTCCTTCGAGTTCCTTTTCTGGGTCGTTCACTAGGTCGCCGTATTCCTCTTTGATTTTGCCGACAACTTTGTCCTTCATGCCTTTTAATTTATCGCCCATACCTGAATCCATGATGTTTCCTCCTTTTGATATCACACTTTTTGACTACGCTTACTATAACCTATTTTAAAGCATTTATTATCAGAATCAAGCAATAGCCCTTGAGACGGATTGCAACATCCCACGTCATTCGGAAAGAATTCGGGAGGACACATGCTTTTTATCGGCCTGTTAAAATGCTATACTGGATGAGCAGAATAATCAGTGAAAGGAGGCTATCTAGATGAAAACATTAGCCATTGAATCCTCAAACCATACCATGAGTGCGGCTGTATGCGAAAATGGCCGTTTGCTTGCAGAAGTCACCACCAATGGAAATCTTCAGCACAGCACCCAATTGATGCCCGCGGTTGACCATGTCCTGCAGCTTGCCGGATGGAAGCCTGCCGATTTGGAACGCATCGCAGTAGCTAAGGGGCCGGGTTCCTACACAGGAGTCAGGATCGGAGCTACCATCGCCAAGACTTTGGCATGGACACTGGCGCTTCCTTTGGTGCCGGTTTCCAGCCTGAAGGTTATCGCCGGCAATTGTGAAGGGGCAACGCATAAACTTGTTCCTATGATTGATGCGCGCCGGGGCAACTGTTACACAGCTGTTTATCAATTCGAGGACAACTTGTTGGTGGAACGGATTGCCGACACGCATATAGCAAGTGAAGAATGGTTCCAGCGCTTGTTGGAGGAAGAAGGCACTTATCTGTTCGTGGGAGAGGATGTCAGCAAATACTGCGAGCGCATCAGTGAATTGTTCAAGGAACGCGCTCTTTTTGCTGGGGAATCACAGGCTTTGCCGCGCGCGAGCGTTCTGGCCACACTTTCGGAATCCGGAACAGCAGAGGATCCGCACACCTTTGTGCCGGCCTACTTGAAAAATCCGGAAGCTGAAGAAAAATGGGAAGAAAAGCATCACAGTAATCGGAGGGAAGACTACGTTGAAAGAGTGGATTCATCGATTTAAATCCGTGTACAGGGAAATCCGAGCCGCTGTTCTGGCTAAATTCTTTTCCAAGCACGGTCCCTCCGACGAGGAAACCTATCTGCTGCGCAATCAGTTGCCCGTCAGATTGATGGTCGGCAGAAAACAGCATATTCCGGATATTCTCTATATCGAACGGATGAGCTATGATGGCGCGACTCCTTGGGGAAGGACGGCACTGGAGAATGATATGCTGCAGAACCCCAAGTCGCTGTATTACGTTCTGTATGAAGGCCATACGCCCATCGCTTTTTTGGGTGCCAGATTGGATGGGAAAGATATCCATATCACGAATTTGGCGGTAGTGCCCGAATTTCAGCAAATCGGTGCGGCCACTTTGTTGTTGCGGCTACTGAGAAGCTTTGCGGACGAAAAAGGCGCCGCCAGCATCAGTCTGGAAGTGCGGATTTCAAACCATCGGGCGAAGGCTTTATATGCGAAAATGGGTTTTCTGCCGGAGCGGGTCAAGCAGCATTATTATCACGGCGATGGCGAAGACGCTTTGGATATGGTATGGCCGTTAACGGGAAAACAATCGGAAGAAAAGGAAGATGTTCATGCAACGCACTTTTGAAATCTGCGACCTGAAGGCAGACGCAGGCAAGTTGGAACAACATGCACAGGCTTTGTATGAACTTACATTGCTGGCAAATGAGGGCCATTCCAGTTGGAAAGCATCCTCGTTCCTGTCTGAATTGAAGGACAATCATTCTCTGTATACAGGCTGCATGGAAGAAAACAAGCTAGTGGGCTATATTTGTTGCATGGCGGTTGTGGATGAGGCGTCGATCAATAATTTTGCGGTAGCGCCTGACCATCAGGCAAAAGGGATCGGAAAAAAATTGTTGCAGGAAATGATCGCCTTGCTGCAAACGAAGGGGATGGAGCGGCTTTGGCTGGAAGTCCGTGTCTCTAATGAAGCTGCCTATAACCTGTACAAAAAAATAGGCTTTACGGAAATATTCCGAAGAAAAGATTATTATCAGAATCCGATAGAGGATGCCTACATCATGGAATTGGCGCTGACATCGGAAAATAAAGAGGAGGCGGAAGGCTGTTGACAGAAACAGATGTGACCATACTCGCGATTGAGAGCAGTTGCGATGAAACAAGTGTAGCTGTGGTGAAAAATGGAAATACGGTCCTTTCGAATGTTGTCGCTTCCCAGATCAAAAGCCATATGCGCTTCGGCGGGGTCGTGCCGGAAGTGGCGAGCCGTCATCATGTCGAGCAGATCACCCAAATCGTTGAAGCGGCACTGAATGAGGCCCAGGTCACTTTTGATGCTATCGATGCGGTTGCGGTAACGGATGGTCCGGGCTTGGTAGGCTCGTTGCTGATCGGCGTCAGTGCGGCGAAAGCTTTGGCTTTTGCGCATCAGAAACCGCTCATCCCGGTCAATCATATGGCCGGCCATATCTATGCGAACCAGTTGGTGACGTCTATGCGCTATCCCTTGTTGGCCTTGGTTGTCAGCGGAGGGCATACGGAATTGGTGTATATGGAAAAGGACGGCTCTTTCGACATCATCGGCGAAACGAGGGATGATGCTGCGGGAGAGGCTTACGACAAAATCGGACGCATTTTGGGCTTGCCTTATCCAGGCGGGAAAAAAATGGATGAAATGGCTCATGAAGGTAAAGAAACGATGCATTTTCCGCGCGCTATGATCAAAGAGGACAATTATGATTTCAGCTTCAGCGGATTGAAAAGTTCCGTCATCAATACTGTCCACAATGCGCGCCAAAAAGGGGATGACATCAATCCTTACGACTTGGCCGCCAGTTTTCAGGCGAGTGTCGTGGAGGTTTTGGTACATAAGACGTTGCGTGCGGCCAAGGAAAAGAACATCAAGCAGCTGCTGCTGGCTGGCGGAGTCGCCGCCAACAGAGGCTTACGTGAGGCTTTGTCCGCAAAAATGGCATTAGAGCTTCCGGAAGTCGAAGTCGTCATTCCACCATTGTCGCTTTGCGGGGACAATGCGGCGATGATCGGGGCTGCGGCCTACACCGAATACCGACAAAAACATTTTGCCGGATACAATCTGAATGCACATCCCGGATTGGTGTTGGGAGAATAAAATAAGAAGAGGAAGCTGGTCGACTAGAGCGACACAAGCTTCCTCTTCTTTTATGCTTCTTAATCCTTAATCGATCAGTGCTCTGCAGTAATCGGCATCGAGATCCGAAAAATCGGTGACGATGACGGTCGCCAAGGACAGATCCTGCGGAGGGAACTCGAGATTGCGGAAACCGATGCATTTGCAGCCGGCCGCATGTGCAGATGCAACCCCGTTTCGGGAGTCCTCAATGACGACGCAGTTTTCCGGGGTTGCTTTCAGGTTTTCGGCAGCATCCAGGAAGATATCGGGCGCGGGCTTGGAGTGCGCAACGCTTTCCCCCGAGACCAAATAGCTGAAATATTTTTCGATGTCCAATGATCTTACAGCCTTTTGGATATCCGTCAATGGAGAGGATGAGGCGATCGCCAAAGGGACACCCGCTTCGTGCAGGCGTGCAATGAAGGGAATCACACCCGGAATCGGTTGCAGGCCATCTTCTTCCATCAGGCGGTTCCGGATGACGTTCGCCCGTTCCACCAATTCTCCGACTGGAGCATCCAGGTTGAATTCATTTTTCATTGTTTCCCACATGTACTCATGTGTGGTCCCTTGGTAGCGGAAATGGTATTCCAGCTCGGTGTCCACTCCAAATTCCTTCAACAACATACTTTCCGATCGCAAAAAGAATGGTTCCGTATCGATGATGACACCATCCATATCAAATAAAACGGCTTCCAACATATCATTACCTCCATATTATGCGTACTTTTTCCAGTGCATCTTAACAAAAGTTCCGGCATTGCTCAACTAAAACCAGGAAGCGCGCGATCCGGAACGGATATCCGCTTCATTATTCGCTCAGTTCCTCAAGCGCCATTGTCTGTTCTTCCCAATCCTGCATCAGCTCATCCTGCCGTGCCTGAAGTGCGAGCAATTGCTGGTTGAATTGTTGGACTTTTTCATGATCCCCGTAGACTTCAGGCTCCGTCAATTGCTGTTCGATCGCAGCGATGGCCTCCTCTACGGTCGCCAATTCATTCTCCAAAGCCTCAACTTGCCGCGCCAGTTTTCTTTCCAATTTCAGTTTTTCCTTGGAAGAAACGTAATCCCCTTTGGCTTTTGAAAGTGGTTCAACTGCGGCAGTTGCTTCGGCGGCATTTTCGGCCTGCTGCAGAGCTGCCAACGCCGCTTCCTGTTGTTTCTTTTCAATATAGTAATCATAGTCCCCGAGGTACAATTTGCTGCCCTCAGCGGAGAGTTCGACAATGCTTGTGGCAATCCGATTGATGAAATAGCGGTCGTGGGAAACGAAAAGCAGGGTGCCGTCATAATCGATCAAAGCATTTTCAAGCACTTCCTTGCTGTCGATGTCCAAATGGTTCGTGGGTTCATCGAGGACAAGGAAGTTCTTTTGGTCCAATGCCAACTTGCAGAGCGAAAGCCTTGCCTTCTCGCCACCGCTCAATGCCGGAATCGTTTTCTCGACATCGGCACCAGAGAACAGGAAGCTCCCCAGGATACTGCGCACATCTTTTTCGTTCAACGTAGGATGAAGATCCCAGATTTCGGCGAGAACGCTCTTGGTTTTGGAAAGGTTGCCTAATTCTTGGTCATAATAACCGAGATCCACGTTGGCGCCGAGCTGGACTCTGCCTTTCAAAAGCGGAATCTCAGAAATGATCGACTTAAGCAAAGTGGACTTGCCGATCCCGTTCGGCCCGACGATCGCGATTGCCTGCTGTTTGCGGATATCAAGATTGATTGGGTCAGCCAGGATCGTACCGGCATAGCCGACAGCCCCGTTCTCAAGGGTCAACACGACGTTTCCGCTCTCTTTGGCGATTTCGAAGGAGAAGCGGGCGGAACGTTCATCGCCTTTCGGCTTGTCCATCCGCTCCATCTTCTCAAGACGTTTGCGGCGGCTTTGCGCCATCTTGGTCGTGGAGGCGCGCGCCAGATTACGGGCGACATAATCCTCCAATTTGGAGATTTCATCTTGTTGCTTCTCGTAAGCTTTCAATTCCTGCTCCAGGCGGGCTGCTTTCTCGGTCAGATAATAGGAGTAGTTGCCTTTGTAATGCTGGATTTTGTGGCGGCTGATTTCATAAACTTCAGTGGCGACTTTGTCCAGGAAATAGCGGTCATGGGAAACGATCAAAAGCGAGCCGTTATAACCGATCAGATAATTTTCCAACCAAGCCAACGTGTCGATGTCCAGATGGTTGGTAGGTTCATCCAGAATCAGCAGATCGTTCTTCTCAAGCAGGATTTTGGCCAAGGCGAGCCTTGTTTTCTGGCCGCCGGACAATTGGGAAATCGGGCGATCATAATCTTCTTCGTAGAACTGGAACCCATGCAGCACCGAACGGATTTCAGATTCATAGCCGTAGGCATTTTTTTCATGCAAAGTATGCTGAAGATGGTCATAGCGTTCCAAAGCTTTTTGGTAGGCTTCTTCATCCTCAAGCAGGTCCGGATCCCCCAAAGCGAAAGCGGCTTGCTCAGCTTCTTTGCTTAATTGGATGAGCGGGGCAAAAATGGTCAACATTTCCTGCCAAATCGTGTTGGAGGAATCGACCGCGCTATGCTGATCCAAGTAGCCGATCGTAACATCCTTGCTCTTGGAAACAGAACCGGCATCCGTGGTTTCGATGCCTGCCAAAATTTTCAGAAGGGTTGATTTCCCTGCTCCGTTTCGGCCGACGAGCGCTATGCGCGAATGGTCTTGAACAGTAATTTGAATATTGTCGAATAAGACGCTCGCCCCAAAAAGGCGCGCCAAATTTTGTCCTTGTAGTAAAATCATATGTAGTGTCCTCTTTCTAAACAAATACTCGCGGTTATCCTTTCCATTTTATCACAGCAAGCACTGATTCGATAGGGACAAGCAGAGTTATTGCTATATTCACGTATTTGTGCATGTGAAAATTATCGGTGGCTCCGCTTACAATTAGTATTGTGTTTCACATATTGTTCAAAAAAGGCTTCACAATCAAGTCCGGTTTCGAACAAATTAGTAGATTTTTCACAATCAGATGATATAATAGTCAGTATGAAATGAAAGCTTAAGTATGTGAACATACTTTTTAAAGTTTGTCCGAATCGCACAAACAATATGAGGTACGAAATGAACGAGGAAAGAAGAGGAGAAAAAATGTCGACGAATGATATTCCAAAAGCCACGGCAAGGAGGTTGCCGATTTACCACCGCTATTTGCGCTTTTTGCATAACGCTGGTAAAAAACGTGTTTCATCCACTGAACTGAGTGAAGCAGTAAAAGTGGACAGTGCTACTATCCGCAGGGATTTTTCATATTTTGGCGCACTAGGTAAAAGAGGGTACGGCTATGATGTCGAGTATCTGTTGGATTTCTTCAGCAAAACCTTGAACCAGGACCGTCTGACGAACGTTGCTTTGATCGGTGTGGGTAATTTGGGACATGCCTTGTTGAACTACAACTTCCATGTAAGCAATAATGTGCGCATCAGTGCCGCATTTGATGTCAATGAAGGCATCGTCGGAAAAATCCTCAGCGGTGTACCGGTGTACCCGATGACGGACATGGTGGAGCAATTGCGCATCCAGCAGATTGATGTAGCCATTTTGACCGTTCCCCAAGAAGTGGCGCAGGATGCCACCAACCGTTTGACCGAAGCGGGCGTTCGCGGCATCATGAACTTTACTCCGATCCGTCTTTCCGTTCCGGAAAATGTCCGCGTTCAGAATGTGGATTTGACGAATGAATTGCAGACATTGATCTATTTCTTGGACAATGATATCGGCTGAGCAAAGTCGACAGCCGAGCAGAAGAAAATGCAAAAAGAAGGATGAGGCAGCCTCATCCTTCTTTTTTTCATAATCAGGGCTGAACGAACCCGTTCAGCTTTTCCTAGTTTTTATCGATGCTGTCTTTGATTTTCAGGTAGGCATTGAACATGCGTACGCCTTTCACGACATCACTTGTTGCGAACAGCACGCTGATGATGGCCATGAATCCCCAGCCTGCAGTATTCACGGCATCGACTGCCAGCGAGATGAAGAGGATTGCGAAAACGAATCGGATGATTACTTGAATTAATAGATTTTTTAAAGTCATGTTGTTCCTTTCTTTTTCCTAAATAGCGGACTTCACGTGCCTTACGAAATGAGTTGGGACAGAATCGGCAAAGCGGACATGGCATTCATCAACGCATGCGCAATCATCGGAGTCGCTATGTTTCTTGTCCTGTAATAAAGGAAAGAAAACCATAGCCCCAGCGAGCCATAAACCAAATAGTGCCCATCATTATGCGCAATCGCAAAAATCAAAGCGCTGATAGTGGCTGCGCCGACCATCCCGATTGCATCAACCAGATGCGTGACAATCGCTTTACGGAATACAAATTCCTCCATCACAGGTGCAAAGATGATAATGTTAAAAATAAAGAACGGGTAGCGGTTTGTCAAGTCCAGCAGCACTTCCGTATTTTCGGAAACGACTGGCATCCTGAACAAAAGATACTCCACATTCATCGCGACGATCTGAATCAGGACAGCTCCCACGAAACCGAAGACTCCGGTCATGAGCGTTTTTCCGATGCGGGCAGCCGGTTGATCCGTAAGACTGTTTTGTGGTGTCCATTTTTTTCTGCTATTCCATGCTACCATAAGGACAGTTCCTAGGAAAGCGAAGAATAGCGAGAGATTCATGGCGGCTGCGATGCGATCTGCCTCCGGAATGAAAAAAAGCATAAAGACCGGCAGAAGTTGAGAAGCGAGATAGATGAGGATGATCTGTATGGCTAACGTTAACCTGGAACGTATTTTTTTATTCATATAATATAGTACCTTTCTGAGAGAACTGACGTTTTACGCTTGATAAACAGTATAGCATAATAGCGCAAAAAAATAGAATCGGAAAAAATCGGCTTCCCTCTTGCAAATTAATTGGAGATTGATTAATATAGAAATGTAACTTAGCACTCTAAGTTGATGAGTGCTAAAATGAACTTATTTTTGGAGGGATCATCTTGTTAAAACCATTAGGAAACCGTGTTATTGTAGAAGTTGCCAAAGAAGAGGAAAAATCTGTAGGCGGCATCGTTTTACCGTCATCCGCTAAAGAAAAATCCCAAACCGGTACCGTTATTGCTGTGGGCGCAGGTCGCGTGACGGATAACGGCGTAACCATCGAAATGACCGTTAAGGCAGGGGATACTGTCCTTTTCGAAAAATATGCAGGCACAGAAGTTAAATATGCGGGAACAGAATACTTAGTGATCAAAGAAAGCGACATCGTAGCAATCCTGGACTAAAAATATAATTCATGAGGTGAATCGATAAATGGCAAAAGACATTAAATTTTCAGAAGACGCAAGAGCAGCAATGCTTCGTGGTGTGGATATCTTAGCAGATACCGTAAAAGTGACTTTAGGACCTAAAGGCCGCAACGTTGTTTTAGAAAAAGCGTACGGTTCTCCATTAATCACGAATGATGGCGTGACAATCGCCAAAGAAATCGAACTGGAAGATCGCTTCGAAAATATGGGAGCGAAACTGGTTTCCGAAGTTGCTTCCAAAACAAACGACATTGCCGGTGACGGTACTACGACTGCCACTGTTTTGACACAAGCGATCGTTCGTGAAGGTTTGAAAAACGTTACAGCAGGCGCAAATCCGGTAGGCATCCGTCGCGGTATCGAGTTGGCTACACAAGCAGCTGTAAAAGGGTTGGCGGAAATTTCCCAAACCGTAAATTCAAGAGAATCAATCGCGCAGGTTGCTGCCGTATCATCCGGATCGAAAGAAATCGGCGAATTGATTGCGGAAGCTATGGAGAAAGTCGGCAACGACGGGGTCATCACTATCGAAGAATCAAAAGGGATCGAAACCGAGTTGGATGTTGTTGAAGGGATGCAATTCGACCGCGGTTATCTATCGCAATACATGGTTACCAACAACGACAAGATGGAAGCTGAATTGGAAGCACCTTATATCCTGATCACGGATCGTAAATTGTCCAATATCCAAGACATCTTGCCTTTATTGGAACAAATTTTGCAACAAGGACGCCCATTGTTGATCGTTGCTGATGATGTTGACGGAGAAGCACTTCCTACATTAGTATTGAACAAATTGCGCGGAACATTCAATGTAGCGGCAGTCAAAGCGCCTGGTTTCGGTGACCGTCGTAAAGAAATGCTGCAGGACATCGCAATCTTGACAGGCGGTACAGTCATTGCTGAAGATTTAGGCTTGGAATTGAAGGACGCTTCAGTTGAACATTTAGGTCGTGCGGGCAAAGTTGTCGTAACCAAAGATTCCACAACAATCGTTGAAGGAGCTGGCGAAAAAGAAGCCATCGAACAACGTGTAGCGGTCATCCGTGCGCAATCAGCTGAGACAACTTCAGAGTTTGACCGTGAGAAATTACAGGAACGTCTTGCGAAATTATCCGGTGGCGTCGGCGTCATCAAAGTCGGAGCTGCTACCGAAACTGAATTGAGAGAACGTAAACTGCGTATCGAAGATGCTTTGAACGCAACGCGTGCCGCTGTTGAAGAAGGTATCGTATCCGGGGGTGGTACAGCCTTGATCAATGTTCAAAAACGCGTTGAAGCGTTGGAACTGACCGGTGACGAAGCGACAGGTGCCCGCATCGTAGCTCGTTCATTGGAAGAGCCAGTGAGACAGATCGCTGAAAATGCAGGCAAAGAAGGCTCTGTTGTAGCCGATAAGATCAAAGGACTTGAAGTTGGCATGGGTTATAACGCCGCAACCGACGAATGGGTAAACATGATCGAAGCAGGAATCGTGGATCCAACTAAAGTGACACGTTCCGCTTTGCAAAATGCAGCCAGCGTAGCTGCCCTGATCCTATCGACAGAAGCGATCGTAGCCGATCGTCCAGCACCAGCAACACCCCCATCAATGGACCCAGGCATGGGCATGATGTAATCAGAGTGAGATAAAACTCGTTTAGCCACCCGTACGTTGGAGCGAATCATGAAGGGAACCTCTTTTGTTCCCTACATGATTCGTGAAACGTTAGTGGTGGCTGAGTTTTAGAACACGTTTAAACAGGATACGATGAATTGCGTTTAGAGGGTGAGCGCTAAGAGGATAAACACAAAGCGGACGTTTTTTGTCCGTGTGTGGTTATCAACTTAGGCACTCAAACGTCACAGTGCGACGTTTGAGGTCTTTAGCTTTATAAGTACTAAGTCTATTGATGCACGTTCTGCTTGCAATTCAGAGTTCAACTAAAACAGTGTGATGAAGCACTAAGCTCCACAAACAAAAGGACCGAATGGCCAGAAATGGTTATCCGGTCTTTTTTGTTTGATTTTTTTTCAAATCCAACTGCTGCCGAAGTGGCATTGACTCCTGATGAATTTTTTTATATAATTTTATATGCCCTATGGGGGCATATCCTATATAAACGAGAGGTGCAATTTTATGTCTCATTCACAGGAACACAGAACGGACAGTCTGGTTAAACGCTTGAATCGGATCGAAGGACAAGTAGCGGGAATCAAAAAAATGATCCTCGAAGAGAAAGAGTACGCTGACGTCATCATCCAATTGAATTCGACTCGGTCCGCCATTCAGAAAATCAGTCATATCCTTTTGGAGGCCCAAACAGAGCATGCTCTGATGCACGTAAGCGAAGGTGCTGACTTGGATGAAGAAATGAAGAAACTGCAAAAAGTGATTGCGCAATACAATAAGATGAACTAGGTGATAATATGGAAGAAAGCACTGGAAAGAGAATTCTGAATTTGGCAATTCCTGCAACAATCGAAAATCTGCTCCAGACATTGGTTGGTTTCGTTGATACGCTGCTGATAGCTAAGATAGGGCTTATGGCCGTTACGGCAGTCGGCGTTGCCAACACGATCCTGAATGTGTATTTGGCGATATTCATAGCATTAGGGGTCGGAACTTCTTCTTTGATAGCCCAGAAACTAGGGGCGAAGGATAGGGAAGGGGCTGTCCGAATTGCGGAACAGTCAACATTTTCCGCAGTGATCATCGGCTTGCTGTTTGGGGTAT
This sequence comes from Trichococcus pasteurii, assembly GCF_900112935.1. GTDB lineage: Bacteria > Bacillota > Bacilli > Lactobacillales > Aerococcaceae > Trichococcus > Trichococcus pasteurii. Next base: position 26,257 of record NZ_FONM01000012.1, read on the forward strand.
TGACGCTTGCTTTTGGGAAACCGCTTTTGGGGCTGATGGGTGCAGATTACCAAGTGATGGCTTATTCTACTGCATTTTTCTACATTGTCGGGGGCAATTCAGTCTTTTTGGCGGTCATGACCATTTTCGGAAGCATCCTGCGGGCAGCCGGAAATACAAAATCCCCCATGCAGGTCAGCGTAATCGTAAACGTTCTGAATGTGGGTTTGGACTACATTCTGATTTTTGGTATCGGACCGATTCCAGCGCTTGGCGTTGTCGGGACTGCGATAGGCACAACGGTTGCCAGAATGCTGGGATGTGTGCTGTTGTACAAACAGATAAAGAAGTCCCCTGTTTCATTCGAGCTGAAATCCATTTTTGTGAAAAGTGATTATGCGCCCTTAGTGAGACTTTCGATTCCAGCAGCGCTTGAAAGGTTGGTCATGCGGGTGGGGCAAGTCGTCTATTTTGGATTGATCGTTGCGATCGGCGCAAAAACTTTTGCGGCGCATTCCATCGCGGGGAATATCGAAAGTTTTGTGTATATGCCGGCGTACGGTTTGGCCACTGCTGCCACCACTCTCGTCGGCAACAGTACAGGCGCATGGGATTTCAAGGAAGCAAAACGGGTCGCCATCCTATCGGCAGCATTTGGCGTACTCATCATGAGTTTCTTGGGGATCATTCTGTTTGTGGGTTCCCCTTATTTTGCCGAACTGTTCACCTCGGATGCTGAGGCAATCGATCAAATCGTGACAGCGCTGAGAATAGATGCATTCAACCAGCCGGGACTTGCGATCAGCCTGATCACGACAGGCTCCCTGCAAGGAATGGGCGATACCAAATCGCCATTGTACAGCACAGCTTTTGGGATGTGGTGTTTGCGCATAATCGGTGTGATCCTTTTGGGAAGAGTGTTGGGTTGGGGAATTGCCGGCGTTTGGATTTCGATCGGGATCGATCTTTACATCCGCTCGCTGTTTTTGGCCTACAGATTCAGGAAAAACATATCAGCGCGTAGCCATTCATCCGGTTGAGGGATGACAAATAACCTTCAAGGCATCAAATTCAGCAACAAAAAATAAATACGGCCCTCGATTTAAGCAGAATTGAGGGTCGTATTTATTTTTATATCGAAATGAGTATTTAATCATCCAATTTATTGATGAAAACATATCCAAATAATTTCAAGCCATCCCCGCCTGGATGCTTTTGAATGAAAATTAATGTTTTTGAATGAAAATGATTGCTTTATTCACGAGTAGGTGGTATATTTTTGTTCGAGAGGTGATAGAAAGTGCTTACAGAAGAACGGCATAAAATCATTCTAGACACTTTAGCCAAAGACAATATCGTAAAACTGCAGGACCTTGTCGATCAGACAGGAAGTTCTGAATCCACGATTAGACGGGATTTAAGCACTCTTGAAGAGGCCGGTTTCCTGATTCGTGTCCATGGCGGAGCAAAGAGAAACTATAGTGTTTCCGCTGAGGACAGGATGGAAGATAAAACGTCCAAAAACGTTCAGGATAAACAACGGATCGCTGAAAAAGCAGCTCAACTGGTGAGCGATCAAGACATTATCTTTTTGGATGCCGGATCCACCACCTATGAGATGATTCCCTTCCTGAAAGGCAAGAGCATCCTCGTCGTCACAAATGGCGTCCCGCATGCCAGTTTATTATCGGATATGCAAATCGAGACGATTCTTATCGGCGGCAAAATCAAGATGGAGACAAAAGCAGTCATCGGACCGGTCAGCCAAATGCAAATGAGGAATTACCGTTTCAGCAAAGCTTTTCTTGGCATCAACGGCATCGACAAGCAATACGGATTCACGACGCCGGATACCGAAGAAGCGGCCATCAAGCGGATAGCAATTGAAAATGCAGCACAAAGCTATGTCGTAGCGGATGCTTCGAAGTTCAAACAAGTCAGTTTTGTGAAGGTCTGCGACATTGAGGATTGCGGCATCATCAGCTACAATGTCCCGTCGGAAATCAAACGTAACCTGAAAGACAGTACAACTATTTGGGAGGCTGAATAATGATATATACAGTAACATTAAATCCATCCATCGATTACATCGTCCATTTGCCCGCTATCGAGTTGGGTGAAGTGAATCGTATCCAACAGGATTTCAAACTGCCGGGTGGCAAAGGCATCAACGTTTCCCGCATCCTGAATGAACTGGAAGTGGAAAACACCGCTTTAGGGTTCTTGGGCGGTTTCACCGGAAAATACATCGAAGACTGGTTGGAAGCGGAAAACAGCAAAACACACTTTACGCATGTGGATGAAGCGACCCGCATCAATGTCAAGATCAAGTCGGGGATGGAGACGGAAATGAACGGTCCGGGCCCGAATATCGAGCCTGCAGTCGCCGAAGAATTCCTGAAGCAATTCGATACACTTGATCCGGAAAATGACATCGTAGTCTTGGCAGGGAGCAAACCAACAAGCCTGCCGGATGATTATTATCAGACCATCATCCGCAGACTGACGGACAAAGGCGTGCCGTTCCTGATCGATACAACCGGGGAAGAATTGAAAAATGCCTTGCCTTACCATCCGTTATTGGTAAAACCGAACCACCACGAATTGGCTGAATTGTTCGATACTACTTTCGAAACGGATGCGGACATCCTGCCATACGGCAAAAAGCTGCTTGAGGCGGGAGCGCAATACGCAATCATCTCGATGGCCGCTAAAGGAGCGATCCTGTTCACTCCGGAAGGTGTCTACCACGGGACCGTGCCAAAGGGAGTCCTTAAGAATTCAGTCGGATCCGGAGATTCGATGATCGCCGGATTTGTCGGTACATACATGAAGACGCACGACCCGTTGGAAGCATTCAAAGTCAGTATCGCCTGCGGAAGCGCGACCGCTTTTGCCGACGACTTAGCCAAACGCGAAGAAATCGATGCTCTAGTCAAACAAGTCACTATCAGTCAGCTATAGGAAGGAGAACTTATTAATATGAAAATCAATGATATCTTATTAAAAGAATTGATGATTATGGATTTGCAAGCAACAACCAAAGAGGGCGTCATCGATGAAATGATTGCAGGTCTTTCCGCTAATGGCATCATCAATGATGCTGCGGTTTACAAAGAGGGCATCATGAAGCGCGAATCGCAAACTTCAACTGGTTTGGGCGATGGCATCGCAATGCCGCATGCCAAAAACAAAGCGGTCATCAAACCTGCTGTCGTTTTTGCAAAAAGTGCAGCCGGTGTGGACTATGCTTCATTAGACGGTCAGCCAGCACATCTGTTCTTTATGATTGCGGCTCCGGAAGGCGCAAATAATGTCCACTTGGAAGTTTTGGCGTCATTATCCCGTTTACTCATCAATCCTGATTTCACTTCATCATTGAAAAAAGCTCAAACTCCAGAAGAAGTGCAAGGGTTATTTGCGGCAGCGGAAGCTGCACGTGAAGCCAAAGAGCAGGCTGAAGCAGCAGCGAAAGCAGCTCCAGTAGCAGCAACCGAAACGAAGAGACCTTTCGTCATTGCAGTAACGGCTTGCCCTACAGGGATTGCCCACACCTATATGGCCGAAGATTCATTGAAGCAAATGGCTGAAAAAATGGGCGTCGATATCCGCGTTGAAACAAATGGCTCGGATGGCGTCAAGAACCCATTGACGGCTGATGAAATCCGTCGTGCCGATGGCGTAATCGTGGCAGCTGACAAAAAAGTTGAAATGGCGCGCTTCAACGGCAAACACGTTCTGCAAAGACCGGTAAGCGATGGCATCAATAAAGCGGAAGAACTGATCACAAAAGCAATGCGTCAAGAAGCGCCGATCCTGAATGTTGAAGGCGATACCTTCTCGGCCAGCGAAAGCGACGAAAAACAATCCATCATCGGAAAAGTCTACAAAGATTTGATGAACGGTATTTCACACATGTTGCCGTTTGTTGTCGGCGGCGGTATCATGATTGCGATTTCCTTCCTGTTCGAAACGTCATTCGGTGCTGACAGCCCGTTGTTCATCTCCTTCATGGCTATCGGTGGAGCGGCATTCAGCTTCCTGATTCCGATTTTGGCCGGTTACATCGCACTGAGTATCGCGGATCGTCCTGGGTTGCTTCCTGGTATGGCGGGCGGTTACTTGGCTGTGCAAGCAAATGCCGGATTCTTGGGCGGCTTGATCGCTGGTTTCTTGGCCGGTTACATCATGGTTTACTTGAAGAAAGCCTTTAAAGGCTTGCCGCGGGCGTTGGATGGCATGAAGACAATTCTTTTGTACCCTGTGTTCGGTCTGTTGATCACTGGTTTGTTGATGTATTTCTTGGTAGGTCCTGTCTTCTCCACAATCAACACAGCTATGATCACCTTCCTGGAAAACTTGGGTACTGGTAATGCCGTGCTGTTGGGTGCTGTTCTTGGCGGCATGATGGCAATCGATATGGGTGGTCCATTCAACAAAGCAGCTTATGCCTTCTCGATCGGTATCTTTACGGATACAGGCGATGGCAGCTTGATGGCCGCTGTAATGGCTGGTGGTATGATTCCTCCATTGGCAATCGGTATCGCAACCTTGATCTTCAAAAACAAATTTACGGATATCGAACAAAAATCCGGACTTTCCAATATTTTGTTGGGTCTGTCCTTCATCACTGAAGGTGCGATTCCATTCGCTGCAGCGGATCCGATGCGCGTTATCGGGTCATCCATCGTTGGTTCAGCGATTGCTGGTGGTTTGACGCAGCTATGGGCAGTTTCGATCCCTGCACCACATGGTGGCTTGTTCGTAATCACATTGGCTAACCGTCCACTGATGTTCTTGCTGGCTTTGTTGATCGGTACAGCCGTTTCAGCATTGATGTTAGGTTTTTGGAAACAAGATAAAACACAAGAAGTCGCGAAATAAACAGCAAAATTTTATTGAGAGAACAGACACGATGCATCCTGTCTGTTCTCTCTTTTTGGTTGTTCCGGAACAAGTTACGTAAATGAAAACGGTATGACAGATAAATGAGAATAATGTAAAAAAATGGGATGATTTTCATGGCAGATATGCTATAATGCATATTGTTAAATAAACGAAAATGTAGATATCAGTTCATGCATAAAAGCAACGGATATTGAATCTGTATAAGGAGGTAAAAGCATGGCAGCAAAGGAATCAATCAAAAAAGTGGTTTTGGCTTACTCAGGTGGATTGGATACGTCCGTCATCATCCCTTGGTTAAAAGAAAATTACAACAACTGTGAAGTAATCGCCGTAGTAGGAGACGTAGGACAAGGTGATGACTACAGCCGATTGGAAGAAAAAGCGATCAACTGTGGCGCATCGAAGTTGTATGTTGCAGACTTGAAGAAAGAATTCGTCGAAGAATTCATTTGGCCGACATTGCAAGCAGGCGCTAAGTACGAAGGACAATATTTATTGGGGACTTCTTTCGCCCGTCCGATCATCGCCAAAAGAATGGTAGAAATCGCGCACTTGGAAAATGCTGATGCGATCGTTCACGGTGCAACAGGGAAAGGGAACGACCAAGTCCGTTTTGAAGTCGGCATCAGAGAATTTGATCCGAACATCACGATCATCGCTCCTTGGAGAGAATGGGAACTGACTTCCAGAGAAGATGAATTTGCGTATGCTGCTGCACATAACGTGCCGCTTCCGATTACGTTGGAAACAAACTACTCAAAAGATAAAAACTTATGGCATTTGTCGCATGAGGGCCTTGACTTGGAAATGACAGCCAACGAACCGGATTACGATAAAATCCTTGAGATGTGCGTGACGCCTGAGAAAGCTCCGGACGAAGCGACGTATGTCACTCTGGAATTCAAAAAAGGCATCCCGGTCAGCCTGAATGGCGAAGCAATGGATGGCATCGCCCTGATCGAAAAATTAAACGTGATCGCGGGCGCGAACGGCGTCGGCATCATCGATATCGTGGAGAACCGCTTAGTCGGCATGAAATCAAGAGGCGTTTATGAAACGCCAGCCGGAACTGTGCTGTACCATGCCCACGACAAATTGGAACAACTTTGCTTGGACAAAGACACTTTCCAATACAAACAATTGCTTGCCAACAAATATGCGGAGCTTGTATACAACGGTTTGTGGTATACACCATTGCGCAAAGCCTTGGCTGCGTTTGTGGACGAAACACAACAGAATGTCGAAGGTTTCGTGAAGATGAAGCTTTATAAAGGCAACATCACCGATGCTGGCGTAGTCAGCGCGAAATCATTGTACAGTGAAAGCTTTGCGACTTTCGAGAGCGACGATGTATACAACCATACCGATGCAGCCGGCTTTATCCGTCTGTTCGGATTGCCTACATCCATCCGCGTCATGAAAGAGCAAGCTGAAGGTCAAGCGACACATGAAGAATTGAAAGATTTATTAAAATAAACAACCGGTATTAGTGTTTGTTGACAGCTAGTCCGCTCCGGAACGCCCCCATCAGGCCATAAGGCCTGATGGGGGCGTTCTTTTTCAGTTGTTGGATAAAACCCGGAGTATGATCGCAAGCATACGCTCGTAAGCGAATGGAGGGATATTGCCTGGCCAAACTTTCATATCACAAAAGAATAAACTGTGATAAAATGAATGCATTCATATTAAGCTAGTTTAAGGAGGAGGAGATTAAGCGTGAATCAAACAGGTGAATGGAATAAAGCCCGTAAAATTATCATCGGCATCATTGATGTGCTGTTGTTCATCGGATCATTGCTGCTATCTTTTTATTTAAAATTCGGAAAAAATATACCATTGATAAACTTCGATGCCTTTCAGGGGAGCATTGCCTACGTCTCGGTGATCTTCATCATCGTCAACATCCTGTTCGGTACGTATATCTTTTATAACAAATCGATCAGTGACTTCTTGTTCATCACGGTTATCGGGCAATTCGTCCTTTCATTGATCATCATGGCGCTGACTTTTGCCGGGCGTTGGTTGGCATTCCCGCGGTCGGTCATTCTGATCAACTTTTTTGTGGGAACAATCCTGCTGTTCATCTTCCGCGTGATGGTGTTCAAAATGTACCAACGCATGAGCGGAAGCAAAAGGGTCATGATCGTCGGGATGGAAAAGGAAGTGTTTGCGGCAGTGGACAACTTCACGAATACAAAAAGCATCCGTCATGTCGTGACGCATGTCGTCCTGTCGGATTATTACGAAAATGTCCTGCGGCATCTGGAAGAAATTGATATCGTCTACTTAGCGAGCCAGATTGAAGAATCCGAAAAGCTGAAGATATACGATCTGTTGACGAGCAAAGAGAAAAAGATGTTCCTGAATACCAGCTTTGAGAACCTGATCATGGTCAATCCGAATATGATGAATATTGAGGATGAAAGTATCATCGAAGTTTCTCCGTTCCATATCCCGGCAGAAGATGGCCTGATGAAACGGATCATCGATATCGCAGTTGCGCTCATCGGTATCGTCATCACCTCGCCGATCATGGCCGTTACGGCTATCCTGGTCAAGAAGAGTTCCGAGGGTCCCGTTTTCTACAAGCAGATACGCATCACCAAAGACGGAAAGGAATTCGAAATTCTGAAGTTCCGCAGTATGGGTGTGACTGCTGAGAAAGATTCAGGCCCGGTTTTGGCAACAAGCAATGATATGCGCGTTACAAAAGTCGGCAAATATCTGCGCTCTTTGCGCATCGATGAATTGCCGCAGTTGTTCAACGTATTGCTGGGTGATATGTCCTTGGTCGGTCCACGGCCGGAAAGACCCTTTTTCGTCGATCAATTCAAGGAATTGAACCCGCATTATTATCTGCGCCACAACGTCCGTGCCGGAATCACCGGATATGCGCAAGTGTATGGGAAGTACGCTTCCGACTTCAACAGCAAGCTGAACTTCGACCTGATCTACATCAAGAAGTATTCCTTGATACTGGATCTGAAAATCATGCTGCAGACCGTCAAAATCTTGTTCGATAAAGTTTCATCCCGTGGAGTGGATGAAAGCGAACGGGCAATCCTATCCGAGCAAGAGATTGAAGAACGCGGCATCAGAGTCATTTATTAAAAAGAAAAGCGGGGCAACCCCGCTTTGTTTCGGATAAGCAAAGTAAACCATCCTGGCGGGCGAAAAAACGCCCGCCAGGATGGTTTTTTGTTTACACAGAAATGCCGGTTGTATTTGCGGGAATATGGGCTTATCACTATAATCAATCTGATGGATTTTGGACAAAAAAGCGGAAATGTATAGGGAATTGCGTTACAATAGTTAAATAGAACACTTCCTTCTGCTGTACCGTGACAGAATGCGGAGGCGTACGATCAAAGATGAAATGAGTGAGTTGGATGAGTTTTGATTATAACGATGATAGTTTAGCTTTGCATACTGATTTGTACCAAATTAACATGATGAAGACTTATTGGGATGAAGGCATTACCGAAAAACATGCAATTTTTGAACTGTACTTCCGGAAGTATCCTTTCAATAATGGCTATGCAGTCTATGCGGGGCTTGAGCGCTTCGTATCCTACATTCAAAATTTGCGCTTTACGGATACGGACATTGCTTATTTGCGTGAGCATGTCGGCTACGAGGAAGGTTTTTTGGAGTATCTGAAAAATTTCCGCTTCTCGGGCACGATCCGTTCCGCCTTGGAAGGTGATCTCGTCTTTGCGAATGAACCGATCGTCCAGGTGGAAGGTCCATTAGCGGAATGCCAATTGATCGAAACAGCCTTATTGAATATCGTAAATTTCCAGACGCTGATAGCGACAAAAGCCGCCCGACTGCGCTATGTCTGTAACGATGAGCCTCTGATGGAATTCGGTTCCAGAAGAGCGCAGGAAATGGATGCCGCCATTTGGGGCACCCGTGCAGCCTATATCGCCGGCTTCAATGCAACGAGCAATGTCCGGGCTGCTAAAATGTTCGGTATTCCCGCCTCAGGTACCCATGCGCATTCGATGGTGCAGGTCTACCGCAATGATTATGATGCCTTCATGGCTTATGCGCATTCCCACAAGGATTGTGTCTTCCTGGTGGATACCTACGATACGTTGAAATCAGGCGTGCCAAATGCCATCAAAGTGGCGAAGGAAATGGGCGATAAAATCAATTTCCTCGGCGTGCGCCTAGACAGCGGAGACATGGCCTACATTTCCAAAAAAGTCCGCCAACAATTGGACGAGGCAGGCTTTACCGATGCAAAAATCTACGCATCGAACGATCTGGATGAACTGACAATCTTGAACCTGAAGATGCAAGGCGCAAAAATAGATGTCTGGGGTGTCGGCACCAAACTGATTACCGCTTATGACCAACCTGCGCTTGGAGCGGTCTACAAATTAGTTTCGATCGCGGATGAGAACGGCCAAATGGTGGATACGATGAAAATCTCCAGCAATGCCGAAAAAGTTTCCACACCGGGCAAGAAACAAGTATGGCGGATCACCCGCAAGCGCGACGGCAAGTCGGAAGGAGACTACATTGCGCTTTGGGAAGAACAACCCGATCAAGAGTCGGAACTGTATATGTTCCATCCGGTCTTCACTTACATCAACAAAACCATCACCGACTTTGAGGCGCGCCCTATTCTGCAGGACATCATCGTAGAAGGTAAACTTGTATATGAATTGCCGTCGCTCCAGGAAGTAAAAGCATTCTCGGAAGCGCAGATGAGCGGCTTGTGGGATGAATACAAACGTATCCTGAATCCGGAAGACTATCCGGTCGACTTGTCCCAGAAGACATACGATCATAAGATGGCTACAATCAAGGAAATCAAAAAGCAAATAAAAGAAGAAGCATCATTATTGGAAAGCACTAAATAACCAATCAGATCAATCAAGGGGGAACAGCGATGCGTCCATTACAAAAAGAAATTATTGCTGCGTTAAGAGTGAAACCGGAAATCGATCCTAAAGAGGAAATCCGCATCAGCATCGATTTTATGAAAGATTATTTGGCGGCACACCCATTTTTGAAGGCATTCGTTTTAGGGATCAGCGGAGGACAAGACTCTACTTTGACAGGGCGGTTAGCCCAGTTGGCGATCCAGGAAATGCGCGATGAGACTGGCGACGACAGTTACCAATTCATTGCTGTGCGCCTTCCGTATGGCATTCAATTTGATGAGCACGATGCCCAAGCAGCACTTGCCTTCATTTCGCCGGACCAAAAATTGGTCGTCAACATCAAAGAAATGGCTGACGCTGCACTCGATGCGCTTGAAGAAGCCGGCCTCACCATCACCGACTTCAATAAAGGAAACATCAAAGCACGTCAACGCATGATCGTTCAGTTCGCGATCGCGGGCGACAGCAGCGGAGCTGTTCTGGGGACTGACCATGCGGCAGAATCCGTGACCGGTTTCTTCACAAAATTCGGGGACGGCGCAGCCGACTTATTGCCGATTTGGCGCTTGAACAAACGTCAAGGCCGTCAGTTGCTGAAAGAATTGGGTGCGCCGGCAGAGCTTTATGAAAAAGTACCGACAGCGGACTTGGAAGAAAATCGTCCCGCTTTGCCTGATGAGGTGGCTCTGGGCGTGACGTACGAGATGATCGATGCGTATCTGGAAGGCAAGGAAATACCGGATAAGGACGCTGAAGTCATCGAAGGCTGGTACACGAAGACAGAGCATAAACGTCACTTGCCGATAACAGTCTATGATAGTTTTTGGAAAGAAGCCTAATCTGTTCAGATAGTGGGGTTTTGCAGTGAAAATCAGCAAACAATTTAAAATGATGAAAGAAAAGCTGCAGTGCAAGAGCAGGGGACATATCCTGCTCTTGCACTTCTTCAGCTTGCTGGCGACCGTGTTCGTTGTCCATCTCTTTCTTCAATGGACTCAAAATGATCTGGATGCCGGACTGGTCGTGAATTTTGTATTTGCTTGGCATACGGAGAAGTTTCTGATCAGCACGGGCGTATTATTGACGCTGGGGCTATGGCTTTGGGCGCTGGTAGGGAACATCCGCTGGGCAAACGCACTGCTGTTGCTGTCGGGAGGAATCCTCGGGATGGCGACCTATGAAAAGATGCTGCAGCGGAACGAGCCCGTTTATCCGAGCGACTTGAAGATGCTGACGGAGGCCACCTTCCTTTTGGAGATGCTGAACGGACGGACATTGGCGGCAATAAGCTTGGTGTTCATTCTATTTCTGGCATTTGTGCTTTTTTCCCTGCGTCAGTCCAAGTCCAAGGAAACCGTGAAATTGGGATGGAAAGCACGCGTCCTGGTTCTTTTTGTGACAAGCATCGCACTCGGCTATGCCGGCCAGTTCCAAAAGGAAGGCAACCTGCTGAAGAAAGCCTATGACCGGACGGCCTATTGGATCCCGTACAGCCAACAAATGAATTACTATAACACCGGTTTTGTGGCCGGTTTCCTTTACAACCTTTCGGCTGCGCCGATGGAGCTGCCGACGGATTATTCACAGGAAAAAATCGATGAGTTGAAGGCAACCTATCAACAGTTTGCTGACGAGATCAACGCAGAACGGACGGCAGCGATGCCCGAAACGAATGTCATCTACATCATGAATGAAAGTTTTGCGGACCCGCTTGAGTTGGAAGGATTGGATCTGCAAAGCGATCCGATTCCGTTCACGCGAGCTTTGATGGATACAAGCTACAGCGGCGAGCTGTTGTCCCAAGGCTATGGCGGCGGAACCGCCAATATCGAATTTGAGGCTTTGACGGGTTTTTCGATGGAGCCGTTCGCCGCGAACATCACGACGCCGTATACGCAATTCCTGTCATCCCAAGACGATTTCCCTTCAGTCGTGTCCCGTTTGGAAGAGGCCGGCTTCCGCACAACAGCGATCCATCCCTATAATACGACCATGTACAAGCGGCTGGAGAACTATGAGGCTTTGGGCTTTGACACCTTCCTCTACGAGGACACGATGACGCATACGGACAAGCTGGACACCAATCCGTACATTTCGGATGCAGCAGCTTATGCAGAAATAACGGCTATCCTGAAAGCCAGCGATGAAAAAGATTTTATCCATTTGGTTACGATGCAGAACCATACGCCTTATCAAAATAAATACACGGTTACGCCATCTGCTGCGGAAACCGGCATAGCCAGCCAGACGATCCGGAACTATCTGCAGGATCTGCAGTACAGCGATCAAGCGTTGGCGGAGCTGTTGGCCGCCCTCCAGGAGTGGAGCGAACCGACCATCGTCGTGTTTTGGGGGGATCATTGGCCCAGCGTTTTCGGTGAGGATCTTTATGCGCTGAACACGATCCAAAATATGCATGAGACGCCTATGTTCATCTACAGCAACATGGCAGAAGTGCAAAAAGATCTAGGGGTCACCAGTCCCATCTATTTCTTCCCGGAAGTGCTGGAGCTGAGCGGCAGCCGTGTCACCGCTTTTGAAGCCCTGTTGATGGCGCTGCAGGAACAGGTGCCGGCTTTCGAAAAGACGCTGTATGTGAATGGCGATACCGGCGAATATGTCTCGAGCCGAGAGGGACTGTCCGAGCAGGCAAAAAGTCTGTTGGCGGATTATGATCTGATCCAGTACGATACGACCACCGGCAACCGGTACGCAGAATCAAACGGGTTCTTCCAAATGGACGATTGAAACAGATCGCCGGATTCTTGCGATTGGTTTGAGAGTGGATTTGCATGTAGGGCCGGAATCGCCTATGATTAAGGAAATAAAGGGTGAAAGGAGTGGTCCGGTGAGTTTCTTTATACGGTTTATGCTTCTTTTCGGTTCGACAATCCTGGCGAGTATGCTGCTTACCTACCTTTTCCGTGCGGCAGCGAGACGGTTCCGCTGGACGGATAAGCCATCCGAAGCGAAAGTGCATATCAAGGAGACGCCGACGATGGGAGGTGTAGCCATATTCGTGGCTTATTGGGGTGCCTTTTTCCTTGGAATCCCTCTGAGTAACCGTTCAGGTTATGCGGGCATCATATTTTTGAGTTCGCTGATCATCCTGGCGACTGGTATCATCGATGATACCTATGATCTGAGGCCTTGGCAAAAAATGATCGGTATCCTTACCGCGGCGAATGTCCTCTATTTCTTTACGGGCATCAAAATAGATAGCCTGACGCTGGATTATTTCGGAACGATCGAATTCCATGAAGCGGGTTACTTGGTGATGATGCTGTGGATTGTGGTCATCACGAATGCGGTGAATCTGATGGACGGGCTGGATGGTTTGGCGACGGGCACTTCGATCATTTCCCTCTCGACGATGGGCTTCGTCAGCTACTTCTTCACCGATTATATGGATGTGGCCACTGTTGTCATGATATTCCTTTTGGTTGCGAGCTTGCTGGGATTTTTGCCTTTCAACTTCTATCCGGCCTCCATTTTCTTGGGGGATACGGGATCGTTGTTCGTAGGCTTCATGATTGCGGTGCTGTCCTTGTACGGCCTGAAACATGCCACCTTCGTATCGCTGCTGATACCGGTGGCCATTCTAGGGGTTCCCTTGACGGACACGATCGCCGCCGTCCTTCGCCGGACTTTGCACAAGCGTTCCATCAGCGCGAAGGATAAAAGCCACCTGCACCACCGTTTGTTGCGGTTGGGTTTTACGCACCGCCAGACCGTTTTGGTCATCTATGCTTTGGCGATCATCTTTTCTTTGACCGCCATCCTATTCCCGATCTCTTCTTTCTGGGGAACGGTCGTTTTGGGAGTGGGTTTGGTTTTCGGCGTGGTGCTCTTCATCGTCTCCTTCAATTTGTTGGACAGCAATCGTTCCAAGTTGCGCAAAATATTGTATCGCCTTCTAAGGGAGAAGGACTACAAAAACAAATGAACAAGCGCGTGATAGCCAAACTGGCTATCACGCGCTTGTTCATTTTTTGTTAAGGATCTATTCGATATCGCCTTCATCGGCATCATTGTAAGCTGGGGAAACCGGACGCTCCACGTAGTCCTCTTCGCCGACTTCAAAGACGACACGGCCGTTCATGACATCAATTAGTGTTTCCTGGAAAGCATCGACGTCTTCTGTCGGGATGCCGCACAAGAAACAAACCTGGTCGGTGTACTGGGCCTTGATCAGCGTGTACGGCGATTGCGCCAAGTAATTCTCCAATTTTCCGGATGCGGAGTAGGAAACGATGCAGCCGACTTTAGTCTGGAGGCTGCGGACAACGATGCCGACGTCCTTCAAGGCCGTTGATACCGATCGGCTATAGGCACGGATCAATCCGCCAGCCCCCAATTTTGTCCCGCCGAAGTAACGGGTGACGACGGCAGCGACATAACGCAGCTCGTTTTTCTTGAGAACTTCCAGCATCGGGACACCAGCTGTTCCGGAGGGTTCGCCGTCGTCGTGGGCGCGCTGGATTTCGTTCTGATCGCCGATCAGGTAAGCGGAACAGTTGTGCGTCGCTTTCCAATGCTCTTTTTTGACGGCTTGGATGAATGCTTTGGCCTCGTCCTCAGAATGGACACGTTTGAGACTGCAGATGAAGCGGGAACCCTTGATGATGATCTCTGAAACGCCGCTTTCAGCGATAGTGTGATAGGTTGTCAGCATAGCTATTATCCTCCAATAAGTTAGTCAGTCCCATTTTACCACAGCGGCGGTCGGATGACAGGCCACGAACAAGGAAAGGGACTTTCCGAACATTTCCATTTGTGGTATTGTTAAAGGGAATAGACCAAACGGCCACAGAGGCCGATGGAAAGGTGATCTGCGTGAAAGCTACAGATTTAATCGATGTACTCAAAATGAAAAAAGTTGTCGGGAGCTTGGATCCCGATTTGAATATTGGAAAAATCAGCCAGGATTCCCGCGATATCCAATCGGGGGATCTGTTCATCTGTATCGACGGAACGCAAGTCGATGGCCACAATTACGTAGAGAAGGCGGTCGCCAACGGTGCGGGCGTGATTGTTGCCCATAAGGATATCCAAAAAGCGGCAGCAACTGTCCCGGTTGTGTATGTTCCCGATACGGGCAAGGCGATGAGTCTGCTTGCGAACCACTTTTATGGCTATCCGAGCGAGGCGATGAAAGTCATCGGTGTCACAGGTACCAACGGAAAGACGACAGTCACCTACCTGGTGGAAGCCATCCTCAAGGCGATGGACAAAAAAACCGGACTGATGGGCACCATCGAAATGCATATCGGCGACGAAGTGCACAAAACAAAAAACACGACACCCGACAGCATCACCATGCAAAAAGCCCTGCACCTCATGACAAAGAGGGAAACGGAATACTTCACGCTGGAACTTTCCTCGATCGCTTTGGAAATGGGCAGGGCATGGGGGCTGGACCTGGATGTCGCCATCATGACCAATCTGACGCATGAGCACATGGAGTTCCATCACACGATGGAAGCCTACGCAGAAGCGAAAAAACTGCTTTTCTCCCAACTGGGGAATGGTCGCAAAAACGGACAGACGAAAACGGCGGTGCTGAATGCGGATGATGAAACGATCCACAGTTATCGGATCGCTACGGCGGCAGAAGTCATTTCTTACAGCGTGAAGGATGAAACGGCCGATTTCTTCGCAGCGGATATCTCATACAGCCGCACGCAGACCCGCTTCGATCTGGTCGTAAATGGGGAACGCTATCCGGTCGTAACGAACTTGGTGGGGCTCTATAATGTATCCAACACATTGGCTGCGTTGGCGGCAGTTTATGCTGTGGGCATTCCGTTGGAGGATGCAACAAAAGCGGTAACGTCATTGGTTGGTGTTACCGGCAGGCTGGAGATCGTTCCAGGCGCAAGCGACATCGGCGTCTATGTCGATTTTGCCCATTCGCCCGATGCGATGGAAAAAGTATTGAGTGTGGTGCGCGAATTCACCCAAGGAAGAGTCATTTCTGTTTTTGGCGGGGCAGGGGAACGGGAGCATGAAAAACGCCCGATCATGGCCCGCATCGGTACGGAACTTTCGGATTATGTGGTCCTGACGACGGACGATACCGGGAAAGAACCACAGGAACAGATCATCGCGATGATGCTTGCAGGCATCGAAAAGGATAACTATGAATACATCGAAAACCGCAAGGAAGCCATCCAGCATGCCATCGCCATCGCAGCACCGGGAGATACGGTCATCCTGTTGGGGCGTGGACATGAGGCTGACTACAACGACAGAGGCAATATGATCCGCCTGCTGGACAGTGAAGTGGCGGCTGAAGCGGTTGAAGCCCGCAACGAGCGGCTAAGCCTAAATAACGATCAGAAAGTTTGAGGATATTCATGAAAATTGCAGTAGTTACGGACAGTACCGCTTATTTGACGGCTGAGATGCGCCAGCGGCATCATATTCATATGCTGCCATTAGTCGTGAATATCGGAGAAAAATCATTTGAAGAAGAAATAGATCTGGTTGCAGAGGACTTCTATGCCTTGATGAAATCTTCTGAGGATTTCCCGAAGAGCTCTCAACCAGCGGTGGGTGCCATGCATCAGCTGTATGAAGAATTGGCGAAGGAGCATGATGCGATCATCAGTATCCACCTCTCGAGCGGCATCAGCGGTACATACCAGAATGCTGCCGCTTTAAGCAGGGAGTATCCTGAGTTCAACATTCATCCCTTCGATTCTGAAATCAGCTGCTATGTGCAGGCCCGTTTCGTCTTGGAGGCGGCAAGGTTGGCTGCTGCCGGTATCGAACCGGAGCAGATCATTGCGCGATTGGAACACATGAAGAAACGTTCCCGTGCCTACTTTATGGTGGACGATCTGATGAACCTGCAGCGTGGCGGCAGACTATCGGGAGGGGCTGCTGTGATCGGCTCCATCATGAAAATAAAGCCAGTGCTGCATTTTTCGGACAAAAAGATAGTCGTTTTCGAAAAAATCAGAACCAATGCACGGGCGTTGCGAAGGATCGAAGAACTTTTGGGCCAGACGGCTTCAAAGGCGGATTACCCGATCATCGCAACCGTCATCCATGGGAATATTCCCGAAAAAGGGCAAGATTGGCTGGAACACCTCCAAAAAGAGTTTCCGGACATTCGGTTCGAATTGAGTTATTTCGGCCCTGTCATCGGGACGCATTTAGGTGAAGGTGCGCTGGGGCTGACCTGGACGGAAGACACCGAATTGAGCTATCCAATATAAGCAACAAATATTTGCGGCAATCATACATCATTGGGGAGGAAGGGCCATCGGGGTTCTGTCCTTCCTGTTTTTTTTATAAAAAGGATAGCGGGGTGCAGTCGTGAGAGTATTTATCGGCATCAAATTACCTGAAGTCAGCAAAGGACAACTGGTTGCTGTTCAGGAAGAAGTGAAACGTGCCAGCCTCAAAGGGTCATTCACAGATCCGGACAACTTCCATTTGACGGTGCGGTTTATCGGGGAAGTGGACCAGGATCAGAAGAGCGCGATCGAAACTGCGCTGGCCCGCTGCGCCGCAGAACAGGGGCCCTTCCTGATCGAAACTAACGGATTGGGTTATTTTTTCAAAAAAAACAAGTGGATCATCTGGATGGGCATCAAAGAAAACAGCCCGCTCGAACAACTCTATGATCAGCTTAATGTTTCCTTGCAGGGGGAAGAAATGCCTCTGGCTGAGGAGGTGGCCTTCATCCCGCACCTTACGCTGGGACGGGGTATCGTGCTGGCGCAGGAGTGGGAAGTTCTAAGCAAAGTACCGTTGCCGCCGGATCAGAAAATCCCTGTCACCGCGCTGACGTTGTTCGAAAGTGTGCGGCTGAACGGAAAGCTGGTTTATCGCCCGCTTGCTGATTTCCCGTTCAAAGGTCGGACAATCCGGACAATAGCCAGCAAACCAACAAATATCTGACCGGAAAACAGAAAGGCGTCCCTCTTCGCAAATTCAGCGGAAGAGCGGCGGCTTTTTTTGCGTATGCTATCTGGGGAAAGGGCAGGAAAGGAAAGGGAGGAAGGCATGGACGGGAAGGAACTGTACGGCAGGGAGTTGACGAGGAGCGAGTGCCGCAGCGCAGACGATAGGCTGTTGGCTCTGGTTGAAAAACGACCCGGTTTGGTCAGCGCGAACGGGAAGCTGACATGTAACCGGTGCGGGAATCAGGACCGGAACAAAATGCAGGCAGCACCGTGCTCCTGCGGAACCGCTTGTTTTTATTGCTTAAGTTGTCTGAACATGGGAAAGATCAAAAGCTGCACGGTGCTCCACCATCTGCCGGAAACCAATGCCTTCGCATGGCCCCATGAGCCGGTTCTGCAATGGCAGGGCCAACTGTCCTCCGAACAGAAACGTGCGTCGGATGAAATCGTGGAGACGGTCCGTTCTGAAGAAACACGCCTGATCTGGGCCGTCGCCGGTGCGGGGAAGACCGAGATGATTTTTGAGGGTATTGCAGCCTGCCTGCGCAAAGGCGGGAGAGTCTGCCTGGCCTCCCCGCGTGTGGACGTTTGCCTGGAACTGGCCCCCCGGATCAAGCAAGCTTTTCCGGACATCCCGTTGGCCTTGCTGTACGGAGGTAATGAGGAGGGTTACAGCTACACGCCGCTCGTCATCGCCACAACCCATCAACTGCTGCGCTTCCGGGAAGCGTTCGATCTTCTGGTCATAGACGAAATCGATTCCTTCCCGTTCCATAACGATGCGAGCCTCCAGTTTGGGGCGCAAAAATCCAGAAAAAAAACAAGCGCGCTGATTTATTTGACGGCGACCCCGTCACGGGCCATGCAAAATGACATCAAGCGCGGCAGATTGGCAGCGACTGTGCTGCCTGCCCGTTATCACGGCTTTGCGCTGCCCGAACCAGAATGTCTGTGGGTCGGGAATTGGCGCAAGGCCATCAACAGAAAGAAAAACGCTCGATTTCTTTCCTTGATCAGGAGGCAACTCCAACAGCAACGGCGCTTCTTGCTTTTTTTGCCGCATATCCAGCTGATGGAAGAGTTGGACGGATGGTTGAGGGAACTTTTTCCGGATAAGCAGTTCACCTGCGTTTCGGCGAGCGATCCTGACCGCGAGGAGAAAGTGAAAAGGATGCGGGCGGAGATGTATGATTTTTTGATGACAACGACCATACTGGAGCGCGGCGTAACTTTCAGGGATATCGATGTCATTGTGCTTGGCGCGGAAGATCGGGTCTTCACGGAAGCCTCGCTTGTGCAGATTGCCGGCAGGGCAGGAAGGCACAAAGACTTTCCGACAGGGCGGGTCTGTTTTGCCCACGACGGCGAAACGAAAGCCATCCAGGGGGCGGTCCGGCAAATCCACTCGATGAACCGGGCTGCGGGAAGAAGGGGGCTGTTGAATGGGTCAGTGTCTGTTTTGCCAAAATGAGATTCGCGAAGTATTGACCCTCCAGGAACTTTTTGGTTTCGGGAAAAAGAATCGCGGAACGGTCTGCCGGACCTGTGAGGAAAAGTTGCCGCGTTTAGCCGGCCGAACCTGCTGTCCGGGATGCATGCGGCCGCAATCATTATCCACGGGTTTGTGCGAGGACTGCCGGAGTTGGAG
The DNA here is from genome assembly GCF_900112935.1 of Trichococcus pasteurii. Lineage (GTDB taxonomy): Bacteria > Bacillota > Bacilli > Lactobacillales > Aerococcaceae > Trichococcus > Trichococcus pasteurii. The sequence continues at coordinate 45,609 of NZ_FONM01000012.1, forward strand.
CAGTCGCTATCCGGAGCTGACGATCGCGCATCATGCTTGCTATGCCTATACGGGCATCGTGAAGGACTGGCTGCAACGCTATAAGTTCCAAGGCGATTACCGTCTTGCTGGTGCCTTCACGAACGATCTGCGGGCATATCAAAGAGCGCATCCTCAAGCACTGTTCCTCCCGCTGCCGATATCAATCGCCAGCTACGAGGAAAGGGGCTTCAACCAGTGCGAGGAGATGCTGAAACAGGCAAGAATCCGCTACGTACAATTCTTGGAGAACCAGCATGCCGGCGAAAAACAATCGGAAAAAAACAGGGGGGAACGACTGCTGACAACGCAACCATTTTCGTTGCGGGTTGAGCACAAAAAATATCTTCAGCAGGAAATTATTCTTTTTGATGACGTCTACACTACCGGAAGAACGCTCTACCACGCGAAATCCCTCCTGTACAAGCAAGGATTCAGATCGGTGCGCTCCGTTACAATCGCAAGATAATCAATCATAAACATTGAAATGTTAAGGCGCTTACATTATAATGAGGTTAAAGAAACCCCCTATGAGTGGTCCATAGGTGAGGGTTGTCTTTATCTGACGATGCGTCAGACGAAAGGAGAGAGTGCTATGTTTAAGTATAATGTCCGAGGAGAAAATATTGAGGTTACAGAACCGATTCGCAGCTACGCCGAGAAAAAATTAGGCAGACTGGAAAAATACTTTGGCAACGTGCCTGAAACAACTGCGCATGTCAACTTGAAAGTATATCCATTCCCAGCCGAAAAATCTGCTAAGGTGGAAGTTACGGTTCCGCTACCTTTCCTGGTTTTAAGAGCCGAAGAGACTTCCAACGATCTATACGGAAGCATCGATTTGGTTGTGGACAAACTTGAACGCCAAGTCCGTAAGTACAAGACGAAGATTCACCGCAAATCCAGAGAGAGAGGATTTGATATCGGTAACGAGCCGAATCTGATCGAAGAGAAAATGGAAGACGATGAGAATCCGCTTGAAATCGTCCGCACTAAACGTCTTTCCCTCAAACCGATGGACAGTGAAGAAGCTGTATTGCAGATGAATATGCTTGGACACAACTTCTTTATCTTCGAAGATGCTGAAACGAACGGCACAAGTATCGTGTACCGCCGAAAAGACGGCAAATTCGGTCTGATCGAAACTGACTAAATCCGAAAATAACGTCCCCCGCCAATGAACGGCGGGGGGCTTTTTTTTACTTAAGAAAGTATATAAATTGTCGGAATCAAAAGTGCATCACCGTTGGTGTTGTTTAGGATTGTAAAATGTTCCATGCATCCCAAATCATTGGCTAGCTTCACGGGTTAGCCCTTCGGAATTTAGATAAACCGCACCTATTGCGCTCTACGATGCTCAGGCGGCACGGTTTCCTAAAATTCTTTCAGGGCTGAACGAACCCGTTCCGCTTTTCCTATTAGTCAACCGGTGCAAGGTTTTGTTGATGGTGAGTAGTTCACATTAATTAAAAGTAATGATAGAATAGTAGAGATATAAGAATTATTTTTGCAGCAGCAACGAACGACATATACACGAATACATACCCAGTGAAAATGAGTGCTGGAATGAAATCAGACAGCAAGAGGAGATATAGAATGGCCAACTTTTTAAAGAAACTCATCGAGAATGATAAGAAAGAGCTACGTTCCTTGGAAGCAGTAGCGGATAAGGTCATCTCCTACGCGGATCGAATGGCCGCTTTGGATGATGAAGAATTGCGCGAACTGACCGCATCCTATAAAGAACGCTATCAAAAAGGGGAGTCTTTGGACGACCTGCTTCCGGAAGCATTTGCCGTAGTCCGCGAAGGCGCAAAACGCGTCTTGGGGCTGTATCCTTATAAAGTGCAGATTATGGGGGGGATCACCCTGCATAAAGGCAATATCGCCGAAATGAAGACCGGTGAAGGTAAAACCTTGACCGCGACGATGCCGGTTTACCTGAACGCCTTATCGGGCGAAGGTGTCCACGTTGTCACAGTCAACGAGTATCTGGCAAGCCGCGATGCTGTTGAGATGGGTGAACTCTACCGTTTCCTGGGGTTGACTGTTGGCTTGAACACAAACGGCAAGTCTTCGGAAGAAAAAAGAGAAGCCTATAACTGCGACATCACCTACAGCACCAACAATGAATTGGGCTTTGATTATTTGCGGGACAATATGGTCGTCTACAAAAATCAAATGGTGCAACGTCCGTTGAACTTTGCGGTCGTCGATGAGGTCGACTCGATCTTGATCGATGAAGCCCGCACACCATTGATCATTTCCGGACAAGCAGAAAAATCGACGGCACTCTATAACCGAGCCGATTTCTTTATCAAAGGATTGAAAGAGAATGAAGACTACACGATCGATTTGACGTCCAAATCAATCGCATTGACGGATGAAGGCATCGAGAAAGCCGAAAAAACATTCCATTTGCCGAACTTGTACGATGTGGATAATACCCGCTTGGTGCACCATTTGGATCAAGCCTTGCGCGCGAATTACATCATGCTTGTGGACATCGATTACGTAGTGGAAGACGGGAAGGTAAAAATCGTCGATCAATTCACAGGACGAATCATGGAAGGCCGCCGTTACTCGGACGGGCTTCACCAAGCCATCGAAGCGAAAGAGAACGTGGAAATCGAAAATGAATCGAAAACGATGGCCACCATCACTTTCCAGAACTATTTCCGTATGTACAAAAAACTGTCCGGTATGACCGGTACAGCGAAAACGGAAGAAGAAGAGTTCCGGGAAATCTATAACATGAACGTCATTTCGATTCCTACAAACAGACCAATCGTCCGTCATGACTATCCGGATTTGTTGTATCCATCCTTGAAGAGCAAATTCAGGGCTGTCGTCGGCGACATCAAAGAGCGTCACGCGAAAGGTCAGCCGATCCTTGTCGGTACCGTAGCCGTGGAAACCTCTGAACTGCTTTCGCAGATGCTGCGTCAAGAAAACATTCCGCACCAAGTCTTGAATGCCAAAAACCATTTCCGGGAAGCGGAAATCATCATCGGGGCCGGTCAACCCGGAGCCGTCACGATCGCCACCAATATGGCTGGTCGTGGTACCGACATCAAGCTGGGTAAAGGCGTCAAGGAATTAGGCGGTCTTTGCGTCATCGGTACCGAACGCCATGAATCACGCCGGATCGACAACCAATTGCGTGGACGTTCCGGACGTCAAGGGGATCCCGGCGAAACGCAATTTTACCTTTCACTTGAAGACGACTTGATGAGACGTTTCGGATCGGAACGCATCCAGCAAGTCTGGAGCAAATTGAATTTGGATGATGAAGCAGAAGATGTGGTCATCCAAAGCAAAATGCTTTCCAAACAAGTGGAATCCGCCCAAAAACGAGTGGAAGGCAACAACTACGATACCCGTAAAAACGTGCTGGAATATGATGAAGTCATGCGCGAACAGCGTGAAATCATTTATGGACAGCGTCTGGAAGTCATCAATGAAACCGAATCGCTGAAGTATGTCGCAACAGCCATGATCAAACGTGCGATTGCGCGTGTGGTCGAAACGCATACCATCGGTGAAAAGGCGACTTGGAATCTGCAAGGCATCCGCGACTTTGCCGGAGCAGCCCTTGTGCATCCCGACAGCATCAGCTTGGCCGATCTGGAAGGCAAAACTGCGCATGAAATCGAGGAATACTTGGTGGAACGCGCAATGGAAGTCTACAAGACAAAAGAGAAACAATTGAGTCCGGAACAAATCTTGGAGTTTGAAAAAGTTGTCATTCTGCGGGTCGTGGACAGCAAATGGACCGATCACATCGACAATATGGATGAGCTTCGCCAAGGAATCGGTTTGCGTTCTTACGCACAGAACAATCCGTTGACCGAATACCAAACCGAGGGCTATGATCGTTTCCAGGAAATGATCGCCACCATCGATTATGACGTTACCCGTATCGTGATGAAATCAGAAATCCGTCAAAACCTGCAACGACAATCAGTGGGACAAGGTTCGAACATCATGCCGACGCGTGAGACAGTCGCTTCCCAAACGGAGCAACAGGAACAAGCGCGCAGAGCGCAGATTGCCGCAATGAGGATGCAAAAACTGATGGAAATACAAAAAGCCAAACTAGCGGCTGAAGCAGCCGAAAAACAAGAATCGCCTACCGAAGAATAACCGGTAACGTATCAGCGAAGCGCATTTCAATCACCAAAATCAAGTCAAACACACACTAATCGGATACAGCGCCAATCGGGGAGGGTCGGGATAAAAAACAGTAGCTTGTTTTTATCCCGACCCATCCTTCTTTTGTCGAATCTAGGAGGAAATCAAATGGAATTAAGCGAAATCAAAGCAATACTGGAAAGTTCAGAAACAAAAATCTCAAGCTTCAGGAGGTCTCTTTGACTTAGATGGCCTAGAAACGGATATCGCGGAATTCGACGATCGCATGTTGGATCCGGAATTCTGGAACAACGCCGAAGCGGCGCAGGAAGTCATCAACCAATCGAACCAATTGAAAGCAGTCTACAATACGTTCAAGAGTTTGGAAGCGCAATATGAAGACCTTGAAGTCTTGTATGAAATGGTAAAAGAGGATGAAGATCCGGAATACCTCGAAGAATTGAACGAAAAAACGACAGAATTTACCGAAGCGCTGGAAAAATATGAATTGACGATGCTGTTGAACGGACCGCACGACAAATCGAACGCTATCTTGGAAATCCATCCAGGTGCTGGCGGAACGGAATCCCAGGACTGGGGAAGCATGCTTTTCCGCATGTACACGCGTTGGGCCGACAAAAAAGGCTTTGACGTAGAGACGTTGGATTATCAAAGCGGGGATGAGGCCGGAATCAAAAGCGTAACGATCCTGATCAAAGGGATGAACGCCTATGGCTACCTGCGTTCGGAAAGGGGCGTGCACCGTTTGGTCCGTATCTCGCCGTTCGACTCTGCCGGAAGAAGGCACACCTCTTTTTGTTCGATCGACGTGATGCCGGAGATAGCTGCTGACGATGCGGAGATAGAAGTGAATCCGGACGACATCCGTGTGGACACCTACCGCGCCAGCGGAGCCGGCGGACAGCACATCAACAAAACATCATCAGCCATCCGGATTACGCATATCCCGACCGGCATCGTTGTGGCAAGTCAGGCGCAACGTTCCCAATTCCAGAACAGGGATACCGCTATGGGGATGCTGAAGGCAAAACTGTATCAACTGCAGGAGGAAGAGCGCGAAAAAGAATTGGCAGCCATCCGCGGAGAGCAAAAAGAAATCGGTTGGGGTTCACAGATCCGTTCTTACGTGTTCCATCCTTATTCGATGGTCAAGGATCACAGAAGCAGCTATGAAACGGGTAACGTACAGGCTGTCATGGACGGGGATCTCGATGCCTTCATCGATGCCTATCTGAAAATGACGATGGATCAGGAAGAACTGTAAAATCCGCAACCAGAATAAATATGCCCAGGCTGGAGCAGCAATACTGAGGATTCAACTGAAATTCTGAGAAACTATTGACACATACTTGTAAAGAAACTAAAACAGACATATTTGCGCAACGTGCTATAATAGGGAAGCATTCTTGCAGCCTCTGAAGGTTTCAGAGCGAAAGCAGGGAAAAAAAGAAAAGACAGGTGATAAAATGATTGAAATGCTGAATGTCTCTAAGAAGTACAACAACGGCATTACGGCGGTCAATAATCTGAGCGTGAAGATCGATCAAGGCGAATTTGTGTATATTGTAGGCCCCAGCGGAGCCGGCAAATCAACCTTCATCAAAATGATGTATCGCGAAGTAAAACCAACCTCAGGAACTGTTCAAGTAGGCAAATATAATTTAACGACCATGAAGGAAAAAGAAGTTCCGTTGTTGCGTCGTTTTGTGGGTGTGGTCTTCCAGGATTTCAAACTATTACCTAAACTGACCGTATACGAAAACATCGCCTACGCGATGGAAGTAGTCGAAAAAAGTCCGAAAGTCATCCAGAAGCGTGTCTTGGAAGTGCTTGATTTGGTTGGACTGAAGCACAAAGTCCGGATGTTCCCGAATGAACTTTCAGGCGGGGAACAGCAACGGATTGCGATTGCGCGTGCGATTGCGAATATGCCAGGCGTCCTGATTGCGGATGAGCCGACAGGTAACTTGGATCCGGATACGTCGATGGAAATCATGCGCATTCTGGAAGAAATCAACAACCAGGGGACAACGATCCTGATGGCAACCCATAACAGCCAAATCGTTAATGACATCAAACACCGTGTATTAGCAATAGAGAATGGCCGTATTGTCCGAGATCAACAAGAAGGAGAATATGGATATGAAATTTAGAACATTTGCCAGACACATAAGAGATGCATTCAAAAGCCTGTTCCGGAATGGCTGGATGTCGATAGCCTCGATCAGTGCAGTGGCGCTGACTTTGCTGCTTGTGGGATCCTTTACCGGTATTCTTTTGAACGTGAATAAATTGGCTTCCGATGTCGAAAATGATGTGAGTGTAAAAGTTTACATCGATCTGGCGGCTGATCCGGCCGCGCAGGAAACGTTGAAGACCCAACTGGAGAACATCGCCAATGTGGAATCCATCACCTTCTCAAGCAAGGACGAGGAATTGGATAAGATCATCGGCAGCTACGGTGAGGAATTCGACCTTTTCGGTGGGGATGCCAATCCGTTGTATGATGCTTATGTCCTGAACACAACGGCACCGGAGCAGACGAAAGCGGTAGCTGAAGCAGCATCCGCCATGCAGTATGTCACGCAGGTCGAATACGGCGGTGCCACAGCGGATAAGTTGTTCGAGACGATTGCGACAATCCGTACGATCGGGCTCGTCATCATCATTGGTTTGCTGTTGGTTGCTGTATTCCTGATTTCCAATACGATCCGGATCACCATCTTCTCCCGCAGCACGGAGATCGAAATCATGCGTTTGGTGGGCGCAAAAAACAGCTTCATCAGATGGCCATTCCTGATTGAAGGAGCCATTATCGGATTGATAGGGGCATTGATTCCCATGACTTTCCTCGTGTTCCTTTACCGCTTCATCTTTGATGTGAGCGGGGACTACTTGGCCGGCACAAACTTCGGCCTCTTGACTCCGAATCCATTCCTAATCTACATCAGTCTTTTGATGGTGGGCATCGGCATCTTTATCGGGGCCTTCGGGTCAGTATTCTCGATGCGTCGCTTCCTGAAAGTTTAATGAAATAGAGCGTATTCTCAAAAGGTTCCAGTCATACAAAACGTATGGGTGGAACCTTTTTTGTCGCCTGAAATCACTGTTCTTGTCCTGAAAAACGACAAAGCCCAATTATTATTTTCGCTCTTGGATATTCCTCCCGAACCTTACGAAATCTCCTGTACAGCGCACTTTTTGGAGTCTTATGATTTGAAAGGAAAGAATCAGCCAGTGAAATCCGAATTGCCGTTTTCTGACATTTTTAGTATGCTAAAAAGGAAAGCGGGCCGATCAGAAAGCTGAGGCTCTCAAAATACGGATATTCGTAAATTACATGGGATGGAACGACTCATCCCGGACCCCAATCGGTCAGAGGAGGAAACATGAAAAAGGTTTTGCTAGTGGATGACGAACCATCCATCGTTACATTGTTGGCTTTCAACTTGGAAAAAGACGGCTACGAGGTGACAACTGCCACCGACGGAGCTGAAGGCTACCGTTTGGCCATCTCGAATCCTTTTGACTTCATCATCCTGGACTTGATGTTGCCGTCAATGGACGGAATGGACATCTGCAAACGCCTGAGACAGGAAAAATTTGATACACCGATCATGATTCTGACAGCGAAGGATGATGAGCTGGAAAAGATCATCGGCCTTGAGCTGGGGGCGGATGACTATATGACGAAGCCATTCAGCCCGCGTGAAGTATTGGCCAGGATGAAAGCTATCCTAAGAAGGACAAACAAGGCTGTTCCGGCTGAACCGGTTGCGACTGCCCAACAGGAACAGACGGAGGACGCAACAGAAAAAATCGAAGTGGGCGAAATCACCATTTTCCCGCAACTGTATGAGGTTCATGTAGCGGGAGAACTGATTGAAGTGACGCCGAAAGAATTCGAATTGCTTCTTTACATGGCGAAGCGTGCCAATCGCATCCTGAGCCGGGAACAATTGTTGAATGCCATCTGGAATTTTGATTACGCGGGAGAAACGCGCATCGTTGATGTACACATCAGCCATCTCCGCGAAAAAATCGAAAAAGATACCAAAAATCCGCAATACATCCGCACGGTCCGAGGCTTCGGGTATAAATTCGAGGTAGCGAAGACATGAAGCAACTCCAATTGCGGATGCTTGCCACTTTTGTGTTGATTTTCGCGCTGTTCAGTGTGGCGTTTGGGATATTCCTGGAGACGGTGTTAGGGAATTACACGCGGAGTTTGCACAGCGAACTGCTTGTTGAACAGACCCAAATAGTGGGCACACTGCTCCAAAACAGTACGGATGGCAGTGATTGGATTTTTGTTGAAGAAGAACTGGATAAAATTGACGCTTTCACGGAAGACAGGATCACTTTGGTCGATACCGATGGGGTCGTGCTTTATGATTCGCAGATCACGACGGTGAATCTGGAAAATCATCTGCGACGGGAAGAAATTCAGGAAGTTCTTTCCGGGGAACCCTACGGAACAGGGCAACGGAAGAGCGAAAGCACCAATCAGGAGCTGTATTATGTAGCTGTGCCCATCTATGATGAGGCAGGGGCCATCGTTGCCATTATCCGGCTGTCCAGACCGCTGAGCGCCTTGACGGTCAGCCAACGCATCGAACAGTCCCTTTACGTTTTTATCCTATTGGCTTTGGTAGTGGCGTTCATACTCACCTATGCTTTGACGAAGCGCATCGGCAGACCGATCGATGCCGTGATGGATGTCGCCAAAAAGCTTTCCGATCACCAGTATGATGCGCGTTACAAAGGGAAAGGCTTCGGCGATTTCCAAAAATTGGGCGAAACAATCAATGAACTTGCCGAGAGCCTGGATAATCAAATGAATGAGATCAAGCAGAATGATGAACGGCTTACTGGGTTAATCAACCATCTGGTTATTGGCGTGATGCTTTTGGATGAAAATAAGGAAATAACAATGGTCAATGCCGCCATGCAGGAAATATTGAGCGAGAGTGAAGAATCGTTGATCGGCCAATCCTATGTTGAGGCAGTAAGCAGTTATGGACTCAGCCATATGATTGAGCGAGCTTACAATTACAGAGAGCCGCAGAATGATGAAATCTATTTTTACTACCCAAGAGACAGAGTCGTCGATGCCAATATCGTCCCGATCACAAGCAAGAAACCGGGTGAAATGAACCTGATCGTGCTCCTCTATGACATAAGTGAAATCCGGCGATTGGAGAAAGTCCGGACCGATTTTGTCGCCAATGCATCCCATGAGCTGCGGACACCCGTCACAGCCTTAAAAGGATTCGCCGAAACGTTGTTGGACGGTGCGATGGAAGATCCCGTGATCCTGAAGCAGTTTTTGGAAATCATTCTGGCCGAAAGTACCCGGTTGAATCTTTTGGTGAATGATATATTGGAACTATCGAAGTTGGAACAGCGGCAAGTACCGCTCGCTCTGCAGGAAGTGAATATTTCCGAAGCGGTGTTGGCGACCTTCCAGTTGGTCGATCAGAAAGTGAAAGAGAAAAACATGACGCTGGAATTAGTGGAGAAGGATTTCGTTACGTTACAAACGGATCCGAACCGCTTGAAGCAAATACTGGCGAATCTGATCAACAATGCCGTCGTCTATACGCAAGCCGGAGGGCATATCACGGTCACTGTCGATAGGACAGCAGAGCAAGTCCGTCTGCACGTTGCCGATAACGGCATCGGGATACCGGAAGCCGATCTGGGAAGGGTTTTTGAACGGTTCTATCGTGTTGATAGAGCGCGGAGCCGAAACTCCGGAGGTACCGGATTAGGCTTGTCGATCGTGAAGTACTTGGTTGAAAACATGAACGGAACGGTGACAGTGGCAAGCAAACAGGGGAAAGGAACGACTTTTACAGTGACGTTGCCCTGTAAGAATTGATTCAAACACAAAGCTTTACAGGCGCAAAACGCTTCTGTAGAGCTTTTTTCTTGCGTTCGGAGGAATTGTTTACAAAACATTTACAAAAAAGAGGGAAACTCAACAAAAACTTTACATGAAACCGCAAGGAAATTAACAATCGACCGTTAATATTAGGGTTGTGAACAGGCAATGACGTTCAAATAACCTCAACATAAAGGATGGTAAAAAATGAACTTTGGCAAATTATCTAAATTCGCAATGGCTTTAACTATCGGTGCTACATTGGCGGCTTGCGGCAATGGCGATGGCGGAGACGCAACTACAGAAAGCGGAGCGGCAACTGAAAGCGCAACTGCAAGCAACGATATCTTAGTGGATGGATCTTCCACAGTATTTCCGATCATGGAAGCAGTAGCCGAAGAATTTTCAATCGCAAATCCGGATGTCAAAGCGACTATCGGTGTATCCGGTACGGGTGGCGGATTTGAGAAATTCATCGCAGGCGAAACAGACATCAGTAATGCTTCTCGTCCGATCAAAGACGAAGAAATCGCATTGTTGGAAGAAGCAGGCATTGAATATACAGAGTTCCAAATTGCCTTGGATGGTTTGACAGTAGTTGTGAACAGCGATAACGACTGGGTAGATCAATTGACTATCGAAGAATTAGCAATGATCTGGACAGAAGGAACCGGCGTAGAAACATGGGCGGATGTCCGTGAAGGCTGGCCGGAAGAACCAATCGAGTTGTTCAGCCCAGGTACTGACTCAGGAACGTACGATTACTTCGATGAAGTGATCTTGGATGGCGAGCAAATCAACAAAACAGCTTCATTATCTGAAGATGACAATGTCTTGGTACAAGGTGTTTCCGGTTCTGCAAATGCAATCGGGTACTTCGGTTATGCATACTTCCTGGAAAACAGCGACATCGTTAAAGCTGTTCCGATCGTAAACGGTGAAGGCGTTGCAGTCACACCTAACGATACAACCGTTCAGGATGGATCTTATGAGCCGCTTTCCCGTCCATTGTTCATCTACGTGAAGAACGATTCGTTACAAAACGAAAATGTCTATGAATTCACGAAATACACTTTGGAGAATGCAGCTGATATGGCAGCTGAAGTTGGCTATGTAGCACTACCGGCTGAATCTTATGAAGCAGCGTTGACTACACTGGAAGGCCTGAAATAAGCAAAACCAAATAAATGACTAAGGGATGTGAGGGAAGCGAGCGTTTTGCTTCCCTCGCATCTCATCTTTATTAGAGGAGAATCAATATGTCCAAATCTGTCAAAGACTTGATGAATGAAAAAAGTTCACGACAAAAATCTTTGCAATTTACAGAAAAAGCAATGCCTCTTTTTTTTCTGGTCTGTGCGATCATTTCGATCCTGACCACATTCGGGATTGTGTTCACACTGGCAAAAGAAACATTCACATTTTTCGGTGAGGTTCCGATTCTGGAATTCCTGACAGGAAAAGAGTGGTATCCTTTCTTCAAAAATGATCCCAGTTTTGGGATTTTGCCGCTATTGAGTGGAACATTCCTGATAGCCGGCGTTGCGATGCTTGTTGCCGTACCGCTCGGCCTGAGCTCAGCCATCTATTTGAGCGAATATGCAACCGAACGGACGAGAAAAATCGTCAAGCCGGTTCTGGAGGTTTTGGCCGGGGTCCCTACGGTAGTTTACGGGCTGTTCGCCTTGACGTTCGTTACCCCTTTACTGCAGACGGTTATCCCGAATCTGCCGATATTCAATGCGCTTAGCCCTGGTATTGTTGTGGGGATCATGATCATCCCGCAAATCACGTCCTTATCGGAAGAAGCGATGGGCGCTGTACCGAATGCCATGCGTGAGGGAGCCTTAGCCTTAGGGGCTACCCGTTTGGAAGTGGCGCTGAAAGTTATCTTACCGGGGTCCTTGTCGGGGATCATTTCATCCGTTGTTTTGGGAATTTCCCGTGCGGTGGGAGAAACGATGATCGTATCCACAGCAGCTGGATCCACACCCAAATTTACGCTTGATGTAACAGAATCCATCCAGACGATGACATCCTATATCGTTCAGGTCAGCATGGGCGATGCAACATACGGTTCCACGATCTACTACAGTATCTACGCAGTAGGGATGACGTTGTTCCTCTTCACCTTGTTGATGAACCTGTTGGCGAACTACATGTCCCGTCGTTTTAGGGAGGAATATTGATGAAATTAGTGGAAAAGAACAACAAGAGAATCAATAATCGGCTATTGCTGAACAGCGCAGTCAAGGGACTGTTTTTTCTGGCAACCTTCTTCGGAATCGTCGTTTTGGCCATCCTGGTCATGCGGATCGTGTCGCAAGGTGCGGGTTATCTTGATTGGGATTTCTTGAGCAATTATGCTTCGAGAAAACCGGAGGATGCCGGCATCAAGGCTGCCATCTATGGAACGGTCTGGATCATGGCCATCATCGCTCCCTTGTCACTCCTTTTGGGTGTCGGAACGGCGATTTACCTTGAGGAATACGCGCCCGATAATAAATTTACGCATTTCATCGAGTTGAACATTTCGAATCTTTCCGGCGTGCCGTCGATTGTTTTCGGGCTGTTGGGGCTGACGGTATTCGTGCGTTTGCTGGAAATGGGCCGGAGCGTCCTGGCAGGCGGTCTGACCATGAGTTTGATGATTTTGCCAGTTATCGTGGTTTCGAGCCAGGAAGCCATCCGTGCCATCCCGAAAGAACAATATGAAGCCTCTTATGCGATGGGCGCCACGAAATGGCAGACAATCCGGACAGTCGTTCTGCCGGCAGCAGTGCCCGGCATCCTTACCGGTTCGATATTGGCGCTATCCAGGGCTGTCGGAGAGACTGCACCGCTGTTGATGATCGGAGCGATGACTTTTATCGCTTATGTTCCGGAAAGCATCTGGTCCGGTTTCACGGCAATGCCGATCCAAATCTTCAACTGGGCAGGACGTCCCCAAGAAGAATTCCAAGCAGTCGCTGCAGCAGGAAGTATTGTCTTGATGCTTATGTTGGTCATCATGAACTCATTGGCGATCTATATCCGCAATAAGTTCTCGAAGCGTTATTAAATTAGGAGGTTACTCATTTGAATCCAGAAGTGAGCTTAAAAGATAAAAAAATGATTTACAGTGTGAAAGATTTCAATCTATGGTACGGAAATACACACGCCTTAAAGAACATTCAGCTCGATATTCCCACTAAGGAAGTCACAGCGATCATCGGACCATCAGGTTGCGGCAAGTCCACTTTCATCAAGACTTTGAATCGGATGGTCGAATTGGTTCCGAGCGTAAAAATGACGGGATCGATCAATTACAATGAACAGAATATTTTTGATCCGCGTTACAAAGTGGAACAGTTGCGTACAGATGTGGGGATGGTTTTCCAAAAGCCGAACCCTTTCCCGAAATCAATCTATGAAAACATCGCCTACGGACCTAAAATCCACGGCGTAAAAGACAAAAGCGTATTGGACGAAGTCGTTGAAAAAAGCTTGAAAGGCGCAGCGCTATGGGATGAAGTAAAAGATCGTCTGAAAGAAAATGCTTTCGGGTTATCCGGTGGCCAACAACAACGTTTGTGCATCGCCAGAAGTCTGGCGGTGGAACCGGAAGTCCTTTTGATGGATGAGCCGACTTCCGCTTTGGATCCGATTTCGACATCGAAAGTCGAAGATCTTATCCAGACTTTGAAAAAAGACTACAGCATCATCATCGTTACCCATAATATGCAACAGGCAGCCAGAATTTCGGACCAAACGGCCTTCTTTTTAAATGGAGAAGTGGTAGAATATGATAGGACAGAAATCATTTACTCCAATCCGAACGACAAACGCACAGATGATTATATCTCTGGCAAATTCGGTTAAGACTGGGCTATAATGGGATAAGAGATGCACTGTGATGCATAATGACATGTAACAGGGGGCGAAAAGATGAGAAAGATTTTTGAAGAAGAATTGCAGGATTTGCACGTACTTTTCTCTGAAATGGGGAAAATGGTGAACGAAGCAATCTACATATCTGTTAAAGGTTTTGTGAATCATGATAAAGAGCTTGCTGCAGAAGTGATTGCGCATGATGTCGCCATCAACCAAAGAGAAGCGGAAATCGAGAAAAGATGCTTTGAGTTGATTGCGCTGCATCAGCCGGTCACCGGCAACCTCCGCAGAATCGTCACCATCATGAAGGCGTGCGCGGACTTGGAGCGCATGGCAGACCACGCCGTCAGTATTGCGAAGTCGACTATCCGGGTAAAAGGGAACAAGCGCAATTCCGACATCGAAGCAGCGATAGCTGAACAATCAGAAAAAGTAAAAGTCATGGTGGAGGAAGTACTTGCCGCCTATATCAAAACGGACATCGAGAAAGCCAAAGAAGTTGCCCTGAGCGACAAATTGGTCGATCAGGACGCCGAACATATCTACGGACGCGCCATCGAAGAGATGAAGTTGGATCCGGAACTTGTTTTGGGAGCGACCGACTACATCATGGTCGCCGGCTATCTTGAGCGGATCGGCGATTATGTAACAAATATTTGTGAATGGATCATTTATTTGGGTACAGGGAAAATAATCGAATTGAACACAAACAACAAGTTTGAAGACTGACAGATTTATGAATGCAGGATGAGAAAAGATAAAGCCAGGAAGGCCATGCGATCGAACCCGATTGCGCGGCATCTTTCCGGCTTTTTTTCGTTTTCTTCCGTAAAAGCGGCCCAAAGTGGATGATTGAAAAAACTCATGAAAATGTAATAAATATTTCTGCGCTATATGTAAGACAAGCGTTCCGCCAATTTGTTATAATGTGGATAATTAGAGAGTAAATTTACATAAAAATAACGTAAAATCAACGTTACAATGTTCCGCCGATAAAATATATGGTGGATTTACATAAAATTTACAAAAGAGATACGAAACATTTACAAACATTCGTTACGATGGATAAGTATGTGTTCAAGGTAAATAAATGGGAGGTACACAATGAAATTAAAATACGTTTCAGCCATAGTCAGTCTAGCTGCCGTTTTTGCGCTATCTGCCTGCGGACCTGTAGTCGATGAGGAGTCCATCACCGCGGTCGGTTCCTCTGCACTGCAACCGTTAGTGGAGGCCGCTGGGGAACAATTCAGTGCGGAAAATCTGGGGAAATTCGTCAATGTACAAGGCGGCGGTACCGGAACAGGCTTGAGCCAGATTGCCGCAGGTGCGGTCGACATCGGCAATTCGGATATTTTTGCTGAAGAGAGGGAAGGGATCGATGCCAGTCAATTGGTGGACCACCGTGTTGCCATCGTCGGCATCACGCCTATCGTGACGCCAGGCGTCGGTGTAACGGATCTTTCCATGGAAGAGTTGCGCGGCATTTTTACAGGCAAATACAGCAATTGGTCCGAATTGGGCGGAAAGGATCTGCCGATCGTCGTATTGAACCGCGCGAAGGGCAGCGGAACCAGGGCAACATTCGATAAATGGGTTCTGGCTGGAGAAGAAAGCATCATCACCCAAGAGCAGGAATCCAACGGAACCGTCCGTCAGATTGTTGCTTCAACACCAGGCACCATCAGCTATGTATCGTTTTCGTACGTCAATGAAGATGTCAAGGCGCTTTCGATCGATGGCGTGAAGCCGACACCGGAGAACGTTACGACCAACGCATGGGTCATCTGGGCATATGAACATATGTACACGAATGGCGAACCGACGGGATTGACGAAAGAATTCCTGGATTACATGCTTTCGGAGGATGTCCAAGGGAATCTGATTGAAGCGTTGGGATACATTCCTTCCACAGATATGAAGGTCGATAGGGATATTGAAGGAAACGTAACACCGATCGAGTAACAGCAACTGAAATATCATTGTGATGAGAGGCTGCCACCTTTTAAAAGGATGGCGCCTTTCGTCGCGGCTCAAAGTTTAAGAGGAGGGTTTCTCTTGGAAATGACACCAGGAAACTTAATGAAAAAGTCAAGTAAACGCAGATTGGAATCATTTGGACGCACCATCAGTCTGATCAGCACGACAGTCATCGTCTTCATCGTGCTGTCCATTCTATATTTTGTCACCAGCAAAGGGATATCCACCTTTGTTACGGATGGCGTATCACTAGGGGATTTTTTGACGAAAAGCATCTGGAACCCCGGCACCATCGCTGATGACGGCACACCATTGGTCGGAGCCTTACCGATGATCGCAGGCTCATTTTTGGTCACTTTGATTTCCGCAGCCTTGGCTACACCGTTTGCCGTGGCTGCAGCCTTGTTCATGACGGAAATTTCGCCGAAATCCGGCAAGAAAATCCTGCAACCGGTAATCGAACTGCTTGTCGGTATTCCGTCCGTTGTATATGGATTCATCGGCTTGACGGTTGTTGTGCCGGTTGTCCGCTCACTGTTCGGCGGTACCGGATTCGGTATTTTATCTTCCACCTTGGTTCTGTTCGTCATGATCCTGCCGACCGTGACCAGCATGTCAGTGGATGCCTTGAACGCTGTTCCACGTCATTACCGTGAAGCTTCACTCGCTATGGGTGGGACGCGCTGGCAGACCATCTATAAAGTGGTTTTGCGGGCAGCGACCCCGGGGCTGCTGACGGCAGTCGTCTTCGGAATGGCGCGTGCGTTCGGAGAAGCCTTGGCGGTTCAGATGGTCATCGGAAATGCGACTTTGATGCCGAATAGCCTGGTGACGCCGGCTTCGACATTGACAAGTATTTTGACGATGAGCATGGGGAACACCGTAATGGGAACTTTGGAAAACAATGTCCTCTGGTCATTGGCGACCATCCTCCTTTTGATGGCTCTATTCTTCAATATTTTGACACGTTACATCGGTAAGAAAGGAGCCGTTAAAAAATGAACATGAATCCCAAAAAAGTAGACAAATTTATGGTAGGCCTGATCTATCTGTTTTCCGGAACGATCATCCTTATTTTGGCGAGTCTGCTGCTCTTTATTCTATGGCGCGGCTTGCCCCAGTTCTCATGGGAATTTTTGACGGCTCCGGCAAAATCCTTCCAGGTAGGCGGCGGAATCGGAGTGCAGTTATTCAATTCCTTCTACCTATTGGTGCTGACGTTGCTGATCAGTACGCCACTTGCGCTGGGCGCGGCGATTTACCTTTCGGAATATGCACCTCAAAATTGGTTTACCGACATCATCCGTACTGCTATCGAGGTTTTGAGTTCTTTGCCATCCGTTGTAGTCGGTCTCTTCGGATTCCTGATCTTCGTCATCCAGTATGGTTTTGGCTTCTCGATCCTTTCGGGGGCTTTGTCGCTGACCATCTTCAATCTGCCGCTTTTGACGCGCACGATCGAAGATTCCTTGCGGGCGATCCCGTCTTCCCAGCGTGAAGCTGGATTGGCGTTAGGGCTTTCCCGCTGGGAGACAGTGACGTTGATCATTCTGCCGGCTGCCTTGCCGGGTATTCTGACAGGTATGATTTTGGCAGCTGGGCGTATTTTTGGTGAAGCCGCAGCCTTGATCTATACAGCCGGGCAGAGCGCGCCGGCTTTGGATTTCACAAACTGGAATCCACAATCCATCACAAGTCCTTTAAATATTTTCCGGCCTGCCGAAACATTGGCTGTGCACATCTGGAAGATCAACAGTGAAGGCGTGAAACCGGATGGAGCGGAAGTGTCAGCTGGTGCCTCAGCAGTACTGGTGTTGGCTGTCCTCATCTTCAATCTGACTGCAAGAAGCTTGGGCAGAAGATTGCAGAAGAAGGCTACTTCAGCATAGAACCGGAAAATTGACTTGAAGGAGGGACCCTTGATGGGAAATGAAAAGACACTGGCAACGAATATCATCCAGATGCGTCCTGAGGCTGCAGTCGCCCTTAAAACAAATGATCTGCACGTTTATTATGGCGATTTTGAAGCAATCAAAGGCGTTTCTATGGAATTTGAAAAGAATAAAATCACCTCGCTGATCGGACCGAGCGGGTGCGGAAAATCGACTTATCTTCGTTCGCTGAACCGGATGAACGACACTGTTCCCGGTGCAAAAGTGACAGGGGAAATCATTTACCAAGGCATCGATGTGAATGTGCCTGAAGTTGATGTGTTCGAGATGCGGAAAAATATTGGGATGGTTTTTCAAAGACCGAATCCTTTCAGCAAATCGATTTATGAGAACATCGCTTTTGCACTGAGAAGGCATGGCCTTAAGGACAAGGCGGCATTGGACGAAATCGTCGAAACCAGCCTGAAACAAGCTGCCCTTTGGGACCAAGTGAAGGACCAGCTGAACAAAAGCGCCTTAGCACTTTCCGGTGGTCAACAGCAGCGTCTCTGCATCGCAAGGGCGGTCGCGCTAAAGCCGGATATCCTGCTTTTGGATGAACCAGCCAGCGCGTTGGACCCGATCTCGACTTCTCAAGTCGAAGAAACATTGTTGGAGTTGAAGGAAAAGTATACGATCATCATTGTTACGCACAATATGCAGCAAGCATCCCGGATCAGTGACTATACGGCGTTCTTCTATTTGGGCAATGTCATTGAATATGATGAGACCAGAAAAATCTTTACCCGTCCGAAGATCCAACAGACGGAAGATTATGTTTCTGGGCATTTCGGCTAGGAGGAAAGCAACGTGAACAGCACAAAACCCATTATTGAAACGCGTGATGTACATTTATATTACGGAAAGAACGAAGCGTTGAAGGGCATTTCGCTTGATTTTCATAAAAAAGAAATCACGGCTTTGATCGGGCCGAGCGGATGCGGCAAATCCACCTACTTAAGGACATTGAACCGTATGAACGACTTGATTCCGGATGTGACGGTCACCGGGAAAATCAGTTTCAATGACCAGGATATCTACAGTCCGCAAATGGACACTGTAGAGTTGAGAAAAAAGGTCGGCATGGTTTTCCAACAGCCGAATCCATTCCCGTTTTCGGTTTTCGATAACGTGGCGTATGGCTTGCGCATCGCCGGGATGAAGGACAAGGAAAAAATCGCCCGGATTGTGGAAGAAAGCCTGAAGAAAGCGGCTGTATGGGATGATGTCAAAGATAAATTGAATCAGAGTGCCTTATCTTTATCAGGTGGCCAGCAGCAACGTGTCTGCATCGCACGGGTCTTGGCGATCGAACCGGAAGTCATTTTGTTGGATGAACCGACGAGCGCGTTGGATCCGATTTCCAGTGCACAGATCGAACGGATGCTTATGGAACTGAAAGAAGACTACACGATGATCATTGTTACGCATAATATGCAACAAGCGTCGCGGATTTCTGATAACACTGCCTTTTTCTTGAACGGGGAATTGATCGAGTTCGGGGAAACAAGCCAAATCTTCACGAATCCGAAAGAAAAACAAACGGAAGATTATATTTCTGGACGTTTTGGCTGATCCGTTGCATAATGAAAGATATTTACAAAGGGGTTGGTTTGTGATGAGACGAGTGTTTGAAGAGGAATTAGAGAGTTTGCACGCTCACTTTTTGAAGATGGGTGTGTTGGTCAATGCTGCGATCCATAAGTCAATCGATGCTTTTGTCACGCACGATAAGGAACTGGCGCAGCAAGTCATAGATGAAGATGCGGCCATCAATAAGCTCGAGAACGATCTGGAAATCGAATGCTTCGAGCTGATTGCTTTGCAGCAGCCTGTGACAACTGACTTGCGCAAAATCGTCACTGTGATGAAAGCCAGCGCGGACTTGGAACGGATCGGCGATCATGCAGTCAGTATCGCAAAATCGACGATCAAAGTGAAGGGCAAAAAGCATGATGCCGATATCGAAACGGCTATCGCGGAGACAGCTTTGAAGGTCATGGACATGGTCAAGGAAGTCCTGGATGCCTATGTCGTCCTCGATGCCGAACGCGCGCGGGAAATTGCGGCGCGGGATACGCAAATCGATGCTGCCGCCAAAAACATCTATGAAAACTGCATCGAACAAATGAAGCAAGATCCGGAGATCGTTTTGGGCGGAACAAACTATATGCGCATCTCCACTTATTTGGAAAGAATCGGAGACTACGTAACGAATATCTCCGAGTGGATCATTTACTTGGATTCCGGAGAAGTCGTAGAATTGAATGTCCATCATAAAATTTAATGAGAAGAGCGTTGCGATGCCCAAAGCGGTGTTGCAACGCTTTTTTTGTCAGTCAGTGCTTGAGCCAAGCCGGTTTGCTTGCAGCTGCTTGATTTCGGCAGCAAGAGCAATAGCTTTCATAGCACGGATGAATTTGCTAAAATAAGCATTGAAGGTAAGGGATAGGGGTCTAAGTGAGATGATGTCAGACTTGAATACAGAAACGATACAAGCAGTTACGAAAATTTTCAAATTGATCGGCGATCCGACCCGTTTTTTGATCCTCCATGTATTGGAAAACCGGGAACTGAACGTAAATGCCATCGCTGAAGAACTGGACTTGGAGCAATCAGCGGTGTCGCACCAGCTGAAGAAGCTGCGGGAAGCGAAGTTGGTAAAAAGCAGAAGAAGCGGGAAAAACATCCTGTACAGCCAGGACGATCAGCATGTCTACGAAATCCTGCACTTGGCTGTCGAACATGCCGAGCACGGCTGGGAAGATGCACAAAATGAGGCAGGGACAACCCCATCAGACAAGAAACAGCATTGAATATCCGTGCGAACTAGCGTTCTTTTTCGGTCTGGATATGGTATACTACAGACAAGAGGAAATAGACGAAAACCAAAGAATAAGTCAAAGAAGGATCTGAAATTATGGCAAAAGACCAAATCATCGTACGGGGAGCCCGTTCGCACAATTTGAAGAATATAGATGTCACCATCCCAAGGGACAAACTTGTCGTCATGACCGGTCTTTCCGGATCGGGCAAGAGCTCGTTGGCTTTCGATACGCTTTACGCAGAAGGTCAAAGGCGGTATGTGGAAAGCCTCTCGGCCTATGCGCGCCAGTTTTTGGGTCAGATGGACAAACCGGATGTGGACAGCATCGATGGCTTGAGTCCGGCGATTGCAATCGATCAAAAGACGACGAACCGCAATCCCCGTTCGACAGTCGGTACGGTCACAGAAGTCAATGATTTCCTGCGCCTTCTTTTTGCACGTGTGGGGCACCCGATTTGTCCGAATGATGGCACACCAATCAGCAGCCAATCGCCCGAGCAGATGGTGAATCAGGTTCTTGAACTTCCGGAACGCACGAAACTGCAGATACTGGCGCCGATCGTCAAAGGGAAAAAAGGGCAGCACAAAAAAGTATTCGAGGACATCAAAAAGCAAGGCTATGTCCGCGTCCGCGTCGATGGGGAATTGTTTGATGTTTCCGAAGATATTGAATTGGAAAAGAACAAAAAACATGACATCGCGATCGTTGTCGATCGGGTAGTCATCAAGGAGGGCATCCGTTCGCGCATCTTCGATTCGATCGAAGCGGCGTTGCATCTGGCCGATGGATACGCCATTGTTGATGTCATCGGCAGTGAAGAGCTTTTGTTCAGCGAACACTATGCTTGCCCATACTGCGGATTTACGATTGGTGAGATCGAACCGCGCCTGTTTTCTTTCAACGCGCCCTACGGAGCCTGTTCCGAATGTGACGGGTTGGGGATGAAGTTGGAAGTCGACCCCGATTTGATCGTTCAGGAGAAGCAACTTTCCTTGAATGAAGGGGCTTTGGTGCCGTGGAACCCGATCAGCTCGAATTATTACCCGGAAATGCTGCGCCAGTTTTGTGAACAGAACGGGATCGATATGGACCTTCCGTTTGCCGAACTGAGCACCGATACCCAGCAAAAACTGCTCTATGGTGCTGGTGGCGACCTGTTCCATTTCCATTACCAGAATGAATTCGGCGGTGTCAGGGATGTCGATATCCCCTTTGAAGGGGTCATCACCAATGTCAATCGACGCTACAAAGAGACATCGAGCGATTTTACGCGCGAAGCAATGCGCCAGTACATGACCGAGCTGCCATGCCATACCTGCCACGGCTATCGTCTGAATGAGCAAGCCCTGTCTGTGAAGGTGGCAGAACACGACATCGGGCAAGTCACGGAGTTTTCCATCGAAAATGCTGTCGCCTTCTTCGAGAACATTTCTCTTTCGGAACAAGAGAAACAGATTGCTGCGCCTATCCTGAAGGAAATACTGTCACGTCTGACTTTCCTGAAGAATGTCGGCCTCGACTATTTGACGTTGAGCCGGACGGCGGGCACACTTTCCGGGGGGGAAGCGCAACGGATCCGCTTGGCGACACAAATAGGCTCCAACCTGTCCGGCGTTCTCTACATCTTGGATGAGCCGTCCATCGGGTTGCATCAACGCGACAATAATCGGTTGATCGAATCGATGAAAAACATGCGCGACCTCGGGAACACGCTGATTGTTGTGGAGCACGATGAAGACACGATGATGCAGGCGGATTATCTGATCGATATCGGACCGGGTGCGGGCGAACTCGGCGGTGAAATTGTGGCTGCCGGCACGCCCGAGCAAGTCATGAAAAACAAGAAATCCTTGACCGGGAAATATCTGTCAGGGAAATTGTTCATCCCGGTTCCGGAAACGCGAAGAACAGAGGACAGAGGAGCCGTGAAAATCACCGGCGCCACCGAAAACAATCTGAAGAATGTGGATGCTGCTTTTCCTTTAGGGAAAATCGTGGCAGTCACAGGCGTTTCCGGCTCAGGAAAGAGCTCCTTGGTCAATAATGTCCTGAAGACGGCTCTTGCCAAAGAATTGACCCGTACGAAAGAAAAACCGGGTAAATTCAAGACGATCAGCGGGTACGAAGGTTTGGAGAAAGTCATCGATATCGATCAAAGCCCGATCGGACGGACGCCACGGAGTAATCCGGCCACGTACACGAGCGTCTTCGATGACATGCGCGACCTTTTTGCCAGCACCAATGAAGCCAAAATACGCGGCTACAAAAAAGGCCGTTTCAGCTTCAACGTCAAGGGTGGGCGTTGTGAGGCCTGCCGCGGTGACGGCATTCTGAAAATCGAGATGCATTTCTTGCCGGATGTCTACGTGCCTTGCGAAGTCTGCCATGGCACACGCTACAATTCCGAAACTTTGGAAGTGCAATACAAAGGCAAGAACATCGCCCAAGTGCTGGATATGACGATTGAGGAAGCTTTGGCGTATTTTGAAGCCATCCCTAAAATCAGGCGCAAACTGCAAACCATCGTCGATGTCGGCCTTGGCTATGTGACATTGGGGCAACCAGCCACTACTTTATCCGGCGGTGAAGCCCAGCGGATGAAACTAGCCAGTGAACTGCAGCGCGTATCAAGCGGCAAAACATTCTACATACTGGATGAACCGACCACAGGGTTGCACACGCATGATATCGCCAGATTGTTGCAGGTTTTGGATCGTTTGGTGGAAGCCGGCAACACAATCGTGGTGATCGAACACAATCTGGATGTGATCAAAACTGCCGATTACATCATCGATATGGGCCCTGAAGGCGGAGCCGGCGGAGGAACCGTACTCGCAACCGGCACTCCGGAAGAAATCGCCGAAGTGAAGGGCAGCTACACAGGCCAATTCCTGAAACCTATCCTTGAAAGGGACAAAGCAAGGACCACAAAATAATAATTGCCAATAGAGGCCAGCCGATTCCGGTTGGCCTTTTTCCTCGTAATATTTGGAAAGTATAAAATATATCGGAATCAAAAGTACCTCACCGCTGGTGTTTATAGGATTGTAGAATGTGCCATGCATCCCAACTCGTTGGCTAGTTTCACGGGTTAGCCCTTCGGAAAGGGATAAAGGAACCCCTTGTCTCTACCGAGCCAAGGATACTATTCGACTAACCTGCTGACGCAGGAAGTCTCTCAGCAATTGCGCTCTACGATGCTCATTTGCATGGGACTCTTTGGGATTCATCCCTTAGAGTCCCAGTATAAGGTGACCGTAGGGAACGTTGCGAGGCCAGATTTCCTAAATTGTCATGACTCTTGCGATTTCAATCGCTTAGAGGCATGATACACTTGACCGATTAGGTCACAGTGTTTCCTTAATCAGGGCTGAGCGAACCCGCTCCACTTTTCTTACAAGTCTCTAGTCATTTTTGCTGAAGGGAAAATCAATCTTAAGACCTATGACAAGGGAAAGGAAATTGGGCATAATAAGGACATAAGCAACAGATAATCAGAAATAGGCAAACTGTCCCATGTCAGTGAATAGATAAATGGATAATCACCAAGGAGGAACTACCATGAATGAAAGAGACCGAATTTTGGCATTGGTAAGAGAAGGCATCATCACTACAGAGGAAGCCTTGGTACTTTTGGAAAACTTAGCGAAGCGCGAAGGTAAAGATGCAGTAAAATTGAATCAGCAACAAGATTTCACTGATTCAACTGATGCTGCATCAGGATACACAGAGAAAACGGATCAAGGCTCCGTTCAGGAGCCGGAAGACCGCAAAAATTTGGAAAAGATTTTGGATGAACTGGCCAGCGAGATTTCCTATTTCTCCTCTCAGATAGATGCGAAAGGCGAAGCGCTCCAGTCACTGAAAAAACAGATCAACGACAAAGCCGAAAAAAGACAAGAATTGGCGACAGCCGATGAACTGGGCGATTTAACGGGCGAACAAGAAATCACATTGATGCGCTTGGATGAAGAACTGGAGGGTCTCCGCGGACAAGCTGCTGCGCTGGAAGCCGAAAAAATCGAGATGGAACAAAAAATGCGCAGCCTCAAGAAGGAGCATGTGGAAAACAGCGTGAAATCCTTTGGCGAGAAACTGGGCAATAAAGATGAATGGAAAGACACAGCCACCAATTTCACGGAACGCCTCACCAAAGCAGGCGCACAATTAAGCAAATTTTTGACCGATACGGTCCAAACGGTCGTAGAAAATGTGGATTGGAAAGACACTGATTTCAACATCAAGATCCCAGGATTGATCACCAGCAAATTCCAGCATGAATTCACATTCGATCAAAACACAGCGACAATCCTTGATTTTCAATTGGCAAACGGAAATGTGACGTTGCAGAGTTGGGATAACGAAACCATTTCGGTCTCCTCGGATGTGAAGATATACGGGAAAACAGAAGAAGCGACAGCCAAGGAAGCTTTCGATGCGCGCAGCACGCTGGTGATGGATGAGGATAAATTCACTTTCCGCGTTCCGAACAAACGGGTCAAATGCGATATCATCGTCTCCTTGCCGAAACGCGAATACGATTACGTCGCAATCAAGCTGTTGAACGGGAATGTCACCCTGACAAACATCGAAGGAAAAGATTTCTACATAAAATCCACAAACGGCAATATGGTCATATCAGGTCTCAAGGCCATCATGCTGGAGACGGATGAGGTCAACGGGAACCTGGACGTCTCAGAAAGCACAATTGTTGATGTGTTGGCGAAGACCATAAACGGCAGTCTGACGATCAAAAGCGATGTCGTCAGCGCGACTGTTTCCGTGGTGAACGGGGATGTGAAACTTTCATACCCAGGAACCAACGCCAAACAGATCCAAGCCAGTTCAGTCAACGGGTCCGTCAAGCTGTCTTTGCCTGCTGCCAAAAGTGCAGAAGTGAAAGCCAGCAGTTCTTTGGGGAAAATCATGAACCGGATGGAGAACATCGAAATCATCCGTCAAAAAAATGAACACACCAACAAGTACTTGGAATTCAGACGAATGGACGAGGAATCACCGGTTATGGTAGAATTAAAGACGACAACAGGAAACATATTTTTAAAAAATAACTAAAAATAGCGACAATAAATGGCATATATAAGGAGAGAATGAACATGAAAAAATTAACTAAATCTGCTACAGACAGACAAGTCAGCGGTGTTCTGGGAGGTATTTCAGAATACTTCGGCATCGACTCGACGATTGTACGTGTGATCTTTCTGATTGCCGTCTTTGCGGGAGTCGGATCGCCCGTATTGCTGTACATCCTGATGGCGATCCTGATGCCTGAACCGGGCCAAAGCGGCAGCGGACAATCATTCGGCGGAACGTATGGTTCTTCATCCTCCCGCCGCAGTTCCGATGCCTCGAGATCTGTAAAAGAAGCAAAACCAGTGGATAAACAAGAAGAGGACGACTGGAGTGATTTCTGATGGGATTCTGGAAAAAAGCGGCCGTCAATTCGCTAGTGTTCATCGGCTTGGCTTATTTCATGGCACCTTCATTCTATGTGCATAGCCTTTGGACGGCATTTTGGGCCAGCATTGTCTTGGGCATCGTCAACTTCCTGATCAAACCGGTGCTTTCGATCCTCTCGTTCCCGATCACGATCCTTACTTTCGGTTTATTCAGCTTCGTGATCAATGGCTTCATGCTGTATCTGACTTCTTGGTTGGTGGGACCCGGATTCCACTTTACGAGCTACGGCACGGCATTCCTGGTGGCTCTGATCATGTCGGTCGTGCATATGTTCCTGAGCAGGGACGTCGCGCATTAACCAAGTGGGATCAGCACTGGCGCCAGCACCAAATAACATAAAGTAAGGCAGCTGAAACGATTGTTTCAGCTGCCTTTTTGTTCTTTCGTATGCATGGATAAAATGTTATGATGGATAGGAATACAATAAACCACAAGCGATCCAATCATTGTTTGCGGTGAGATGAAAATGTAAAAAAATCCTGCCTGATCGGGGCCAGGAAATTAAATGATAGAGCGAGGGATAAGAATGGCGAATACAGTCACTGTAAAGGAATTAGTGGATTCTTCAGGTTATGTTGTGCTGAGCGGAGAAGAATTTTTGGGCAACAAGATCACGACCAGCGAAATCTCCAGACCAGGCGTCGAGTTGACAGGTTTCTTTAATTTTTACCCGTCGGCCCGTATCCAGTTGTTGGGGAAAACGGAACTGACATTTATCGAGCGGATGACCGCAGAAGAGCGCCTGATCGTCATGAGGCGCCTTTGCAGTAAAGAAACGCCTTGCTTCGTTATCGGACGCAGACTTCCGGCGCCCGCAGAATTGATGAAAGCCGCTCAGGAAGCCGGCATACCGATTCTTTCGGCGCAATCCAGAACGACAAGAGTTTCCAGCAACATCACCAATTTCCTTGAGGGCAAGTTGGCGGAACAGGTTTCGATGCACGGGGTTTTCGTGGATGTATTTGGAATGGGCGTCATGATTACAGGGGACAGCGGCGTCGGGAAGTCGGAAACGGCTTTGGAATTGATCCAAAAAGGACACCGTCTGGTCGCTGACGATCGCGTCGATCTTTACCAACACGATGAAAATACGCTGATCGGTGAGGCACCAGGCATCCTTCGCCACCTGATCGAAATCCGCGGAATCGGCATCATCGATGTGATGACGCTGTTCGGGGCAGGTGCAGTCAAACAAACCAATGAAGTCAATCTGATCGTTAACCTTGAACTTTGGAGCAAAGACAAAAAGTTTGAACGTCTGGGCAGCACAGAAGAAATCGTGAACATTCTGGATGTCGGCATCCCTAAAATCACGATTCCGGTAAAGACAGGGCGAAATCTTGCCATCATCATCGAAGTGGCGGCCATGAATTTCCGTGCGAAAACCATGGGCTACAATGCCGCTGAGACTTTTGAAAGAAATTTGGAAGCTTTGATAAAAGAAAATGCTCAAAAAGGTGAATAAGCTTGCATAAAGGAGAATGAGATGAATAATTTGATAGCCGCATTGAACCCAGTCGCATTGTCATTCGGTGGGTTGGAAATCCGTTGGTACGGTGTCATCATCGCGGCAGGCATCCTTATTGCCATGACATTGGCGACAAAAGAAGCCAACAAAAAAGGCTTGGATCCGGATTTCATTGTCGATATGATGTTCTGGACGATACCGATCGGGATCATCGGCGCCCGCATTTACT
The DNA here is from genome assembly GCF_900112935.1 of Trichococcus pasteurii. GTDB lineage: Bacteria > Bacillota > Bacilli > Lactobacillales > Aerococcaceae > Trichococcus > Trichococcus pasteurii. The sequence continues at coordinate 73,456 of NZ_FONM01000012.1, forward strand.
ATGTATTGTTTGAATTGGATTATTATTTGCAGAACCCAGGCGAAATCATTCAGATTTGGAATGGTGGCATCGCGATTTACGGGGCATTGATAGCCGGTATTTTGACTATTTATTGGTATACGAAACGAAAAGGGATTTCCTTGGCATTGACGATGGATATTCTGGCACCCGCAGTCCTGATTGCGCAATCCATCGGCAGATGGGGGAACTTCATGAACCAGGAAGCGCATGGTGAGGAAGTCAGCCGCGCCTTTTTGGAGAATTTGTTCCTGCCGGAATTCATCATTGAACAGATGAACATCAACGGGATTTATTACCACCCGACCTTCTTGTACGAATCACTCTGGTCGTTGGCTGGGTTTGTGTTGATCCTGTTCCTGCGCAGAAAAGTGCAGTTATTGCGTGTAGGTGAAGTGATGTTCACTTATGTTATGTGGTACTCGTTCGGGCGCTTCTTCATCGAAGGCATGCGCACGGACAGCCTGTATCTTTTTGGACCTATCAGGGTTTCGCAGGCGCTGTCCATCCTGCTGTTCCTCGGAGCGCTGATGTTTTGGGCTTACAGACGCAGAAATAATTATCCGCCTGATCCCTTTTACACGAACATCAACAGAAAGGAAGCATAATAAAGGAATGAATTTCAAAACGGTTTTATTTGATTTTGACGGCACTATTGCCGACACGAACCGGCTCATCAGCGAAAGCCATTTTGTCGTCATGGAGGAAAATTTTCCGGGCCGATTCAAAATAGAGGAAATGGCCCAGTTCAACGGTCCCAGTTTAGAGGAAATATACGGGAATCTTGATCAAGGTAGACAGGATGAGCTGGTCGCACGCTACCGGGAAGTGATGCTGGAGAAGCATGATGAAATGATCGGCATGTTCCCGGGCATCAAAGAGGTGCTTGAGAATCTCAAACAGGCAGGCCTGCGCTTGGGCGTCGTTTCGACGAAGCGCAGCGATGTGCTGAAAAGAGGAGTATCAATCCTAGGCATCACGGATTATTTCGATACGATCATCGGCTCAGGCGATTTTTCGCTTCCGAAACCCGATCCGGAATCACTTTTTCTGGCTATGGATCGTCTGGACGCCGAAAGGGAAACCAGCGTAATGGTTGGGGACAATCACCACGATATAGTCGCGGGCAATAATGCGGGCGTCACAAGCATTTTTGTGGGCTGGTCCGAAAAAACGACTGCCTTCATCCAACCATATCAGCCGACAAAAATAGTCAAAGATCCACAGGAGTTGGAAGAGTACATTCTTTCCGGCGTGAGAGTTTAATGGAGGGGAAGAGAGCAAAATGAGACAAAAAGTTGCTGTACTAGGGGCAGGATCTTGGGGAACAGCCTTATCCATGGTATTGGATGAAAATGGACATGAAGTCCGTCTTTGGGGGAATGACCCGCAACAAATCAAAGAAATTAACGAGCAGCACACGAATGAGCATTATTTACCTGGTGCAAAGCTGAGTGAATCGATTGTGGCGTACACCGATCTGAAAGCTGCTATAGACGACGCTGATGCGCTCTTGTTCGTTCTGCCGACAAAAGCGATCCGTGTGGTCGCGAAAGAAGTCGCATCGTTATTGGATGGCCAAACAAGGCCGCATCTGATCCACGCCAGCAAAGGTTTGGAGCAGGATACCCATAAACGGATTTCCGTCATTATCCAGGAAGAGATTCCGGCAGAGAAATACGAAAGCCTGGTCGTCCTTTCCGGACCGAGCCATGCGGAAGAAGTCGCCAAAAAGGACATCACAACGATCACTGCCGCATCCCAGGACGAAGAGGATGCAGGTTATGTGCAAAAACTGTTCATGAATCCCTATTTCCGGGTCTACCGGAACACGGATGTCATCGGGGTAGAGTTGGGTGCTGCATTGAAGAACATCATCGCAGTAGGTGCGGGAGCGCTTCACGGATTGGGTTATGGCGACAACGCAAAAGCGGCTTTGATGACGCGCGGATTGGCGGAAATCAGTCGTCTGGGGATCGCTTTCGGTGCCGATCCTATGACATTCATCGGTTTGAGCGGAGTGGGCGATCTGATTGTGACCGGCACAAGCCGCCATTCGCGGAACTGGCGAGCGGGAGATCTGATCGGAAAAGGCCATGATCTGGATGAAGTGCTGAACAACATGGGGATGGTTGTTGAAGGCGTGGCGACAACAAAAGCCGCTTATGAATTGGCGCAGGAAAAAGGCATCGAAATGCCGATTACGGAAGCCATCTATAAAGTTTTGTACGAGAAAGTCGATGTCAAAAAAGCAATCGAGGAATTGATGCTGCGCGAAGGCAAAGCGGAGCAATCTTCTCAAAATGTGGAAAAGGGGAGCCAGTCAATATGAAAAAAGTCAGAAAAGCAGTGATTCCTGCTGCAGGATTCGGAACGCGTTTTTTACCGGCCACGAAAGCGATGGCAAAAGAAATGTTGCCGATCGTCGATAAACCAACCATTCAATTCATCGTCGAAGAAGCGATCGCATCTGGGATCGAAGATATCCTGATCGTAACCGGAAAAAGCAAACGCCCGATTGAAGACCATTTTGATTCAAATATCGAGTTGGAAGCGAATCTGCGCGAAAAAGGCAAAAATGAATTGTTGGAATTGGTTCAGGAAACCACCGGTTTGCGCATCCATTTCGTACGCCAGTCTTATCCATTGGGGTTGGGCCATGCGGTTCTGCAGGCAAAAGCCTTTGTCGGCGATGAGCCATTCGTGGTCATGTTAGGGGATGATCTGATGGAAGATGAAGTGCCGTTGACCAAGCAGTTGATGGATGCTTACGAGCGCACGCATGCTTCGAACATCGCCGTGATGGAAGTGCCGCATGAGGAAACATCAAAATACGGCATCATCGATCCGGATCAGGAACTGGAACCTGGCCTTTTCAACGTCCGCAGATTCGTCGAAAAACCGAAGCCGGAAGATGCTCCAAGCAATTTGGCGATCATCGGCCGTTACTTGCTGACTCCGGAAATTTTCGAAATTCTGGAAAATCAAAATCCGGGTGCCGGCGGGGAAATCCAATTGACCGACGCTATCGATACTTTGAACCAAACCCAGCGCGTCTTCGCAAAACGTTTTGACGGCAAGCGTTTTGACGTTGGAGACAAATTCGGTTTCCTGACGACAAGCATTTCCTATGGTCTGACCCATCCGGAAATAAAAGATAAATTGAAAAATTATCTGGTGGATCTGGGCGAAAAGTTGACTGCTGAAGATGAAGGCAAGTAGCCGATTAGACAATCCAAAACCAGTTGATTGTTGAATAGAATAACAGAGGCCGAGCCATCAATCGTTCTGCGATTCATGGCTCGGCTTCTTCACCATGGATTTGGCATCCTGAGCAGAATTGTGGCACAAAAAATAAAGTCAGAGTAAACTGTATAAGAACTAGATTCCGGCACCAGCCCGGAACAGACTTAACACCAGAAGGAGATTCACTAAATATGGAACAAACTGAAAAAATTTACGATGTCATCGTTATCGGAGCGGGTCCGGGGGGGATGACGTCAGCCCTTTACGCATCGCGGTCCAATCTGAGCACCTTACTGCTGGAACGCGGCATACCGGGCGGAGAGATGAACAATACTGCCGAGGTGGAAAATTATCCTGGCTTCAAATCAATTCTGGGGCCGGAACTGGCCGAAAAAATGTACGAGAGCGCCATGCAATTCGGAGCCGAGCATGCATACGGAGATGTGAAGCGTATCATCGTGGATGGGGATTACCGCATCGTTGAAGCCGGCAAAAAATCCTATAAAACACGCGCCGTCATCATCGCGACAGGTTCCCACCACCGTAAATTGGGGGTTCCCGGAGAGGATCAGTACAACGGACGCGGCGTTTCCTATTGTGCCGTCTGTGATGGGGCATTCTTCAAAGGCAAACAACTGGCAGTGGTCGGTGGCGGAGATTCGGCGGTAGAGGAAGGCATCTACTTGACGCAGTTCGCGGATGTCAACATCGTCCACAGACGTGATGAATTCCGTGCCCAAAAAATCATCCAGAACCGTGCCTTCAAGAATGAAAAAATCAGCATCACGTGGGATTCCGTTGTGGAAGAAATCAAAGGCGACGGACAGAAAGTCACGGGTGTCATGATCAGAAACAAGCACACCAATGAGATCAAGGAAAAAGCTGTGGATGGGGTCTTCATCTATGTTGGCATTTTGCCGCAATCGGATGCCTTCCTTGATTTGGGGATCACGGATGAAGAAGGTTGGATCATCACGAATGAGCATATGGAAACGGCCATACCGGGCATCTTTGCCATCGGGGATGTCCGCCAGAAACTTCTCCGCCAGATCACGACCGCTGTCGGTGATGGTGGGGAGGCCGGGAACCGCGCCTTTGCTTACATCGAAGACCTGCATGACCGTCTGGCAGCTGCTGAAGCGGCTGCCGAGACAGCGGACTGAAAAATTTTCACCAATACAGTCAATTTGTTGCCAAATGTATAAATATCACCAAAGTTCATGCTCTGAAATCAGAGCGTGAACTTTTTTTGTAGATTCCATATTTTTGCTCAATGGGCATGCAAATAATGTTATAATATGGCTAAACTAATATGGGAAGGATGATAAAAATGTCTTATCAAGAAACCATCGAACAATGGAATAATTTTGCCTTATTAGAACCTACATTAAAAGAAGAATTAAAAGCTTTGGAGGGAAATGAAGAAGCACTGAAAGATGCTTTTTTTGCTCCGCTGGAATTCGGCACTGCCGGAATGCGCGGCATCCTGGGAGTCGGCATCAACCGGATGAACATCTACACAGTCCGCCAAGCGACCGAAGGATTGGCTCGTTTGATGGAAGCAAAGGGTGAAGAAGAGAAAAAACGCGGCGTCGCGATCGCATACGATTCCAGACACCAATCTCCGGAGTTCGCCATGGAGGCAGCCAAAACTTTGGGTGCGCACGGCATTCCGGCTTTCGTTTTCGAAAGCTTGCGTCCAACACCCGAGTTGTCATTTGCAGTGAGACATTTGAATGCGCTAACGGGCATCATGATCACAGCGAGCCATAACCCGGCTGATTACAACGGCTACAAAGTCTACGGGGATGATGGCGGCCAGATGCCTCCTGCCGATGCGGACGCTTTGACCGATTATGTAAGAGCGATCGAAAATCCGCTGACGATCCAAGTGGGCGATGAAGCAGAGCTAAAAGCAGCTGGTTTGATCAAAATGCTTGGGGAAGAAGTCGACGCGGCTTACCTTGAGCTGGTCAAAACAGTGACTGTCGATCCCGCCCTTGTCCACGAAATGAGCAAAGAGATGAAATTGGTATTCACGCCGCTGCATGGGACTGGCCAGATGCTGGGTGAGCGCGCCTTGAAGAATGCCGGTTTTGAAGGCATCCACCTTGTTCCGGAACAGGCTGTAGCCGATCCGAATTTCTCCACCGTGAAATCACCGAATCCGGAAGAAGCAGGCGCATTCGAATACGCCATCAAACTGGGGACGGAACTGGATGCCGACATTTTGGTCGCGACCGATCCGGATGCTGACCGCTTGGGTGCAGCCGTCCGTAAAGCAAAAGGCGAATACGTTGTCCTGACCGGTAACCAGATCGCTTCATTGATGCTGGATTACTTGCTGCGCGCGAAAAAAGCGGCCGGCACATTGCCAGCCAACGGTACTGCCCTGAAATCGATCGTATCCAGCGAGCTGCCGACAGCAATCGCAAAATCTTACGGTGCGGACATGGTGGATGTTCTGACCGGATTCAAATTCATCGCAGAAAAAATCAAGCAATACGAAGAGGACCACAGCAAGGAATTCTTGTTCGGTTTCGAGGAAAGCTATGGCTACCTGGCAAAACCTTTCGTCCGCGACAAAGACGCTATCCAAGCTCTTGTATTGATTGCTGAAGTAGCGGCTTACTACAAGAAAAAAGGCCAAACGCTGTATGACGGCTTGGTCGAAATCTTCGAAACGCACGGCTATTATAAAGAACAGACGATTTCCGTCACGATGTCCGGCATCACCGGAGCAGAAAAAATCAAAGCGCTGATGGCCAAATTCCGTTCGGAAGCACCGGCGGACTTCGCAGGCATCGCCGTATCGATCACGGAAGACTTCGGCAACTCAACGAAGACATTCCCGGATGGCTCCACTGAAAACATCGATATGCCGAGCTCGAATGTGCTGAAATACTTCCTGGAGGACGGAAGCTGGATCGCCATCCGTCCAAGCGGAACAGAACCAAAAATCAAATTCTACATCGGTGCCAAGGCTGAAAGCCAAGCTGCCGTTGATGAAAAAGTCGCTGCTTTCGAGGCAAGTATCCGCAGCCTGACTGCAGAGTAATCCGAGAAAACGGCACAAACAAAAAAGAAGCCCGCGGGCTTCTTTTTTGTTTTGTTAGTGGACAGATCAGAAAGTTTTGGCCAATTGTTTGGCTTTTTCGATTGCTTCGGCTACGATTTCATCGGCACGGTCCGGGTATGTGTCCATGCCTTCAACGAACAGCTGCGAGATTTCTTCCACTCCCAGGAAGCGGAAAATGCTCTTGATGTACTGGCTGGCAGGGTCGCGTCCGTCGAAGATTCCACCGTTCGCTTGGATGTGCAGCAACTTTTTATCCGGGACCATTCCGACTGCTCCGGATTCCGTGTAACGGAACGTCTGTCCGGCGACCGTAATGGTATCGATCCAAGTCTTCAGGCGACCCGGCACATGCATATTCCACAAAGGATTAGCGATGATGATCTTATCCATCGCCAAAAAATCATCTGTGTAGTGATTGAACAGTGTCACTTTTTCCTGCTGCCTGGAAGTCAACTGATCAAAAAGCACGCCTTTCGACAACTCCTTCCAGGCAGTCAAAAGATCCCGATCGATTTCAGGGATGGCGACTTCATAAAGATTCATGTCCTTGATGCGATCGTAAGGATTCACAGCTTTGTATTCCTCCAGAAAAGCATCCAAAACTTTCATGGAACGGGAAACGCTGCTGTCGAACGGATGCGCGCGCACAACTAAAACTCTGGCCATAGAATAACCTTCTTTCCAATATTTTATAGTTACATGATACCATTTACATCCAAGGATGAGAAAGCATAACCACTGCCCGCACAGGAGAGAAGCAGCCAGGGGCAAAAAAGAGAGTTGCCCTTTTCGGGCAACTCTCTTCTGCATGTTCAATAACTGATTTAAGCGACAAATGCTTCCGCAGATACCGGCGTTTCATCGATGAAGAAACGTTTGTACCATACAAGGAAGATGTAGGCTGTCCAGATCTGACGGCCGTAATCCAATTTTTTCGTGTAGTTGTCATCGAGAATCTGCACCAGCTTAGCGGTGTCGAAAAATTCAGCCGCGTAGTCGGATGAGAAAGCTTTTCTGACTTCGTTGTAGAATTCTTCTTCACGCAACCAGTGACGGATAGGGGTAGGGAAGCCCAACTTCGGCCGTTTCGCCCATTCTTCCGGCAGGACATCGGCAGCTGCTCTGCGCAGCACATATTTCGTATCGATTTCGTTGACGCGGTAATCGGAAGGAATGCGTTTCGCCAATTCCATGACTTCTTTATCAAGGAAAGGTACGCGCAGCTCCAACGAGTGGGCCATGCTCATCTTGTCGGCTTTCAACAGGATATCCCCAGGCATCCAAAGGTTCAGATCGAGATACTGCATCTTCGTCACATCGTCCTGGCCTTTGACTTCGTCATAGATCGGTTTTGTGATCGTACGGATATCCGGACCGTTTTTGTAAGCCGGCTTCAGGATGTCCACAGCCTCTTCCTCGTCCCAGACGATGGCTTGACCGATGAAGCGTTCCTCAACTTTTTGGCCGCCTTTGACCAGGAAGGTCGTCAGCGTATTTTTCGGCAGTTTGTGGGCCAATTTGCCGATGCCTCTTCTCAGGCTGTAAGGGATCTTTTCGTAGGTCTCCATTTTCTTGGATGGTTCATACCAAGAGTAGCCGCCGAAGATCTCATCCGCGCCTTCACCCGAAAGCACGACCGTCACATCTTTCTTCGCCAATTCAGCCAAGAAATACAATGGAACGGAAGACGGATTTGATTGCGGTTCATCCATATGGTACTGGATGGTAGGCAGTGCATGGAAAGCTTCCTCCGGCGAAATGTACTTGCGGACATTCTCGATGCCCAGGATTTCCGAAAGATCGGCAGCCTGGTTGGTTTCGTTGAACATTTTTTCATATTCGGAGAAGCCGACCGAGAAGGATTTTTCCGGTTTCATCAAAGCTGTGACCAAGCTGGAATCGACGCCGCCGGAAAGGAAAGCGCCTGTCTTCACGTCACTGATTTTGTGGGCGCGGACGGAATCGGCCATCGTTGCTTTGACTTCTTCCACATAGCTTTCCAAAGTGCCGTTTTCGGCATGGAATTTCTTGTCCCAATATTCGACCGTATGGATATCGTTGCCTTTCAGCACCATATAGTGCGCCGGTTTCAATTTGTGGACGCCCTTGAAGAAGGTTTCGCCCATCGAAGAGTATTGCAGCGTCAAGTAAGGGCGCAAGGCATCCTTGTTCACTTCTTTGATGAACGCAGGGTGAGCCAAAAATGACTTGATTTCAGAACCGAAAAGCAAGCTGCCGTCGGTTGTGTTTGTTGTATAATACAACGGTTTGATGCCGAAGCCGTCACGGGCGATGAACATCGTATCGTTCACTTTATCCCAGATCGCGAACGCGAACATGCCGCGCAGTTGTTTCACGAAGTCATAACCGTATTCTTTGTAGCCGTAGATCAAAACTTCACTGTCCGTTTTGGAATGGAAGACGTGTCCTTTTTGCTTCAGATCTTCGCGCAACTCCTGGAAGTTGAAGATTTCGCCGTTGAACACCAATACCAAACTTCCGTCTGCACTGTACATCGGTTGCTTCCCGTTATCGGAAAGATCGATGATGCTCAATCGGCGGAAGCCTAACGTTACCTTGTCATCAGAATACATGCCGCCGCTGTCTGGTCCGCGGTGGACGATTCTGTTCATCATACCTTCAATTACAGTCTGATGGTTCCATGCAGTCGATCCATGGATGTATCCAACAAAACCACACATTTATACCACTCCTTAAGTATCTCTTGCTAGATCAGAATGTCTGTCCGTCTAGAGTCCAATCTATTCTATCACAAATGGAAAATCATTAAAAGAAATTATCAAATCGGGTACCTAGGCAGAGTTACCACAATTATCATAACTTACAGCCCAACGAAGAATAACAATTGGGATTCGTTGCTAAAAATGCTAGGATAGAAGCATAGGCAAACAGGATGTAAACGGAAAATGAAAACGTTTGCTCGTCTGGGTGTCAAAATCAGATGGAACAAAGGGAAGGTGAACGCAAGTGGAAAAACAATATGTGATGTCGATAGATCAAGGCACAACCAGCACACGTGCAATCATCTGGGACAAGAAAGGCACAATCATATCCTCTTCGCAAAGAGAATTGATGCAATATTACCCCGAACCCGGTTGGGTGGAGCATGATGCGAATGAAATTTGGATCAGCGTCCAGTCGGTTATAGCGGATGCCTTGATCAGAGGGGCCATCCGTCCGGAGGAAATTGCGGCAATAGGGGTAACGAATCAGCGCGAGACAACGGTTGTGTGGGACCGCGTTACTGGGATGCCGATCCATCATGCAATCGTTTGGCAATCCCGCCAGACTTCGGAAATCGCCGATAAACTAAAGCAAGAGGGCCATAACGATTTCATCCATAATAAGACCGGATTGATAATCGATTCCTATTTTTCCGCCACGAAAATCAAATGGCTGCTGGATCATATCCCGAATGCTCGTGAGCGGGCTGAAAAGGGGGAACTGCTCTTCGGGACCATCGATACGTGGATTGTCTGGAAACTGACCGGGAAAAAAGTGCACGTGACGGATGTTTCCAACGCCAGCCGGACGATGCTGTTCAATATTTATGATTTGAAATGGGATCAGGAGATCCTGGATTTGCTGGATATTCCGCGAACGCTGCTGCCTGAAGTCCGTTCTTCATCGGAAATATACGGGTATACGGAAGAGAACGATTTTTACGGTTCGCGTATCCCGATAGCCGGAATCGCCGGCGATCAACAAGCTGCTCTCTTCGGGCAGACCGGTTTTGAGCAGGGGATGGTGAAAAACACTTACGGTACTGGAGCGTTTATCGTCATGAATACAGGAATTTCGCCTGTGAAATCGGAGAATGGGCTGTTGACCACCATCGCTTACGGTCTGAACGGCGAAGTGAATTATGCTCTTGAAGGCAGCATTTTTGTGGCCGGTTCGGCCTTGCAATGGCTTCGTGATGAAGCTGAGATGATCCGGACGGCCGCGGAATCGGAAGAGTACGCCGAATTGCTCGAATCGAACGAGAACGTCTATATGGTTCCTGCTTTTGTCGGATTAGGTGCTCCCTATTGGGACCAGGATGTGCGCGGTGCTTTCTTCGGATTGACGAGAGGGACTTCAAAAGCGCATCTGATCCGTGCGACCCTCGAATCGCTGGCTTATCAGACGAAGGATGTTGTGGACACGATGCAGAAGGATTCTGGACTTGTCATCACGAATATGCGCGTCGATGGAGGTGCAGCGCACAACAACTTCCTGATGCAATTCCAAAGCGATCTGCTGAACACAACCTTGACCAGATCCAAAGTATTGGAGACAACCGCACTGGGAGCCGCATACCTCGCTGGATTGGCAGTAGGCTTCTGGAAGGACACCGACGACATTATCCAAAATTGGCAGCCCGACTGCGAGTTCCACCCGCAAATGGCAACGGAAAAACGCGAAGACCTCTATGCAGGCTGGCAAAACGCAGTAGCCGCCGCCCGCCACTTCACACATAAGCCAAAACGTAAGAATCTTTAAAATGCTCAAAAATAGACAAATGATACACCCGGTATGTTATAATAGGTGTATCTATTTTTTGACTGGAGGAATTATCATGGCAGACACTCTCGAATTGGTAGTCATAACGGGGATGAGCGGCGCCGGAAAAACGGTCGCCTTGCAGACATTTGAAGATTTAGGCTATTTTTGTATAGATAATATGCCCCCAAGTTTGTTACCGAAATTTTGGGAGCTTGTAAAGGAATCGGGTAAAATAAGCAGAATCTGCTTAGTGATCGATCTGCGCTCCCGTGCTTTCTTTGAAGAAATCATGTCTGCTGTGGACAGTTTGGACAACACTTCCTTCATCACGACCAAAGTCATCTTCCTTGATTCGAAGGACGATGTGCTTGTTTCCCGATATAAAGAGACAAGAAGAAGCCATCCCCTGACCCAATCAGGCGGAACCGTGCTGGAAGGGATCCGCAAAGAAAGGGAATTGCTTGAGGATATCCGCAATCGCTCGCAGTTGGTCATCGATACGAGCGAGACAACACCGCGCCAATTAAGGGAACGTCTTCTGGATACTTTCAAAGTCGACGATAAGGATGTTTTCCATATCGAAGTCGTATCTTTTGGTTTCAAGTATGGCTTGCCGATTGATGCCGACATCGTCATGGATGTCCGCTTTTTGCCCAACCCGCATTACGTAGATGAATTGCGTCCGTTGACGGGGCTGGATAAGCCAGTCTATGATTATGTTATGAAGCAACCGGAGACGGAAATCTTTTACAAGAAATTCATCGATTTGTTGGAATACATCATTCCCGGTTATAAAAAAGAAGGCAAGACCAGCGTGAATATCGCCATCGGCTGCACAGGCGGGCAACACCGTTCGGTTGCTTTGGCGGAACGTACCAGCCTTCAACTGAAGGGTGCGGGCTATCAAGTGAATACAACCCACCGTGATCGAAATAAACGCAAAGAGACGGTGAATCGGTCATGAGTCAAAATCCGAGCAGAACGAAGAAAATCGTCGTTATCGGCGGCGGAACGGGATTGCCGGTCATTCTGGAGGAACTGAAGAACCACAATACGGACATCACGGCCATTGTCACGGTCGCCGATGACGGCGGCAGCAGCGGAATCATCCGCGACCACGTCAACATTGTGCCTCCCGGAGATATCCGCAACTGTCTGATTGCGCTCTCCGATATGCCAAAACTGGAAAAGGACATTTTCCAATACCGTTTCGATTCAAAGGATTCCTTCATTTCCGGGCACGCTATCGGAAACCTGATCATCGTGGCCCTGACTGAAATGAAAGGGAGCATTTTTGATGCCATTCGGCTTTTGTCCGTCATGATGGGCGTCAAAGGAAAAATCTATGCCGCAGCTGACGAGCCGCTCTCACTCTACGCAGAGTTCAAGGATGGCACGGTCATTAAGGGCGAATCGAAAATCGCAAAAGGCCGCAAAAAAATCGAACGGGTGTATGTCAAACCATTGGATGAAACGAGGGAGGCCGTCGCTTCCCGTCACGTCATCAACAGTATCCTGGATGCGGATATGGTCGTTATCGGACCGGGAAGCCTCTATACCAGTATTCTGCCTAACCTGATGATCCATGACCTCGGCCAAGCAGTCATTGAGACCAAAGCCGAGAAAGTATATATCTGTAACATCATGACGCAATTGGGCGAAACAGAGGGCTTCAGCGATGCCGAGCACATCAAAGTATTGCATGACCATCTGAAAGCGAAATTCATCGACACCGTCCTGGTGAACACGGAAAAAGTTCCGGATGAATACCTCAATCAGCAAGCCGACGAAGAATATCTGCTGCAGGTCCGCCATGATTTCAAAGGATTGCGCGAAGAAAACTGCCGGGTCATTTCTGCCGATTTCCTGGATATGAAGAACGGCGGCGTATACCACGACGGCAAAAAAGTCGTTTCGGAACTGATCAATCTCATTTCCAATATCAAAACTATCTGTTGACCTTTTTTCTGATCGAAAGAAGCTGTCGGAAAGGAGGCGTATATGTCTTTTGCATCTGAAGTAAAAAAAGAATTGACGACATTGGAAGTGCACCGCGAGCATGCGAAAGCCGAGTTGACCGCATTGATCCGGATGAGCGGTTCGGTCAGCATCTATAATCAGGCTTTCGTCCTGAATGTCCAGACGGAAAATGCGGCAATCGCAAGACGGATGTATGTACTCTTGAAGGACCACTATTCATTCGAAAGCGAATTGCTGGTCCGTCGGAAAATGAAACTGAAGAAAAACAACGTCTATATTGTGCGCCTGAAACAAGGCGTCCGGGAACTGCTGAGTGATCTGAATATTTTCGATGGACTGTCGTTCAAGACGCAAGTTTCCGAAGATATCATGAACAATAACCAGAAGGAGCGCTCCTACCTGCGCGGAGCTTTTATGGCCGGGGGATCGGTGAACAGCCCGGAAACGAGCCGTTACCATCTGGAAATCTATTCCAATTATGAGGACCATAATCAGGACATCTGCGATATGATGAATCATTTCGATCTGAATGCGCGGACGATCGAGCGCCGCAACGGCTTCATCACGTATCTGAAGGAAGCTGAAAAGATCGCAGATTTTCTGGCATTGATCGGTGCCCATAATGCGATGATGAAATTCGAGGATGTCCGGATCATCCGTGATATGCGCAATTCTGTCAATCGTTTGGTGAATTGCGAGAACGCCAACATGAACAAGACGATCGATGCGGCTGCAAAGCAGGTCGCCAACATCGAATTCATTGAAGCGACAGTAGGTCTGGGGAAATTGCCGGACAAGCTGAAGGAAATCGCAGTCATCCGTTTGGAGAATCCCGACATCAGCCTCAAAGAGCTCGGCGAAATGATCCCGAGCGGAGCCATCTCAAAATCCGGTATCAATCACCGTTTGCGAAAAATAAACGATTACGCGGATTCGCTGCGGATGGGGAAAGCCATCCGCTGATTAGTTCAAGTAAACCTTGAGACGAAAGTCTTCAGGTTTATTTTTTTTGATTAAAAAGCAGCTCTCCTTTTTTGCGGATACTATAGACAGTAAGTCAAGCTGAAGGAGGAATGAAAGGATGAATCAAGTATCATTGATCGGGCGGCTGGTGCGGCCCATCCAAGTGCAACAGGTGAATGGCGAAAGGCAAGTCTGCAACAATACGCTGGCGGTGCAGCGGCTCAGGAAAGCGGATGAAGGCCAACCGCAGGCGGATTTCATACCTGTGGTGTTTTGGGGAGCAACTGCAAATCTGGTTGAACAGTATTGCGCCAAAGGCAACCAGATCGGTGTCAACGGCCATTTGGTTTCGCGTTCCTACGTCAATAAGCAGGAGCAGCACGTCTATGTCGTCGAATTGGTAGTGGAAGAATTGTATTTTGTGGAAGCGAAAAGAGAACAGGAAGCGGTCTGATGCTTCCACCCAAAAGTCCCGGATTCCGGGGCTTTTTCTGTCGGAAACAGCGATTTTCTTATTTATTCATATAAACTTCAAAGGTGTGTGGTATCGTAGACTGGAAATGATGCCGCTTATCGGAAAAAAAGATATAATGGAAGAAATGAAAAGGAGAGTCGCTATGGAAATTTTGATGATAGAAGACAACGAAGCCGTCTGCGAAATGATGGCGATGTTTTTTGAGAATGAAGGCTGGCAAGCTGCTTTCAAACATGACGGGGAAGAAGGGCTGGAGGCATTCGCGGCAGCTGAAAGAAAATGGGATATGATTATCCTCGATCTGAACTTGCCGAGCATGGATGGTATGCAGGTGTGCCGTGAAATAAGGAAAATCTCCCAGTTTGTGCCGATCATCATGCTGACGGCACGTGATTCGGAGAGTGACCAGGTCATCGGTCTGGAAATCGGGGCGGATGAGTACGTCACGAAGCCGTTCAGCCCGTTGACCTTGATAGCCCGCATCAAAGCGATGCACCGTCGCGCTAATGTAGATCATTCGCAGGTGCAGGCTACAGATGATTTCGATGTGCTCACCGACCATGTCAAAATCAGCACGATCACGCGCGAAGCTTATCTTGACGGGAACCAGATCGAAAGTCTGACGCCGAAGGAATTCGAACTTTTCGCGTTGCTGGCCGAACACCCGAAGCAAGTATTTTCGAGGGAACATCTTTTGACCCGTATCTGGGAAGATCCTTATTATGGGGATGAGCGCACAATTGATGCCCATATCAAGAAGTTGAGGCAAAAAATAGAAGCGGTCGGACCGCAAGTGATCCAAACGGTTTGGGGAGTCGGCTACAAATTCGACGACAGCGGAGTCGAGGAAAAATGAAGTACGTTTATCAACAAATCCTGGCTTTTTTCACCTTGATTCTAATAACCGTCAGTACGACAGGCATCCTGATCATCCAATACGTCACCAGCAATGTCTACGATGAGAAAGAGGCGCAGCTGTATGGCTATGCCGAATCCATCATCGATCAGAACATGACAATCCAGCAACTGGAAAGCGGCTCGACTTTGGTGTCCAACCAGGACGTCTCGTTTGCCATCTTCGATGCGGAAGATCATATGGTTTATCCACAAGCAACGGATCTGTATACGAGCGGAATCAGTACGGAGGATTTTGAGAGGCTCTCAGAAGGGGAACGGATTTCATTGACGGAACGGGATCGTGGTTTCCTGAACGAAAAGAAGCGCTTCTTGACGGTCTATCTCCCGCTGTTTAATGCGACTACAGCCGAGTTCACAGGCTTCATAGCGGTCGGATCGCCGGTAAAAGGCATCGAGGATGAAATCAACGAAATTGAGCACAACCTGCTTGTGGCTGTGCTGACTTCCGGTGGCATCGCGATCGTCTTGAGCCTCGGCATCGCCAATTATCTGACAAGGCGCATCAAACGCATGCGGAGGGCCACCCATGAGATTGCTTCAGGAAATTTTGATATCTCGCTGGAGAATCATCACAAAGATGAATTTGATGAACTGTCTGAAGATTTCAACCAAATGGCAAGGTCCCTGAAAGCCTCCAATGAAGAAGTCGAACGTCAAGAGAATTTAAGGCGTCAGTTCATGATGGATGTTGCCCACGAGATGCGCACGCCGCTGACGACGATCAACGGCATCCTGGAAGGGATCCAGCACCATATGATCCCTGCAGGAAGCCGGGACCGGAGCATGCAGCTGATGCAGAAAGAAACCAAAAGGCTGATCCGTTTGGTGAACGAAAACTTGGACTATGAAAAGATCCGCTCCAATCAGATTGTTTTAGTGAAGCAGGAGTTTTCCGCCAAGGAAGCGTTGGAGAATGTTGCGGAACAGATGCGGGCAAAAGCGCATGAGAAGGATGACTTGATCATCGTCAAAGTGGATGCCGCGGACCGGATCTACGCGGACTATGACCGTTTTATCCAGATCATGGTGAACCTCACCCAAAACGCAATCCAGTTCACGAAAAACGGCACAATCACCTTGTCGTCGTTCCCGGATGGCAAGAAACAGATCATCCAGGTCAAGGACACGGGCATCGGCATCGAAAAGAAGGATATCACGAGTATTTGGGAAAGGTTCTACAAAGTGGACGTTTCCAGGAAGAACACAAAATTCGGCGAATCGGGAATCGGTTTGGCGGTGGTACAATCCTTAGTGATGAACCATAAAGGGACCGTCGACGTGGAGAGTAATCCAGGCGAGGGAACAACCTTCACGATAGCTTTGCCCACCAAAGCAGGATTAGAAGAAGACAATTAAAAAAAGAGCTGCCGGAATAATATTGGTATGCCACCCGTCAATAGGACAGTAAAATATTTAAACAGTTTTACAGACTGCTCCCCGTAATGTGGGGGCAGTTTTTTTCGTTTTTAACCCTGCCGCGCTTACGCTTGGCGGCCCACACGTTTTATGAGCGAAGCACAAAACGCTTCACTCATAAAACGTGAGGGTTCATTAGGCTGCCTCGAAATACTGATCATGAAACTCCATTGGAGTCATGATATGCAGCTTCCTTTGAATGCGTCTATTATTGTAATATTCCATATAGTTGTGAATCATATCAATCAAAGAAGAACGACTAGTAAATTTACGACGGTAAT
>NZ_FONM01000042.1 GCF_900112935.1 Trichococcus pasteurii
AGAAATAGCCGGATACTCGCGAAAAAATCGCATGGTATACGGCTATTCGTGATGCGCACCACAAGGTGCGCTGTTTTTTTATATTTCGGGCTTACGATATATCAGAGGTCTTAGAAACCTTGATATATCTATGTTCGTTCTAATATGCCGGCTGCAGGATTTGAACCTGTGACCTCCGCGTTACGAGTGCGATGCTCTACCAACTGAGCTAAGCCGGCCTGTCGTTGGAATCACTCAACAAGTGAACCACAACATAATAAATTATAAATAAATTTTGTCGATTTGTAAAGAGGGCAATTTCATCAAACTGCCCTCTTTGCATACCTATAGAAATCCCTTTGCAGAGGTCGGCACGACAGCTTCCATCAAAACATTTAATCTTTAACAGCCTTATTCCTTAATTCATGGATGCGCTGGAGATCATATGGCGTTTCTTGATAAACAAAGTAATTCAGCCAATTCACAAAAAGAATATTGGCATGACCACGCCAACGTACCACCGGACGTTTGCCCGGATCGTCATCAGGGTAATAATTGATCGGGATATTGATCGGCCGCTCCAAAGCGACATCACGCTTATACTCCTTATCAAGGGTATCAAAATCATACTCGGCATGACCCGTCACAAAAACGAAACGGTTGTCCCTGCTGCGGACAATGCTTACCCCTGCCTCTTCAGATGCCGCAAGGATTTCAAGCGCACTGCAGGCTTCTATATCCTCTTTACGCACATCTGTATGGCGGGAATGCGGCATATAAAATTCATCATCAAACCCGCGGAGCAGCATCGTTCGGCTGTCGGTGATCGTGTGCTTGAACACACCAAACAGTTTTTCCTTTAGAGGATACTTCCCGATATTATAGTGATGATAAAGACCTGCTTGGGCCCCCCAACAAATATGCATCGTTGAGAAAACATGGCTGGCGGACCATTCCATGATGGACACCAATTCCGGCCAGTATTCCACCTCTTCAAAGGCAAGATTCTCCACAGGTGCACCTGTGATGATCATCCCGTCAAAGTATTGATCCTTGATATCCGAAAAAGTCTTGTAGAAATAGTCCAAGTATTCTTCCGAAACATGCTTGGAATCATAGCTTTCCATCCGCAGCAAGGTCACTTCCACCTGTAGGGATGTGTTCGAAAGTAAACGGATGAACTGCGTTTCCGTGGCTTGTTTTGTAGGCATCAGATTCACGATGATGATTTTTAACGGACGGATATCCTGCGTGACGGCTCTCAGCTCGTCCATGACGAAAATATTCTCTTTGGCCAACTCTTTGATGGCGGGCAAATCCTTCGATACTTTGATCGGCATGTTTTCCACTCCTTTTTGATTAACCGGTTCATTCAACAGCTCTCTTATGCACAAAAAAGCTCCCCTCACCACAGTCTTGCGACCATGGGACGAAAGCTTCGCGTTACCACCCATTTTTATAAGGACTTCACAATCCTTACCTCAAAAAGTACGTAAAGTGATTGCCTGAACGCATATCCTTTATATACTCTGCAGAATATCGCCTGCGTACGTAATCGAGCTGATTATTCACCCGATTAAAGGCTCCAAGACCATCTTCACTTTGTTCCGATACGCTCCCTTTCACCAAAACAGGAGCTCTCTTTACGTACTTCCCAAAGTTACTCTTCTCATCATTGCCCATTCTATTGTCAGATTCGACTTGCATTAATATAATTAAATTATCATCATTTCTTAATCTTGTCAATAGGTAAAACCGATCACCATTGAACCATTCCAGCAAACACAAAAAAATAGCGAGCCGGAACTACTTCCCCTAATTCCGGCCCGCTACTCTCATCTATATTAAAATAAGAGAGAACGATGTTAAAATTCTGCCTTGATATCGGCATATTTTTCGCGCTTGCGATCGAACATAGCCACAACATATGAGCAGCGCGGAACAATTTTCTTGCCTTCAGCCCGCATTTCTTCGACAAGGCGATCCAGCAACATCTCAGCGACACCTTGCCCCCTCAATGAGGAATCGACATAAGTGTGGTTGGCTATGACCTTATCTTCGCCATAAGGTGCGTAAGTAATTTCAGCTATCATACATTCGTTTTCATCATTCAAAGCGAAGCCATTTTTGGTCTTAACAAAATCTTCCATGCATTATTTCCCTCACCTTCTGACAACTTTCCTTAAACATAGTTTAGCACGGTTTCTCGATTTTATATACTAAATCGACTCAATCTACCAAGCACTGGGCTAAAACAAATCAAAAAAGGCTACCGACATTTGCGTCGATAGCCTTCTGATTATTTATATAAAAACATGCGCGGCAATGTCCTAGTCTCACAAAGGGAAACCCTTCACTACAATCGGCGCTAAGAAGCTTAACTTCTGTGTTCGAGATGGGAACAGGTGTGACCTTCTTGCCA
>NZ_FONM01000013.1 GCF_900112935.1 Trichococcus pasteurii
TTCGAACAGATCGAAACTCGGCATGGAGACAACAGAAACGTCCACTCCGGCTTCACGCAATTGTTGCTGCGCTTCAACAGCCAAGTTCACTTCCGAACCGGTTGCGATCAGGATGCCGGCAGGCGTTTCGCCTTGTTGCGGAGAAAGCACGTAAGCACCCTTCTTCACGCCTTCGCGGGCCATTTCTTTTGTGCCTTCCAAAACAGGCAAGTTTTGGCGCGTCAGCACCAACATCGTTGGTTTGTCCGCTGAAGACACTGCGATTTCCCATGCAGCACTGACTTCGTTACCGTCGGCAGGACGCAGAACTGTCAAGTTCGGCATGCCGCGGTAGCTGGATAAGTGTTCCACTGGCTCATGCGTCGGGCCGTCTTCGCCGACCGCGATTGAGTCATGCGTCATCACGTAAGTGCCAGGCAAGTGCGAGATGGCAGCCAAACGCATTGCTGGGCGCAAGTAGTCAGTGAAGACGAAGAATGTTCCTACATACGTTCTGGTTCCGCCATGCAGAACGATGCCGTTCATGATAGCGGCCATCGCGAATTCGCGCACACCGTACCAGATATTGCGGCCGGCATAGTTGCCCGGCTCAAAATCGCTTGCCGATTTGATCATTGTGTTGTTTGAAGAAGATAAGTCCGCAGAACCGCCCCAGAAATAAGGTACAGCTTCACCCAATGCTTGGATGGATTCAGCACTGGTCACACGGCTTGCTTTTGCTGCGCTGCCCACTTCATAAGTCGGCAGTTTGTTTTGCCAGCCTTCAGGTAATTTACCGTCGATGGCAGCTTCGAATTGTTGCGCCAATTCCGGATAAGCTGCTTTGTAGTCGTTGAACATCGTTGTCCATGCCGCTTCCGCTTTTTGGCCTTCTGCAACCATTGTTTCGTCGAAACGGGTTGTCACTTCAGCCGGTACGCAGAAAGCTTCGTCCGCACAGCCGTAAGCCGCTTTAGCGAAGGAAACGCCTTCCGCTCCAAGGGGAGCGCCATGCACTTTATGCGTTCCAGCGTCAGGAGCACCAAAGCCGATGATGGTTTTGATTTCGATCAAAGTTGGTTTTTCGGTTTCAGCTTTCGCTTCTTCGATGGCTTTGGAGATGGCTTCCAGATCATTGCCGTCCTTAACCAAGATATGTTGCCAGCCGTAAGCTTCAAAACGAGCAGCAACGTCTTCCGTAAAGGATTTCGATGTAGGGCCGTCAAGGGAAATGTCGTTGGAGTCATACAAACCAATCAATTTGCCCAATTTCAAGTGGCCAGCCAAGCTAGCCGCTTCATGGGAGATACCTTCCATCAAATCGCCGTCGCCGTTCAGGAAGTAGGTGTAGTGATCAACAACCGGGAAGTTTTCTTTATTGTAAGTAGCCGCCAAGTGCGCTTCCGCCATCGCGAAACCGACCGCATTAGCGATCCCTTGGCCTAAAGGACCAGTCGTCGCTTCCACGCCATCCGTGTCATGCACTTCCGGGTGTCCAGGTGTTTTGCTGCCGAATTGACGGAAGTTTTTCACGTCATCCATGCTTACAGCGAAGCCGGATAAATGCAATAAGCTGTATAACAAGGAGGATCCGTGTCCAGCCGATAATACGAAACGATCACGGTCTACCCATTTGCTGTTTTTTGGGTTGACTTTCAAATGCTTTGTCCATAAAGCATAGGCCATTGGCGCTGCGCCCATCGGTAATCCGGGGTGCCCTGAATTTGCTTTCTGTACTGCCTCAATGCTAAGTGTCCGTACGGTATTTACTGCTAACTCGTCGATTTGATCAAATGTATTTTGCATATTTCCATATATCCTCTCTTCCTAAAAAATGGTTGAAGGTCTTTTGACCTTCAACCAAACTCAATTAATGGCCAACTTGTTGAAATTTTCCTCTTAAGTAAGTGTGGGCGAACTGGATGTCTTCCAGCCAATTTTCTTGACCGGTATACCAGAATTCGGCAACGAAGCGGCGGACGCCTTCTTTCCACATCGTTTTGATCGTTTCCTCAAAAGAAACATGTCCCGTACCGAAGGGGATTTCACGGAAATGACCCGGGATTGTTTCCTTCAGATGCGCTGCAACCATATGTCCCCTGCCCGTTTGGATATCTTCATAGACGGAGTTCATGCAGGACAAGGAAGCATTCTTCAAGTTCCCTGTGTCCGGATAGACTTGCAGGTACGGCGATTGGATGATGTCCACATATTCCATCGCCTTCTCCACGGTGTTCATGAACGGCGTTTCCATCGTCTCGAACCCCAACAGTATCCCTTTTTTACTTGCCATATCGACGGCTTTCTGCAGATTTTCGATGAAGTATTCCTTGGTCTGCTGATCACCGTCTTCATAATAGACATCGTAGCCTGCCAATTGGATGATGCGGATTCCCAAATCATCCGCCAGATCGATGGCTTTCTCCATGATCTCCAAGCTTTTTTCCCGGATGAGCGGATCATGCGAACCTAGCGGATATTTTCGATGGCCGCTAAGGCACATGGAGCGGATCGGCAGTCCGACTTCGTACATGGCATCCAGAAGCTCTTTCCGCTCTTGCTTGCTCCATTCGATCCGTGCCAGTTTCTCGTCTGTTTCATCGACACTCATTTCCAAGAAATCATAGCCGGCATTTTTCGCAACCGACAGCTTTTCCTTCCAGCTCAGATTGCCCGGCATCGATTTTTCATAGATTCCTAACGTGTAAGTCATGTTGCTCCTCCTTGACCTGTCCGTAGTAGGCTCCCGGACCGTGTTTTCGAAGAAAATGTTTGTCCAACAGTTCCTGTTGCATACTTTCGATCCCCGGATTCATGACGCGGTTGCGCCAGGACATCATGGCAACTTCTTCCATGACGACCATATTGTGGACCGCCTCAAAAGCGTCCTTCCCCCAAGCGAAGGGCCCATGACTGTGTACCAGCACGCCCGGAACCTGATTCTCATCGATGGTTGCAAACGTTTCGACGATCACTTTGCCGGTTTCCAATTCATAGGATCCCGCGATTTCTTCACTCGTCATCCGGCGGGTGCAAGGGATTGTTCCGTAGAAGTAATCCCCTTGCGTCGTCCCGTAGGCCGGAATCTCTGCCCCTCCTTGCGCCAAAGTGGTTGCCCATGGTGAATGCGTATGGACCACTCCGCCGATATCCTTGAAGTTTCTGTAGAGTTCAAGATGCGTATCCAAATCCGAAGATGGTTTCAGGCTGCCTTCCACTACATTTCCGTCCATATCGACGATAACGATGTCTTCAACAGTCATATCTGCATATTCGACCCCGGATGGCTTGATTGCGATGATTTGTTTTTCACGATCTATTTCGGAAACATTGCCCCAGGTGAATTTCACCAGCCCATATTCCGGCAGCGACAGGTTAGCTTCCAACACTCTTTTTTTCAATTCAGTGTATGTCATGGGAGCACCGCCTATTCGCCCAAGACGATTTCGCGGACTTTTTCTTCGATCTCTTTTTCGGACAAGAGATTTTTCAACCCAATGATTTTTGTTTTGCTTTGGTCCACATTTTTGAATACATCCAAAAGAGAGTTCGAACAAACAACCACATCGTAGCTCGGTGCCAAAGTTTTTGCTTCAGAAACCGCACAATGGTGGATTTCCAAAGGAATATTTAATTTTTTGAAGACATTCGTAATTTTCATTTTGATGATTTGGCTTGAACCCATTCCGCTTCCGCATGCTGCTAGTACTTTCATAATCAATTCCTCCTATTATATATCCTGCTTTTTCGGTTAGGCTGCTTCAACGCTAAATTCAGCTTTGTTTTCAGCTTCGATTTCTTCTTTGTATTGCTCATAATCTTCCGCGATCATGAAGTAGTGTTTTTTGTTTTTGCGGTATTGCAGTTGTGGTATCAACAGCATCCCGATGACAAGTGCAGCGACACCGGCATATCCGCCGTATTTCATGATGACTCCGTAACCCAACCATAAAGTATCCCAGTCGAAGTTACCGTGCCAGCCGCCGAATTGGGAAAGCTGGAAGAGGTAGGCAGCCAAGCCGCCACCGATTACTTGAATGACACCCGAAATGAATGGGATGATCATTGCGGCTTTCATACCGCCTTTGTGGTTCGCATATACAGCAAACGTTGCATTATCAAAGAATACTGGAACGAATCCGGTGATGACCAGAACCGGGCTCTTGAATACTACCAAGCCGATGATCGCCAAGAATTGTCCCAAAGCTCCGAACAGGAAGCCGAATGTGACGGCATTTCCTGGGCCGAATCCATAAGTTGCCGCACAGTCAATCGCCGGCATGGAACCAGGCAACAGTTTGTTGGAGATCCCTTGGAAGGATTCCGTCAATTCAGATACGAACATGCGGACACCAAGTTGCAGAATTTGCAGATAAACTGCGAAGTACAACGATTTTTCCAGGATATAGAACACGTAGTTGCGCTCGCCGGTATAAGTAGCATCGATGGTCATCATCAAATCTTTTCCGAGGATACTCATGATGATACCGAAGAACAGGAACATTAGGATACTTGTTGAAACGACGCTTTCCTTGAAGATGGAAAGGAAGCCAGGAAGCGTAACATCTTCCAATTTTTTGCTGTTTTTGCTGAATTTCCCTGCAAATTTATCGGTCAACCAGACACCGAACATTTGCTGATGCCCGATTGCAAATCCGCCGCCTTCAGTCAAATCTTGGGTTGCTTCGACTGTCAGATTAGAGAATACTGACCAATACGTTCCCAACAAAAGGCCCAGCATGACGATGACGCCTGCATCCTGCAGTTCAGGAAAAGCGAACAAGACAAGCCATAAAGCAGTGGAAGACTGTTGCACCATGATGTGGCCGGTGATGAACACGGTCCGGACTTTAGTATATTTACGGAAAATGACTAAAACAATATTCACCATGAAAGCGATAAGTAAAACGATAACCATCAGGCTGAAGGAACGTCCGGCTCCTTCGATCGCTTGTTGCGCAGCGGTTTGTCCAAAATAAGGATCGATTACGACTGCCGATAAGTTGAAGCGTTCTTTCAATCCTGCCAGGATCGGACGGAAATTCCCGACCAAACCGCCAGCCGCTACATTTAAGACTAAATATCCGACAGTTGCTTTGATGAAACCGGCAAGAGCGTCATATACGGGTCTGCCCAACAACAAGTAGCCGACGAATACGATAATACCAAGGAAAAAAGCAGGTTGCGTCAAGATGTTGACTTGAAAGAATGTCCATACACTAATTAGTAGTTCCAAGATATTCACCCTCGATTTCCATAATTTTTTCTAAATCAGCGACTGAGTTGGCTTGAATAAAGGCATCCACGACACTTTCGTCGGACAGCAGCGTCACCAGTGAGGACAGGTTCGCCAAGTGTTTCTCATTGTCCGTCGATGCAAGGACGAAGAAGATGCGCGCTTCGTACTCGGCTGCCGGACCGAAGTTCACCGGTACTTTCGTACGCATGAAGCAGATAGCGGTTTCATTTACACCCTTGCCTTCTTGCGCATGCGGGATGCAGATATCCGGCGCGATGACGATGTAAGGTCCGAATTCGTTGACGTTTTCGATAATGTACTCGGGATAAGCGCTCTCGATGGCGCCTTCTTCGATAAGTGGCTGACAAGCAGCACGGATGCTGTCTTGCCAACTATCGAATCCCTCGTGGAAAGAATACCTTTGATTTTTGATGACTTCATCTAACATATGATCTCTCCTCTTAGGTGCTTGTTCTTATAGGAATGAAGTGAAAGGCAAATCATTTTCGACGCTGAACACATCGTCAAATCCGCGGTAGAAATTGAACTCCATTTTGTCTTTGTCATTCGGATAGACGAATTTGCCGCCGACTTGCCAGATGTATGGCTTGAATCCGTATTGCAGACGGTCTTTTTTGAATTTCCAAAGTTCGACCAATTCTTTCGGGTCCGCCTGGAAGTTCGACCAGATGTCATAGTGGACCGGGATGACCACTTTCGCGTTCAACGATTCTGCCATTCTGAGCATGTCCACTGAAGTGACTTTGTCTGTGATCCCGCGCGGGTTTTCGCCGAATGCTCCTAAGCAGACATCCACTTGGTGATCGTTTCCGTGTTTTGCGAAATAGTTGCAGTAGTGGGAATCGCCTGCGTGATACAAGTTCCCGCCTGAAGTTTTGAACAGGTAGTTCACTGCGATCAAATCCATGTCCTGCGGCATTTTTCCTCTTAGAACTTCTCCATCTGAAGCCGTAACCAAGGCAGTGCGATCGAATGCTTCCAAAGCAACGATTTCGATGTCCTTGATTTTGACGCTGTCACCCGGTTTCACAACGACACATTTCTCTTCAGGGATGCCCCAGCCGATCCAAGTGTCAACGACCGCTTGCGGGCCGACGAATTTCACTGCGTCGCTCGAATTTTTCAGAACAGCCGCTGCCGTATTGATGTCCAGGTGATCGGAGTGGATATGCGTTACGACCAATGCGTCCACGTTTTTGACTGCGAATGGATCGATGACGAAAGGCTGGGTTCTCAAGTTCGGCTGCATGTTTTGAACACCGCTCATGCGTTGCATCTGGTGGCCGGTCTTCATTTTTCCGCTGCCGTGCGATTGTTTGCCTGTGCCGCACCACAAATCACAAAGGATGTTTGTCGACTCATGTGATTTCAACCAGATTCCTGTACAGCCCAGCCACCACATTGCGAATGTATTTTCAGCAACCACTGTGTCCTCGATTTCTTCGTTCAACCAAGTGCCCCATTCAGGAAATGTGCTCAATACCCATGATTCTTTTGTAATATCATTAACATTAGCCATTCGTCATTCTCCTTCTGCGTAATCGTTATGATCACTTTTTCTTATTATTTGTACACCGATCTTAAAACGTTCATGAAACGAACATTTCTTTCGATGAGGTAATCATACAATAAAACGTTTTCAGCCGCAATAGGTCCTAAACAAACAATCTTTAGCTTATTTTTATGATCGTTTCATTGGTTATGAACGATTCGAACGCCAATATTTCATTTTTATGATTGCTTAACTGGAGGCCTGTAGCTTGTTTCCAACAAAAAAAGCGGCAATCACAACCGGAGAGTTCCCGTTGCGTTTTGCCGCTTTGATCTGTATGCTTATTCAGTTTTCCGTTCGGTTCTCATTGGTAACGCCGGTAATGTCGGCAACGTCGGTAACATAAAGTACCTTGACGCCCTTGGCTTCGATTTTCTTTATTTCTTCTTTATCCGCAGAGCGGTCAGTGACCAGATGCGTGATGAGGCTGATACTGGCGGTGGAAAAATTTTGTTCCCGTCCCACTTTGCTGCCTTCCGCCACTACGATGCGCGGTCCGTTTGTCCGCTCCAGAATCAGCCTGTTGACAGCTGTTTCCGGCAAGGCATAGGTCGTGATCCCTTTATCATTGATGCCGCCCACACCCAGAAAACAAATATTGGCAGTCACTTTTGAGAAGGTGTACAAGGCGAAATCCCCAACCAGCGATTTTTTCTTTTCGTATATTTCCCCGCCGGACAGTACGATTTCCGCCTTCGAGGACGGATTCCGAAAGATTGCCCGGCCGTTGTTGGTTATGATGGTGACATTCCGGTCCGACAAATAGTTGAGCAAGAGGAATGCGGTAGATCCCGAATTTATGAAAATCATGTCATGATCATTGACCAAAGTAGCAGCTAATTTCGCGATTTCCTGTTTTTTCGATCGATGCGGTCTGACTGCCGGATACTCTTCTTTTTGAAAAGATCCTTCCAATAGACGGGCTCCTCCATAAAAACGCTCGATCAGATGCTGGTCATCGAAACTCTGCAGATCCCGTCTGACGGTGATTTCCGATACATCCAGTTCCTTCGCCAAATCTTCCACCAACACAACTTTCTTTTCTTGAAGGGCCTTTAAGATGTGCTGCCTTCTCTTGTATACGATTCCTTGACTTGATTTCATGCATTCACCCCGATCCTTTTCCTATATTTTACTCAAAACAATCGAAAAATCAAAATAAAAATCATCAAACGGACACAAAACATTCATTTCTTGTCTTGCAACTGCATCATACGGTATTCATGATTGATGCTGAAGTTATTGATCATCATATTTACCGTGAACATCCCCATGATAACCTGATCGACGATTACGGGAATATCCTTCAGATGGAGCTGTGTGTTTTGACACTCCCACCACTAAAGCAGTTGGATTCTAGAGTACCTTACCGAACGCAGGCCATTTCTGTTTTGTTCAGGTCTCAAGTTTAGGGTGTGCCATCACCCCTCCCGTGGCAGGTCATATAGACCCACGGGCACCGATGCTATGACCACATCGGTTAGATTGTTTTGGCGATGTTCAGGGCGCCTACCCTGTCGCGGTGGGCATGATACCCGCAGCCGCATTGATAATTGCGGTCCTTCACCTTGTTTCGCTCCCCACATGACGGGCAAGACTGGGAGGTATATTCGGGTTTGATGTAGATTACTTTGATCCCAAGTTCTCGCGCTTTGTATTCGATGAAACTTGCCAGTTCAAAAAGGTCCAGTTGTGCAGGCTCGCTTTGTTTTTTCCTCTTAACCTTGAGGTCCGACGGATGCCGGAAAGGTTTTCCAGATGGATGGTGCCGCAATTGTTTTCCGCTGCGAACGTGACTATCTGTCTGGAAAGCTTGTGGTTGATGTCCCGCATGATTCTGGATTCTTTGTTGTTGATGGCTCGGATGGCATTGACTTTTTTCTGCTTACCCAATTGACGGCGGAGTTATTTGTACTTCCTGCGGAGATGCTTGTTTTGCCGGCCGTTGCCGAAGAACTGGGTCTTACCATCGGCAGCGACTACACCTACAGCTGGACAAAGGATACCCAGATCCACGCCGAGAATCCCGTCGCCGACAAATTCTTTATCTTCGGCGGGAACACAGATTTGCGCCATCCAATGGAAGCCTTTCTTCGTGATCCGTAAAGTTCCCAATTTGGATTCGGACAGCAACGCAAATATTTCTTCCGGAATGACGGCTTTGATGGCCGTTTTCTTCGCCTTTCCGTCTGCCATAATCGGAAAACGAATGGCGGTTGCGTCCACCGAAAAATTCTGGTTGTTATACGAGAGCATCGGTTTCTTGAAAATGCACTTTCCGAACTGCTTGTGCTTGCTTTTGGCATACCGGATCAATTCATTTTTCAGGACCGAAGGAATATCCGATTCAATGTGCTTTGATGAGACACGCGGGAATTTTTCTTCACTGATTGCCTGTTTGACCAATGCGTTTGCCTGCCGAATGTATTCTAACGAGAGCCTTTTCAGTTCCATATCCTGTGTCTTGGTCGGCTTCAGTTTGATTTGGACCGTCTTCATCTGCGACACTTCTTTCCATTGCTTGAGATACCTCTATTATACGAACGAACGTTCTAAAAAGCAAAGAAAAGCGCTTATCATCCTACACCTAAAAGGGAGGTGTTGACACAACGTGGTGGGCTTTCTCAGCACCAAGATCAGTAAAGGACAACGAGCAGCAGAATGAACAGGAACGTAGCGGTTATGATCATGATGAAGTAACGTTCGAACAGGGCATCCAGTTTTCTCCTGAAAAGTTTGCTTAGGATAAACGACAGTACCTCTGTAACGGCTACCGCAAGATACAGATTTCGGGTCAAAGCGGACAAGATAGCTTCATCAGTATATTGAGCCGGGATCGTTCTGATCACAAACATCGTTGCGATAAGGGCAGATCCGTAATAGATCGTTTTCCCCAAGCTGATGACTTCGGAAGCATCCCTTTTTTCATCTCCCAGAAGCAAGAAAATACCGCTGAACACAAACCCGGCAAGTATCCCGGCAAAATTCGCATAGTTGCTGCTCATAGCGGCCCAATCAACTAGCATATCCTTATCCCCCATCCTTTAAGAACAAGCATTCCGACGCTTCAGCAAAAAAACCGAGCTTTTGCGCTCGGCCTTCATTCGGTATTCATCATTGGAATTAGCTGATCACACTCGTCGGTTGATCCTGAAGGTAATTGACCAGATTATCCAAGGCGATTTCGATGGCCCGCAAGTTTGTTTCCTGCGAACCCCATGCGATATGCTGCGTGATTCTGGCACTATCCAACTGAAACAGTTCGATATTTTTTGTGGGCGGTTCTTCCGAAAGGACATCCAAGCCTGCCGCATAGATTTTGCCTGATTTTAACGCTTCAGTCAACGCCAGTTCGTCGATGATCTCTCCGCGGGCCGTGTTCAAAAGGATCACCCCATGCTTCATCTGGTCGATAGCCGCACGATTGATCAGATGATAGGTTTCGCTCGTCAAAGGCGTGTTGATCGAAATGATATCCGACTCCTCCAGCAACTGCTCCAGAGAGACTTGATCAATGAACTGATAAGCCAGACCTTCCTTATAGGTGCGGCTGTAGCCAAGAACATGCATCCCCAAAGCATCGGACTTGCGGGCCAACTGGAAACCTATATTCCCCAAGCCGATGATGCCGATCGTTTTGCCGCTGATTTCCAATTGCCTCGTTGCGGGAATGAACCAAGTGCCGGGCTGCGGGTCCGTCCAATCTGTACTTTTAACGATGTCGCTGTTCGTTTGAACATTCTTACAGATATCAAACAAAAGTCCTAGCGTGAATTCGGCGATCGCTTCCGCACCATAGATGGTATTCGTCACGGTCACACCATATTTTTGCGTCAAAGCTTTATCCATCTCGGCATAACCATGCGATAAGGTAGCCAAGTAGCGAATATTGGGATGTCTGATAAACAATTCTTCATTGAAATTCTCTTCGGTGATGAAAAAGCCGATAACGATTTCGGCATCGCCGATGGCCTGGTCATAGGACTCGAAGGAAGAATCATGGACGATTTCGACCCGATAACCGGTTATTTCGGGTATGTCGGATATCCCTTCCCACGCATTCAAAAGATTTTGGAAATTATAGTTCGATGAATCCGGACGCCAGTTTTGTAGTATGACTGCCTTCATATATTTTCCTCCTTATTGAAAAAGTTCCACACTGGAATAACTTTTTGTGAAAACTTCTAACATGAAATTTGTTATAAATGAATATTAGAGCAGTTTTTTCAGAAAATCAAACTTCTTCTGTCCTTTTTGAGTGAGAAAACCTCACACACAACAATTGCTTTTGTCCTCATTTGGATGTTTATGTTATATTTTCCGCTATCTATTCATTTGATAAAAAACAGTAATCGCAAAAACATCCACACCGAGCAAATACAACCTGCTTGGCGTGGATGTGGAATTGTCTAGTCTTCTTGCGCTTTGGATTTCATCAGATTTTTCATTTCTTCGATATCTCCATAGTGCTTCGCAACCGGGTTGAACCGTAATGCTACCAAAAGAATAACCGCAGTTATTGTTGGAGCACCAAACCTCAGGAAGTTGATTGCTGTCATCGTGCTCTCCGGTTGATTGCCAATGGCCCCTGCAACATAACCTGAAACAGCCAATAGAGCTAAAATACCCGAATTTGTGATTGTATTCCCAGTTTTCTGAGCGAATCCTTTGATTGACGCAATCAATCCGTTTGCGGAAATACCTTCCTTAAACTGAATGTAATCAATCGCATCATTCACGAGGACATTCACTAATGCGTTCTGCATGGAGGCGATGCTTGAAGCCAGGAAAGTCACCACATACAGGAACGTCAAATTGCTCTTTCCAAAGAAAAACAATAACGTATAGCAGATGATCGCCCCAACTTGAGTGAACACAAGCGCACGCTGGCCGGTTTTAAAAATTTTAAGCACAATCGGCATCAGCACCATCATAGATACCAGCGCACCGATCGATACGATTCCCATGTATAAAGGAATCAGGTCCGGTCTCCCAAGATAGTACATCACATAGTATACGGACGAACTGAACATCAAGCCATAGCCCACCGAAGCCATCAACCAGACAATCAAAAATGGCGTCAGTTCTTTGTGTTTCAATACTCGCTTCAAATCTTGTTTGATGGAAGTGTTCTCGATTTTGGTCAGATAGCGTTCTTTGGAAGTCTTGAATAATGTCCAGAAAGAGAAGAATGAAAGAATGCCACAGAAGAGCATCAGCGGGATGAATCCGTTGCTGAACCCCATATTTTCAAAGAAGCCCGTGATAGTAGTCGTGAAGGTTGATCCCACAGTGAACATCAAAGCCATCATACCAGCGCTCAGCGCAATAATTTTGTTTCTTTGTTCATTATCTTTTACAACCGCAGGCAACAGCGCCATATGGGGCATCGTATACATCGTGCCTGACATCCCGTATCCAATGTAGATGATCAAGATATAGATGAACTTACCCGTAGCACTGAAGTCGGGATTCACCCATAACAGCGTTGCAAAGAACGTGAACAAAATCGGTGCAGGCACAAAATACGGTCTGTATCTTCCCCATTTGGTATTTGTTCGGTCCGCAATCACACCCATTATCGGGTCATTGATCGCATCCCACAGCGTGGAAATGAACATAATCAGCGAGGCTGCTGCAGCCGGCAACAGCATTGTATCCGTCATGAATACTGCGAAATAGGTACTGATGACAGCGCCCGCCAGCATGGGTCCCCCATTCAATGCAGACGCATAAGACCAACTGAATAGTTTGCTTACCTTCTCTTGAGGTTGTGCTATGGTTGTTTGTAATAATTTCTCTTCCATCGTAAATTATCTCCCCTATCTATTGAATTTTATGGATTACCTTTCGAATCACTTACTGCGCTCAGCTGCCCTTCTTTTCCGCACCCCTCAGCAACAGCAACCTTTATTTTGGGAACTGCCGCAGCTTCTTTTTTGACAATGAGCAAAGCCTTCCCTGAGAACAAGTGCAGCGCGTTCTCCTTATCCTCTTCTGCATATGCCGGATTTCCGTTCCCCGTACCCAGAAGCGAACCATTTTTTATCGCTATGTCCAGAGCATTATTGGCCATAGGTACAACATTGCCCGCTCCATCTATCGCTTCCACCTTGATCAACTGCGTTGTTTCGCCGTCATATATGACCTCAGTCAGAAAATCCACCGCTTCTTTCGCTGTCACTCTTGCATCCGAAACCACTGCTTCTCCTTTGCTGTATGCAATAACCTTCAATTCACCCGGTATAAAATCAACAACCCAACTATTGTGATGTTCACCGACTGATTGTTTCCCTTGACTGTCATCGTTCACGAACAGTTCCACTTCATCGCAATTGCTGAATACCCTGACTTCTACTTTGCCGTCCTCATTAAAGGTCAGACCTTCCTTATTCCAATGGGGCATGACATGAACCATCGGCGTTTCTGTCCATTTTGATTGATAGTAGTAGAAGTAATCTTTTTCGAAGCCGCAAGTATCCAACACACCAAATTGAGAGCCGATCCCTGGCCAGCCGAATGGCGCTGGTTCGCCTGCGTAATCAAAAGCTGTCCAAATGAAGGAACCGCCCATATAGGGATTTTGTTCAATGAAATCAAGGACTTCTTCCGGTCGTGCCGTCCCGCCAACACCAGGATCGCCTAGCTTGCGCTTTCCAGGCAACACCA
This sequence comes from Trichococcus pasteurii, assembly GCF_900112935.1. Classification (GTDB taxonomy): domain Bacteria; phylum Bacillota; class Bacilli; order Lactobacillales; family Aerococcaceae; genus Trichococcus; species Trichococcus pasteurii. Next base: position 13,461 of record NZ_FONM01000013.1, read on the forward strand.
TTGAATACAAGGAACCAAAGTTGTTCGTTTGACATTTTTCTGCATTATCTTTATAGATGCCACGAGTAGAAAAGTAAGAAGCGTTCTCTGTACTCATAAGCGGTTGCTCAGGGTAATTTGCCTTTATTTTTTTCAGACCTTCTCCCATGACACCGGCCTCCGGGTAATTGACGCCAACCACATCAAAATTTGACATGTATTCTTGATCCACAATACCTTCCGGATTAAGCAATTCAGCCGAAACCAACAGATGCTCATAATCTAGCGATTGCATCAAAGCAGTCACTCTTTTGGCCATCCTGTGACCCAATTTAGTATTCCCGATCACTTCTTCGTTGGCTATGGACCAAAAGCAGAGGGAGGCATGATTGCGCGTTCGCTTCACCATTTTTTCCAAATCGCGCAGCCTCCAAGGACTGGTTTCGAGAATTCGATTTTCATTCATCACAATAATCCCCAGCCTGTCGCAACAGTCCAACAGGTCTTTACTGGCAAAGTGATGCGCGCTTCTGTAGGCATTCACCCCCATCTCTTTTAATTTCAGCAGTTTAAACTCCACGATATCTTTATTCAATGCAACACCTACGCCCGCAAAATCTTGATGCTCGCACACGCCTTTTAATAGGTAGTTGCTGCCATTCAGGAAAAACCCGTTCTTGTCGTAGGAAATTTTCCGGATTCCGAATGTAGTGCTGAATTCATCAATATTTTGCTGTTCCCCGTATATCCGGATGGTCGCTTCATATAAGTGGGGCGTTTCCGGCGTCCAAAGTCTAGGCTGGTAAATCAAAAAATCCTTATTGATGCTGACCGAATGCAACGGTTCAATTGTGATTCCATCAAATGCCACTTGTTGATCGCCAACATGCAACGTGGGTCTGACGGTCTGTGGTTTGTCTGTGCAGTTGACAAAGGTTGCTTCACAGCCAAGTACGGCATTTTCACCAATTTCCTTTGTATAGATATAGAAAGAATCATCATCCACGTATACTTTCGGAAGGAATTGTAAACGGACTTCTTTGTAGATCCCGGCTCCCTCATACCACCATCCTTCAGCCCCTGTCGTTGTATCCGCCCGGACCAGCAGCACATTCACCCCTTCATCGCCGAATTTGGCTATTTCGGTGATATCGAATTCGAAAGGAGTGTAACCGCTTATATTATCACCCAAATAAATGCCGTTGAGCCAAACGGATGCCATCCTCATCACACCATCAAACTTTAACACTATCTGATTTGCTTCCAGTGTGGCATCCAAGGAAAATGTTTTTCGGTAGTACCCGATATTTTCCGGCTTGGAACCACTCATCAATAATTCCGGCGCATCCACATAGGGAACAGCCACTGACCAATCGTGAGGAATAGCAATCCTGTCCCATTCTTCCGTCAGCTCTGAATCCATATCGGTTCCCGCCAGCATCCTCAAACCTCTCTTTAAATCGCCTTGAGAGATGAGATTCAGAAAATGCTTCCCGCCTTGCCCGATCGTGATCTGTTCCCCATCTTCGCCTTTGAGCGGAGCGGTCAGGCCACCGATTGCCCCAGCTTTTTTAACTGTTTTCACGGGAGAGCCGATTTCCCCCAGGTGAAACCGCCAATCATCATTCAACTTCATTTCGTTTCGCATACACAACCCTCTTTTTCTTGGTATCGCTTTATTCCCTTTGATAGTTACATTTTACTTAAAAAGAGGACATGATATAATGGTAGAAATCGACCCCCATCCACTGAACTATGTGAAAAATCGACATCCGAAAATGAATATGAAGGTGTGGAAAAAAACTATGATTGAAGCAAATTCATTACCCGAAAAACTTAAAGACTTACAAAACAATTTATCGGAAAAACCAGCCAGCGTTTTGGATACGAACAGTCCCGTTTCGATGTATTTCAAAACGGCTAAAGATAATCAAATTTTGTATACTGCAGCATACGGAGGAGAAATCAGATACCTGATTGGCGACAGCATTAATGTGCCGCACAAACATGCGCACTTTGAATTGATGTATGTCCTTCATGGGTCCCTTACTAATTACATAGAAGATAAAACGGTCTATTATCGCGCCGGTGATGGGTGCCTTATGAACCGTCAGATCAATCACTACGAAGTCCTGGATCCGGCCTGTTCCGTTGTGTTCGTAAACTTTTCGCCGGAGTATTTGACTTCCATTTTTAATGAAACCTTTTCGCACAAGCAACTCCCGACACTAGGTCCGTTATTTGAATTTCTGCGGGCCAATATCGCTGATGACGACGATTTGAAACGAAGCTACGTTGAGTTTACTCAAACAAACGAAGAAAACCGCACTTTCAACATCCTGCTGGATTCCCTTCAATTAGAATTATCCACATCCAAACTGGGCGCAGGTTATTTCCAAAAAGGCCTGTCTTTACGCATCATCGACGCTCTCCAGAACAACACAATCTTTTTCACGAAATTTATGGACCTTGGATTAAGTAAAGAGGACTTCCTGGTGGCTCAAGTTTTGAATGCCCTCGAAAAAAGAATGGGGAACATCACGCGTGCAGAATTATCGGAAATAACCCATTATAATGATGAACATCTGAATCGAGTGGTCAAGAAGAATACTGGCCTCAGCATCATGAAGCATGCAAAAAAGCTGAAAATAAAGCATGCGATGGATCTGTTGGCCCATACGGATATGACAATCAGTGATATTTCCAGCGCCATCGGATTCACTTCGGAGTCGCACTTCTACCGTTTTTTCAAAGAAAATCTGCAGCAATCGCCCGACCAATTCAGACAAGAAAAAAAGCTATGATTTTTCTCACAGCTTTTTGTTTCGGTGCATTTTTTTCCTTAACTGATTGGGTGTCTCTCCGTACTCATTCTTGAATATCTTGAAGAAATAACTCGGGCTGGTGATGCCAAGCTCTGCAACGATTTTTTCGATCGGTTTGTCGGTCCCGATCAGCAGATCGTAGGCCTTTTGCAGTCGTCGTTTCGTGACCCACTCTTTGAACGTCAGGCCTGTTTCTTGTTTGAGAAGATTGCTGAGGTAATTTTTGTTGAAATTCAATTGTTTCCCCAGACCTTCCAACGTGATGCTGGCGTATTCACTGTCGATGATCTCCAGGGCATCGATCACTTTCTTGTTGAAAGGGAGTTCCCCGGCTTCGCTGGACATGATATCCTCCAGTTCGGCCAGGATGACCAACAACCAAAGTTCCACTTTCTCGAATTTAGGCGTTTCGTCTACAAAATAATCGGCAAGCAAATAGGACAAGCACGTGCTGATCCGTTGATTATCGGCGGTGCTGAAATGCAGATAAGGCCGGTGACGGCTATTTTTTTTGCCCACGGTCAACAGAAAATCAGTGATCAGACTATGCCTCTGCGCCATCCTTTGGAGTACTTTCGTATTGATGGCGTCCGACTTGATCAAGATATTGATCAGAATGTCCTGCTCACCGAGCTTATCGATGGAATGGCCGGTTCCCGGATCGATCATCAGCAGATTGCCTTGCTTCATCTGGATTTTTTCCTGGCCGATCCACTGGGTGCATTGTCCTTGCAGAAGATAATTCAGCTCCAGGAATTCATGCGAATGGGTGGGCATGGCAAAATAGCGGGCATGCCGGTTCATGAAGATTTGATGATCCACAAAAAAATCCTCATCAGACAAATGAAAATCAAGCAGATAGCCGGCTGTTGCCGCTTGATTTTGGAATTTGGCGGTTATTTGTTCGGCCGTCATGGTTTTCATTTCAGCTTCAAGCGGCGTTTCTTTCAGCAAAATTCCCAAAATTTCTTGTGCCGTGGACATATTTATCACTCCTCTGCTCTTCATGCCCATTTTATCAACTCCATCACAAAAAGCAAAGGCCTTCGGGCCTTTGCTTTTTGTGTCAGATACGATTTGATTTTTTAAATAAACGGTCGGCCTCGGCGACCATCTCTGCAGTTATGCCAGTGTAGAATAATTTTGACAGCTGATGCAATGACAGGTTCAGCTGTTCCTCATCGGCAAACGCCATGAATCCTCTGATGCGTTCGTGAATGCCCAGGATTTCTTCGAACAGCTCCTTGTTTTCGTTCTTGATGACCGCAAGGCGTGTGTCCGAATCATACAGCAGGCTCAGGTCTTTTGTTGGTCGGTAGGTATACTCGTATCTGCCTGACGCCACTTTGATCGGCTCCCGATCAGAGTAAGGCAATACGATCTCAGCTTGGGCGCCAAATGGAACTTCGAAGCAGCAGCTCAGTTCGCCGTTTTCAAGTATTTTCCATTCGCTGACGAATTTGCCGGCCGCTGACTGATAGCTTCCGCGGGCATGGCCCAGTTTGGCGTTTGGATTAGGCGCCAATCTAGCGGTACGGAAACCGGGCTCCAACGGTTGGATGCCCGCCACATATTTATAGACAAACTCGATGACGGATCCGTAACTGTAGTGGTTCAGAGAATTCATACCGGCAGGATTCATGGTGCCATCCGGCATGACGCTGTTCCAGCGCTCCCAAATTGTCGTCGCGCCAAGGTTCACTGCGTACAACCAGCCCGGGAAACCTTCATTGAGCAGGAATTCGTAGGCCAGATCAACCATACCGTTTTCCGAAAGCACCTGGCAAAAAATCGGCGTCCCGACGAAGCCGGATTTAATTTTGTACAGATCTTTTTTCAGACGGGTTCTCAGCTGCTCGATGACCACTTCGCGCTCACGGAATAGTTTGAACTTCAAAGCAATGATGTATCCCGATTGGGTGTCGATGGACAGGCGTCCGGATGGGGTCACATACTCAAATATAATCCGCTCGCGGACTTGTTCGCTGAGTCCGCGGTAATAGGCAGCGTCAGCTTCATTCCCCATCAAAGCTGCGACTTCCGCGACGATGCACAGACTTTCATAATAATAAGCTGAAGCAATAAACGTATCGTCAGTGCTGCCCTTGAATGAAGAAGGTGTTGCGCCATCCAGGGCCAGCCAGTCCCCGAACTGGAATCCGCCGGCATTGAGCTCCGTTTTCGAGCCATGCGCTTTCTCGATTTTAGAACCGGTCCAATCCACCCAGTCTTTCATCAGCGGGTAATACTGCCCGACTTCTGCCTTGTTCCCGTAGGCAGTCCACAAGGCTTTAGGGATGAACGTCGCGGCATCTCCCCAGACAGCTGCGCCACCTTGCGTAGCCATCGCCGGCATATAATTCGGGATGCTTCCCGACAATTTTTCCTGTTCCGTGCGCATATCGATCAGATATTTGCGGTAAAAAGCCCGCGTGTCCATATGATAGCTTGCTGTCGGAGCAAATACTTGCGCGTCCCCGGTCCAGCCCAGCCGCTCAGCCCTTTGCGGACAATCGGTCGGCATATCGAGGAAGTTTGATTTGAGCCCCCAAAGCGAGTTTGAATACAGTTGATTCACTTTAGCATTGCCGGTTTCGATGATGCCTGTTCGCGTCATATCGGAATAGATGGCCAACCCGCGTACGGCTATTTCCTTGTCTGCCGGCCAGCCCGTCACACGCACATAGCGGAAACCAAAGTAAGTGAAATGCGGATGAACCATTTCGGATTCTCCATTGGAAATGTAACGGAAGCCTGCTGTGGCGGTGCCGTAATTCTCATTATAAAAATTGCCTTGCTGCAGTATTTCCCCGAACTCAAAGTGCACCTCGGTCCCTGCCGGAAAATCGGCATCAAACGCAAGCCAGCCGGCAAAGTTCTGCCCAAAATCAAGTACCGTCTCGCCATTCGGGGTCGTGATGACCTCCTTCAAAGGAACTACTTCATGAATGCTCAATCCCGGGCTAACGCGGTCTCTCAATTTTTCTTTTGAAATGCCAACGATCGCCACCTCATCGCAGCGCCCCGATTTATCAAGTGTCCGGTCGATCGTTTCGCCATCGTAGATGCCGCTGTTCGTGATATCGCTCAGCGTCGCTTTCCAACTGAGATCCGTCACGATCCGCTCTTCCGTCCCGTTTTCGTAGCACACCACCAATTCTGCAATTGCCGCAAATTTGTCCCCAAAATAAGCATTCTCTCCGCTCAGTCCGAATCTCCCTTTGTACCAGCCGTTGCCCAACATGATCGCCAACTGATTGCTTTGTTTCAATTGATCAGTGACATCATAGATTTGGATTTGGATGAAAGCATCGTAGTTGTTGACGAACGGCGCCAGCACATCATTTCCGATCTTCTTTCCGTTCAAACTTGCTTCATAAAGCCCAACCCCACTGATATACAGGCGGGCTTCCTTCACTTGCTGGCTCAGTTCGAAATCCTTGAACAAAATCGGATGGATTTCTTCCTGCACCTTCGGCCCAATCCATTCCGCGTCCCATGCTTCATCCAGTTTCCCAGTCTCAAAAAAGCTTGCCGATTTAGCTTCTTCACCATCTTCAGCCGTGACACGAATCTGCACATAATAGCGTGTTCTGGGCTTCAACTGAAGCGTCAACGTTTCCCCTGAACTGTCCAGATCACCGTTTTTCTCCAGCACAATCTCCTTGAATTTATGATCGCCAGCTAATTGGAGGCTTGCCTCTTTTTGCATTTTCCCTAACCCGTTGTCGACCGCCCAACTGACGATCAAGGGCTCAAAATGATAACCGATAGGCTCAACAATACCGTTAAATTTAATATCCGTAATTTCCATGTGGTTCCCCGCCTTGTTTTTAAGTATACGCTTACTATAATCAAAACCAATCTGTAAAACTACATCAAAATCATATGGGAAAATGCTCTAAATGCAGATTATTCTTTTTTCAAGGCCGCGGGAAGCCTTGATCTGTAAACTCAGTCTGTACTACTCTCGCCATTTGGCTTATACTTTTGATTAATGACAGATAATGGAGGGATTTAAATGAAAATTGCCGTTTCCAGCGACCATGCCGGCTTCGCATTGAAAGAAGAAGTCAAAGCTTTACTCGAAAAGGAAGGCCATGAAGTGCTCGACTTCGGACCTTACAACGAAGAACCTTGTGACCTGTCCGATTATGTTTACCCTGCCTCACTGGCTGTGGCGGAAGGAAAAGCCGACCGCGGTATCTTTGTGGATGGCGTCGGTTACGGCAGTGCCATGATCGCCAACAAAATCTACGGCGTCTATGCAGCGGTCTGCCAAGATCCTTTCTGCGCGAAACTGGCGCGTTCCCACTCCGACACGAATGTACTCTGCCTTGGCGGAAAAATCATCGGTTCGGCATTAGCGCTTGAAATCGTGACGGCTTGGATGACGACCGATTACCTCAGCGATATCGAAAAATACACGAACCGCGTCGACAAAGTGAAAAAGATTGCCGAAAAGCATCTGAAGAAATTGGATGAAATCCAGGACTAGTCAGTCATGAACTGACTGCACAATGTTCGAAGAACAAATTACCACAAAAACAAGACCGCACTGAACTGGATAACAAATCCATTTTGGTGCGGTCTTATTGTTTATTCTCAAATCCGTCAGCAACGTTCTTAATATTGCGAGGCCAATACTTCTTCCATTGATTCGACGATCAATTTATGGTCCTCCAGATGTTCCAAGCCGGAAACGCAGATGGCGCCCGTGACTTCCCCGTTTTCGATGATCGGGAATCCCCCGCCGCAAACAGCATGTTCCGGACTGCTCTCCCATTCTTTATATTGGGGTACGTCATCCGCATAGAGGAAAGTGTAGAGGGAGCTGTGTCCGCTGTCCATAACCGTCTTTTCCTTCCGGTTCAACCAAGGGCTCTCCCTGCGGCCATCCATCAAATAATGCAGAATCAGCAAGTCATTATGCACGATCCTTATGCCGACAGGCTTTCCTGCCAGTTCCTTGACTTTTTTGATGACTCGTTGCGCGATTTCCAAGCCCATTTCATGCGTAAATGCTTCAAATTGCAGCGTCTGTTCCTGTTCCAATAACTCGACTTTATCCACTTATATGCACCTTTCCATAAACGGGACCGTCCCATTTTGAGACAGCCCCACCCTTATCTCTATTCCGTCACCCCAGAATGATTCCGGCGCCTGCCAGCGCCTCTTCGGCGATTTCCATCACGACTTGGCTTTGCTCAAGCATATCCTTGGCTTTCGTAAAATCTTTGGCTTCGATCATGCGCGCAAATTCGCGGAATTCCTCGTACATCCGGTGTGGATGTACTTTCTTGTCCAATGCTTGGCTCTCCTGGCCGTTCAGGTTCACTACAAAAGAATCGCAGAGATTCGGCGGGCCATTCAGTACAACGGAGCCTTTATCGCCCTGAATCATGGATCGTATCGGTGCTGCCGAATCCTTCGCCCCGATGCAGACCACTTTGCAACCAGGGTAATCCAACAGAAGAATGCCGGATGTATCAATCCCTCGCTCGACATTCGCAAGGTATTTCACCGAGTCGGGTTTCCCAAGTATCCCAACGACAAAGTGGATGTTGTAGATATTGATGTCCATCAACGCTCCGCCGCCTGCTTTCGGACTGAAGGCGGGCAAAACTTCTCCCTTCTTGAAGGCATCGTATCGAGAAGAATACTGGGAATAGTTGCATTCGATGATCTTCAGATCCCCCAAGTGAGGGATCTGCTCCTTGATCGCCAGATAGTTGGACAGATATCTTGTCGTAATCGCTTCGACCAGGATCAGATTTTTACTTTCCGCCAGTTCCTTCAGTTCGATCAATTCAGCTGAATTGATCGTGAATGGTTTTTCGCAGATCACATGTTTTCCGTTCTCCAATGCTTGCTTCGTGAATGTGTAGTGCAGATGATTTGGCAGTCCCACATAGATGGTGTCGCACTCCGGATCATTCAGGACTTCTTGATAGTCCGTATATATTTTCCCGATGCTGTATGTGTTTGCCAGGCCCTCCATTTTCGCGCGTTCCGCTTCGATGCCGAACATGCTGACCAATTCCGTATCCGGCAAGTCCTTCGCCATCGTCAGAAAATCCATGACGATCTGTCCCGATCCTAGTATTGCAAGTTTCATATATAAGACTCCTTTTTTCGATTCTTTGTATTCTTATTCAGTTTCTATGCTTCAACAGCATCCATCTGATGCTGTACTTCTTCGTCGTTTTCCAGCTCCTGTTTGACCGCCAAATTATCCGCTATCTTAAAGAACGGGAAGTAGATGGCAGCAGAAAGAGCGATTTGGACGATATTCAATACGGCTCCTCTCCAACCTGAAACTAGGAATCCTGCAATGATCGGAGGAGTGGTCCAAGGAATGTTCACCCCATTGGTATAAGGTACGAGCCCCGTGCTCATTGCAAAAAATGCGACAACGCCCATGATAATCGGTGCCAAGAGAAACGGAACGATCATGATCGGGTTCAATACGATCGGCATGCCGAAAATGATCGATTCATTGATCGTAAAGATTTCCGGACCGATCGACAATTTGCCCAACGCTTTGAACTGCTTGGATTTGGCTGCGAACAGAAGCAAAAGACACAGACCGAACGTTGCACCCGATCCACCGATTTTGATGAAGTTATTATAAAACTGAGAAGTCACGATATTCGGAATAACATCCCCAGCTGCCAGCGCCGTAGCATTTTCAGCTGTCAAGGTCAACCAAATCGGAGACATTACACTCCCGACAATGTTCGCACCGTGCAGACCAAATGACCAAAGAATACCTTCAATGATGAGCACGACGATGGTCGCCGGCAATGTGCTTCCTAAAGCCGTTAATGGTGTCTGCAAGTTATTGAAGATGAACGTTTGCACATCGCCGTAACTGGTCTGTTCGAATCCGATGCGCACGAAGTTGAAGAAAACGATGACCAGCGCAACCGGAATCAAGGCTGAGAAGGACTTCGATACGTTCTGCGGAACCGAATCAGGCATTGTGATTTTCCAGCCCATTTTGTCGGTGAAGCGCATAATTTCAATTGCGATAATTGCAATCAGGATACCAACAAATAATCCGGCAGCTCCCAGGTTCCCTAATGGAATCCCGATTCCCAAGCCTTCCTCTGCGAAAGCGTGCATCGGTGTGACTACGAAAAAGGATGCCAATGCCGCAAAGATGCCGGCCATATTGTCCAGTCCGTACGATTTAGCTAATTCATTACCCATCCCGACCACAACGTAAACGGTCATCATACTCATGGAAATGTTGTTCGGGATCGTGAACATCCGCTGCCAATCGGCTCCGAATGTATTCAACATGAATTCGGTATAAGCGTTAATCGGCAAGTAGGCTAGTAAGATAAAGAAGGAGCCGATGATCAAAAGCGGCATTGCTGACATAAAGCTGTTCTTTACAGCGCTCAAATAGCGGTTTTGTTCCAGTTTCACCGCTATCGGAGTCAATTTTTCCTCAAGACTATTCAATAAGTTCTCCATTTTTTATGACCTCCTAATATTATTCCTTGATTGTGCTGATGCCTTCTTCAAGAATTTCGATCTGGCGGATGGTCTCTTCATCTTTGACGATTTTTTCTTTTCCATTGACGATTGACTCATAGACGCCGGCATAGATCCGACCGTAATCTCCAACTTCGGAAACGACTTTCTCTTCGTGGTAACAGCCCGCGTCATCCATATACGTGAGGATGCCGTAATGTTCCGGCAAATCGATCCCGAAATCAGCGTTCGTAGGCATATGGAACATTTTTAGGTGCTCCTCTTGGCGATCTTTGGTCTGTTTGACGAATTGGCCCTTTTTGCCGGTCACGATGAAGCTAGGACGTTCCTTCAGGCGGAAATAGCTGGATTTGACGGATACTTTTTTGGTCGGATAGAAGAGGTCCAAATCGAAGTAATCATTGAAACGACCTTTTCCCAAAAGCTGTCTGACGTCATACGTGACACTTTCCGGATTGCCAAAGTAGGACAGGACCTGATCGATTGTATGGCAACCATGCCCATACAGGTAGCTGTTGACCTTAGAAAAGCTTGTGATGGACTCCGGAATTTCTGGTCTGAAGTAGTCGTAGTGCATTTCGACTTCCAGGATATCCCCCAGAACGCCGCTCTCGATCACTTTTTGAACAGTCAGGAAATCCGAGTCGAATCTGCGGTTTTGGTAGCACTGGATAAAGAGATTTTTTTCTTTCGCCAAGGCGAACAGTTCTTTAGCTTCTGCGGAAGTGTTCGTGAAGGGTTTTTCAACCAGCGCGTTCTTGCCTTTTTCCAGGGCCATTTTGCCATATTGATAATGGAAGTCTGATGGCGTGGACACCACTACCAATTGGACTTCATCATCGCTCCAGATGTCTTCAATGTTGTCTGTGTAAAGAACTCCTGGCACTTTTTCCCAGGCATCGTTTTGTACCGGAGAAAAGATTGTCTTGATGCGGATGTTTTCGTTTTTCAGGGAGAAGGGCATGTGATAACGGTGGGCACTTTTCCCGCCGCCGATATAAGCGATTGTTAACATAAAATAATTCCTCCATTTCTCTTGCATGGCCTCATTATAGGGAATACCAGCCTTCACGAAAACGCTTTTACGTCAGATGGGACCTGCTGTTCAATGCAAATCCGATTTGCTTGTAAAACACTGAACATAATGTTCAGCGCCTATAGTAATATCCTTTGTAATTTGCTGTTGGCAGTTGCCTTTTCGGGGTTTATTGCTTATATTGAAGGAAATACCGGATCGGTTAAGTGGATCGAATCATTGCTGGATACGTTATATATGGAGGGAACAGGATGAGTTTGCTGAAAAAATTGAAATTGAAAGAAAGTTTTACGGACACCGAGCAAAGAATCGCTGATTACATTTTGACAAACTTGGATGATGTGCCCGATATGGTGATCCAGCAACTTGCAGAAAACACCTTCACTTCCCATTCAGCAATCATCAGGCTCAGCCAGAAATTGGGTTTTTCAGGCTATCGCAGCTTCAAGGTGGCGCTGATCCACGAAATCCAAAGCAACAAACATACGCCGACAAACGTCGATCCCAACTTCCCGTTCCTGCCGATGGACGGTTCGATGGACATCGCCAAAAAAATGGCCGACCTGACGATCGAAACGATCAGAAAAACCTTGGTGAAACTGGAAAAGGACAAACTGAACAAAGCGGTGGATCTGCTGCAAAAGGCGGATAAGATCTTCCTTTTCGGTACGGGCGATTCCCAGATCCGCGCCCGCAGCTACCAGAACAAACTCATCAAAATCAACAAGCATCTGATCATTGGCGACGAATACGGCGAAGCGGCCTGGAATGCCATGAGCATGGGCAAAGCCGATTGTGCTCTGTTCATCAGTTACGGCGGCAATTCAACCAACCACAGAAAGATCATCAAATATCTGAATTCCATGAAGATCCCCTGCATCCTGCTGACGGCAAATACGGAGCAACCAACGAGCAAGCTGTGCGACCTAGTGATCGAGGTGCCTTATGATGAGTTCGATTTCTTCAAAGTCGGCACCTTCTCTTCTCAGATATCCTTTGAGTACATACTGAATACGTTGTTTTCGATCCTCTACGCGCGCGAATACACGAAAAACCTCAACAGCCTCAAGCGCAAAACAGAAGCGGCGAAGAAATGGGAACTGCTATAGGACTTGGCGGGGAATTCTGACGAAAATTATGTATTTCAGCCCGCCAAAATGCTTTTGGCGGGTTATTTTGGATTCCTCATCTCCTCCCCGCCCTCCTTTGCAACCTATTTATTTCCTTCAAAAATGGAATTCTATGACTTTTGCTTCCATTTGTGATATAGTAGGCCAGTCACGCTGTTGCTCAGAGAACCTATATAACGTTTCGCGGTGAGGAATTTGGCAAACGGGAGTCCGACTCTCTTTCCCAAACTGCCCTGACCCGAAACATACCCACTAAAATCAAATGCATGCAGAGCATGCTGAAGGAGATCCATTTGTTATTTAAAGAACTAGAATTGAACCAAAACCTGCTGCGCGCACTGAAAGAGGCAGGCTACACGAAAGCGACGCCCATCCAGGAAGATGCCATTCCGCATCTGATGAACAACAAGGATTTGTTGGGTTGCGCCCAAACTGGTACCGGTAAGACCGCTGCCTTTGCCCTCCCGATTCTGCAGAACCTAACAGAAGCAGGAACAGCTGGAAAAGGTAATATCAAAGCCCTGATCCTTGCCCCTACCCGTGAGCTTGCCTTGCAAATCGGGGAAAGCTTCCAAATTTACGCAAAATACCTTCCATTGAAGATCCAAGTCATTTTTGGCGGTGTTTCTCAGAATCCTCAGACAACCGCGCTGAAACGCGGAACGGATATCCTTGTGGCGACGCCAGGCAGATTGTTGGACCTTATCGGACAAGGATACATCAAACTGAACCAGGTAGATTTCTTTGTCCTGGACGAAGCCGATATGATGTTGGACATGGGGATGCTCCATGATGTACGCCGCATCATCCGTGAATTGCCTAAGAAACGCCAAAGCATGTTCTTTTCAGCGACTATGCCGACTGAAATCGAAAAACTTGCGGGGACCATTTTGACCAATCCGGTGAAGGTGGAAGTCACGCCGGTTTCCTCCACTGTGGAAATCATCCACCAAAGCGTTTATCCCGTAGCCAAGACCGACAAAACCGATCTGCTTATCCACCTTCTGAAGGAAGATACAGTGGAGCGCTCGCTTGTCTTCTCAAGAACGAAGCACGGCGCCAACAAGATCGTCAAAAAGCTTTTACAGGCTGGACTTTCAGCCGAAGCGATCCACGGCAACAAATCCCAGACTGCGCGTCAGCGTGCTTTGGAAAACTTCAAGACCAAAAAAACCAGCGTTCTTGTAGCGACAGATATCGCAGCCCGTGGTATCGATGTGCCTGAACTTTCGCATGTCATCTTGTTTGATCTGCCTGAAGTTCCGGAAACCTATGTTCACCGTATCGGACGGACGGGACGCGCAGGACGCGGCGGAAAAGCCATCTCCTTCTGTGATGAAACAGAAGCATCCTTGTTGCGAGACATCGAAAAACTTATCCAGAGAAAAGTTCCGGTCGTAACAGATCAGCCTTTCCTGTTGAAAGAAGGCACTAAGGCAGCTGCACCACAACCGAAAAAACCGGTTGCTGCGCGCAATAACGGAACCCGCGTCAAAAACCAGCAAGGTCCAAGAGGCGGCCAAAAAGCTGCACAAAGACCGCGTTTCCAGACCAAAAAAAATACTCAAAGTAACTAATAAGTAAAGAGAGCTCCCGCCGGAAATGGCGGGAGCTCTCTTTTTTTCTGACTTCATCTGTGGGGCCGGCACATAAATGCGGGGAGTCTCTATCCCTTGCAAGCGCTGGATTAAATCACCTTTTATTCTTAATAAAGTTGTTTATCAAGACGACATCCAATTTTTTCTGAACAAAAAACATGCCAGGGCAAACGTATGCTCAAGTAGGATTTTGAAATCTTCGATCCTGTGATAATTGCACTTAGGATGGATCGCTTACGCGTTGGGTCAGTGTAATCTGAGGTCCATACACAAGTAGCGGCTGCAATTGTTCCATAACTCTTGCGACATTCGGATGCTTAGTGTGGTCTTCAACAGCCTTTTCATTAACCCATCCATCCAGAATATAGAAAGTATTGGGAAATTCTAGTTTTTGGTATAAATCGTAGTAAAGGCATCCTTCCTCAAGTCGTGCAGGTCCGACAAGTTCCAAAAGGTGTTCTTGTACTTTTTCTCGGTTAGGCGTTTCACAACGCAATTCACAAATGATGTGTTGTTCGGCTGATTTTGAAGTTATCATGGTTCATCTTCCCTCTCTTAGTATATAACACCGAATGTAGTCCAGCTATATGTTCGACAAGTAAAAGGACATTAATTGATACTGGATTAATTTTTCCCTTGATACACTCGTGTCTGCCCACCATCGACCACCAGATCAATCCCCGTGATAAAGCTGCTCGAATCAGAAGCTAGAAAGACCACGGCATTTCCGATATCTTCCGGCGTCCCGACACGCCCTACGGGAATCTCACTTGTAACTCGCTGCGCGTAATCTGACACCTGTTCTTCGGTCATCTTCTGCTCGGTACGGTACCCCTCTGTCGGTACAACGCCCGGGCTAACCGTATTTACTCTGATGTGCCGATGCTTAAGATCTGTTGTCCAGCTGCGTGCAAGCGAACGGACAGCTGCTTTCGTTGCTGCATAAACAGAAAAACCTGGAAGACCCATATCTGCAGTAATCGAAGCGTTCAAGATAATGGAAGAACCGTCTTTGAGAATCGGAAGCATCGTCTGAACGGTAAAGATTACGCCCTTGATATTGACACCTAA
This sequence comes from Trichococcus pasteurii, assembly GCF_900112935.1. Taxonomy (GTDB): domain Bacteria; phylum Bacillota; class Bacilli; order Lactobacillales; family Aerococcaceae; genus Trichococcus; species Trichococcus pasteurii. The sequence goes on from NZ_FONM01000013.1 coordinate 28,606, forward strand.
CAAGTGATCGATATCCCCTTCGGTAAGTTCTTCGAGAGCAATCGGTCTTCCTCCGCCTGCATTGGCGAAGACGATGTCGAGCCCGCCATGATCTTTCTGGATGGTCTCGGCAAGGCGCTTCAAATCTTCCTTGTTCGTCACATCAACGGCGATGCCACGTACGGATGGGCCGAGCCGAGCTGCCGCTTCTTCAATTTGTTTTTGCCGCCGCGAGACAATGTAGACGAATGCGCCCGCCTCGGCCAGTTGCTTAGCAGCACCGAACCCAATCCCTGCGCTCCCACCTGTGACGAGTGCCACGCTCCCTTCCAAAGTCTTTCCTGATATATTCAAATTGCTGTTTCCAAACTTTACATTTTCCATTGATTATCCCTCACCTTCCAGTATTTAAATTAATGGACTATTATTTAACAACTATTAATTATGTCCAACAATTGCGTGCGGTACATACGGTTCTTCCAAGTATGCTACCTCTTCCGCTGTTAATGAAACAGAAAGAGCAGCAACTGCATCTTCGAGATGATAAATTTTTGTCGCACCAACAATAGGAGCTATTACTGGTTCTTTCTGAAGAAGCCAGGCAAGTGCAATATGTGCGCGTGGAACACCCTGTTTTTCTGCAAGTTCGGCAACACGCTCTACGATTAATCGATCGGCATCTGCTGTTGAATCATACTTCGTTTTTTGCACTTGATCCGTTTCCGAACGAAGCGTTGTTTCTGACCAATCACGTGTCAATCTTCCTGATGCGAGTGGGCTGTATGGCGTGACAGCGATTTTTTCTTCCTTGCAAAGCGGCAACATCTCTCTCTCTTCCTCCCGGTAAATGAGATTCAAGTGATTCTGCATAGATACGAATTTTGTCCAGCCGTTTTTCTCAGCAATCTGGTTCGCCTTCTGGAACTGCCAAGCGTACATGGCAGAAGCCCCGATGTAGCGAGCTTTTCCGGATTTCACTACCTCATGCAAAGCCTCCATCGTTTCTTCAATTGGGGTATTGTAATCCCATCGATGCGTAATATAGAGATCCACATAATCTGTACCAAGACGTTCAAGACTTTTATCAATTTCGCTCATAATCGTCTTCCGAGAAAGTCCCATACTATTTGGACCATCATGCATTGGAAAAAAGACTTTTGTAGCAATGACGATTTCATCCCGTTTGGCAAAATCCTTTAAAGCACGACCCAAAAATTCCTCACTCATTCCGTCTGAATAGACATTTGCAGTATCAAAGAAATTAATCCCTAAATCTAGTGCCTTTTTAATAATCGTACGGCTCTGATCCTCATCAATTACCCATTTTTGGGGCCAACGATCTGATGGCACACCAAACCCCATCGTGCCTAAACAGATTCGTGATACATCTAAACCAGTATTTCCAAATTTTACATATTCCATTTGTTTCATCCTTCTTTCTATTAAGTGTCATTTCTGTTGGAGAGCATTAAATTTCAAATGTAACGTTACCGAGTCGTCTTACGCTTTCAGGGTCGTAATGGTCAAAGATAAGGTTCTGTTTCATGTCTAATGCGGCAATCGCCTCCATATCTTCCTGTCTTAGTTCAAAGTCAAAGATATTGAAGTTTTCGATGATTCGTTCTTTGCGGATAGATTTAGGAATCGCAACGACGCCTCTTTGAGTCAACCAACGCAGAATCACCTGCGAAACGGATTTATTGTATTTTTCAGCCAGTGTTACTAATAGTTCATTCTGAAAGACATTATTTGTTCCTTGAGCAAAAGGACCCCAGGACTCGATTTGAACATGGTTCTCTCTCATCAATTTAGTACTTTCGATTTGCTGGGTGAAGGGATGTGTTTCAATCTGGTTTACAGCAGGAACAACTTCATTATGATCGATCAAATCAATCAGACGGTCCATCTTGAAGTTGCTGACTCCGATAGCTTTAATCTTTCCATTACGATACAATTCTTCCATAGCACGCCAAGAACCATATATATCACCGAATGGCTGATGAATTAAATAAAGATCCAAATAATCCACTTGCAGTTTTTCCAGTGATTTTGCGAAGGCTTTCTTCGTGTTCTCATACCCAGCATCCTGAATCCAAAGTTTGGTTGTAATAAATATTTCTTCCCTTGGCACGCCACTCCGTTTGATGGCTCTTCCGACTGCTTCTTCATTCAGATACGCCGCAGCCGTATCAATCAACCGGTAGCCAGCCGTAAGCGCATTGTAAACGGACTGCTCACATTCATCAGGGTTATTAATTTGATAAACCCCAAAGCCGAGTATCGGCATCTCAACACCATTGTTCAAAATTACATTTTTCAAAAGTAACCCTCCTCATAGTTTATTTTTACTATTCACCCAAAAGATACATCGGTGTATTAAGATACGCCTGTGTATTATTATAGTCAGAATTTGAAGGTCTACAATTCCTAAATATCCAGGATTCGTGTATTAGTGTACAAATTTCTCAAAAATGTGTACTTACTGTTAAAAAGTTTGTCAGATTTTTATTTCCCTAATATCAGAGGAGATTATTGTCGCTAACCATAGAAAGGAAGCTTACTTAATTTCTGATAGTAGAACGATGTTTTGCAGAATTGTATAAAGTGTTTCTTAGTAAAATAAATACTAAACTTAAGACCAAGAAGAGTAATCCCCCGAATACGACGTATTGGATGCCCATTCCTGAGATAAATAATCCACCTACAGTTGCGCCAATCGTAATCCCTAAGTTGCTGACTGACAGAAACAGTCCATTTGCGAATTCTGGAGCCTCTGGAGCAGCAGACGTAATCCAGTATTGACTAATATTATTTCCTACAGCAAATAATATTCCCCATGCCAAAACGATGATGACCATAGCTCCAGTGAACTGTCCAGTTAAGAATAACATGATGTAAACCGCCCCTAATACGAAGGGATAAGACACTACCGATTTGAGGGCATTTTTAGAAAGTACCCTCCCACCCACAATGTTTCCTACAAGACTTGCTATACCAAATAGAACCAACATTAAACTTAGCGCTTGACCGGATATATTCGTAATCTTTTCTAGATATTCGGCAAGGTAACTGTAGACTCCGAATACAGCTGAATTGATGAAGATAACAGCAAAAATGGATAGCCATAAAATTGGTTTTTTTAACACACTCAATTGTTTTCCATACGACAATTTTTCCGTCACGGGCATGGATGGTACAAATAGTAATGTCGCAATGAATGCTACTGAGTTAACAACTGCAAAGAATGTCATTGCCAATTCCAACGAACCGGCATTTGCAATAAAAGTAGTAATCGGCACACCAATCACCATACCTGCCGATACACCCATAATTATTTTAGAAACAGCTTTTGGAGCTTCCTGCTGACTTACTGAACTAGTAGCTGCCGTCAAAGCGATTGAGATGTAAACTGGGTGTAAAAAAGCTGGAATTACACGAGCGATCAATGCAACGTTGAAGTTTGTTGCAAAGATGGAAACAAGGTTACCAACCACGAAAACACCAAGCGCCAACAATAATACCTTTTTGCGATTTATACCCGAGAAAAGTAACGGCAAAGTGGGACCGGATATAGCAACAGCCAGTGCAAAGAAACTCACAAGCAATCCCGCTTGTGATACACTGACACCAAAGTGTTCAGCAATTAAAGGCAGCACACCGATAACTCCCATTTCCGTATTGATGATTCCGAAAACTCCTGTAGTCAATATAAACAAAATTAAATTATTCCTTTTACTCATTTTGCTTCCACCTATCTTTCTTAATAATTTATGTTGATTTTAGAATACAAACTGCATGAACATACTTTTTAATAACTTTATCTTGAGGGACAATACAAAATTACTCACTCTCAAAAAGTTACAGTGGTGTATTAGAATACACGTGTGTATAATATGCATATATATATATTCGTGCTCAAGCAACCTAATAGGACTCTTAGCTTATTTGAATTTTTTACATCAGTTTCTCCTTTCAAAGTTATAATATTTTTTGTGTTTTCCAGAAAAGACACACCAGTGTATTAAGATACACCTGCGTATAACTATAAACAGAAAGGAAAAATCTACAATGCCCAATTAATTAACATCAGTGTATTAGTGCACTAATTAGTTGGAATTGTGTATTAATCGCAAAATATTTGATTATACTGTTATTATTTTCAAGAAAGATTGGTGACTTTAACAATGACTAAAGTGGATAGAAGAATACTCAAATCTCAAGAAGCACTAAAAAAAGCTATTATAGAACTGATGGCTGAAAAAAATTTGGATCAGATAACTGTACAGGATATTGCTGACAGAGCGGATGTTAGCCGAAAAACTTTCTACCTCCGTTATTTGGATAAATTTGATTTGCTTGATAAGCTCATTGAAGAGCATATCAATGAAATGCAGATAATGTGCGAATCAGCAAATGAAATGGATTATTTGGACGGAAGTGTAAGCTGGTTCGAATACTTCGAAAGCAATTATTCATTCTTCTCAGCGATGTTAGACAGTAAAGGAGCCCCCTTCTTCCGTACTCGGTTCCTTGATTTTCTCATCAAAGATATGAAGAATGGATGGGACATAAACGTAAATGAAGGGAAAAATGCCGGTTTAAATGAAGAGGTTATTCTTCATTTTTTTGCAACGGCTTACCTTGGGGCAGTGGAATGGTGGTTTAAGAATGAAAAACCTTGCCCGCCTCATGTCATGGAATACCAAATGAGAGTATTGCTTGAACGGAATTTAGAGTAAACAATGGATCGTTCCTTCATGTTGATGCACTTTGTTCGTTGCGATTTAAATAAAAAGGCAACTTGCACGATCAAATTCATAAACCTTTAGGAAAAAATCTTTTAAATGCGGGGAGTATCACTCAACCGGAGTTGGGCAACCAGGACAGCATATGAACACAAAAACGGCGCCGCCTCAAAATGAGACAGCACCGCTATGGGGTTTGGTTCTTGTTATTTGTGCTTAATGAATTGCTTTAGTGATTTTTGGGTCTTTTCGTACACTACCTGGTTATTTGTTTGACCAAACGTATTTTTTAAATCTCTCTTTCCCATAATCAGATCATTCCAATCCTGCTCATTCAGTTCTCATCAAATCAGATTTTTGATGCCGTCGCAGATCCTTTTTGCGACGATTGGATTGTTCATCGTGTAGATATGGATGCCGTCCACGTCATGCGCCAGCAGATCGACAATCTGATTTATCGCATAGGCCATACCGGCATCGAAAAGTGCCTCTTTGTTGTCTTCGTATTTGTGCATCACTCGGGAAAACTTTTCCGGCAAAGAGGCCCCGCAGAGCGTCACCATCCTTTCGATCTGCGCCTTGTTGATGACTGGCATGATGCCCGCCTCGACCGGCACGTGCATACCCGCGATTTGGATATGTTCCTGAAAGGAATAGAAGGCATTGTTGTCGAAAAAAAGTTGGGAGATCAGATGCTGCACTCCGCTGTCCACCTTCTCTTTCAGGTGGGCGATGTCCTCGACTTTGTTTTTCGATTCCGTGTGGCATTCCGGATAACAGGCGCCGCTGATGGAAAAATCACCGTATTGCCTGATGAATTTGACCAGATCGCTGGCATACCGGAAGTCTTTTTTCGCTTCTACTGCCGGGTTTGTATCCCCTCGCAAGGCAAGGATGCTGTCGATGTCAGCAGCCCTCAATTCCTCCAACAATTCACAGATTTCGAATTTCGAATGATTCAGACAAGTCAAATGCACCAGCGGATCGATCCCATATTGATGTTTGATGCGTTTTGCCAATTCAACGGTTTGGTTATTCGTATGGCTTCCGCCGGCGCCAAAAGTGACGCTGATGAAATCAGGGTTCAGTTCGCTCAGGATCGCCAGTGTCTCGTCGATGTTCTGGATCGCTTTATCGCGCTTCGGTGGAAAAATTTCGAAGGAAAGCACCGGTTTTTTCTTTTGGAATTTGGATTCTATTTTCATCAGCCTTCACCTCTTTTCAGACCGAAACTGCGTCTTTGATGATTTTCGCCGCCGCCACAAGATTGGCCAGACTTTCTTTCGTTTCTTTGATGCCTCTGGTTTTCAGTCCGCAGTCGGGATTGATCCATAGGTTTTCCTCGTCTATCTTCGTCAGCGCGTTCTTCAATACCGCCACCATCTCTTCGACACTCGGCACACGCGGCGAGTGGATGTCGTATACGCCCGGTCCGACTTCCGTTTCGAATTGGTTCGCCTTCAAGGCATCGATGATCGTCAGTTTGGAACGGGAGGCTTCGAAAGAAATGACGTCCGCATCCATGTTATCGATGTCCTGTACGATCTCCTCGAATTCGCTGTAGCACATATGCGTATGCACCTGCGTCTCCGGTCTCACGCCACTGTGGCAAAGGCGGAATGCCGGAATCGCCCAATCAAGGTATTCGCTAGCCCATTCTTCTCTGCGGATCGGCAACTTCTCCTTCAGAGCCGCTTCATCGATTTGGATGATCTTGATGCCCGCCGCTTCTAAGTCCTGAACCTCTTCGCGAATCGCCAGACCGATCTGGAAAGCCATCTCCCTCAGCGAAATGTCCTCACGCGGAAACGACCAATTCAGGATCGTCACCGGACCAGTGAGCATCCCTTTGACCGGTTTGTCGGAAAGACTCTGCGCATATTCCGAATAGAACACGGTAATCGGGTTTTCGCGTCGGATATCACCGAAGATGATCGGTGGCTTGACGCATCTTGTTCCGTAGGACTGTACCCAGGCTTTTTCGGTAAATACGTATCCCGCCAGGTTTTCTCCGAAGAATTCAACCATGTCGTTGCGCTCAGATTCGCCGTGGACCAGCACATCCAGCCCCAGTTCCTCCTGCAGATCGATGCATTCTTTGATAAATCCTTTGATGTTTTCATCATATTCGGCTCTGCTGATGTCGCCTTTGCGGTATTTGCTGCGGTTCTGCTTGACTTCCCTCGTCTGCGGGAAGGAACCGATCGTCGTTGTCGGCAACAGACCCAGTTGCAGTTTCTCCTTTTGGATCGCTCTCCGTTTTTTTCTCGGAACGTTTCTGACAAAATCTCTTTCCGTCAAGCTCGCCACGGATGCTTGCACGTGCTTGTCTTCATAGACCCGGTCCGCTGAAAAGACTTGCTGATTCGCAAGATAGGCTCCCTGCTCTTCATATCCGGAAGTGCCGATCAATTCCGTCAGTTCTTTGATTTCCTGCAGTCTTTCCTTCGCGAACGCGAAATACTGGGATACTTCATCAGGCAAACTCGTCTCATTTTCCAACGTGTAAGGAACATGCAACAGCGAACAGGAAGTGCTGATGACGATGTCGTTGCTGTACTTTTCCAGCCCATTGACCAAGTCGATGACCTTTTTGTAGTCGCTTTTCCAGATGTTTTTCCCGTTCAGGACGCCGGCAAACAAAGTTTTATCAGCCGGAAAGCCATGTCTTTCCAAAAGTTCCACGGTTTGTTTACCTTCGATGAAGTCAAGGCCGATGCTATCGAAGTCGAGCCCAATCACTTCTTCGTAGCTGTCCCGGATATCCCCGAAGTAGGTCTGCAGCAATACTTTTACATTGCCTTTATGCGCCAGCACTTTTTCGTATATGGCAGTGAATAGCGCGACATCCGCTTTGGACAAATCGGTGACCAAACTCGGTTCATCAAACTGCACCCACGCCACACCTTGCTCATTGAACCTATTGAGTATTGCGATATAGGCATTTGCCACTTGGTCGGCAAAATCATTTATTGTTTTGGAGCCTTTGTATTTTGCCAGTTTCAGGAAAGTGAATCCGCCGATGATTACCGGTTTCGTCAGCACGCCGATTGCTTTGGCTTCTGCGTACTCGGTAAAAGGCTTGTCGCCCACCAATTTAATTTCGGTATCGTCGAACAGTTCCGGAACCAAGTAATGGTAATTGGTGTTGAACCATTTCTTCATCGCCAACGCTTTGACGTCGCCTGCTTCGCCCTGATAGCCGCGCGCAGCCGCAAAGTAAGTGTCGCGCTCGTTCAGTCCCAGCTGTCTGTAGCTGTTGGGCAGCGCGTTCAACAAGACCGTCAGATCCAACAAGTTGTCGTAATATGAAAAATCATTCGAAGGGATGTGGCTGATGCCGGCTGCTTGCTGCAGATTCCAGTGCATTATCTTAATACCCTTTGCGACTTTCTCCAACTCTTCTACTGAAATTTCTTTTCTGAAATATTTTTCGGATGCGAATTTCAATTCGCGCCCTTTGCCTACTCTTGGAAAACCGATTAGTGAACTGTTCATTTTGAATTCCTCCATTTCATTTTTTTGGTTCCTGCTATTTCAAGTCCCTTCCCAGTCATCAGGGAAAACTGCGAACATGATGTCTTACCACTGTCCCGATAGTTGCTGATCAGCGTCTATCAGAAGGTTGCTCCAGTATGCCATGGAAAATGGATATAGGATAACACTTAATAAATATACGCAGTTATAGATTAATACTATACGTGCTCCGAACTCCGGCGAAGCCTACGTTCACAAACAGATCCGAATGCTGGATGCACCAGCAACTTATCTGGGTTGAACATTATGTCCGGAATAAGCTTGTTTTCGCATGAAATCAATGGTACTTTTTCCCAGATTTAAACGAAAGCCTTTTTAAATTCCGTAATCAGCCTATAATAAAGCTACACACATACTGCCTTTAAAAGAATAAGACCCAAACAAAGGAGACTACTTATGACAAAGTATCAGATCGCTTTTTTTGATATCGATGGCACTTTGATCGATTCCAGCAATCACAAAGTCAACATAAATGATGGCATACCCGAATCCACAAAAGAGGCCATCCATAAGATCCGTCAGGCCGGAATCATTCCCGTGATCGCTTCCGGGCGCCACAAGGAAGCTGTATTGGATTTGGCTTCCATTCTCGGTATCGACAGCATGATCACCTCGAATGGACAGGAAATCACCCTGAATGGCAAGAGCATCTACCAGAATTGGATCGAACAGGATGTTGTGGAGGAAATCTACACTAGCTTCGAACAACGCGGGATTGATGTATTCTATGACACTGTTCACGGAATCTTCAGTTCCGCTGATCGGAAGAATCTCTTGGACCGTGGCGTTGAGATCCGCTTCCTCAAACCTGGGGAATACCCGTCGAAAGTGCTGCAGATACTGGTTGACAGCGCCGACGTCGAGGGCATCAGCAGTTGGTTGACGGAATTGAAAGTCGTCAAATCCACACCGAAAACATTGGATATCCTGCCCCATGGCGTATCGAAAGCCTGCGGGATCCAGCAGCTCCTGAACATCCTTGGCTTGCCGCTGGAATCATCGTTGGCTTTTGGAGATGAGCAAAATGATCTGGAAATGTTCGATGCGGTCGGAACCGCCGTTGCCATGGGTAATGCCATCGATCAGCTGAAAGAAAAAGCCGATTTTGTCACCCGGGAAGTTTGGCGGGATGGTATTTATTATGCCTGCCAGCAGCTGAATCTGTTTTTGGAAGACTGATGCCCCGAAACCGCTCAATCGCTCGGGAGCTCGCTCTTGGGTCGGGTGTTCCGAGCGCTTTGCAGCGCGAACAGCCGAGAGGTCCGGCTTTTGTCAACTGTTCCGAGCGCTTTGCAACGCGAACAGCCGAAATGTCTGGCTTTTGTCAACTGTTCCGAGTGCTTTGTAGCACGAACAGCCGAGAGGTCGATCTTCTGTCGGCTGTTCAGTATTCTAAGCCTCCTCAACAGCCAACGTCCAGTTCTATAACCGGATTTTGGTACAACAAAGAAGAGCCGCCTCAAAAATCGAGGTGGCTCTTCTTTGTTTTAAATAACCTTATTTTTGGACAAATTCGGATTATCTGCATTTTTTGGAAAAGTTGTTTTTTTAGCCCAGGTTTGGATTATTGGAACAATTTTTTGTACATCGCAATCGTTTCTTCCAATGTCGGAGTGAATGGGTTTCCTGGTGCGCAGGCATCGATCATGGCATTTTTGGACAGGTAGTCATAATCGAATTCCTCTTCCTTGATGCCCAGCTCATTCAATGATGTTGGAATACCGACAACTTTGGACAAACGTTTGATTTCTTCGACCGTGTAATCCGCGCAGGCTTGATCGGTTACGTCAGCTGTCACTGCCAAGCCTAAAGCTTTCGCTACTTTGCGGAAACGTTCAGGCGCAAATTTGGCATTTTCGGCTTCCACGATTGGCAACAGCATTGCGCAGCAGACGCCGTGCGGCAAGTGGTAGACGGCACCCAATTGGTGAGCCATCGAATGCACGTAGCCTAGGCCGGCATTGTTGAAGGCCATTCCGCCCAAGAAGATGGCGTTGACCATTTTGTCGCGCGCATCCAAGTCAGTTCCGTTTTCGACAGCTTTCGGCAAGTATTCGCGGATCAATTCGATCGCTCCGGCTGCCAATACTTCCGTCACAGCGTATGCGCCCGGTGTTACCATTGATTCGATCGCATGTGTCAAAGCATCCATCCCGGTCGCCGCAGTCAATGATTTCGGCATCGTCAGCATCAATTCAGGATCGTTCACGGAAATTTTCGCCAAGCTGTTTTTGTCGACCATAACCATCTTCACTTTGCGGTCTTCATCAGTGATGACGTAGTTGATCGTGATTTCAGCGGATGTTCCGGCAGTCGTGTTGATCGCCACAACCGGCAAACCGGCTTTAGCGGATTTGTGCAAGCCTTCGTAATCCTGCGGTTTGCCGCCGTTCGTCAGGATGATGCTGATGGCGCTCGCTGCATCCTGCGGAGAGCCGCCGCCGAAGGAAATGATGAAGTCGCAGTTTTCTGCTTGTGCCATCGCCACGCCTTCGTTGACGTTTTTGCAAGTCGGGTTCGGATCGACATCCGCATAGATCACATAGTCGATAGCCGCATTGTCCAACTCTGCCAAAACAACGTCGATCATTTCGCTTTTGGCCAAAAAGTTATCTGTTACGAACAAAGCTTTCTTGTAGCCAAGTTCCTTCACATTGCTGCCCAATTCCTTGATGCAGCCTATTCCGATCAGGTTTATTGCCGGTACATAAAAAGTTGCCATTTTCAATTATCCCCTTTTGATATAATTAGATGTTCAAGTAGCCCGCTCTTGGGGTTACAGAGAAACGTTTGCCAAGATTGCTCAGTTGTTCGTCAGTGATTTCCTGTCTGATGCCGCCTTGAGATTGCACTAGTGTGTAGACAGTCGCTGATTTTTCAGCCGTTTCGACCAAGCCGAAGCACTCTTCCAAATCTTTTCCGGCTGCGTACAAACCGTGGTGTGGCCATACGATCAGACGGTATTCCTTCATCTTCTCAGCAGTCGCTTCGCCGATTTCGTTCGTTCCAGGCATCAACCAAGGCAGGATGCCCACGCCTTCAGGGAACACGACCAATGACTCGGTACACATTTTCCAAAGGATGCGCGTGAAGCTTCTTTCATCCAACTCGCATGAGAAGGACATCGCCAACAGGTTGGTGGCGTGGCAGTGGTAAACGACACGGTTTTCAGGATCGACCGACAAGCGCGAAATGTGCGACATCAAATGAGCAGGCAATTCGCTTGTAGGAGCCGCTCCATTTTCATAACCCCATAACAGGTCTACGCTGTTGCCTTCCGCAGTTACTTTCAGGATACCCAAGACATCAGCCGGATCATGGATGACGTTTTTGAAGAATTTCCCTGTTCCTGTGACCAGGAAATATTTCCCAGCCAATGCTTTGCCGTCGAAAGCGATCGGAATGTTGCGTTTCACTTCGTTCAGATTCAGATATTCCGTAATTTCCTCTTCTTTCAGCAAGTAGGACAAGTTACCGCTGTTTCTTTCGTGCCAGCCGAATTTGTACATGACGTCCGTCAACAGCATGACTTCTTTGATGAATGGTGCTTCTAAAATGTTTTTCATTTTTATGATTTCCCCCTTATTTGCGTTCCGTAAGAATTTTTTGTTCGTAGTCTTTTACTTCAGTCAGCCATTCCGTACCAGCTGGTACATTTTGTTGTTGGCAATAGAATTCCCAGACAGCGCCGAATGGATAAGATTTCATTTCTTCCGTAACAGCCAAACGGGTTGTGAAGTCGCCTGTGCTTTCGGCATCCTTCAATGTTTCGATTGGGCTCAACATACCCAACAACAAGGATTTCAACGTGCTGCGCGCGCCGATGACCATGGCTGCGACACGGTTGATTGTTGCATCGAAGAAGTCCATGCCGATGAAAGTTTTGTCCAACAAGTCGTTGCGCACCAATGTTTCGCCGATGCGGGTAGTCGCTTCATCCAAGATGACCACGTGATCGGAATCCCAACGGATCGGACGGCTCACGTGTAGCATCAAACCTTTACCGAACGGCAGGAAGGCCGTGAATTTATCGGATACATCCTCGGTTGGGTGGAAATGTCCCGCATCGATTGTCCACAGGATATCCCTTGTCAAAGCGTAGGACAGGTAGAAATCATTGGAACCGGTCGTGAAGCTTTCTGCACCGATGCCGAAGAGTTTGCCTTCGACTGCGTCCAGCATGTGCGCATCATCGAATTTTTCTTCCAAACATTGATCCAACGCATCGCGCAGGCGTACACGCGGCGACATTTTGTCGATTGGGTTGTCTTTGTAGCCATCCGGGATCCAGATGTTGTTCACGCAAGTTTGGTTCAGTTCTTCGCCGAAGTAAGCGGCCACTTTGCGGCTGCGTTTCACGTGTTCGATCCAGAACGCTTGTGTTTCAGGGTCATTGCTGGACAACGTACCGTCTGTCGATTTCGGATGGGAGAAGCAAGTAGGATTGAAATCCAGTCCAAGACCTTTTTCTTTTGCCCATTGCACCCATTTTTCGTAGTGCTTCGGTTCGATCTGATCCAAGTCGATTTTTTCGTCCGTATCCACGTAGATGGCATGCAAATTCACTTTATGATTGCCAGGGATCAGGCTCAAGGCTTTATCCAAATCGGCACGCAGTTGCGCTGGTGTCGTAGCTTTGCCCGGGTAGTTACCACTGACGGAAATTCCGCCGGTCAAGGCTTGATCAGGGAACATGAATCCCAATACGTCGTCCCCTTGCCAGCATTGCAAGGAAACCTTGATTTGGCTTAATTTTTCAAGTACTGCATCCGTATCCACACCGATGGCGGCGTATTTTTGTTTCGCTAAAGTGTATGCTTCTTCAATAGGTTTAGTCATTTGTCTATACTCCAATCTTTTCTTCGTATTTTTTTAGGTGCTCCCGGTCTGCGATCGGGTTTGGTGGGTATTCTTCTACATGGATCTGACTTCTCAGCCATTTTCTGGCTTCCGCCAGGTCAGCAAATTCTCCAGCCGCAATCATCTGCACAAGCAAGTTTCCAATTGCAGTGCCTTCGGTAGGTCCGGCAACGACCAGCTTACCGGTGACATCGGCAGTCAACTGATTCAGCAATTTAACATTCGCTCCGCCGCCGACGATGTGCAGCACGTCAATCGTTTCCTGCGTTAGTGCTTCGACTTTCTTCAGTTCATGCGCATAGGCCAAAGCCAGATTGCTGTACACGCACATCACCAATTCGCCCGTCGTTTCCGGAACGATTTCGCCCCGTTCGCGGCAATAAGCTTGGATTTCAGCGATCATGTTTGCTGGATTGAGGAAGCGCGGATCGTTCAGATCGACATACTGCAGGAATGGTTCGACTGCATAGGCCATCTGCGCCATTTCGCCGTATGAGTGTCGGTAATCCAGGTTGCGCGCGATTTCCTGCACGAACCACATGCCGGTGATGTTCTTCAGGAAACGATAGGTGCCGTAAGCGCCCCACTCATTCGTGAAGTTCGCTTCGTAGGCGGGACAGTCATTGATCGGTGCGTCGTTTTCGACACCGATCAATGACCAGGTTCCGCTGCTGAGGTAGGCCCATTTCCCGCCCACTGCCGGCACACCCACGATGGCGGATGCCGTATCGTGCGTCGCCGCAGCAATCACTTCGATTTTGGGCAGGTCATAAGTTTCCGTCAGATCAGCCTTCACATCGCCGATTTTCGTTCCTGGCACAACCAGTTCCGGGAACTTCTCTCTCGGGATGCCGACAAGTTCAAGCAATTCCTTGTCGAACTCGCCGGTTTCGAGATTCAACATCTGCGAAGAGGACACATTCGTCACTTCGCCGACCATTTCCCCGGTGAGCCGATAAGCCAGATAATCCGGTATCATCAAAATTTTGTCCGTCCTGGCCAACAAGTCCTTGTCCTCTTCATACAGTTGGTACAAAGTATTGAAGTTCAGGAATTGGATGCCCGTTTTGGCGTAGATCGTCTCTTTGTCGATCGCTTGCGCCACTTTTTCCATCGTATCTTTCGTGCGTTCATCCCGGTAACTGATCGGGAGCTGCAGCAGCTGGCCATCCATTCCGATCAGGCAGTAGTCCACCGCCCATGTATCGATCCCTAGATGGCATTCGGTCACGCCGAGTGCCTTCAGTTTCGATAGCCCCGTCAGGATTTCCTGGAAAATGGTTTCGATATCCCATCTGTCGGACCCGTCGATGCGGCTGAAGTCATTTTTGAAACGGTGCACTTCCTGCAACGCCAATTGTTTATTATCTATTTCCGCCAGCATGATCCGACCGCTGGAGGCTCCGATATCTATCATCGTATAGTACTTCATTTACTTATTTCACACCTCCGTCTTGTAATTGTTTACATTACTATTAAACAACTTCTGGATTTATGCTACAATGTCACTGAATGAGTTGTGAGTACCAAATATACAGGAGGTGTTGGGATGGATTTGATTGCGCTGCTATCGCAGGAATCTGTCATCGAAAAGGAACAAAAAAAGCGGCATAAATTTGTGCCCGATCTGCCGGAACTGGAAGGGGAGGCGACTCGGGCGCCAAAGATCAAGGAGCATCTGTTTTTCGAAAACAAGGATATCTATATCAGCAAACACAACCGCTACGCCGCCTACCCGGAGCACTCGCACCAATTCCTCGAGCTCAACTACATCGTGAAGGGCGAATGCCGCCAGATTATCAACGGCGTCCCTTACCTGTTGAAGGAAGGCGATATTTTGTTGATGGACACCGGCAGCGAGCATTCCATCGAGGCGCTCGGCAAGGACGATCTGCTTTTGAACATCCTTTTCAACAACAAGAGCATCTCGATCAACTGGCTGATGAACATGAACCACAACGACAGCATCCTCTACAAAATTTTGCTGACTAACAACCCGCTTGACACGAACGCCGCGAACTTCATCCTGTTCCGCAACGAGCAGAACGAACACATCAAGCAGATCATCAACAACATGGCCGATGAATATTTCTTCCCGAAAGTCTTTTCCGGAAAGATCATCAGCAGTTATTTGCCGATCCTGATTTATGAGTTGGCGCGCTCCCTGCCGCACGAGTACAGCGAAACGTTCAGCAAAAAGGACCCCTTTTACGAGGTCCTCCAACTGATTGATGCCGAGTTCACGACGCTGACCTTGGACGCGGCATCCAAACGACTGAACTTCAATAAAAACTACTTGAGCAACATGATCAAAAAGCGCAGCGGCCAGACGTTCACAGAACTGCTGAACGAAAAGCGGCTGCTGAAGGCCAACCTGCTGATCGAATCCACCGAAATCCCGATCCAGACGATCCTGACCGAAGTCGGCTTCTCGAACAAGACCTATTTCTATACGTGCTATAAAAACAGATTCCACTGTCTGCCATCGGAAGTACGAAAAAAATAATCTAAGATTGCTGGTTGTCCGATTCTTCCCGATTATCGGACAACGCCAAGTGCTAATGCTGCCTGCTTGTCCGATTCTTCGCACTTATCGGACAACCGCCAGACGCTCACACCCTCTATTACCGAACTAATTGAAAAAGTGAAGGACAGCCCCTAAAAAAATGGGGCTGTCCTTCACTTTTTCATTCATATCCGTTTGGATTGTTCTTTTGCCAATTCCAGGAATCGCGGCACATGTCCGCCAATGTCTTCTGGGCGGTCCAACCCAGTTCTTCTTTTGCTTTCGTCGCATCCGCATAGCAAGTCGCAACATCTCCGGGACGTCTGTCGACGATTACGTAAGGGATCTCGACGCCATTGGCCTCTTCAAAGTTGTGCACCAAGTCCAGCACGCTGTAGCCGATGCCGGTACCGAGGTTGTAGATGCCGACGCCATTCGACTCCTTGATCTTGTCCAAAGCTTTGATGTGGCCCAGCGCCAAATCGACGACGTGGATGTAGTCGCGCACGCCTGTGCCATCCGGTGTGTCGTAGTCGTCCCCGAAAACGCTCAAGCGCGGCAATTTCCCGACCGCCACTTGCGTGATGTACGGCATCAGGTTGTTCGGGATGCCGGTCGGATCTTCGCCGATCAAACCGGATTCGTGGGCACCGATCGGGTTGAAGTAGCGCAACAAAGCGATACTCCACTCGGAATCGGCGAACGCCACATCCTGAAGGATCTGTTCAATCATGACTTTCGTGTAGCCGTAAGGGTTCGTTGCGCTCGTCGGCAAGTCCTCCGTCAGCGGTGACACGTTGTTCATGCCGTAGACCGTCGCCGAGGAGCTGAAGACGATCTTCTTCACGCCGTGGCTGCGCATCACATCGCACAAAACCAAAGAACTCGTGATGTTGTTGTGGTAATATTCGATCGGTTTCGCCACGGATTCGCCCACCGCTTTGTAGCCCGCGAAATGGATGACGGAGTCGATATCCTCTTTTGAAAAGACTGCGTCCAAGGCTTCGCGGTCCAGAACGTCCACTTCATAGAAAGTCGGTGCTTTGCCGGTGATCGTTTTGATCCGGTTCAACACTTCCGGTTTGCTGTTGGAGTAATTGTCGACGATGACCACTTCCTGGCCGGCTTTCAATAATTCCACTACGGTATGGCTGCCGATGTAGCCGGCTCCGCCTGTTACTAATACTGACATATGATCCCTCCACTTTCATTCAAAAGTTCAACGCAACTGTCCGACGAAACGAAGGAACGCTTGCTGGCCTTCAGGGGTGCGTTTGAACACACCAGCATCCTCCAGCACCCGCAAAAAGGCTTCGCTTACAGCTTCCTGCACCACTTCCGCCGCATCAGCGCCAGTCCGGTCCTTTTTGTCCACCAAGCCTGCCACCCACTCCTGATGGTAAGGAGCAATCTCAGCTGTTTCTCCGTTAAGATAATTTTCGATTTCAATCAACTCATCCTTCAAACGCGGAGGCAAAATGGCTAGCCCCATCACTTCGATCAAGCCAATGTTCTCTTTTTTGATGTTCTGCACGTCCGGATGTGGATGGAAAATGCCGTCCGGGAACTCCGGCGAAGTCCGGTTGTTCCGCAGAACCAGATCCAGTTCGAATAATCCGTCCTTCATGCGTGCGATTGGCGTGATCGTATTATGCGGAATGCCCTCCGTGACATGCAGGATTTCGGCCGCTTCATCCGAATAGCCTCGCCATGCATCCAGGATAAAGGTCGCCGCCTCCGCCAATTCATGGGCATCCTTACCGGCAAGCCGGATGACGGACATCGGCCACTTGACGATGCCTGCCTGAATCGAAGCGAATCGGTTCATTTCAAATGGCCGTTCGACCGGTGCTTCTGCCATCGCGAAGGTATGCCGGCCGCCTTGATAATGGTCATGCGACAAGATCGAGCCACCGACAATCGGCAGGTCCGCATTCGATCCGACGAAATAGTGCGGGAATTGCGTGATGATCCCAAGCAGCTTCTCGAAAGTATGCTTGTCCAATTTCATCGGCTTGTGCTCCTCGGCCAAAAAGATGCAGTGTTCCTCATAGTAAGCATAAGGCGAATATTGCAGACCCCACTTTTCGCCGTTTAATGGCATCCTGACGATGCGGTGGTTGGCACGGGCCGGATGGTCGATGCGCCCGGCGTAGCCTTCATTTTCCATGCAGAGTTGGCAAGCTGGATAAGCGGAAGCAGGCACGTTTTTCGCCAATGCGATCTGCTTCGGATCCTTCTCCGGTTTGGATAGGTTGATCGTGATCTCCAGCTCACCGTAATCGGTCCGGTGCTGAAACGCGATGTTTTTGGCGATGCTGCGGGTTTTGATGTAATCATTGTTCTGGCTGAGCTCGTAGAAATAGTCAGTTGCGGTTTCCGGATTTTCTGCATAGACTTCCCAGAAATGCTTGTTGATGACGGAAGGCATCGGCGTGATCAAAGACATGATCTGCGCCTCCAGCGTCTCCCTCGTGTATTGGTAGTCCTCGATTTTTCCGTTTGCGACCGCCCAATCCACCAAGCGATCCAGCAGATCCAAACGATCCGGCAAACTTTGCGACGGCACAAGTTGCGTATCCAAGTCTTCCTTTCCGATCATGGCCAACAGCAGATTCCGCAGCGCAATCCTGTCCATCGCATCCGTTTCGCCGTTTACGATGCCCGTTTCCACGAAATCGACAACAGCTTGGTCGATCGCATACTCTGTCTCATTTATCGTCATGCCAACCGCTCCTTATAACCGTTTTGCGCCATCGCTGATTTCGGCGATGTAGAATTCTGCCGGATAACCGATCGCTGCTTCATAGGTTTTACCGACATTTTCGATGAAAGCCGGGATTGCTTCTTTTTGGACAATGGCGATTGCACAGCCGCCAAATCCTGCTCCGGTCATGCGCGCTCCCAATACACCAGGTTGATCCCATGCGGCTTGAACCAATGTGTCCAATTCGATGCCGGTCACTTCGTAGTCGTCCCGCAAAGAAATATGCGATTGGTTCATCAACTGGCCGAATGCTTCTAATTCGCCTGCCTGCAAGGCTGCTTTGGCTTTCAAGGTGCGTTGGTTTTCTGTAACGGCATGACGCGCGCGGCGGTACAGGACGTCACTCTCCAGAACCTCTTTTGATTTTTCGAACGTTTCTTCATCGAGTTCGCCCAGGCTGCCGACCGAGACGACCGTCTGCAGCTTCGCCAACGCTTCTTCGCATTCGCTGCGGCGTTCGTTGTACTTGGAGTCGACCAATTCGCGGCGTTTTTTCGTATTCATAATGACGATAGCATGATTGCCCAATTCCACGGGAACCATTTCATATTCAAGTGTGTTGCAGTCCAGCAAAATCGCTTTGTTCTCCTCGCCCATCCCTACAGCGAACTGATCCATGATGCCGCTGTTGACGCCGATGAACTCGTTCTCCACGCGCTTGCCGGTTTTGATGAGCTCCAACCGATCCGCATTCAGGTCGAACAGGTTATCCAGAACAACGCCCATCAACAGCTCGAGGGATGCGGATGAGGACAGACCCGAGCCATTCGGGATATTTCCGAAGATGACCATATCCATGCCTTCCGGGATGGCGTGACCGGCTTCCTTCAGATAACGCAGCATGCCTTTCGGGTAGTTCGCCCAGCTGTCGGCTTTTTTGTGATCAAGATCGGCCAGGTCGAAGCTGATGACGCCGGCTTCCGGGAAGTTTTCCGAGTAGAGGCGGACTTGCTTGAGATCATTTTTTGCCGCAATAGCGAAAGTTCCCAATGTAATGGCGCAAGGAAAAACATTTCCGCCGTTGTAATCCGTGTGCTCGCCGATCAGATTGATCCGTCCCGGTGCGAAAAATGCTGTGTAATCCCCTTTGCCGAATAATTCCTCAAATTTTTGCTTCAATCCTGTCAATTCCATCTTCATCCGCTCCTTTTTGTTTTTGATAAATGTTTACTTGTTATTTTTACTAAATATTAACTAAATGAATTATAACCCCACAACAAAGAAGTGTCAAGCGAATTTATAACGCTTTCATTCCAGGTGATCAGCCCGATGTGAGAGTGTGACAACAAATAAAGCCGCCTCGCAAGGAGACGGCCTATCTTCACTTCTCTTAAATTGGATAATTCTTATCGCAAACCCATGTAGGTGTTGTAAAAACTCACGAACAGCAGCAACAGGACCAAGACCTGGAAGATGATCGAGACGCTTTTGTTCGACAATTTCTGATTTTAAGCGTTCCTCCGTTAACAGGGTGCCCCGCCCCCCGCCTACCATCCGCCAATGATGAAGATCACCCTGTGTGTTTACACGAAATCAGCGTTTTCGGGAAGAAAAATCGAAGGATTACTCCAGGACAGAGTAAGGATGAGGCTATTTTCATCGACGGGACAAATATTTAAGCTACCACAAATCGATTCACATTTGTTTGGCGCAAGTCTATTGAGAAGTATAGCTCTGCCATCAGTGACAAGTCCAACCACGGCTTCTGGAGAAAGAGATCATCCCAAGGATAGAACGGGATCGTCGGGAGGAACTTTCGGAAGCTGAACTTCTTCAGGTAGCTGAACAATTGGACTAGAATATTGTAGCGGTCGATCAAGAGATATCAACGCCGGAGGCAGGTAGTGAAAAAAGCAACTTCGATCCCGACGAACAATCCTAAAGCAGTACCGCAAACTGATCCTGGATATGGCAAAGTGGAAACAGAAATATTAGCGTGTTATGACGATTTTCGGAGAAAGATACAGCTATTCCAAGACGGATCAGGATGCCACATTCATGCGGATGAAAGACGATTATATGAAGAACCGCTAGTTCAAGGCTTACTACGATGTGCAGCTAGCTACAGAAGGTCAATATGCATTGGTTTACGATATTTTCCCAAACCTGATATTGGATGAAAAGACTAGTGTGATCTACGGATAAAAAAAAGATCAACACAGAATAAGCGTTCGGATTCCTGAAGGCTAATTTGTGCTAAACTCGATCCTCGTTCAGAGGAAAGGAAAAGGTGCGCAATAACTTTGGATTTGCGCTCATGGCAGTGAACATTCATTCACTTCAGCGAGTTATGTAGTAACCTCTTCTATTCTAGATGTTGTCAATCAAGCCTGAAGTTCCATCTGACAAAAACTCTTTAATTAGATGTTTTTCAGGTAAAAAGTCAGGATATCCATTATTTATTACTATAACTTGGATTTCTTCAGACATATTTTTATCCAATTCTATGAAGTAATGGATAATAGCTTCAAAAATCTCTTCGTCTTGGAACTCAGATGATTTAGCAGACACCCCCAAATTCTTACTTGGTGTATCAATCATTAATAGATTTAGGTGATTGGCATTAAAACATTGTTTTGATGCTTCTTCTAGAATTGTTAGATAATAAGCAACTGTTAAGAGAGTCACCGCACCCAAACTCCCTAAATCATTATACTTTCTTCCTCGAACATACGGCAGGTACTGTTTGGGATCAATGTACGCGTTTGATAATTTGGGAAATTGAAATTTTTCCAGAATTTCAGTGAATTTTTCATTCAATGACTCAAAAACTTTTTTCTTCTCATTGATTTCCTTTTTACTATCTATTTGATCTTTTAAGTCTTCTAGTTCATTCATTTTATCTTTTAACACCAAGCTCAATCTATTAAGCTCTTTAATAAATCGAAGGCTGTTATCAAGCTCATCGTTCTCGCTATAGAGTTTACCCAACGACAAGTTAATGAAACTAATTTCTTCAAAATACGGATTGACATAGGAATCGGTTAATTCATCAAGTAGCCTTTCATCCTTCGCAATATCTTTAGAAAGAAAATTATTTTTTTTAATGAGATCCTCACGAAGTGTCATAGACTGTGAAATATGCTTTTCAAGTTCATTTTGCTTTGTACTTATACTTCTTCTTTCGCTTTTTAGAACTAAGATTTGCTCTGCCAAATTCTCCATTGAATTTGCACAAAGTGAACAACCTGCGGAATCCTTATGTTTAGAAATTGGTTGAAGACAATTTGGGCACAATTTGAAGTCATACTTATTAATCTCACGAACACCCATTATAGCCGCATCGATTTTCTCAAGATCATTTGAGTATTGATTAGATAAAGTAATTAGTTTTTGAATATATTGTTCCTGATCAGCCATTTCAGAAAGAAGATTGTTTCTCTGTTCTCTTTTTTTTATAACACCTTCACTTAACTCTTGTGTCAAGGAGTTCGATGACTCTTTTCTGATTTTGTCCTTTTTTTGATTAAGTAGCTCCGTAAACTCATCAATTTGAATACTGATTTCCATTTTTCTTTTATTTACTGATTCAAAATTCTCAACTTGAGAATGTTTCAAGAAGTCTTGAATGCCTTTTAGTTTAATTGTTTCATTTTTAAACTCTTCTTGTTTAAGATTTAATTGACTCTTTAGTTCACCAATGAGTTGATCATAGAAATTAAAGATTATCTCAAACGTAGCTTTTTGCTTATTATAAACAGCCCAGTTTTTTTCCGATAAGATATCCTCATTATCAATTTCTGTTTGTTTCAAATAGGAGTATTTAAATAAATCACGGAAACTAAAGTTTTGGTTAGAAACCTTTACCCCATCAAGACCCAGTTTTGACAAAAGAAAAGCAGATAGGGTTTTCTCATATTCTTTACTATTGGGTAGAAAAGTTCCCAAAATTTCAAAACTATTATTTTCTTCATTAAAAAGTTCAACCAAAATTGGTAGTTCAAATTTAAATAATGTTCTTTTAATTCTATAAAGATTATCCTTTATCATAAATTCTAGTTCAACATCTGTGCACTTTGTCCCTACCTCTATATATGACTTATGTGATTTAGCTCCAAACGCATAGTCTATGAGTTCAAAGATTGTTGTTTTACCAGTTGATGTTGGGCCAGATATAAAGTTTAGACCTTTAATAAAATTAACTTCATAGTTTTTTTCGAATCCTACCAACCTGAATGTCTTCAAAAATAGATTCACCATTATAGCCCCCTGCAACTTATAAGGATATGATTGATTTTTTCATTAATTGCTTTACTTGATAATTTACATATATTTCTTGATACATACTCTGAAGTTTTAACTAAATTCTTAATGTATGTATTTGACATATTATTGATAAACTCCATACCAATACTTGTTGAAGCGTATCTTCGAGTTTCCGAATCATATTTGATAAAAACACGTGCTTGTGCATCTGCAAGTACTGCATCATATAATTTATGATTTGGTTTCCAATGAAAATATGAGTATTTCGTATCAAAATCGATACTATCTGTGATACTTAAAAGTTCTGGATATTTCAGAAAAAAATCATACATAACAAGCCTTTCTTGAGAAGTGTTTTTTTTATGGTTCTCACCAAGATAGTCTAAAAATGTGACAATCCTTATAAGAGTAAGTAAATACTCTTTATAAGTAACACCATTAATTATTTCATTCATGATTACTCACCCATGTATTCTGTTAGTTTTTTAAGATAATCAGTCACCCAACCGATTCTCTTGTCATTAGCAAGCTGATGAAGTATTCCTTTTTTAGCAACTAGATTGTATTCAGCTGATGACTGAAGTGTCGTTGAATCAAGATCCTCTATCCTCAAGTAAGCTTGATTTAGCAAATTTTGCCCAGCATCATTCGACTTATGCAGATTAAATTGGGTTCTCCAAAGAGAATAAATACGAGTCTTCAAATTATTATATATTTTGAGCCCTTCAACTTCATCTTTGCTTAAGCTTTCTTGCTTAGAAATTTCAGCATTAAAGAAATCAATCTTATACTCATTTACTTCAACAATATTGGCACTTTCCAACATTTTCACAAAAATAAAATCGTTATATTCTTCTTCAATCCCATCAACATCAGCATAAATAATTGCATCAAAAACCCGCTGTTTTGATTTATTTAATTCTGCTAGTATTAAATCCAATTTATTTCTTGTATCATCATCAAATTCACGTGCATAAATGTCATAGCATTTCAATTGATGAATAAGATATGAGCCATCGCATAATTCAATTTTGATACCCGTTTCTTCACTTTTTTCATTCTTCCATTTCGACCACCACAAAAGATCTTTTTGATCCAGTATGCTAGGCAAGCATAACAGCCATTCAGCGATATCGTAGTTAGACGTTACCGTTTCGAAAGACTCTTTAATTTGTTGTCTTTGACTGGCCCCAAGACTATCAAGGAAAAACTTACATTGATAGACTTTATCTGGGGATGGTATTTCTCCAACAAGAACATCAATACCCCCATCACCTTTAGAAACTTTTACAGATTTAGTGGTAGATCCATACATTGACTGAAAAAGATTGGTACAGATTCTTTCAAAAATTTCTCTAGCACCAGCAATACCATGAATGTCAACTAAATACTCAAACCCACGTTCCATTTGAACCCCTCATTATTCCATAGCCTTGATAAGCTTTTTTTAGTATCATCATACCAAAAATATACTAATTGGTATCTATGTATGTGCCTGTACCATATCTATTCCATAGTTACTTTTCCGACTTTCAACAGGTGCACATCCTTCTCCATGCAGTAGAGCCTGATCAAAGTCGTTGCCAAAAAACAGCTGTACAACGCCATTTGGCTTCCGGCCAAGCGGAACACGATAATGTATAGGATAGCACCCAGTATGGAAGCTATCGCGTAGACCTCTTTGCGGAATACATAAGGGATCTCCCGCGCGAAAACATCCCGGATAAGCCCGCCGCCGGTTCCAGTCAGGACTGCCAAAGTCACCACAACGAACCACTGGTATAGGCCCGTCCGCACCGCCACCTCTGCTCCGATGGCGGTGAACGCACCGAGTCCGACCGCATCAAAAAATTGCAGCATCTTCGCCAATTTGCTGATGTGCGCATAGAAAAGGATGACGAAGCCTGCGGAAAGCAGGCTGATGAGTGCATAGAGCGGATTTTCCAGCGATGCCGGTAAAGGTCGATCGATCAGCAGATCCCTGACGATCCCTCCGCCCACAGAAGTAGTTATCGCAAATATTCCGATTCCGTAGTAATCAAGATCCTTCTCGATCGCGGTCAACGCTCCTGACATCGCAAAGGCGATCGTGCCGATTATTTCAACTATAGAAATGAATTCCATTATATTGTATCCCCCCTAATGATAGTTTTCTGAAAATATTTTGTTTCGCAAAAAGTATAACGCAAAAGAATGCAAAGTCGCCATAACTTTGCATCCTTTTTCATTCTATTTTTTGGTCTGTTTGCACAAACCTATTCTGTAGCTTCCACTTGCGCAGTTGCTTTCGGAGCTGTCAGCAAAATCGAAGCCAACGCAATCGTCCCAAAAGCGACATTCAGTATCAATCCGGCAGAACCGGCCACTTCCATATTTCCTTGCGCTCCCAAAGCATTGAAAAGGCTGGACGAAAGTGCGACCCCGACTGCTCCGCCTAAAGAGCTGGCCATTTTGTAGATGCCTGACGCGCTGCCGATTTTATCAGCAGGAGCATTCGAAATTGCGGTATCAGTGGAAGGTGTCGCATAAATGCCCAAACCGAAGCCGTACAAAGCATAGCCAACAAATACCAACAAGTTGTAGATGATTCCCGGCACGAAAGTGAAGGCCATCAAAGCGATACCGATCGTTGCAATGAACGAGCCGGTCACCATCGGCTTGCGGGAACCGAATTTTTGCAAGGCTTTTTCACCCAAACGGATGGAGCTCAATACGCACACCAAGTACCCGATCGTCAGCAAGCCGGATTGGAAAGAAGAAAAACCGCGGCCAACTTGAACATAAGTGTTAGCAACCAACATTGTCCCTGCAGAAGCATTCAACAAGAAGTTAGACAAAGTGGCACCACTGTAAGCTTTGTTTTTGAATAGAGAGAAGTCGATGAAGCTGTTTGCATGTCTTTTTTCGATATTCACAAAAAGAAGCACTGAAATGACGAATGCCACAGCCAATCCCAAGATAATAGGATTTGTCCATCCCATAGTTCTTCCTTGGCTGATAAAAACATTGAAAGTCAGCATAGCAATCACGAAAGTAATCAGTCCACCGACATCAAAAGGTTTCTTTTCGCCGACTGCTTCAACTTTGCTTTCTGGAGTTTCTTTAAGCAAAAGAAGCCCAATAACAGCAACTACAATCGAAACGATGAAGATTGCACGCCAGCCGAAGTAAGTGGCTACTAAACCGCCGAAGAAGGAACAAATTCCTGAGCCGCCCCAAGAACCGATTGACCAGAAGCTCAACGCACGTTGTCTTTCAGCTCCATCGAAGTAAGTCTTCATCAAAGCCAAAGTAGCCGGCATGATGCACGCAGCAGATAGCCCTTGGATGATACGACCGATGATCAACAAAGCTGGGCCATTTGCCAATACTAAGCACAGTGAACCGATGATGCTTAGTATCATTCCGATATTCGTTACTTTCACGCGGCCATGTTTATCCGCAAGCCCACCAGCAACAACCATAAACATACCTGAGAATAAAGATGTCAAACTGATGGCAATGCCCAAGATGCCGGATGAAATGCCCAAGTCTGCTTGGATGGCCGGTACGATGTTCACCATTGTTTGAGCAAACAACCAGAATGTTACAACCCCTGAAACAATCCCCAAAATAAGTCTGTTATTACCTTTGTATTGCGTTTCCACTATTTTTCACTGCTCCCTTTTAAGTAATCAATCACTAATGTCCCCATTGTTTCGGCTGCGATCAGCATACTGTCCTCATTGATCCGGAATTTCGGATGATGATGCGGATAAGCTTCGCCGTCTTTCGGCGTCGCTCCGACATACAGGAAGACGCTCGGGCGTTCCTTCGCATAATAAGCAAAATCTTCCGAAGGCGGCTGCGCCTCGCAGCGTTCCACAGCCTCTACTCCCGGAAGTTCGGTAGCCTGCAGAGCCGCAGCTGCGAATGCCGTCATTTCTGGATCGTTGAACAGGACTGGATAGTCGTTTTCGTAATCCAGTTCATAGGTCACATCGAACATGGCGGAGATGCCGTCTAGCTTCGCCCGGATTTCCTTTTCGATCAGCGTGCGTGTCTCTTCTGACATCGAGCGCACATCGCCCTCCAATACGACGGAATCTTTGATGACGTTGAACGAGCCTTTGCCGTCAAAACTGCCTATAGTGATCGATCCGACATCGAAAGGATTCATACGGCGGCTGACGATGGATTGCACGGCTACGACAAAATAACTGGCCGCGACGATGGCGTCGTTGGCTTTATGCGGCGAGGAGCCATGTCCGCCGACGCCTTGAATCTTCACGCGGAAATTGGCGCGGCCGGTCTGAACATTGCCTTCACGGTAGAACACTTTGCCGCTGTCCATCTGCGACATCACATGGATGCCGAAGACAGTATCGACGCCTTCGAGCGCTCCGGCGTTGATCATGCCGATCGCTCCGCCTGGGGGAACTTCTTCCGCAGGCTGATGCAGCACAACGATTTTTCCTTCGAGTTGTTCCTTCATCTCAATCAAGGTTTCGGCCAGGATCAGCATGTAGGCTGTATGCGCGTCATGTCCGCAAGCATGCATGACTCCTGGTGTTTTTGAGGCAAATGGCAAGCCCGTTTCCTCTTGGATCGGCAACGCATCAAAGTCCGCTCGGATGGCGACGGTTTTTCCCGGTTTGCCGCTGTCGATGGTCACGACAATGCCCAATCCTCCGACATGGGTGCGGATGTCACACTCTTTCCCTGCATAAAAAGCTTCGATATACTTGGCCGTGTTCTCCTCCTGGAAAGACAATTCCGGATGGGCATGCAAGTAGCGGTAGATTTCGATCATGCGCTCCTGCTTCTCGGCTAATTTGCTGAATAATTGCTTCTTGGTCGCTTCATTCATTTATTTACGCTCCCTTATTTTTGACTGTTTGTAACTATCCTATTGGTTGTTTAATGCTACGTTTCGTAATCACTCAGCTAGTATACCGCCACAAAAAAATAAGAAAAGGCTCGTTATTATGCAAAACATCCTGATTTTTGTCTTCGCATTTTAAGAAATCAGTGGGATAGCAATTTACTGCGGATGATTTTTGTCCGAAAGCCCTTTCTATTTAAAAATGGCCCGCAAGCAGGCAGAAAAAAGTAAAAAATCGGACATCGAGAGAGCATTGTGCTGGAGGATGTCCGATAACCCGGAAGAATCGGACAACCACAATGCAACCGTCCTGCTACTTGTCCGATAACCCGAGTGAATCGCACAAGCCGAAAATATCCGGCGACAAAAAAAGGTTGTCTCGTGGAAGACAACCTTTTCTTCATTATTGTTCTGCTCAGCCGATCGCTCGGCGGAATTCGATGAACAGGATCGCGTTACTGCTCATCGAAGCATAGAAGGACCAATCTTTGTCGATCTGTTCATCCTCCAGCTCCAAAGTAGGCATGGAGGACTTCACGATGTACTCCATCACCTCAAGGTCGATGCCGTGTTTGCTGTTCAGTTGCCCCCACTTTGTGTAGAGACCGCCATTTTGTTGGTCGAATCGGTATTTCCGGACTTGGTATTCACCGTGCTCCATGCCGATCAGCCGGACATGCAGTTCGTTGCTGCGGTTCCGCATGAACAATTCGTCGACCGAGTAGCGCGGATTGAAATGCTTTTCGTTGAAAAGCAGCAGTTGGTAACCCTCTTCGTTTTCGGTCAGCACATAATGTTCTCCCTGAGCGCGCACTTCGCCCGTCATCCGTTCCTTGAACATCAGCGTGTAGAAAGCAGGCCTCTTGCCATTGAAGAAATGGAACAGCTCCAAACCCGCCACAGCCTTGTTGTGGTTTCCTCCGTGCAGCTCATGGAGTTCGCTGTTCAGCCAAAAACCGACGCCCGCGACTTCAGTCCCCAAATCCAAGATAGTCCTCAGGATCAGCGCACCCCGGAAAAAAGTCCCGTTTGTGTAGCGCGTGTTTCCGGTCAGCGTGTTCCAATTTTCCAGGTACAGTGGCTGATGCATCTGGTGCTTTTTCAGGAAACGTTTCAGCTTTTGCGTTTTCCGCAGGATATAGCCTTGGCTGTTCAGGAAGTCTTCATCGCTGATTTCAGAAAAGTCGACGACCTCGTTCTGATCGGCATCATAGGTGATGAAGTCGATGCTGTCGGATTGGTGAAGTTGCCAGTGATGCGACAATGAAAGACTATCTTTGTCCTCTTTGAAAGGAAGGAAAGTGCCGATTTTCAGCTGAACAGCATATTTCCGGATCAATTCATGCAGCCTCAAGTACACGCGCTCCAACTCTGTGGACAGGACGGCCGTCTCTTTTTCCGCATAGAAAACGACTTTCCATTGGTTAACAAATTTCCTGCCGAATACCTGCAGTGTGTGGATCAGAAACCCTTCAAGTTCTCTGAAATAGCGCTCTTCATTGTGGATGACTTCTTTATAAGTGATCCGCAAATACAGGCTGATATCCAGTTCCTTCAGGTACTGGATGGCCAAATCGGCGTTGGCGTACTTCGGTGTGGTGGATACGAACTCATCCGTCTCGACTTCCGGCAATAAAGTGGATCCGCCGATCAGATTGCGCACCCCCACAAAATCGACGCGAAGGCGCTGCTTGGCAAGAAGCACTTGCTCCTTCACCTGCTCGTTCAGGATTTCCTTCAGTTCCCCGATGAACACAACATGCTTTTCGCGCGCCAATAGTCTGTCAGCGCCACCGTCTCCTACAACGATCTTGCATGCTTCACCCGGCGCCTCGTCCGGCAATGCGCGCAGATTCAGGGGCTCCTCCAAATATTTAGTCAACTGCATCAGCGCTTCCGGCGAATCCAATTCCTTTCCGGCTTCCGTTTTTGCGGTCACTGCTCCGAACGCTTCGCTGTTTTCTTGTTTATGTTCCTTCCGGTACTGCACCGGTGTCTGATCGTAGACCGATTTGAAGGCTTCCGTAAAATTCTTCGCTGTCGAGAAGCCGTTTCGCACCGCAATCTGGAACAAATTATCGGATGTATGCAGCAAGTCCTCCACGCAGTGCTTCAAGCGCACCATCTTCAGATATTGCAGAAAGCCCATTCCGGTCGTCTGCTTGAAGTAACGGGATAAATAGGTAGACGACAAGTACTCGTTTTCCGCCATCTCCGCAAGCGTCAAGGGTTCCGCATAGCGGAGTTCAATCTTATGGATGATCCGGGCAATCCGTTCATCGCTCGCTTCGCCTGCTCCGGTATGCGGCCCCTCCTTTTTGAAGAAGCGGGTCACCAGCAGCATCGTCTGAAACAGGATACTGCGGGCCTCCAAAACGCTGCCTTCTTCCTGGCGGGAATGGACGATCACGAGTTCAGCCAGCAGCCTGCGCAGCTGCGCTACGACATCCCCGCGCCCCGGATCCAAATCTTTCGAGAAGCATTCGAAGGAGTAATGGAAGTAATTCGGGTAGTTCAGCACGAAGAAATGGCTGGGGATGCTCAGGCAAATGAGGATATTATTTTCGCTGCCCCGGACAGTATAGTGGTCGTTCCGGTTGATGAAGAGAATATCCCCTTCATCCAGAGCATAAATTTCCCCATTGACGGACACGCTCGCCCTTCCTTTGGTCACGAACAAAATCCGCGTGCCGTAATACCGTTGTGGTGCGGCATAACGGATATTCCCCATCGTGATATCATAATCTGCCCCATGCTCTCTCGTCATCGGTTCTCCTCCATCCTTTTCTCCCATTATCCACCTCATACCCAATCGGCACAATGGCCATTTTCCGACAACTATTTGAACGAATCAGTCTGATTGTGCAAAAAAACAAAAAATGCCCCCAAAGCAAAGCCCGGGGACATCTTGTCTGTTCATGAAACTAATTTTTATCAGATTGTACTTGTGTCGATCACGAAACGGTATCTGACGTCGGAAGCCAATACGCGTTCATAGGCCTCGTCGATCTGGTCGGCTGAAATGACTTCGATATTCGGAACGATGCCGTGCTCGGAGCAGAAGTCCAGCATTTCCTGCGTTTCGCGGATGCCGCCGATCATGGAACCAGCGAAGGAACGGCGATGCCCGATCAAGGACATCACATTCACTGACAACGGTTCTCCGGGAGCCCCTACGTTCACCAGCGTGCCGTCGAGCTTCAACAAGCCCAGGTAAGCATCCAGATTGATCACGGCGCTCACCGTATTGATGATCAGATCAAAAGTGCCGGCCAATTCCTTGAATGTTTCCGGATCCTTGGTGGCGTAATAATGCTGCGCCCCGAACTTCAGACCGTCTTCTTTTTTGCTCAACGTTTGCGAAAGGACGGTGACTTCAGCCCCCATCGCATGCGCGATTTTAACGCCCATGTGCCCCAATCCCCCCAGTCCGATCACGGCGACTTTCTTGCCGGGGCCGGCTTGCCAGCGGTTCAATGGCGAGTAGGTAGTGATGCCGGCGCACAACAGCGGCGCTGCAGCATCCAGTCCGATGTTGTCCGGAATACGCACAACAAAATCTTCGGTCACGACAATATGCGTCGAGTAGCCGCCCTGTGTCGGTTCGCCGTATTTATCAACGCCGGCATAAGTCGGGACATTGCCATTGAGGCAGTACTGCTCCTCGCCGCGCAAACAATTTTCGCATTCTCCGCAGGAATCGACCATACAGCCTACGCCGACGCGATCCCCGATTTGATATTTCGTCACACCAGGACCGACCGCTGTGACCAATCCAGCGATTTCATGCCCAGGCACGAGCGGATAGTGCACGTGCCCCCATTCACCATGGGCTGTATGGATATCCGAATGGCAGATACCCGCAAATTTGATTTCGATCAGAACGTCCTGCTCATCCAATTCCCGTCGCTTGATTTCAGCAAATCGGAACGGTTTGTCCGGACCGTCGACCGCTCTTGCTCTTGCTAGTACCATCTATTTTTCCTCCATTATGCTTTTTTATTCAAAAGCAGCGCACTATTTTTTCGCGGCGCTCTTGCTCCTGTAGAAAAAGCATACTACTTGAAGTTAAGGTTAAGTCAAGCAATAACCGTTAGGAAGTATTCATTTATTCTAAATTTTTTTGTTGCTTATTATTAACATTATTTCAATATTAAGCACAACTGGTTTATACTTAATATTGAAACAATTCGAAAATGGGAGGAATCAACTTGAAAATGAAAGCCTACTTAGCTCTTCCGGTTGCATTATTGCTTATGGCCTGTTCGAATGAATCAAACGAAACTACCCAAACCGAAGTCACTCAAACATCAGTCAGTGAAAGCGCAGAAATCATCAGCACGGAAGTTATTGATAACGAAACTGCATTTTTGGAACAACTCGCGGATTTTGATGCGGAGCATGAGCCCTTCATTGTAGCCTATTACGATTCTCTTGACGCAATAAAAGAAAAGGTATCCGACGAGACGAATACTTTTGTCGATCCGGAACTTTCTGAAAGGGAACTGCAAATCAAACTGATATTCAAGGGTGACGATGATTATTACCGCGTGGTGTTGGAACAAAAATAGACATTAAAATATAAAGCAAGCAGCCTGCGACTCCTTAGCGCAGGCTGCTTGCTCTGTTTTCACAAAATTTCCTTGCCGCATTCTCGGGAAGGGATTTTTTCTTTGAACCGACTGAAATTCGACAACAGCAATACGGATCCCAAGACGATCGCAATGCCCAGCCATTCAACAAAGCCGGATGCGGTTCCGAAGACGAGTACCGAAAGAATCGCCGCCAGCAGTGGCTCCAGTGCAGTCATGACGCTCGCCAAGGAGGCTTCGATGTATTTTACGCTTTCCAGATACGCCAGGAAAGCGACGGCCGTTCCGAAGAGGATGATTGCGCCGGTCAACAGAACGCTCTGCGCTGTCATCGCGAATCCGGGAGCCCAAAAAGGATGGATGAACTGGAACAGCACGCCACCAATGAACATGCCCCAGCCAACAACCACCGAGGATCCGTATTTCTTCAGGATCAGCCGCGGTTGCAGTGTGTAAAAGGCCACGCCGATCGCAGAGCCGATTCCCAGTACAAGTCCAAGCGGCGAAACCGCGATTCGGCTGAATTCGCCTTTGGTCACGATCAGCAGTACTCCCGCAAAAGTTGCCAGCACCAGTCCGCCTTCAGCCGGATTGAAGTGCTTCTCTTTTTTTATCAACATATATAGATAGACAAAAATCGGCGCTGTGAATTGAAGGATGGCCGCCAAGGACGCGCTGCTCACTTCGATTGCCTTGAAAAACAAATACTGGCAGGAGACCATGCCGAACACCGCGAACAACAGCAGGCGGATGACATCCCCGCTTTCACGAAAAATCCCGAAAATATCCTCCCGCTTTACGGCACGGCTGTAGAAAAGGATCAAGATTCCTGCCATCAAAAGGCGCGTGCTCACCAGCCATTCTGAAGAGACCGTATAAACAGCGAAAAGCAGTTGCGCCAAAATCCCTGAAATCCCCCACAAGCTGCCTCCACCCGCCGCCAATAATATTCCTTTCACTTTATCACTCATACCGTCCGCTCCCATTCCTATGATTATCCATTGTATTCGTTCATTATAGGCGGGTGGAAGATCCGATTCTATCGCTGGGCTACTTATTTTTATCAGATTTGTGTATATTTTATTGCCGGATTTGCCAGATTCGGATTAAAATTGCTATTATAGTATCAGAAAAAAATACGGGCCGGACAGAGAAAGGAGCTGTACAGATGACAGCAACGAGAGATTCCGATAGCGGCAGCTACCGCATCGTCCCAAGCCAAGTGGACGGAAAAACAATGCCGATCCATTTCAGGAATCAGCTGGAAGAGGACGTCCGTTTCCCTTCTCAAGACTTCAATCTGACGCTGCTTCGCCAGCATTTTCAGCATCTGCGCCAAGATACGATTCCGCTGCATTGGCATCAGGAACTGCAGGCCGTCTGGGTCCATTCAGGTACTTTGGAATTCACGGTGAATGAGGATGCGTTTCCGTTATCGGGCGATACGCTCCTGATCATCAACCGCGGGCAGCTGCACCGTTCCCGGACTATATCAGGAGATGCCGCGGCCATCTGCGTCAATTTTGAGCCGGATTTCTTCCATCCAAAAGTGCTTCAGGACTACATTCTGCCACTTTTGGAAAACGAAGCCTTCAGCTACCACCTGTTGGCTCTGTCTCCGGAGAAAACGGCGCGTCTGCAACGAATTCTAGCGGCAAGCGACCATACCATCCCTTATTTCTCCGTCATCAATCTGCTTTCGGATAGTCTGGAGGAGACGCTCTACGCGCTCAGGGGATCCGGAAAAGCAGCCGATTTCGAGGAAAGAAAGCTATTCCACCGCCTGTTGGCATATGTCGAAGAAAATTACCAGCACCAAATCACGGTCGCCGATTTGGCCAATCATGCCTTGATTAATAAAAACCGCTGCACAGCGCTGTTCCAAAAATATACCCAGACATCCCCGATGAGATACGTCGCGAAGCACCGGCTCTTCCTGGCCAAAAACCTGATCATCGGCACCGACCTATCGATCAGCGCAATCAGCGAAGCGGTCGGCTACAACCAGATCAGTTACTTTGTGGAACAATTTCGGCGCAGCTACCGGCTGTCACCTTTGAAATACCGGAAGCGGTTCGGGAATAGGAACGAGACCTGATGGGGGTGCGTCGACTATTCCACACGACCATTGCTACTGAAGCTCAAGACAACTCACTTTTGTCGACTGAACAGACGCTGACGCTTCTCCGAAAGCCAACTGAGGCAGCACCCCCAACCGAAAGAAGACGCCCTTGGCCAAGCGCGTCTTCTCTCGCATTCTATGATCGCTTATTTCCACTGGCTCTCCACAAAATCCCATAACACGACGACATGATTGATTTCCGGATCCCGCGCGGCATAGACCAATGTGACATCGGTCGCTTCCAACTGTTTCAGGATCTCCGCTACAGCAGCAGCTGTCGGCGGGTTCGTCAACATTTCCTCTTCATAGCGTTCTTTGAAGGCGGTGAATTTTTCGGGATCGTGGTCGAACCATTTGCGCAAATCCGGCGAAGGCGCGCTGTCTTTCAGCCATGCATCCAGTTGCGCGGCTTCCTTTTTCACACCCCGCGGCCACAGCCGATCAACCAGGATCCGGAAGCCATCCTTTTCCGCGGGGGCTTCGTAGATGCGTTTCATCTTCAGTTCCAAATCCATTCCTCCTCCCAATTGCTTCGTTAAAACTGGTCCACCAGTTCCATCATCTTATCCACTTGTACCCGCTCCAGGTAAAGGTGCTGCTGCAACTTGGCGATTTCTTCCTCAAGCCGATGTACTTCCACTACTTTGGCCAGCAGTTCCGTTTGATAGTTCTCCTTACCCAGCTTAAGCGCTTCTGCAATGGCAGCCTTTTGCTGTTTGTACTGATGATAGAGCATAGCCTCGGCTTGGCTTTTTGGGCCGCCTGCAGCTTCCATTCTTTCGCAATGTTCGAATTGTTCTTTTGTCATTGTCATCGTCTTTCCCTCCAGATTGTTTTTTTTGAAAACAAAAAACCCTTCTTTAAACAAGAAGAGTCGGGAATGTCGCTTTGCTCTTCTTATCTCTCAGATTGCTCTGCAGGATTTAGCACCGTGCCGCTGCGTTCGCGCAGGGGTCGGTTGCTGAGATGTCATCGGGCCAGTCCCTCGATCTCTCTTGATAAAGAAGTTATTTAATTTTCAAATATATTATGTCATACCCTTGCGCAAAATTCAACTAATCGCGAATCCATATATTTTATTTTTTAACTACATCTGTTCTACACACTTCCTTAGTATACTGAAGAAGGATCAAGCGATCCCGCGTTGCTGATCATTTCTTTTGTCCGATCAACAAGGCTGAAACAGCCGCATAAACTATAGTCAGTATACATAGGAAGGAAGAACTTATTCATGAAGAAAAAATATTTGAGGATTGGCCTGATTTCTTTTACTGCCTTGACAACCTTTGCTGTCGCAACTCCCGTAGATGCAGCGATGATGGATACGGTGACATATGAAAATCACGGTCAGTATGTACGTAGCCATGCCACTCATCTCCGTCACCACACGGAAGACGACCATCACATGAACGGCATCAGTATGCATGCAAGAAACTGGGACGGACATATCCGTTATTCCACTGGAGAACTGGATCCATCTTTAGACCAATAATTTCGGTACATGGACAACAGATTATAGTTGATGGCATCTTTTTGACCATATAGCTAAATAAGGCGGCATCAAAACCAGAAAGGACTATTCTGGTTTTGATGCCGCCCTATTTATTTATGTATGGGACTTGATTTTACGCTCAGAAATAATCCGTTAAAACAGTTATGGCGGGCATTCACGCTACTGACTCACTCTACTTGTCCGATTCTTCCACATTATCGGACAACCAGCAAGACTAACTCACTACACTTGTCCGATTTCTCCGCTTTATCGGACAACCACCACAGATCAAGCGTACTTCAACGCAATCTCTTCCACGAATTTGGTCACGTCCTTGAAGGCGTCGCAACAATCCTCCAGGGATTTATAGATTTTGCTTAGGATGACGGTGCTGACCGCATCCACATCGTTCTGATAGAGATCGCGCATGGATTGGATATACAGCAGATCGCCTTCTTTTTCACAGGCATTGATCAGGTCGATGACTGCATGGATCTCTTTTTGCGATTTCTTATAGGTTTTTAATAGCCTCACCGCCGTAAGCAGTTCTTCTGCTGATTTTTCGACCAGATCGAGGAATTGATTGATTTCCGGGGTGATGTTCTGCGGTTGATAGATCTCAATATGGATCATGACATCCTCTATCATGTCGATGGCATGGTCCAGACTGGTTACCAGCGCAATCACATCCTGCCTGTCGAAAGGCGGCAACAGATCGTTGTACATATAGCGCATCAGCCTGTATTTCGCGAGGTCGGCATTGTGTTCAATTTCATGCATCTCGTCCAATTTTTGGCTGAGATCAGCGACCGGATAATCCTCCAGCACCAGCTTCAGGAATTCCGCCGATTGGACACCCCATTCGGCAAGCTTGATGAACTCATCGAAATAATCCAACTTTTCCGTCTTCTTTTTGAACATAACCGGCTCCCCCTAGAATATCCGAATGAACAGCTTTGCCATCAGATAACCGACAAGACCGCAACCTGGAAACGTCAACACCCACGTATAAACCATTTCCTTGACCGTCAGCCAGTTTACGCTCGACAGATGCCTACCCGCGCCCACTCCCATGATAGCCGTTGTCTTCGTGTGGGTCGTGCTCACCGGCAGCCCCAAGAGCGATGCCGTCAAGAGGCTCAAGGCCCCGGCAAAATCAGCACTGAAGCCTTGATAAGTCTCCAATCTCACCATGTTGACCCCGACAGTCTTGATGATCTTCCCGCCGCCGATCGCTGTTCCCAAAGCCATGACCGCGGAACACAGCAGCATCAACCAGACCGGGATCGCGAAATCGGTCGCGGCATTTCCTTGCGACAAAGCGATGCCCAACAGGAAAATCCCGATGAACTTCTGGCCGTCCTGGGCCCCATGCATGAAGGCCATCGCCGCCGCACCGGCGATCTGGCTGTTGCGGAAGAAGGTTGTCGTGCTTTGCCGCTCAATGTCCTTGAACAACGCGCCGACCAGTTTCACGACAAGGAATCCCAGAGACAACCCAAGAACGGTGGAAAGCACCAAGCCGTACAGCACCTTGATCCATTCCGCCCCATTGATGCCGCTGATTCCGCCCTGCAACGCGATTGCAGCCCCCGAAACCCCAGCGATCAAGGCATGGCTCTCGCTTGTCGGAATGCCAAAATACCAGGCGGCAGTGGCCCATACCACAATCGCGAAGAGAGCCGCACACAGCGCCACAACCGCGTCATCCGTATTCCCGCCAAAATCAACCATCTTCGCCATCGTCTGGGCAACTTTCGCATTGATCGCCGTCATCGCAAAAACGCCTAAAAAATTGAACGCAGCCGCCATCAAGATGGCGTTCCGCGGAGTCATGCTCCTGGTCGAGACGCAGGTGGCGATGGCATTCGGCGCATCCGTCCACCCGTTCACCAAAACCACTCCCAGCGTCAAGGCCACCGTCACCGCAATAGCCGGGCTCGTCAGCAGCAACTGAATGAATTCACCGAATGAAATCGCCATAAAGAACCACCGCCTTTCCGGATCACAGTGAAATGAATGGTTTTACATCGGAATCCCGACTTCGATATGCTGGAAGGAATCCACATCAAACAAACCTTTATCCGTCAGTTTCAGACGCGGAATGACCGGCAAGCACAGGAACGAAAGGATCATGAAAATGTTCTGCGATTCCTCCGCCAACGTAGCCAACTGCTCGTGCAACTGATGCAATTCCTTGATTACTTCTTCGTAAGGCTTTTCCGACATGATGCCACCGACCCTCAGCGGGACTGACGCCAGCACCTTGCCGCCATCCACGATTACGAGTCCGCCTTGCATGCGTTCCGCCTCTTCGATCGCCAGCAGCATATCTTCATCGTTGGTCCCGGCCACGACCAGATTATGCGAATCATGGGCTACGGTCGAGGCGATGGCACCCCGTTTCAGACCGAGTCCGCTGACGATGCCAGCCCCGATGCTGCCGGTTTGGTGATGGCGCTCGCACACCACCATCTTCACTTGATCGTTTTCTGGATCCGCAACAAAGAATCCATCTTCCGTCCTCACATCCGCTGCGATTTTCTCGGTAATGATCCGGCCCGGCACAACGCCGATGACCCAAGCCTTTTGCCCATTTTGAAGCGGGATCTGCAAGTCGTCTTTTGTCACTTTCTTCAAATGAAGCGAGGATCGGACAGCCTCCGGGACAGTTGCGCGGACGTTTCTTAAAGCCCGCAGGTCCAGCAAACGTCCGTCTTTGATGATCGTTTCCGGGCGCAGTGTCTCCAGGCTGTCCGTGATCAGGATATCCGCCAGATATCCAGGTGCGATGGCGCCTTTGTCCTCGATTCCGTGGCATATCGCATTATTGAGCGTAGCCATCTGGATGGCGATGAGCGGGTCCACCCCTTGTTGAATCGCCAACTGCGCGGCATAATTGACGGTTCCTTCTTCGGCCAATTCGTCCAAATGCTTATCGTCCGTACAAAATGAAAAACGACGGCTGTTCCTTTCGTTGATGGCCGGCAACAGCGCCAGCAGATCTTTCGCGGCCGAGCCTTCGCGCACCAACACATGGATGCCCCGTCGTACCCGCGCAATCGCTTCTTCCGCAGTCACCGCTTCGTGGTCGTTGCGGATCCCGGCTGTGCTGTAGACATTCAGCGCAGTATCCGGCAAACCGGCAGCATGGCCATCGACCATCATTCCCGCTTCGATCGTCATGCGGATTTTCTCAAGCATATCCGGATTTGCATTCAATACGGATGGATAATCCATCACTTCCGCCAAGCCGATGACGGTCGGATGGGTCAAATAAGGCCGGAGATCATCCGCAGTCAGCGTCGCGCCGTTCTGCTCAAAGGGTGTTGCCGGCACACACGAAGGCAGCTTCATCAGGATGTCCATGTCGGCATTAGCGGCGTCCTCCAACATAAATTCAATCCCGATTGTGCCTGCGACGTTTGCGATTTCATGCGGATCGGTCACAACGGTCGTCACGCCGTGTTTGATGAGGGCACGCGAAAATTCCGATGGCGTGACCATCGTCGATTCGATATGGATGTGCCCGTCGATAAAGCCCGGCATGACATATTTCCCTGAAGCATCCACCACTTGCTTTCCGTTTGGGTAGGTACCGATGCCGACGATGTGCCCATCTTTGATCGCAACGTCCGCTTCAAAGGTCTCCAGCGAAAACACATCCACCACTGTTCCGTTCTGGATGATCAGGTCCGCTTCCTCCGGTTGCTGTGCTGCCTGGATCAATCTTTTCAATGCATCTGTCATACAAATTCCCCCTGGTTCCATTCGCTCTCTTGGTCAGCGAATCTCTTGTCGTTTCCTATATTATACACGATTCGCGCGGGGACCGATAAGCTTCTTAATCGTCGCGCAATTTGCATTATTCATAAACTCTAGGTGATCGTTTTTACCTATCAACCTTGTTCGATTATAACTGTTTGCTTCTTACCTGCACTGGTGATAAGATTTCCTCATGCCTTCGAGCGACAAAAAGTAAGAAAGTGTCGGTTTGCAGGCTTTCATCACCAGCATCAACCGCGTGGGGGAGTTTTTTTCCGGTCGAAGGACCGACAACATATCAAAAAAAAACAAAAACAGGAGTGAATATAAATGAAGAAACTATTATCAAAAATCTTATTCGTGGGTACAGCAGGTTTGGTTTTGGCGGCTTGCGGCGCAACAACAACTGATTCAAGTTCGGACAGTGCCTCTACAGCATCCAGCACCGCCACAACAGGAAACGTCTTAAAAACGATCGAAGAAAACAAACAATTGCGCATCGGGGTCGAAGGCACTTACCCTCCATTCAGCTACCATGACACAGAAACAGGCGACTTGGTCGGTTTCGAAGTGGAAATCGCAGAA
Organism: Trichococcus pasteurii; assembly: GCF_900112935.1. Classification (GTDB taxonomy): domain Bacteria; phylum Bacillota; class Bacilli; order Lactobacillales; family Aerococcaceae; genus Trichococcus; species Trichococcus pasteurii. The sequence continues at coordinate 68,626 of NZ_FONM01000013.1, forward strand.
GTCATCGCTGAAGATTTGGGCGTGGAAGCTGTCTTCGTCGAAACAAAATGGGATTCCCTGATTGCCGGATTGGACGTCAATAAATACGATATCGTCATCAACAACGTTGGCGTTACCGAAGAACGACAAGAAGCTTATGACTTCACCGATGCTTATTTCGAGTCCTACGGCCAACTGGCTGTCAGCGCAGACTCTGACATCCAAACTTTGGAAGACTACAGCGGCAAAAAATCAGCACAATCCACTACAAGTAATTATGCACAGAACGCACGCGATCTTGGCGCTGAAATCGTCCCTGTCGACGGCTTCAACCAAGCAGTCGAATTGATCACTTCAGGCCGCGCAGACGGCACAATCAATGACTACATCACTTTCTTGACTTACTTTGAGGAATATCCAGATTCAACTTTGAGACTAATCGACGAAAAACTGCCTACAAATGACGAAGTCGGCATCATCCTGCAAAAAGAAAACACAGAATTCCAGACTAAACTGAACGAAATCATCGCAGCCCGCACAGAAGACGGCACTTTCAAAGCAATCTTCGAAAAATACCTAGGTGAAGACATCAGCGTCGGCGCCAACAACTAAGAAAAGCTGAACGGGCTCGTTCCGTCTCACATTTACGAAATCGTACCGATTGCGCAGCGTAGAGCTCAATCGGTACGATTTATCTGATTTATCGATGGTTAACCCTTGAAGCTAACCATCATCGTTGGATGCATGGTACAATTTGGTATCTCGTGAACCACTTGCGGTGATGCTCTTTTGGACGTTGAATATTTTTTTAATTTTTAATATAAAAAGGAACGGTGAGTAAATTTTGCAGCATACATTATCCATAATCGAAAACGCCCTATGGCCAATTCTGGAAGCAGGATTTACCGTCACCATCCCCTTGGCGCTGATTTCCTTTGCCTTGTCCCTTGTACTGGCGGTCCTTACTGCAGTCATGCGGATTTCGAAAAGCAAGATATTAAAGGCGCTGGCTTGGTTCTACGTTTGGGTATTCCGCGGCACCCCGCTTTTGATCCAGTTGTTCATCGTCTTCTTCGGTTTGCCGAAGCTGAACATCACCTTGGATGCTTGGACCGCGGCTATTCTGACTTTTGCACTGAACAGCGGCGCCTATTCGGCCGAATCCATCCGCGGCGCGATCCTGTCCATCCCGAGAGGGCAATGGGAAGCGGCCGACTCCTTGGGCATGACGCACGGACAGGTCCTGAAAAGGATCATCTTCCCGCAGACCATCCGGATTGCCTTGCCGGCTGTCATGAATGACTTCATCTCTTTGGTGAAATCGACCTCGCTGGCATCCAGCATCACAATCATCGAAATGACGATGGTCGGGCAGCAGTTCGCTTCCGTTACCTATGAACCGCTGATTCTGTATATGGAAGTGGCTGTGATCTATCTACTTATCAGTACAGTATTGACTTGGATCCAAGGCAAATTGGAAATCAGAACTTCCAAATATCTGAAAAAGGCGTGACGACATGATCGAAATCAAAAATATCCAAAAATCCTACGGTGACTTCCATGCCCTCAAGGACATCTCGTTGACTTTCAAAACCGGTGAAACGACCGTCATCGTCGGCCCATCCGGTTCGGGCAAGTCCACCCTGCTCCGCACCTTGAACCTGTTGGAAGTGCCCGAAAGCGGCATCTTGAAGAACGGCAATCTCGAGGTCGATTTCAGCTCCAAAATATCGAAAGAAACGATGATGGCAATCCGCAAAGAAACGGCGATGGTGTTCCAGAGCTTCAACCTCTTCCCGCATCTGTCGGTATTGGAAAATGTCATCGAAGGCCCGATCACGGTTCTGAAACTTTCGAAAACAGAAGCGACGGCCAGAGCCAAAAACCTGCTGAACAAAGTGGGATTGGCCGACAAACTGGACCATTACCCGGACCAACTATCGGGCGGCCAACAGCAACGCGTGGCCATCGCGCGCGCCTTGGCAATGGAACCGGATTTCGTCCTTTTTGATGAACCCACCTCCGCCCTCGATCCCGAGTTGGAAGCGGAAGTGCTGCGCGTTTTGAAGGAACTCGCCTCCGAGAAGCTGTCCATGATCATCGTGACGCACAACCTTGACTTCGCAAGGGAAGCAGCGGACCGCATGCTGTTCCTGGAGGACGGCAAAGTCGGCTTCGACGGTCCGACCAAGGACTTCTTCGAAAGCACTACCGATCCAAGGATCGCCCGCTTCATCAACAGCATAACGATTTAAAAAGATAGACGAGACCAAAGCATCCAAGCTTTGGTCTCGTCTATCTTTTTTGTTGAGGTAATTGATACTATTGTGCTCAGTATTATGCTTTGTTCTCGATTTCGATGATGGTCATGATTGCGTAATTCGCCAAATCCATCAGCGTGTCTGTGATACTCTCGTCTTTCACTTCGGCCTCTTGCTTAATCAGTTGTTTGAAACGGTGCAGTTTATCATCCAATCGGACGGCCGGCATTATCAGCCCGTACTCCTGGAAGCTGTCGCCAAAACTATCCCCGTAGTCTTTATTTTTTGCCGCATACAGCTGATTCAGCCTTTCGCATATTTCCCTGTGCTGCTCGACTTTCGTCATATCCCCCACCGCTTTCCTTTGTTCTTGTTTATTCTTTATCGAGTACCCTGCCCACATCCTCGCAACAATTATATTCGAACTGAATCGTCAAGTGGGTCACACCGAAGCGCCCTTTCAATACCTGTTCCAACTTCTCATAGACCTCGGATAGTTCACTGACCAAAATGTCATTTTGCAGATTTACATGGGCTTCGAAAAAGAGCGTATACTCATCCAACGCCCAAATGTGGACGTGATGGATGTTTTTTATCGCATCCATCTTTTCGAGTTCCTCAGCGATTTCATCGATGTCCACCGTTTTCGGTGTTCCCTGCATCAGGATGTTCGCCGACTCTTTCAATATTTCATAGCTTTCCTTGAGGATATACAAACCAATCAGCACCGTCAACAAAGGATCAATCCAGTAGGCATCGAAGTAATAGATGACAACTCCGCCGACCATTACCCCGACCGAGGACAAGGCATCGCTCAGAAAATGCAGGTACACCGCCCGCATATTCAAGTCATCTCCTGAACTCTTATGCAGCAGGTATACAGCCATTGCATTGAGGACGATCCCGATTGCGGCGATCACGATGACCAACAGTGCGTTTATTTTTTCAGGCTGAATGAATTTAAAATAAGCTTCCCTGAAAAGGAAAAGGGACATGATGATCAGTAGGGTGGCATTGGTGACCGCGGCTATGATGGTGGCCCGTCTGTAGCCGAAGGTGTTTTTCTTATCGTGTTCTTTTGCTGCCATCTTGACGGCAAACCAACTGATGACGATGGACAATACGTCGTTAAGATTGTGGAGTGCATCGGAAAGCAGCGATAAGCTGCCGGAAAACCAGCCGCCCAAAACTTCGGCAATTGTCAGCACAATCTTCAGGACCATGGTCAGGAGCAAATTTTTTCCTTTTACGCCACCCATACCGTCCGGATGGCTGTGTGCATGGGTATGTTCTGTCATCACTCAAACCTCCTATTTTGGGCAGCCTTGTGCACGTGCAAACCAGTTTCTTCCCCCTAATCATACTCCATATTCCATAGAATAGAAAAATACATGACCCTTTTTCCTGGAAAAAAAGGGCAAAAAAGGGACTCCCGGATTAGGAATCCCCCTTGCTTTTTAGGCGATACACTTTCCCCTCGCTTACTGGGGCAAAGATGCTTGTCTTTTTTTGTTCCAAAAGCGCTGATTGCAGAACAGCAGTAGCACGCCTGAAATGGACAGTATGCCACCCGTTCTCAGGAGCGGCGTTTGGTAAGTCAGCGTAATTTCCGATTCCCCCGCAGGCAGCGGAATGCCGATGAATCCGTAGTTCACCTTCACGGTTCCTACCTCTTTGCCATTGACTTGCGCTTTCCATCCGGAAGTATAAGGGATTGAGGTCGTGAGCACGCTCGGTTTAGCCTGCGTAATCGTTCCGCTTATTTTTTCATCCGTAAAGGTCTCGATAGCCATGGCATTCGCTTGTTTTTCTGATACGCGTGCGGCGTACTGTCCATCAAGCGGATACGCATAAATTTTGATGTCGTCTACTTTGTATGTGCCGGCAGCATTCAACTGCAGGCTGAGGGGAGCCGAGTCCGTTGTATCCCCTTTGCTTTCCATGTTGAACAGCATATCCTCACGGTGGAAATAGGAACTGAAGCTCAAAAGATCGCCTTGTTCGACCGCCTTGGTCCGATCGTCAATGGACACCCGCGCGCCGTAGCCGATTGACGTCCAGCCGTATTCGGCTTGATGTTTCGGGTCGAAATGCAAGCCTTTCAGATGGACATACACCTCTGCATTTGCCAATTCTTGCGGATCGTTCGGCCGCAACTCGATTGTGCCTTCTCCATCTTTGACCGTGATCGTCCCTCCGGAAACTTGCACTTTTTCCGGATCGGACGAAGCCAATGAAAAAGCCACAGACTTGACGGCCAGTTCCCCTGCAAACGGCGTTAGTGCCGCTGTATCCGTTTCTGACGGTTCCAGCACAATTCCATAGGACAGGAAGGCTTCTTTTTCCACCGGATTGTATTTTTCGAATTCTTCCGTTGAAAGATAGACCGATTCCGCATAGGCAAATGGATAGGCCTGCTCACTCTGTGCAACAACAAATGCCCCTTTTTCCTCACCGGTCCGTTGAACCACTTCATAGCCGGCAGGCAGGTACTTGGCATGCCCGGCTTCCGTCAAAATATACTTTACACCCAGCAGGTTATTGGCGATCCGGCGATCATCGAAGCCGCCCCGGACCGGTTGGATCAATTGAAATTGGTTATTTTCCAGTTGCTTCGCGAAATCGGCCACCGCTCCGTTGGTGACGGAAAGATAGGAATTCATCCCCATCCGATTCAACAAAGCCATCTGATTTTTGACGTCAGTATCTTTGGAGGTCACGCCTATCCGATAGATTCCCGGATCTTTGATCAGCTGCTCAGCGCCGCCAAAGGTCTCATTATACGTTTCATCGACTGTGCCATAATCCAAAAGAGCCGCAACCTCATTTTGGCCATTTGGCTGGTAGAAATCCCGCGCATTGAAGACCAAATTTGCCATTGCCAATATCAACAATGCCACTGAAAGGGTTGTTTTAGCATTGCTGTTTAAGCGGCCGGATTGGTTTAGCCAGTATGCCCAGACCAGCAAGGCCCACACCAACCAAGCGAAGGCAACCGGGATGGGATAGGCTAGCCGAAACGGAGTCACATCTCCGGCATCGGCAATCATTAGCGGAACCGAACTGAACGCAACCGCCGAAAGCCCCATCGCCCTCAGTTCAGAACGTGTCAAGTTAAAGCGTTCATTGAATAGTATCGCCGATCCAGCTGAAATAAAGAGCGGGATGGCGAAAGTCCAGCGGTTATACGGTCCTGAAAAGCCGTTCATGATGGAACCAAAAGCCGGCAGCAGTAGGATGACGGCGTACACTGCCAGGTTCGCCGTGATGTGGCCGAATTTCTTGCGCCACAGAAACAGCAACGGGGCCACCAGCACCGTACAAGCGGAGAATCCAAAGACCGTCCACAAGAACCGTTCTGTGATCAAGAGGTTTTTAAACAAGCCAAAATAATATTCGATGGGATAAAAACTCAGCCCGGCAGCGAATTCCCCCGGTTGCCGGGAAGACTGCAAAAAACCCCAGACAACCGGAGCCAAAAGGATCCCTGCCATCAGCACCCCGATCAGATAGGAATAAAGGGCCCGCCAAACATACCCGACGATACGGCTCCATTCCTTGATGCCATAAAGATTGAAATAGCGGGTAATCGCAAAAATAAAGACCAACACCGTCAACATGTAAAAGAAATAAAAATTGCTGAAGGCACTGAAAAAAACGGCCAAAATGAAGGCGATGTTGGATTCACCCTGCAAAATCCGCTCCATCCCCAGACACAGCAAAGGAAAAATGATCATCGGCAGGAGAAAGAAAGGATGTCTGACCACGTTCAAAACCACGTAAAAAGTGAAGGTGTAGAGGATGCTTCCAAACAAGGCTCCCGGGGTTTTTATCTTCATCTGCCTGCAGAAAGCCAAGAAAGCCAAGCCTACCACATACACGCGCACCAGGATCAACACATGATAAGCCAATTCCGTCATGCCTTCCGGAAACAGCAAGCCGAGATAGACGAACGGATCCCCGATGACATAATAACCGTAAGAGGCAATGACATCCGCCCCCAAGCCGATGTGCCAGTCCCAAAAAGGGAAGCCTTCCGTTGGATGGCTCAAGAACCCCCGCCACATGCTCAAGTAATCCTTAAAAACAAGATAATGCTGCGAGAAACCGTCGCCTTCCCAAATGAATGACTTCTGTTCCTTCATAAAGTACCCGTAGATGAGGGCCGTCATCACTAAAAATAAACCAGTATAGTATACAGCTGTTTTTTTTGACGCATTGTTCTCTTCAAACATGCCTGCTCATCCCCTCTGCTTAAAAATGAACCATTTGCTGAAGGCATAGTTCAATACGACGACAATGAATTGTGTCGCTATCTTTGCCACATTGGCATCAAAATGGATACCATCAACCAAAATCCACATGCTGAGCATGTCGAAACCGGCCGAAAGCAGGCGGAAAGTGCAAAATCGCATGAATTCAAGGAAGCTTTCCTTGAAAGTGGAGGTCTTCGTCTTAAAAACATATTTTTTATTCGTGAAAAAAGCAAAGACGATGGAAACGACGATGGAAATCGCATTTGCGATCAAATAATTCATGTCCAGCATCGTATCGCAGAGGAAGAACACAGCAATATTGACGGCTGTCGTAAGTCCGCCAAAAATCAAATAGCTGATGACTTCTTCAAATTTTCCATATAAATTTTTCAACTTCTCCATGCCGCCTTAATCCCCTCTTCCATTCCGGATTTCCGAACTTTGCCCAGGCTCGTTCCCCACGTGGCCCGACTCGGAATATTCCTGAATGAAATACAGCGGGCGTTCTTTGGTTTCGATAAAGACCCGTCCCAGATATTCCCCGATGATCCCCAACGAAATAAGCTGGATGCCTCCCAGAAAAAAGATTCCGGCAAACAAAGAAGGATACCCGGCTACATTTGAGCCAAAAATCAAAGTCTTTATCACTTCGATCGCCAAAACGATAAATCCAAAAAGAGAGATGATGATGCCGACGATCGACCAAACTTTTAAAGGCACTGTGCTGTAGGAAGTGATGCCGTCGATTGCAAGCTTCATCAAACCGGAAAACTTCCATTTGGTTTCACCGGCAACCCTTGGCTGGGCCACATACGCTATTTCTTTCTTCTTGAAGCCGATCCAGCTGTACAGCCCTTTCGTATAACGTTCCCGTTCCCTCAGTTGCTTTAGGGCATCGATGCATTTTTTGTCCAACAGACGGTAATCGCCCACCTGAGGATAGACATCCTGTTGGGATACTTTTTGAAGCAAATGGTAATACTTCCTGGAAGTCCATTTCTTCAGCCAACTCTCGCCTTCTCTTTCCTTCCTTACGGCGTAGACATCATCATAGCCTTCTTCCCACCAATGAATCATCTCTCCAAAAAGTTCCGGAGGCTGTTGCAGATCGGCATCGATGATGATGACCGCATCGCCTTTGGTATAGTCAAGGCCGGCAATCATGGCCGCCTCTTTACCGAAATTACGCGACAGATCCACATATTGGACCCTGTCGTCTTCCCCTTTCAGCTGTTTAACGAGCTGGAGAGTCCGATCCTGGCTGCCGTCATTGACAAACAGGAACTCGAAGGTGTGCCGTTCCAGGTCGGCGCAGACCTCATTCAATCTTTCGTACATTTTCTCAATAACGGCTTCCTCATTATAGGCAGGAACCAATATCGTAATTTTCCCCATTATTTTTCTCATCCATTCCTTATTTCATCAAATTTAAATCTAATTATACTACAAACAGTCAAACCTCATATCGAAAATTCAGCATATTCCAACTGGAATCGTTTGCTTGTTTGCAATGATTTTGCCGCCATATCCGACACCTATCCTTTTTTTCAGGTAATGTTATGCTGTCGTGATCACAATGTCGGTTTTCGGAAACCAACAGCGCCTTCCAAAACCGATACTACCGTGTTGATTAACAAAAAGAAATATGCAAGAATATTGAGAGAGAGAGCCGCAAACGATAAGAAACCAACGTTGGTCACATGAGTTTCAGATGGCTACCCGTCTGAGTGCAGGAGGAAATCACATGAAAAAAAATTTTTTTTAATTCTTTTAGCCATCAGCATAATGTTCGGCGTCAGCGTTCTTCCCAAACAGGCTGCCGGTTCGTCACGGTTCCTGTCTGTTCCGACTCCTTATGATGACGGCACAAATTGGAAAGGCAAAACCCATCAGGCGACCCACCCATCCATTGTCCAATTCGACGAGAAATGGCACGATTATAAATATTGGATGGCATTTACGCCTTATCCCTATGAAAATGATCAGACCGAGAACCCTTGCATCGTCGCCAGCAATGATGGGATTAATTGGGAAGTGCCAGCCGGCGTCAGCAACCCTTTGGTGCCGACACCCAAAAAAGGGCTGCATTCTTACAACTCAGATGTGCACTTGTTCTATAACCGCTCCACATCAAGGCTGGAACTGTGGTACCGCGAGTTTGTAAAAATTACCAAAGCTACTTCCCGGGAGACGCTCTATCGCATCACCTCTTCGGATGGCAAAGACTGGACCGATCCGGAAGCTATGACCGCAGCATCGGGCGACAAACTGCAATTGATTTCCCCTTCCGTCATTTTTGAGGACGGACGTTATAAGATGTGGATCATGCGCGACTGGTATGTCCTTTACAGCGAGAGTCCGGACGGCAAGAACTGGGGCCCTTTCAGCGCTATCACCGCAGATGGCAAGGCCGTTCATTCCTGGCATCCAGACGTCATGAAAGTCGATGGCGTTTACTATCTGTTGAACCTCAATCGGAAAAACCGTGCGGATGTAGGCGGAGAACTCAGCTACAGCACATCCGCTGATGGCATCCACTTCACTGCAGAAAAGCATCTGTTGTCCAACACCGGTGAAAAAACGGATCCTGATGGGTACAGAATCTATCGTTCCAGCATGATCCTCGAACCGGACGGCGTTCGATTGTATTATGGCCAGACTTCATTCAACAATCAATGGACGATCGGCAGCGCCGCCGGACGCAGCTTGGATGAATTGGCAGAACGGAAGAAATGATGCTTCCATAATTTTTCCTTATCATACCGTATTGGGAGTGAACTGTTCCAATGAAATTATTGACCTTGAACGCGCACAGTTGGATGGAACCCAACTCTAAACAAAAAATGGCCTGCCTTGCCCAGCATATAGCCGCTGAACAATATGACGTGATTGCCTTCCAAGAAATCAACCAATCCCGTTTTGCCCCGAAAGCCCCTGTGAAGGATGATCCTTACTATTTTCCTGCAAAGGAAAGGCCAAACATCCACAAAAACAACTTCGCATACGTACTGCAGCAAACTCTTTTAAAAATGGGGACCGCCTATTATTGGGCCTGGTTCCCTTGCCATATGGGCTATCGGCTGTATGATGAAGGTGTGGCAATCTTCTCGCGCCATCCCATCCAAGAGCTACATGGGTTCGTGATTTCATCCAAAAAGCCCTATTTTTCGCAAAAACGTCGCGGCGTGGTGGGCATTGAAATAACAAATAAAAATGAGCGCATGCTGTTCTACTCCTGCCATTTGTCGGGATGGCAGGATAAAAAAAAGAATGTCTTCCTGCAGGAATGGTTAAGGCTGGAAAGTTCACTGGCTGCCCTTCATCCCGATCAAAAGATCGTGTTATTGGGTGACTTCAACGCTTCCGCCAATCGGCGCGGCAAGGGCTATGACTGGGTCACAAAAGTGTCCGGCTGGCACGACACCTATGCATTAGCCCCTTTTCCAAAGGGGAAATTCACTTTCCCTGCCTATCAGACAGGCTCCATCCATCAGAAGCAACAACTCCGACGGATCGACTATATTCTATGCAATTACAAGCCAACGGTTCTTTCCGCTGAAATCATCTTCGACGGAAAGGATACTCCGCTCATCTCTGACCATTGCGGCCTGAAGGTATCATTGGAAACCGGATAAAAAAAGTCGTTTCCTTTCCCACAATGCTCTGCACATCGATTTCCCCATTATGCGCATGCATAATCTCTTGGCAGATGGCCAAGCCCAAGCCCGTCCCACCGCTTTCGCGCGAACGATCGGTATCGATGCGGTAAAAGCGATCAAAGATGAGCGGCAGATGCTCCTCGGCAATGCCCTCACCGTGGTCGGTGATTGCCAGGACGACTTTTTCATTTTCTTGGTAGGTGCGGATCATGATCGGCGTCTTCGGATCGGAATGGAAAATAGCATTCTGGACAATGTTTAAAATGACTTGCTCTATTTTTTTGCGGTTCATCAGAACATTCGGTATCCCGCCTATCACCAGCTTCAGTTCCCGCCCTTCCTGGATCATCTTCAATAGGGGGAAAATGTCCTCCAGTACATCATTCAGGTTCAGTTCGGCTTTCCCCATCTGCACCTTCCGATCCAACTTTGACAATTCCAGCAGTTCGTTCACGATATATGTCAGGCGTTTCGTCTGATCAAGCATGCTCTCCAGGGAATAGCGGATCTTTTCGGGATTATCCAATTTTCCCCGCAACAGAATTTCCGAATAGCCCTGGATTGTCGTCAGCGGCGTCTTTAATTCATGCGAAGCATCGGAAACGAATTGCTGCAGTTTAAGCTGGTTCTCTTCGATGGTTTGAAAGGAATCATGCAGCCGCACTTTCAACTCATTGGTCGAAGCGACCAGTTTGGCTATATCCGCTTGCGCATCCGCGATAACTATCGGCTCATCCAAATTGTCTACGGAAACCTCAGAAACCGATGCAATGACGCTGTCCAAGGGAGCCAGCGTTTTCCTCAGCATGCGTCGATAGAACCGCCAAGCCAACAACAGAATGACGATGCTGGCAATCACATAAATGATCAACTGCGTTAGCATCAACTCCAGCGATTCGTGGATGGAATAGATGACCTCTATCGTCCCGATCATTTTCCCCTCATAATATACAGGCTCAGTGTATGTTGCAGTCTGTTTATCCTTTAAAAACAATCGGTTGATGTGAATCAGTTGCTTTTCCCCGGAATTAGCATAAAAAATGACATTCGCATCTGAAATGAGATCCTCGGCAAGCTCTGTGGCTTTTTCGGCCAACAGTTGCCCATCATCAAACAGATTCGCGGTTTGCTCCAAGTCTTGCAGATAGCTCTGCACCTCAATTTTCCTTTGATTTTCCGTATAGAAATAAATCGAGCTCGTCTGCAAAAAGCCGATGATCACAAGAAACAGCAGCAGCAACTGCATGCTGCTTTGGAACAGTTGCCTGTTCAGGTTCTTCACTTTCATGACCCTTCCACATCCAATTTATAGCCGAATCCGCGCTCGGTTTTGATGTAGCGGTGCGCTGAATCATGCAATTTTTCCCTTAAGTTGCGGATATAAACTTCCACCACATTCGAACTGCTGAAATAATCATAGCCCCACACTTGATTCATGATGGTCTCCTTTGAAACGACGATGTTCACGTTATCGAACAATAGGCACATCAGCTTGTACTCCGTGGGGGTCAGATCGAGTTTTTCATTCTCGAACGTAATCTCATGGCGGGCATTATCAACGGCAAAGGGCCCTTTGCGGATGACTGTGTTCTTTTGCGGAAAACGGCTATTCAAGCGGACCTCCATCCGCGTCAGCAACTCCAGAAAACTGAATGGTTTGGCCAGATAATCATCCGCCCCTGTTTTCAATCCCTTTACCGTGTCTTCCGCTTGGTCCTTCGCCGTCAGCATGATGACAACGACATCATATTTCTGCTTCAGCATGCGGCAGCATTCATACCCATCCATCCCCGGCATCATCACATCCAAAATAACGATATCATAGGGATCTTGATGCATTTTCGTCAGCGCCGTCAAGCCGTCCTTTGCCGTTTCCACGCTGTATCCTTCGTCTTCCAGTCCCATCGTCAAAAACTCGCGGATGCTCTGTTCGTCATCCACCACCAAAACTCGTGTTTTTTTCCCGTCCATTGCGTTCACCTCTTTGCTTTATTGTATCACGCGTCCACTAGGGGACAGAACGAAAAATAGCATCTTCAGCTAATCTTCAGCTTACCTTCATGTCATCCTAAATTTCCTTATCTATAATGAATATAAATAAGAAAACGGAGGAAATGCACATGAAAAGAAAAGCAATCCAGTATATGATTCTCGCCATTTATTTTTTGAGCCCGCTGCCCATTGCCTTTATCTCGCTAAAAGGGCTTAATTTCAGTATCGCAGCGCCTGCTTTTATCGGCATCCTCAGCTACACCTGGCTATTATCCGAACTGATAACGGCCGCGAGACCCAAATTCATCGAAAAATACTTCAGCTTGGATAAGTTCCATCGTTTCCACGGCATCATGGCCATCGTCGCTTTGGCGCTCGGCTTATTGCACAAAGAATGGGCCAGTTTTGCTTGGGGGGAGTTCGAATTTTCAACTGTCTTCGGGGATTTTGCCATCATGCTTTTCCTGCTGCTGACTGTATTGTCCGTGTTCTTCATGACCAACTGGCTAGGGAGAATCAAAATAATTAAGATAGTGAAGGATGCAGTAAGGAATTTTTTCTTCTCCAAATACAGCATCATGAAGTTCCTGCATAATTTCAATATCGTTGCTATCATCGCGCTATCTGTGCATGTCATCACCATCGCCTACTTTGTCCGGGGCGATATGACTTTGACCATGATGTACGCCCTGTATTTCATCGTTTCTTTGGGCTTCTATGTGTACCACAAGCTGATCAGGCCTATTCTATTGAAGAAAAATATTTACACCATAACCGATGTGGTGAACGAGAATGACCAGATTGTCAGTTTGACGCTGGCAGCCGAAAACGGGCGGCCCTTTGATTACAAAGCTGGACAATTCATCTATTTGCGAGTGCTGGATGGAAACTATAGCTTTGAGGAACATCCATTTTCTTTGACTTCCGCACCGGAGAATCCGCATGCCCTTTCCGTATCTATCAAGGACTCCGGAGACTATACACATATCATCCAACGCATCAAGGCAGGGACGAAAGTGACTGTCGAAGGCCCTTATGGCGGCTTATGGCAACCGTTGGAAGACATCCAAAACACGGATAAGAGCTTGGTGCTGTTCGCCGGTGGTGTCGGCGTAACACCTATGTTGGGCATCCTGGAAAGCCTGCGCCAAAAAAATGCCACTAATAAAGCGGTGCTCATCTGGAGTTTGCGCAATGAGAATGAACTTGCCTATGCAACGGAATTGGCTGCTTTCCAGAAAGAGTTGCCCAATTTCACCTTCGTTCCTTTTTATTCAACCCGGGACGGTTACTTGGATGCGGAAAAAACGGAAGCCATTTTCGAATCCGCCGCAGTCCCGTATGCCACCAGCGAATTTGTCCTTTGCGGTCCCAAAGGATTCATGCATACCATTGAATCGACGTTGGTTTCCAAAAAGGTTCCAAAACAAAAAATCCACTTCGAGTCATTTGGATTGTAAAGACTGACGAATGCCAAACAAAGGAGAAAACAAAATGCAAAAAAATAACAAAGCAAAAATGATTACCTTCTTATTAGGTGCAAGCTTAATTTTCGGGGCCTGCGGAACGACACAGGCAGCCACTGCCGACAAGGCATCCACGATTGCCACTGCCAGTTCAGCTGTTTCATCCTCGGAAGTTGCGTCGTCATCCAGCGTTACTGCTTCTTCAAGTAGCCAAGCGAATGCAAAAACCTTCACCCTGGATGAATTAGCGCAATATGACGGAAAGAACGGAAATGATGCCTATGTCGCCGTTGAAGGCATCGTCTACGATGTCACCAATGCAGCTAAATGGCAAAACGGGAGCCATTATGGGGTACAGGCGGGCACCGACTGCACCACCGCCATCAGCCGTTCGCCGCACGGCACCTCCGTTTTGGATGGACTGCCGATCGTCGGAACATTGGCGGAATAACCCAAAAAGTTTTCATTTTCAGCAGCATACCGACCAGATAATCGAATATATTTTTAAAATCCGCAATCATTAAAAATTTGATTGCGGATTTTTTGTCGTATATACTATTTTGGATACATATTTATGGCTAATTCGTCATACCCGGCATTACAGACATGCTGTCGATGATTTCAGGATTCACCATGCCGAAAATCATGGCAATGTGGGCAACTACCAGAAAGCCGCCGACCAGCATAAAGTGGATTTTCATCTTCTCTTCATCGGTTTTATTTTTGAAAATCACACCAATTTCCATTAATGCGATCGGCAAAAGGAACAGGACACCGCTCAAGTAGAAGCCCACTGCCACAACGTCGACCCACGTATGCCAACCATTGGTGGTGGTCAATGGAATCACTGCGTTAAACAAGAGGTAGAAGAATATACCCGTAAAATAGAAGCCGGCAAAGATGCCGACTATTTTGTTCAAAGTCCTCAATCCACCTGATTTTACCCTGTCAAAAATAATGAAAAATTCCGAAATCGTCAGTGTCTCCGCGCAGATCACAGGGATGGCCATAAAGATGATCAGATTCCAGGGCTGGTTTGAAGCTAATAACGACATATAATGAGTCATGCTCATTTTTGTTTCCTCCTCAAAGTAAAATAACCAAAAATTGATAGTCTTAATATACTCCTGAATTATTCATAGGTTTTCAGAAAACACCTTGAAATGTTGTTCTATCAACGTATTCTTTATTTCACTTTCACACCCAAAAGGTGTGAAAAAAGAACCCCTATCTGTTATGGTTAATGTACTACCAACAACCATAGAAAGGGGTTCTCTCAATGGCAACTTTACACGAAAACACTCTAAAATTCAATCAAAAAATGACGGTTACAAATACTGGAGGTAATCTCTCCACGGATGCTGGTCTCATTTTGGTTAAAGAATTCCTTCATTCAATCGGATTCGAACAGTTGATGGAGAAAGAGCTTCATTTTCAAGACTCCCGTCTCTCACCTACACATTCGAATGAAACCATCCTTGAACAACTGATTTTCCAATTAATTGCAGGCTATGATACCGATGCATCTGCCAACATCTTACGTCATGATCCTTTCTTCCAGCAGATGCTTGAAAAAAGTACATTGGCTTCACAACCTTCGCTTTCGCGTTTTTGGGATCGCATTAGTGAGAGTCCCGATGCGCTTTTGCAGCTACAAGCGCTCAATCAAGCGATTCTGGATAAGGTACGCATACAACGTAATGCAACAGAACTGGTTTTTGATTTGGATTCCACATATAGTGACACCTACGGCGATCAAGAAGAAACGGCCTTTAACACACATTATCAAACAACCGGTTATCATCCGCTCGTTGCCTTTGATGGTCTGACCAAGGACTTTCTGAAGGCGGAACTGCGTTCCGGAAACACATACTGCTCAACCGGGGCAGCCGATTTTTTGAATCCGCTTCTTGAACACTATAATCAGACCGTTCCAGTCAGCACCATTCTTGTCCGCGCAGATAGTGGCTTTGCAGCGCCGGAACTGTATGACCTCTGTGAAGAAAAAGAGCATCAGTACGTCATTCGGCTCAAACGGAATGCCCGCTTGCATAAGTTCGCGGAACAGTTTGTTCAAGTTGGGGATGAGACCGAATGGAGTCAGAAGGAAGAGCATTTCTACTCCATTCGCTACCAAGCCGGCACTTGGAAGCATGATCGTAGAGTTTGCATTCGTTCTGTCAGGGAAGCAAATGAACTGATTTTCCACCATGAATTCATTATCACCAATCTATCCGATGTTGTCTCGACTGAACAAGTCTACCAAACGTATTGGAAGAGAGGTACGATGGAGAATTTCATCAAGGAAGCCAAGAATGGCTTCTTCTTCGACAAGACGGACAGTTCTCATTTCTTGGAGAATGCCGTCCGCATGATGGTCAGCGTCCTTTCCTATAACATCAACAATTTTATACGCACACTAGCTTTCCCGGAAAAGGCCAAAGGCCTACAGATACAAAGTATTCGTCTTCGGTTTTTCAAGATCGCTGGGAAACTGATCCACAGCGGAAGACGCATGATGCTAAAACTCAGCACCCATCATGTCTACCAAGATGAATTTTTTCATATCCTACGGCAAATTCAATCCTTGTCTTGGTGAGGAGACCCCGCAAATTTAAAAAAAACGTTCGAACAAAGGAATTAGTATGCCCAAAAACACAATAACAATCGCATTCCGTGCTTCTTTTCGTCTCTAAGAGACGTTTTGAAAGGGAAAAAATAACAGCTCTACCAAAAATCCAATATTGCAGATGAAATAGAGTTGTTCATATCAAGATTTGGGGTGGTATGAATAATTCAGGTA
>NZ_FONM01000029.1 GCF_900112935.1 Trichococcus pasteurii
GTTTTGACAAGGTGAAGTTGGTTATCCTAGATGAGATGGGCTATGTGCCGTTCACTAAGGAAGGTGCCGAGTTACTCTTCCAGCTGATCAGTGATTGGTATGAAACGAAAAGTATCATCATCACCAGTAATTTGGAGTTCAGCCAATGGAATAAGGTGTTTATCGATACACGTTTGACGGCGGCATTGGTGGACCGCTTGATTCATCACGCACACATTCTAAGCTTCACCGGAGAGAGCTTCCGGCTCAAAAACGCTCTATCAAGACCAAAATAATCAGAGAAAAATTTCAGGCGCAAAGGTGTGTACTTTTTCTTTGCAATATTGTGTAGGAATGTCTTGCAAAACACATGTGCTTTATTTATAATATTTTTTTCATTATTTTTAAATAAATAGCGGGACTGCTTTACAAACGGCGACTGATTTTTTATTTGATAAAGGATATTCCTTTGAGGTCCCATTGCATATGGTCATAGACATGCCCGCTCAAAGTCCGTTCGGAAACTGTCCTGAAGCCGACTTTCTCATAGAGTTTTTTTGCCTGTAGATTGTCTTTTTCGCAATTCAGGCCGATGACGGTTTCACCCGCGGCCGAGGCGAGTGTCGGCAGTGCTTGCAGCAATTGGTAAGCGACGCCTTTTCCGCGGGCTGACTGCTTCGTCACGATGGAATCCAGATACCATTCTCCGGCAAATGTTTCGCTATCAGGGAAAAGCCTGGCTGCCGTGATGTACATCTTATCGAAAGCGGTCTGGAGTGCGGCATCGATGATAGGTTCGGACGCTCCCGGATAGCCGAAACAACAGCCGAGAATTTCGCCATTTTCTTCATAGACAAGGCCATTCCGGTAACTGAACCGGTAGACGTCCTCATGCATGGCCCGGACCATCGCGGTTTTCAGGACATCCGGCTCCAGCAAATCGAGCAGGGGCAATTCCATATCCACAAAGATTTCGTGGATCAGATCATACAATTC
Organism: Trichococcus pasteurii; assembly: GCF_900112935.1. Lineage (GTDB taxonomy): Bacteria > Bacillota > Bacilli > Lactobacillales > Aerococcaceae > Trichococcus > Trichococcus pasteurii. Next base: position 976 of record NZ_FONM01000029.1, read on the forward strand.
AGGACAGTCCTCTTTTTTTGCTTTGCGTATCATCCGCATCGTTCCTTTCAAGTTCTGTAGCTTCAGTATACCATGAGTTGCGGCGACGTATCAGTTACTGTTCACTGCATTTCTGCTGTGGTAAACTGAGCGATAGAAGAGGGAATCTCGTTCAAAAGGAGGGATCGGTTTGGCAAAGATGAAGGACAGCGGGAGTGAGAAGGCAATGAAACGGATCGTCGTCATCGGCTGCAGCGGATCGGGGAAGTCCACTTTTTCACGCAAGCTGCAGCAATTGACTGGCAATCCGTTGCATCATCTCGATAAAATGTATTGGCTGCCTGATTGGGAATTGCGCTCTGATGCGGAACAAGACCGGATCCAAAAAGAACTGGTCAAAGAAGAGAACTGGATAATCGACGGCAATTACCAACGGAGCCTGCCGATCAGACTGGAGCGTGCGGATACGGTCTTCCTTTTCGACTACCCAAGAAGGGTGTGCCTTTACCGCGCGTTGAAGCGGATCGTTTCGAACCGCAAACGGACCCGTCCCGATATGGGGGAAGGCTGCCCGGAGCGCTTTGATTGGGAATTTATTAAATTCATTTGGAACTTCAATAAAAACAACCGCCCGGGTTTGATCGCTTTGTTGGATCAGGAGCCTGACGGCATTACGGTCCATCATTTCCGCAAACCGCGCGAGGCGGCAAACTATTTGCGGGCATTGAATGAACAAAAAGAAGAAGCCGCATAAACAACGGCTTCTTCTTTTTGTGTTATTGGTTTCCTTGACGACGGTACTGTGAAGGCGTGCAGTTCGACAATTCCCGGAATGTTTTCGAGAAGTGTGACGGAGACTGGAAGCCAACCAAGTGTGCAATATCGGCGATTGCGATATTGGTGTTGCGCAACATTTTTTGCGCTTCATCGATACGGATATGGATCAAGTAGTCGATCGGCGACATGCCGACTTCCTGCTTGAAGATACGGATCAAGTAGAATTTGTTGATGTGGACTAGATCCACCAAGTCATCCAAAGTGATGTTCTTGTGGTAGTTCACTTTCATGTAATTCTTGACCGTTTGGATTTCTTTGTGGTTCTTTTTGTTCAGTGAGTTCCGGATCGAGAATTCTTCCAGACGCAACAAGTGGATCAGGATGATCTCGACGAAGCGTTTGCTGACCTCTTCGTAGCCTTGGTTGCGTGTGCTCATTTCATCCAGCAATAAATTCAGGAAGGTTGCGGTTTCTTTTTCACCGTCGTTGTGGCGGTAATAAGAGAAATCGCTTTCTGCATCCCCGATTTTTGAGAACTCAAGACCGTGGATACCGACTTCGATGATCTCTGCTGCTTTATCTCCTGTCAGGTCCCAATAGTACTCTACATTTGGATTCAATAAGATCAACTGATCTTTTGAAAGCTTTTCCGTCGTTTCTTTCATTATTAAAGAAACATCCCCTGATGTAACGTAGAAAAGTTTAACATAAGGGAATTTTTGGTAGTTTGTAGGTTGGGCGGCTGTGATTGTATTCTTTTCGGCGAGTACAATCTTCAAGGAGAGGTTTTTTATGTTGGACATGGTGTACATAGTAATCCTCCTAACGTAATCTATCTGATAGCAACGGTTCGACAATTTGAAAATTAATTGACTCAAATTCCATATCATCCGAACGAGCCAATAACAATAATAATATACTATTTTTATTGTTTGTCTAGTATATTTTAGCGAAATATAAAAATTTAATCCTTGTCATAAAAAGGCTTGTTTGTAACATGTATGTAATTTAATCTGACATGTACAAACTGTTGGCTAATGATGATAAGTTTATTGCACAAAGTATGTTGCCGTTAACGAAACCAATTTGTTGATGCGACACAGGGGGCAAATATTTTGCCATTAAAGCAGATGGATTAAGGAATCGGCTTTGCTCCTCCCAAACGAGGCCGATTGCAAAAAAGTATCAGGCTAAAGGGGTCACTATCCATTTTTGGCATACAATTTAATGGCCGCTTCAACATGGATTTTCGTTCCGGAGAAAACCGAATTGGCTACTGGTACATAATGGACAAAAGCTCTGGATTTGTTTATTAAAAATAGAGGGGGAAACAAAATAACTACAGTTAATTACACTTGGGAGTTTGTTTATAAGTGTTTTGGATGAAAATAAACACCTTAAATTCGCAATATAGCTGATGTAAAAATATTTGTTTTTTTGGATGCTGGTATTTCTTCTGATCAAAAAGTGATGGACGGGAAATAAAGGGAAGGGGTTCTTTCGGTAAAATCCTTATACATTGGGAATCCTCGGGTGCTGTAGCATGTTTGTATGCAGATATGACGAACGTCATTTCATGTATAGTATAGCACCATCACGTGAAAACGTCATTAAATAACTGAACATTTTTATATCAACTGAACGGAATTTGTATAAATTTCAATAAATTCTATGTAGGATGTTTGTTTCAGCTTTCAGGTAATCTAACAATTTTCAGTATTGGGTAGCTGGTTTGTCGGGTGCACGGCCTTTCTTTCTTCGTTTTATGAGCAATATGGTAAAATGGACTTAGAATTGTAAGGGATTACGGTCCGGAGGTGCAAAAGATGAAAGGTGATTACGATCTGTTTTTTGAGTATTACTGCGCGATTTATGATTATGTGCTGGCTGACAAAATCGCGGTGACAGAGCATACGTTGCATGATTTCCTGCATACGCAACAATACTATCGATTATCCCATGAAGCACAACGTTTCGCGAAGCGGTTTGCCGAAGAGGAAATTTCTGTGGATCGGCTGTTGCTGAACGAACAAGAAGCGCATGAGTGGTATCTCTTCTATTACAAACAGAATTTTCCAGCCGGATATCCTTTCAGTCATGCGAATCTGGAATTCATGGAGGGGGAGTATGAGCTGAAAGACTTTTCACCGATAATCGGGCCCCTCGGACACCAACCCTTGCATGCGGGGATTTTGCGGAAAAGAATGAATGAAGATTATCTTATTTTCCCCTATTTCAGGAATCAAGCGAAGTTGTCGCACCTCATTCTCAGACCTATTGTAAATAAATTAATGGCAGAAAATAAATATAATGTCAGGAAGGCGATTGAACTCGTTCAGTTGTTTGAATCCGAGGCAATCGGGTCGGACTGGGAGCCGATCCGAATCAAAACTCAGATGGAAGAAGTGTTGCGGCAACAGTTACATTATCGCGTCAGTTATTCTGACATAAAGAAACTGTGGCTGCAGATGATTTTTATCAGCTTCCGCTATGAAAAAGAAGAGACGAGCTACATCCAGTGGCAGCGTCATGATTATGCGGATACCGTACGGAAATTGGAGAATTTTGCGGCGGTTTTGGACGGTAATCCGGACATTCAGCTGACTGCCGAAGAAGGCGCGTTGCTGAAATGGGTCCGTTTCGTTGTTTTTCGTTCCCGTGGTATGCATGGCAGGGCGAAAGAAGAAGCGCATAAACTTCTGGAACGTGAAGAATTGGTGGTTGGCGCAAGCCGGCAGCCTTTATACAGCAAGTTGGACCTTGTGCCCGTTAACGATACTTATAAGGATTTGGTTGTCCGTAAACTGTCGATCGATTTTCGGGATATTTTGGTTTCCTATTTACTGGACAGCTACATAGCCGATCGGAAATATGAAGCAGCCTTCTTCCTGCTGCAGCAATCCGATCCTTATTTCAAGCATTTCATCCCCCGGTATTACCGCAGTGCAAACCGGAACAAATGGATGCCAGGGGAAGGCGAAATTTCCACTGAGCAGCTTTTCCGTGAGCAGTTTCAACGGGTGCGGATCGTCTTGGGGGATCATTGGGTTGATGCGTTGCACAAAGAGATAGAGGAAGAAGCGAAGGAAGGTATTACCTTGAAGAAGGACGCGTTTGATTGGTTGTTGCGTTACCTATACAACGTGATGAGCGTCTTCCATGAAATGCAGGAAAATGAATTGGCCGATCAGATGAACGCCTTTTATGCGCAAATCCGGCTTGCGGAATAAACCAAAAGAAGCAGCCGAAAAAATCCGGTTGCTTCTTTTGGTTTATTGTAGTGCTCGCCCCCCTACCCGCAATCCATCATATCCTGTAGTTGAGTTCTGAATCCTAGAGTTCTCCGCCTAACGCTGTTCAGGACCAAGCAGCCAAAAGCGGGCTGCTTGGTCCTGAACCTCGTTAGTGCTCAAACTCTGAGCTCAGGATTCATCACATCCTGTTTTTTTAATCGTGTCTTAGGGCTTCTACTGGGTCGAGGCGGGCTGCTTTTTGGGCAGGCATCAGGCCGGCTACCATGCTGATGATCACGCTGGTGACGATGCCGAATACCGCGAACGCCGGTGTCATATTCAGGATTGCCGTATCAAACAGTTTCTCCACAACAATGTTTCCGACAACGGTGATGAGGTAGGCGATGCCTACGCCCAGCAATCCGCTGAACAGACCGATCAGGAAGGACTCGGAAACGAAGATGCGGCGGATATCTTTCTTCCGGCCGCCGATCGCTTTGATGACGCCGATTTCCTGTGTGCGTTCGACAACGCTGATGTAGAGCACCGTCAAAATCATGATGGCGGAAACGAACAAGGAAATGCCGGCAACCCCGGAAAGGATGTAGGTGAAGATATCCAGCATCTGCGTGAAAGTGGAAGCCAGGGCATCCGCTGATGAACCGCGGTAACCCAAAGCGGCCACTTCATCTTTGATGGCTTGGGTATTTTCAGGATCGTCGGATACCAAGTAGACAACATTCGGCTCCACGTCCAGATTGTTTTCTGCGGTCAAGGTCTCGAAGGATTCGGTTGACATATAAACAGATTCGAACGCTCCGATGGCTTGGCCGGCTGAATAGATGCCGCTGATGACATAATTTTTTTCCAACGATTCACCGTCTATGGTAACATCCACGGTGACTTCTTTGCCGATGGCTTCTTCCGCAGTGCCAGCCAGCTGGTTGGCGACACCTTCTGTGATCAGGATTTCGCCTTCTTCAGGGAAAGCCCCATAGAGGATGTTGGAATCGGTCATGCCGGAGGTTGTCCCGAAGTTCATGAAGGCATATTTTTCACCTTCATAGATGACGTTGTCGCTGCCGATCGTAAGCGAAGAGTAGGCCAGATTGACTTCTGCCACATGCGGGATGTTCCGCAATTCCTCCAGGTTCTCTTCTCCGAACGGATCGGATTGCGTCACCCCGGCAGGCGGACCCGATGGCGCGGATCCGGCAGGGATTTCTGCCCCGGCAGGAGTCCTGATCATCATGGATGAATCGGCGTTCTCGCTATTGTTGGTTTCGATGACGATTGGCATCCGCACTTCACTGACGAGCGGATTGACGTTTGCGTTCATCGTTTCGGTCAGATAATCATTGACGCCTTCGCCCAAGGACAGCATCACGATGATGCTCATGATGCCGATGCTGCCGCCAAGCGCGATCAGGATGTTTCGGGCCAACTTTTCCTTCATATTAAGAAGGGCCAAACGGATCGCCGCAAAAAAAGTGAGGTTTTTGCTCTTGCTTTTTTGCTGCAGTTCAAACGCATTCTCGTGCAAGGCGATTTCGCCTTGATGGATATCGCCGATGATTTTTCCGTCATCGATCGTGACGACACGCGTGGAACGGGCCGCTACTTTCTCCGAGTGGGTGACCATGATGACCAACTTGCCGGTTTTGGCGATGTCCTGAATGATGTCCAAAACCTGGTCTGTCGTCTGTGAGTCCAAGGCTCCGGTAGGTTCATCGGCAATGATGATATCCGGGTCGTTGACCAACGCGCGGGCGATTGCCACACGTTGCTTTTGCCCGCCGGATAACTGGCTGGGTTTCTTTTTGTATTGGTCGTCAAGGCCAAGCTGCTTCAGGACTTCTCTCGCCCTTGCGACCCGCGTTTTTTTGTCGACGTTCGAAAGCGTCATCGCCAATGTGACGTTATCCAGCACGCTCAGGTGGGAAACAAGATTGAAACTCTGGAAAACGAAGCCGATCTTTTCTTTGTGGTAATTCACGAAATCTTTTTCCTTGAACGTGCTCATGTTTTGGCCGTCAATGGTTATTTCGCCTGAGAACTGGCTGTCCAGACCGCCCAACAGATTCATCAAGGTTGATTTACCGCTGCCTGACTCGCCGACGATTGAGACCAATTCGCCTTTATCCAAGGAAAGGTTGACGTCCTTGAGTGCCTGGAAATCTTCCGATCCGCTGATTGGGTAAAATTTATTCAGATTTTTTAGTTCGACAAAAGCCATAGTTAGGGGATGCCTCCTTATTATTTTAAAATAAATGCCGATGAGTGAGTATTTACTCACCGTGTGATTAGTCAAGTATAGCGATTCGGGAACGGGCTGTCAATGCTACTGCTTATCGGGACTGAGGCCTTTGACGATCTGTTTGGTCAGATAAGCGATTTCGGCTTCTTTGTCGCGCTTCGCATCCGTGAAAAGGACGTAGTGGGTCAAGTGATTGCCGAACAGGATGCTCATGATGAATTGCCAAATGACTGGATTAGGCCAATCGACGATTTCGTTTTTGTCTTTGTAGCCGTCGAGGATCGCATAGATGCCTTCTATCAAGTCCTTTGGGATCATGCTGATGAATTCTTTGTAACGCTGTTTGTCGTACATCATTTCGCTGATAAAAATTTTGCCGGATTGGAAATGTTCTTCCGGCATCATAACATCCTTGCGCACAATGAATTCCACGAACCGCTCAAATGGGGCATTCTCTGCAGAATTGCGGAACTGCTGCACTTGGGTGAGTGCCTCAGCTGAGATGATATCGCGCAGAATCGGGAAAATCGTAGCGTAAAGCAAGTTTTCCTTGGTCCCGAAATGCTTGTAGATGGTCCCTTCGGCAACATTGGCTGCTTTTGCGATATCCTTTGTGCTGGTGTTGGAAAATCCTTTCGTCGAGAAAAGCACGACGCAAGCATCCAGTATGTCCTGCATCTTTGGCGACAAACCCTCTTTACTGCGAATTTTTTGTTTTAAAGCTTCCACAAACTTTTCCATTTAACGTATGCTCCTCTTGGGTGATGTTGCTTCCATAGTACTCGGACCGGCGGATTATTGCAAGCCGGCATCCTGACTTGATATCATTCGCGAAATACTTATGATAAACCGCCGAAAAGATGCTAAGATGAAAGTATGATGAGAACTGGAGGGGAAAAGATGCATAAAAATAAACTTGTTGTGGTGGGCGTGGGTCACGTAGGCTCGTATGTGTTGGCGGATGCGATGAAATTGAGATTATTTGCGGAAATTGCCACGATCGATATCCTGGAGAATGTTGCCCATGGAGAGGCTTTGGATCAGGCGCATGCGACCGCGTTGACCTATATGTCCAATGTGGATGTACATGCCGGGGATTACTCCGATTGCGCGGATGCGGATGTCATTATCATCGCTGCCGGCCCGAGTGTCCTGAAGGATGACAACAATCCGGATGCCATCCCGGATCGCGCCTCTTTGACCGGTAAAAACGCGGCGGTCATCCGCGAAGTGATGGCCGGCATCACCAAATATACGAAAGAAGCGATCATCATTCTGATCACGAATCCATTGGACACGGTGACTTATATCGCAGCCAGCGAATTCGACTATCCGGAAGGCCGGATCTTTGGGACCGGCACGATGCTGGACTCGGCACGTCTGCGGAAAGTGATCTCGCAACGTTATGGTGTGGATCCTAAGAGCGTGACTGGCTATATGATGGGCGAGCACGGCTTTACCGCCTTCCCGGTGGTGAGCCGTTTGGCCATAAACGGCATCCGCTATGATGAGTTCGGAACTTATTTCCCGGAAGTGGAGACGTTGGATCCGGAAGCGATCGGGGCAGCGGTAGTGAAGTCGGCCTATGATGTGCTGAATGGGAAAGGCTGGACGAATGCCGGGGTTGCGCAATCCGCCATCACTTTGGCGCAAGCGGTCCTATTGGATGAAAAGAGCATCCACCCGGTCTGCACGATTCTGCGCGGGCAGTACGGCCATGACGGCGATGTGGCTTTGAGCATGCCGTGCCTGATTGGCCGGAACGGCGTGGAAAAACAATTCGGGGTCGCTTTGGATGAGTGGGAAACCGCCAAACTAAATGCTTCCATCGACTATATCCAATTGGCGATGAAGGATGCGAAGACGGGGCCATTCAAATAATAAGCAAGAAGGGCATAGCGGAAAGCTATGCTCTTTTTTGAGTGAAGGATTATTTGGCACGCCCCCCTTCAAGGCACCGCAAAATTTGACAAAGGTGCTCCTGGATACCCATAATTAAGATAAGCAAACTGTGCGATTTCATCGGGAATGCAATAGCATTAGTGCGGGTGCAAAGGATAGGTGCAGGAAGGGGGAAGTCGCGGAAAAAGAGGATGCTATACTATCATCCGAATGCCTGAAGGGAGTGGCAAAAATGAAATTCAAAGACGCATTTTGGAAAGCCTATAAAGGAATGGGGCGTTCCATCAGTCGTTATCCACTGACCGTGCTTTTTTTGATCGCGGTCGCAGTGTTGAACAGCTTCATGATTGAAAACCCACGCGAGGATTATGCCCGCTATCTGTTCACTTTTTTGGTGGGAGCCATGCTGAGCATCGTCGGCCAAATGGTTTATGAACGTTTCTTTACGCAACTGAATGCCCGCTATCTGCTGATGGGCGGAGCGGTGCTGCTTACGACCGGCTATTACTTCGCGGTCGGACCGCAGACACTGTATAACATCGCCATCAGCGTCAAAACCGGTGTGGCGCTGTTCGCTCTTATGATTGCTTTTATTTGGATACCATCGATCAAAAGTGTGAAGGTGCCTTTCCACCGGAGTTTCTTATCGGCTCTGAAGGCCTTCTTTACGACCGTGCTTTTTTCAGCAGTATTGACAGCCGGTATCAGTGCCATTTTTTATGCTACTGATTACCTGCTCTTCAATCTTGATTTCAAAATTCTCACGCATCTTATGAATATCGTCGGTTCCTTGTTCGCGCCGATCTATTTCTTGTCGATGACGCCGCTTTATCCGGGCAAACGCGAAGAAATGATACCGGATGAGGCGTGGGCGAAGCGCGGGGAAACGCTGGACCGCCAATTTATGGTGCCGCGCTTCCTGGAAATTCTGATTTCCTACATCATCATCCCTTTGACGGCCATCTATACTTTGATTCTCGTGATCTATGTCGTCATGAATATCGGAGGGGAATTCTGGACAGACAATCTTTTGGAGCCGTTGCTTGTTTCCTATGCGATCATCGTCATCATCGTCTATATCCTCGCCTGCAATATCAAGAATAAATTTGCCGATCTGTTCCGCAAGATTTTCCCTAAAATCCTGATTCCGATCGTCGTTTTCCAGACCATCGCCTCCTTCCTGAAAATCAGGGAGATGGGCGTCACGCATGGCCGCTATTATGTCATCCTATTCGGCATCTTCGCGACGATAGCCGGTGTGATCTTCAGTTTCATGAAACCGAAGCATAACGGCTTGATCGCCATCGCCTTGCTTACATTGTCGGCCATTTCCATCATCCCGCCAATCGATGCCTTTACCGTCAGCAAGAACAACCAAATCAGCTTTTTGGAACGTAAATTAATAGAAAATGATATGCTGGTGGACAACGCCATCGTTCCGAAAAGTGATGTTTCCCTCAGCGATAAGATCGTCATCACTAAGGTCGCTTCCTACATCGACAACATGGGCTACAACAAAGAGGTGGCCTACCTGCCGAGCGACTTCAATGTCTACAGTGATTTCACTGACACCTACGGTTTTGACATGACCTACTCCGAAACGGATTATCCGCAAGGTGAAGGCGAATTCGTCTACCTGAATTGGGATGCCGATCCTGTAGTCGGGATATCAGGCTTCGATATTATGCTCCACCAGTATCTCTATTACTCAGTAGCGGAACCGGGTTCGTTGGAAAACACAGATTTTGAGGCCAATGGGCAATCCTATCTGCTGGAGAAAAAAATAGTGGATGACTATTATGTGCTCACGCTGAAGGATGCGGCAGGGGATGAGTTGCTCGCTTACGATACAAAAGAATTGTATGATGTGATTTTCGATGAGGCCGCAACTTCCGGCTTCGATAAAGGAAACTTGACGGTCGAGGATGCGACGATCACTACTGAAAATGATCAGATCAGAATGAATATTTTGGTCAATTCCTTGGAACGCACAGCCGATTTCACCGGAGGGGATCTTTACCTCTTCATTGAATTCAAGTAAATAAGAATCAAGCTAGAATGCTTTCAAAGCCCCGGATGCGTGAATAAAGCGCATCTGGGGCTTTTATATTTATTTTTCAGCGAATGAACATGTGAGGAAAAGCGACACATAAAAACAGTGATTGCATAAGGGCTTGGGGATGGAGTTTAATGTCATGTGAGGTTTTGTGACCGGATTTGTTATGGTAAATTAGACATTGGCCAAAAAACCCCTTATAGTTAGTGTCGTAATTGAAATGCACCCGAAAACGAGGTGTTGATCCGACTCTTGTGTGATTAAAACTTACACGAGTGGGAAGGGAGAGATAATATGGTGTATGGAATGGAGATTGAAGGAAACAAAAAAATATATGATTTCGAATCGATCATCAGCAGAAAAGACAAAGGCTCCGTGAAGTGGCAACAGATGTATCAATGGATGCCGGATGTAGCGGATGATGTGGTGCCTCTTACGGTTGCGGATATGGAGTTCAGGACTGCGCCTGAGATCACCAAAGGGCTGCAGGAATATTTGGAAGACAACGTATTGGGCTACAGTGTACCCACCGAAGGGTATTACCAAGCAGTCATCGACTGGCAACGGCGTCGGCATAGTTTTGAAGTGGAAAAGGAATGGATCCTGACCAGTCCTGGTGTCGTTTCTGCATTTTATGCAGCGGTCAGGGCCTATACCCAGCCGGGTGAGGGGGTCATCATCATGACGCCGGTCTATTATCCTTTCTTTGGAGCCATCGAAAATGCGGGGCGGAAAGTCGTCCGGAATCCGCTCTTGAATCGCGCTGACGAATACACGATCGACTTCAAAGGGCTTGAGCACCTCTGCCGTAAGAAAGAGAATAAACTGATCATTTTCTGCAGCCCGCATAATCCAGTCGGAAGGGTGTGGACGGAAGAAGAGCTGGGGCGTTTAGCGGATATCGTCCTTCGTTATGACATGATCATTGTCGCAGATGAAATCCATCATGACTTGACCATGCCTGGCTACGAACATAAGGTTTTCCAGACGCTTTCCCATGCGGTGGCGGAAAGGACGATTACCTGCACGTCGCCCTCCAAAACATTCAATCTGGCTGGGCTGTGCACTTCCAATATCATCATCAAAAACGAGACTTTGCGGAAGAAAATGTCCGATGCGCTCGGAAGTGTCTCCTGCGGTATGGTGGGGACGTTGGGGCTGGAAGGCTGCCGGATCGCCTATAATGAGGCGGAACAGTGGCTCGATCATCTGATTCCGGTCATCGACAGGAACCAACATCTGGTGCGCGATTTCTTCGCCGCTAATTTCCCTAAAATAACCGCACCCTTGGTAGAGGGGACTTATCTGCAATGGGTAAACTTCAAAGCGCTGGGATTATCGGCGGAAGAATTGGAACGGTTCATGCGCGAGGAAGCGCAGTTCTTTACCGATGAAGGCTACATCTTTGGGGAAGAGGGCGAAGGCTATGAGCGCATCAATCTTGCGGCGCCGACCAGAGTGATCGAAGACACGCTGAACCGTCTAGGGGAAGCTTTGTACATGATTTATCGTTGACCAGTAGGACGTGCGTTTTATCGTGAAGGAGGGAGCATCAATATGAAAAACTTCATAAAATGGGAATCCGTTGTCCGTTATTTCACCGGAAAGAAAATTCAAAGGGCAAAGAAACCAAAACAAGCAGAAGAAATCAGGGAAGCTTCCATCATCACTGCGGCAGTCGACTAGTTTCGGACAAATCCGCAAGCGGAATGCACCAAGCAAGGGTTTAATGGCACATGATTCATTGAAGAATACGGAACGCAGTTGACTGTCAATGTCATTAACTTAAGGATATTGACAAATAAGAGACAGTGGAAATGGGAGATAAATTCTCTCATTTCCACTGTCTCTTTCTTTTCTGACAATCCAAAGCACGACGAAGCAAGGCAACTCCATGAAGAAAGTCGCCCTAATAACTTCATCCCCGGATTATTATAACGTGGTTCAACAGGGAAACCTTGATTTATCAAGCTTTAAATGATCCCCGTTGTAATTTTATAGGGAATCCAAGTTAATATGTGTAACGATAAGATCGTCTGGATTTGTTCACCGGAGTCTTCCTTTTGGCCGCCCTATGTGGGCGGACGGGGACAAGGTGCTTGGTAAGCAACGCACTCATTTGTTCAAAACTTTCTCTCCGTTGTTCGCGTGTTTCACTCATGAACGATCGTATGAAATAGGTTTTCACGATTCCGATAGCGATGCTGAGATTTTGCTTCATTTCATATTTATAACGCTCTTGGGGGATTGCTCTTGTTTCGCTCACTTCGATTAAATGAAGCATTGTCAGGTTGTACAACCAAACACTACAATAAATGTCCTGAAGAATCAGCCGTTCCCGAATGCCACTGAACTCCTCTAACTTCATCCGGTTTTTCAGTACGTTGTAGGCAGTTTCGATTCCCCATCTCAATCGGTACACTTCATTCAAGTCGTCGGATGAAAATTCTGCGGGTGTTAGGTTCGTCAAAAGGACTTCGTCCTCTATCTTCTCGCTATCCTGCTTGCGAAGCGGGATTTTTACAAAACGCAAGGGATAAACCGTGCTCATCAAGGTCGCCCGGAAAATTCGGTCATTCCGGTAGTCGTCTGTCTGGGCTCTGTCAAAGGTGACTTCAAAGGTTTTATCTTGCCCGACAGATAGCTGACTGGAATATCGTTTTAATTTCTGGTGATCCATTCTCATCACAAATTTCTGCCCGTCCTGAATCAGTTGATGAACCAGGCGCAACGAAAAATAGCCGCGATCAAACACGGTAATGGTTGGTTGCCGCAGCGTTTCTTTCAATACGTGGAGGTGCTGCGAAGCCGAATCGCGCTCGCTGCTCTTGTACGGACCGACAAACGTGTCAATCACCAATTTGTTGATACAATCATAAAGCAAGGAGACGGAGGCCATCACCGGATTGGCGGATGCCTTTGCATTAAGAGCCACACCATATTTCTTGGCGTTTTCCTCCGTGGAGGGCAGGATGATGTCAGAGCCGTCTATCGCGGTGACAATGTAGCCGTTCAGCTTGACCAATTGGTCATCGTTTTCTTCATAAATCATGGACATGTAGTCAGTCATCATCAACCGGATAGCTTTGGGGTTATAGTTCATTCGGACCTTATAAAAAGCGACGGTCGAAATGTCGAGCGGTTTCCTCTGATTATCGTAGAAATTTAATAGTTCACAAAATTGGGAGTTCCCCTTTTGCGCAAACATTTGAAGCATCAATGTGAGCGGGGTCGTTTTCCTTTTTCGGGTAAAAGCTTGTGGGTTCCCTTCGCGGATATCTTCCAGATAAATCGTTTGGGCTTCTTCAATATATTCCTGAAATACCGTCAGTTGG
>NZ_FONM01000018.1 GCF_900112935.1 Trichococcus pasteurii
TCGACCGAAGTCTAAGCTCCCTGCACATTTGGTTCGTTCATTCTTTGTTCAGTTTTCAAAGGTCAATCGCGCATCACGTATTACGTGATTGCTTATTTATAATACCACTTAACCAGCCCGGTGTCAACGCCTTTTCGAAATATTTTTTCGAGATACTTCAGACGTTTTTGAACTGCAGTAGCAACTCTTATATATTATCAAATCCAGGACCATCTGTCAACAAATATTTTCCATCAGGACAAAGGATTAATTTGACAACTTAAACAGTCTACCACCTGACGAACACTCTGTCAATACTAAATGGAATGTTTTTCAAAAAAATTTCCCCATCCTACGAACAAAAAGATTCAACAGACTAGTTGCGGATACTATAATCAGTTTGTTCGTAAAGGAGGAATTGTTTTGATCATCATCGTTTACATATCCATCTTTTATTTCGGAGCCATTTTCGGATCCTTCTTCACTGTACTCGGAACGCGTATCCCGATCAAAGAAAACTTCACCACCACACGCTCCCACTGCGTCCATTGCCAGCATACACTGCAGACAACAGATCTTTTTCCGATTGTTTCTTATGTATGTCACCGAGGCAAATGTGCTTACTGTGCAACAAAAATAGATCCGATGTACTTCGCTTCGGAAATCATTTCCGGTTTTGTGACATGCCTTCTCTATTATTTCTACGCAACAGACTTGTTGCAGTTACTCGCTCTCGCCTTTATGTTCTCGTTGCTGCTGGTCATATCGATTACCGATTATCTCTATCTGTTGATTCCTGATCGCTTTCAGCTCTTGTTGTTTTTCGGTGTCGTATTTCATCAAATGACTCTTCCTACTACGGATTGGCCAGCAGCCTTCATTAGTTTTTTTGTGATCTTTTCATTGCTGTTCTTCACCGGACTCGCTCTTCCTGATGGAATCGGGGGCGGCGACGTCAAACTGCTTTCGATCTTGAGCCTCGCTTTCGGGCTGGAACCAACCTTGTTCATCATCCTGTTGGCCAGCCTCTTCGCAGGCTTTTGTTTTTTGCACACCTACCTGACAAACGGTAGCTCCTTGCAGCGCAGATTACCGTTCGGGCCCTTTCTCGCCGCGTCTGCCGTTGTGGTGCACTTTGCGCAAATGGTTTTGGTGCTTTGACGCCTCTCTAATTCTGTTCGAGGATTTTATTTATGCACAGAAATAACCTGTCAAAACCATTTTGACGGGGAAAATCAGTTCAAATCACAGTCAGAAAAACCGCCGAAACCACCTTGGCGGGGAAAAATATCCGCGGACAGCATGATATTCCCCGCCAAACCCATTTTCGCAGGGAATCACGCCAACAAACCCATTTTCAAATCCCAATCCTAGGAAAAAAAACATACAAACGACAAAAAAACGCCCCGGAAAAGCAAATTGCTTTTCCGGAACGTTTGTTGTTTTTATCCTCTGTAATCAGATAGGTCAGAACCCATTTCGGCTGTATCAGTGATGCTATAGACGCTCTCACTTTCGGCTTCGACGGCTTTTGGCTCCATCTTACGGTAGCGGGCCATACCTGTACCAGCAGGGATGATCTTACCGATGATAACATTCTCTTTAAGACCCAACAAGGAGTCTTTCTTGCCGCGGATTGCAGCATCCGTCAGGACACGAGTCGTTTCTTGGAAGGAAGCAGCAGACAAGAAGCTGTTTGTTTCCAATGACGCTTTTGTGATTCCCAAAAGAACTGGACGGGCTGTTGCTGGAACTTCCCCAGCGTTGATGACAGCACGGTTGCGGTCTTCGAAATCTGAGATATCCATCAATGTACCTGGCAGGATATCTGTTGAACCCGGATCCATAACGCGAACTTTACGCAACATTTGACGAACCATAACTTCGATATGCTTGTCGCCGATTTCTACCCCTTGCATACGGTATACTTTCTGAACTTCGCGCAGCAAGTACGTCTCAACAGACAATACATCGCGGACGCGCAACAAGCTCTTAGGCTCGATGGACCCTTCAGTCAACGGATCCCCACGGTGAACGATGTCGCCTTCAGCCACTTTCGTACGTGCAGTGTAAGGAATGGTATACGTTCTTGTATCCGTGATCCCTTTGACTGTTACTTCTTTAGAACGATCGGACGCACTCTCATCAATGGAGACAACTTCCCCGGTAACTTCTGTGATGACAGCTTGCCCTTTCGGATTACGCGCTTCAAAGATTTCTTGGATACGCGGCAAACCTTGTGTGATATCGTCTCCGGCAACCCCACCCGTATGGAATGTACGCATGGTCAATTGAGTACCCGGTTCACCGATGGATTGGGCAGCGATCGTACCGACTGCTTCACCGACCTCAACATTTGAACCAGTAGCCAAGTTACGGCCGTAGCAACGTTTGCAGACGCCGTGTCTTGTGTTACATGTGAACACGGAACGGATCGTCACTTCTTCGATACCAGCATCAATGATTTCCTTGGCCATATCTTCTGTGATCAATTGGTTATGAACTGCAAGAACTTTGCCGTTTTCAGGATGAACCACTGTTTTTTGAGCATAACGGCCAATCAGACGCTCTTCCAAGGCCTCAATGACTTCATTGCCTTCTTGGATCGAACGGACGATCAGACCACGATCGGTGCCGCAATCGTCTTCACGGATAATAACATCTTGCGCAACGTCAACCAAACGACGAGTCAGGTAACCTGAATCGGCTGTCTTCAAGGCTGTATCGGTCATCCCTTTACGAGCTCCATGGGTAGAGATAAACATTTCCAAAACGCTTAGTCCTTCACGGAAGTTCGAAGTGATCGGCAGTTCCATGATCTTACCATTTGGAGCGGCCATCAGACCACGCATACCGGCAAGTTGCGTAAAGTTGGAGATGTTACCACGGGCTCCGGAATCACTCATCATGAAGATCGGATTTTCTTGTCCCAATGTCTTCATCAGTTCGATCTGGATTTCATCTTTCGCCATGTTCCAAGTTGTGATGACGCTGTTGTATCTTTCATCATCGGTGATCAGACCACGACGGAATTGTTTTGTGATGTTATCGACTTTTTTGTGCGCTCTTTCCAGAATCTCTGCTTTGGATTCCAATACCAAGATATCGGCGATCCCTACAGTGATACCTGCACGAGTCGAGATTTTGTAACCCAGGTCCTTCATTTTGTCCAACATCTTCGAAGTTTCCGTTACTTGGAACTTCTTGAAGACGGCAGCAATGATATTTCCAAGGTATTTCTTCTTGAACGGTCCGACAATTTCTTGTTTCTTGATGAACGCCTGAACGTCTTCGCCGGCTTCAACAAAGTATTTATCCGGAGTCGCTACATCCAAGTTGAATTGCGTTGGTTCGTTCAAATACGGGAATTCATCCGGCATGATTTCGTTAAAGAAGATCTTACCGACTGTCGTCACCAACAGACGGCCTCTTTGCCATTCTGTCCATGGTTTCTTAGGCAACGAATTCGTGCTGATCGCTACTCTGGTATGCAGATGGACAAATCCACCTTCATAAGCCAGACCCGCTTCTTCAGCGTTGGAGAAGATCATTCCTTCGCCGACTTTATTGATTTCTTCCAGCGTCAGGTAATAGTTACCCAAGACCATATCCTGGGATGGGGTTACGACTGGTTTACCATCTTTTGGATTCAAGATGTTCTGTGCAGCCAGCATCAATAGACGCGCTTCTGCTTGTGCTTCTTCGCCCAGCGGTACGTGGACGGCCATTTGGTCACCATCGAAATCGGCGTTATAGGCTTCACATACCAACGGATGCAGACGGATTGCTTTACCTTCGACAAGTACCGGTTCAAATGCTTGGATACCCAAACGGTGAAGCGTCGGTGCGCGGTTCAGCAATACCGGATGTTCTCTGATGACATCTTCCAATACATCCCAGACATCATCGTCCATACGGTCGATTTTGCGTTTTGCATTTTTGATGTTGCTTGCGATATCACGGGCAACCAATTCTTTCATCAAGAACGGTTTGAACAACTCGATCGCCATTTCTTTCGGCAAGCCACATTGGTACATTTTCAGGAAAGGTCCAACTACGATTACGGAACGTCCGGAGTAGTCAACACGTTTACCCAGCAAGTTTTGACGGAAACGCCCTTGTTTCCCTTTCAACATGTGCGAAAGTGATTTCAATGGACGGTTACCTGGTCCTGTTACAGGACGGCCGCGACGACCGTTATCGATCAAAGCATCGACAGCTTCCTGCAGCATGCGTTTTTCATTCTGAACGATGATGTTCGGTGCGTTCAGATCCAACAAGCGTTTCAGACGGTTGTTACGGTTGATGACACGACGGTAAAGGTCGTTCAAGTCACTTGTTGCGAAACGGCCGCCTTCCAATTGAACCATCGGACGCAAATCTGGAGGGATAACCGGGATTACATCCATGATCATCCAGCTAGGTTTGTTCCCTGAAGAACGGAAAGCATCCAAGATATCCAAACGACGGATTGCACGCGTACGTTTTTGTCCAGTCGCGGATTTCAAGTCTTCTTTTAATTGTTCACATTCAGTATCGACATCGACGCGATCAAGCAATTGCTTGATTGCTTCCGCACCCATGGCCGCATGGAAACCATTTCCGAATTGCGCCCGTTTGTCACGGTATTCTCTTTCTGTCAGCAACTGTTTCGATTCCAAGACAGTATCACCTGGTTCGATGACAACGTAGGAAGCGAAGTAAATGATTTCTTCCAATGCACGCGGGCTCATATCCAATACAAGTCCCATACGGCTAGGAATCCCTTTGAAGTACCATACATGGGTTACAGGAGCAGCCAATTCGATATGGCCCATTCTTTCACGACGGACCTTAGCGCGGGTTACTTCAACGCCACAGCGATCGCAAACGATGCCTTTGTAACGGATACCATTGTATTTACCACATGAACATTTCCAGTCCTTTTGCGGTCCAAAAATTCGCTCACAGAACAAACCTTCTTTTTCAGGTTTCAGTGTTCTGTAGTTGATTGTTTCTGGTTTTTTAACTTCCCCGTAAGACCAGCTACGGATCTTATCAGGAGAAGCCAAAGAGATTTGCATACTTTCAAATTTATTAACGTCTATCAAGGGGCCAACCTCCCTTTATTCTTTGAGCTGCCCAAAATGCTCTATCTGCGTTTCTCGTGAGGCAATGCGCTTTGATCAAACATGCGCCCGAACGCTTCAGCAGCGTCCGGGAACACGGATTAGTCTCTCTTCATTGCTTCAGATTGTTTATTTAATCTTTCCATATTCACAACATCGTCTTCTTCATCCATGTCGCGCAATTCGATTTCTTCTTCTGCTTCATCAAGCACTTTCATATCCAATCCGAGTGCTTGCAATTCTTTCACCAATACGCGGAATGATTCAGGTACACCTGGACGAGGAATTGTTTCGCCTTTGACGATCGCTTCGTATGTTTTCACACGACCGACAACATCATCTGATTTGTATGTCAAGATTTCTTGCAATGTATAGGCAGCACCATAAGCTTCCAGTGCCCAAACTTCCATCTCTCCGAAACGTTGTCCACCGAACTGAGCTTTACCACCCAATGGTTGTTGCGTAACTAAAGAGTATGGTCCAGTTGAACGAGCATGCAATTTATCATCAACCATGTGGGAAAGTTTCAGATAGTACATGACGCCGACGGATACACGGTTATCGAACGGTTGACCTGTACGGCCATCATAAAGGATGGTTTTGGCATCGTTCGCCATACCGGCTTCAGCCACAGTACCCCAAACGTCATCTTCATCCGCACCATCGAATACTGGAGATGCGACGTAGATGCCTAATGAACGGGCAGCCATACCTAAGTGAAGTTCCAATACTTGTCCGATGTTCATACGCGATGGTACCCCTAGAGGGTTCAACATGATGTCAACAGGCGTGCCGTCTGGCATGTATGGCATATCTTCTTCAGGCATGATACGGGATACAACCCCTTTGTTACCATGACGTCCAGCCATCTTATCCCCTTCGTTGATTTTACGTTTTTGAACGATGTAGACACGCACCAACAAATTCACGCCAGGTGACAATTCATCCCCTGCTTCACGGGTAAAGATCTTCACATCGTGGACGATACCGCCGCCGCCGTGAGGAACACGTAGCGATGTATCGCGCACTTCGCGGGCTTTTTCACCGAAGATGGCATGCAATAGACGTTCTTCCGCGGACAGTTCCGTCATCCCTTTAGGAGTGACTTTACCGACTAGGATATCCCCATCTTTGACTTCC
Organism: Trichococcus pasteurii; assembly: GCF_900112935.1. Taxonomy (GTDB): domain Bacteria; phylum Bacillota; class Bacilli; order Lactobacillales; family Aerococcaceae; genus Trichococcus; species Trichococcus pasteurii. The sequence goes on from NZ_FONM01000018.1 coordinate 6,228, forward strand.
GCACCGATGCGGATGATGCCGCGCTCGTCAAGATCTTTCAAAGCATCTTCGCCGACGTTAGGCAATTCGCGGGTGATTTCTTCAGGTCCAAGCTTCGTATCACGTGCTTCTGATTCGTATTCTTCGATATGGATAGAAGTGTACACATCATCACGGACAAGACGTTCGTTCATGATAACAGCATCCTCGTAGTTGTAACCTTCCCAAGTCATGAAGGCAACCAAAACGTTCTGTCCAAGAGCCATTTCGCCTTTTTCCATAGATGGGCCATCCGCTAATGTCTCGCCGACATCGACACGGTCACCCAAAGCTACGATTGGACGTTGGTTATAGCAAGTTCCTGAGTTGGAACGTTGGAACTTGATGATTTCGTATTTATCCAAAGCGCCATTGTCGCGACGGACACGGATTTCTTTGGCATCCACGTATTCAACCACACCATCATTTTGGCACAACAGGGCTGCGCCTGAGTCATGGGCGGCTTTGTATTCCATCCCGGTACCGACGAACGGTGCTTGCGGGTTGATCAGCGGAACAGCTTGACGTTGCATGTTGGCACCCATCAAAGCACGGTTGGAGTCATCGTTTTCCAAGAACGGGATGCAGGCTGTCGCGACAGCAACTACTTGTTTTGGAGAAACGTCCATGTAATCGACGCGTTCGATCGGAACTTCCAAGTTGTCATGGATATAACGGGCCATGACGATATTGTTGGCGAAGCTTCCGTCTTCCAATAGGACCGAGTTGGCTTGCGCTACGGTGAAGTTATCTTCTTCGTCAGCAGTCAAGTAGTCGATGATATTGGTAACCTTATGCGTGTTCCAGTCAACACGGCGGTAAGGTGTTTCAATGAAGCCATATTTGTTGATTTTCGCATAACTGGACAAGCTGTTGATCAGTCCGATATTCGGGCCCTCAGGCGTTTCGATCGGACACATACGGCCATAGTGGGAATAGTGAACGTCTCGGACTTCATATCCGGCACGGTCCCGCGTCAAACCACCGGGTCCTAAGGCAGAAAGACGACGTTTGTGCGTCAATTCGCCCAACGGATTCGTTTGGTCCATGAACTGCGACAATTGGGATGAACCAAAGAATTCTTTGATTGCAGCCACTACCGGGCGGATGTTGATCAATTGTTGCGGTGTTACGGTAGAAACATCCTGGATGGACATTCTTTCGCGCACGACACGCTCCATCCGTGACAAACCGATACGGAATTGGTTCTGCAACAACTCTCCGACCGAACGGATACGTCTGTTACCCAAGTGGTCGATGTCATCCGTTGTTCCCAGTCCTTCAGAAAGATTGAAGAAGTAGTTCATGGAAGCAAAGATATCGGCAGTCGTCAGATGTTTGATATCGTCAGCAATTTCGGAATTTCCGATGATGTTGATGACTTTCTCAGGGTCTTTCTTAGAGTAGACTTTCACTACCTGCATAACGACCGGATCAGTCACAACACCATCATCAGTAGGGTACAACGTCACTTGGTTCAAGCCGTTATCCAAATAAGGCGCTAAGCGTTCCATTACGCCGCGATCCAATTCGGTTCCTTTTTCCGCGATGATTTCACCTGTCTCAGGATCGACCAATGTTTCAGCCAATGTCTGGTTGTACAAGCGTGTTTTGACATTCAATTTTTTATTTACTTTATAGCGTCCAACCGGAGCCATATCATATCTTCTTGGGTCGAAGAAACGGGCATTCAGCAAGTTACGCGAGCTGTCGGCCGTTTTCGGTTCGCCTGGACGAAGTCTCTCGTAGACGTCTTTCAACGCTTCTTCTGTTCTGGAGTCTGATGCATTCTTATGTACATCTTTTTCCATAGTCAGGCGTAAGCTTTCGTTGTCGCCGAAGATCTCAAGAATCTGATCATCCGAACCGAAGCCCAATGCGCGGACCAAAACGGTCAACGGGATTTTTCTGGTGCGGTCGATACGGACGTAAGAGATATCTTTCGCATCCGTTTCATACTCCAACCATGCGCCACGGTTAGGAATCAACGTGTTGCCGAAGCTTTCTTTCCCGTTTTTGTCCATCTTGTTATGGAAATAAACGCCTGGAGAACGAACCAATTGTGAGACGATAACACGTTCCGCTCCGTTGATGATGAAGGTACCCATATCTGTCATTAATGGGAAATCACCAAAGAAAACTTCCTGGTCTTTGATTTCGCCTGTTTCTTTATTGATCAAGCGTAGTTTTACATAAATCGGCGCCGAGTAGTTGGCATCATGTGCACGTGCTTCTGAAACAGTATATTTTGGAGCATGGAATTCATAATCGACAAATTCCAATGCTAAGTTCCCTGTGTGATCTTCAATCGGCGTGATGTCCTTGAACATCTCTTTGATCCCGGTTTCCAGGAACCATTTGTAAGAATCCGTTTGAATCTCAATCAGGTTAGGAAGCTCTAACACTTCACTGATACGCGAATAACTTCTGCGGGTACGTTGTTTCCCGAATTTTTCATTATGCCCTAACAACTTCTTCACCCCTACTTAAATTTAGACCTTTAGCGACAACACACTCTTATGTTGCATTTTCGCAACAAGTGTTACGTTTTTGTTACATATACAATCCGCAACGTTTTTTTGGCAAAAAAAAACCAAAAGAAGGTTGCAATTTCTGAGAAAATTACTCTTTCTTTTGTTTTCTGCCTTGAAAAGCGCGTCTGGACAATATTTCAGTCGCGTTTTCTGAATTATCTTATGCGTCTATATTACCTTACTATTCTACACACATGATTTTCATTTGTCAACAGTCTTTCGCTCGCATCCGATCCGGGACACGTGCTAGGCTTTGACCGATTGGATGATCCAATAGCCTTTGTCGCGGGCAATGACTGCGACATTCCCGAAGACATCCAACATCTTTTGCTCAGCACTCGGCGCGCCTTGCTTCTTTTGGATGACTACAGTCAGCGTGCCGCCCGGCAAGAGATGCACGTGCGCTTCCGACAGGATGCGATGAACGACCTGTTTACCGGCGCGGATCGGCGGATTACTGACGATAGCCGCGAATTGCCTTTCTTCTGGCACTTGGTCGTAGGTATTCGACTCGTAGACTTTCACATTGCGGATGTTGTTGGCTTCCGCATTTCTGCGCGCTAAAGACATAGCCCGCTCGTTTACGTCCACCATCTCCACCAATCTTGCAGGATAGGCATAGGCTAGCGCCAGCCCCATCGGACCGTAGCCGCAGCCGACATCCAAGATATCCCCGGCAACCTCCTCATTCAAGCGGAACGTTTCGATCAGCAAGCGCGAACCGAAGTCGACCGTTTTTTTGGAGAAGACACCGCTGTCCGAGATGAAACGAAACTCACGGCCCCTCAAAGGGAAAGTCCAGGAAGCTTCCTTGCTTTCGGTCTCAGGATTCTTTGTGTAGTAATGATTTGACATATTTCCAACTCCTTCTGACGGAAGTCCGACACTGCAGGGAAAATACAAGAAAAGCCAGGATAATTGCTTATCCTGGCCAGTCTATTTACACAATCTAGAATTGTGTTTCTGTAGAAATAATCTTTTGAAAAAAGATTATTTAACTGTTACAGAAGCGCCAACTTCTTCTAATTGAGCTTTCAATGCTTCAGCATCTTCTTTAGATACAGCTTCTTTGATAACGCCAGGAGCGCCGTCAACTAGAGCTTTAGCTTCTTTCAAGCCTAGGCCTGTAGCTTCACGTACAACTTTGATTACTTTGATTTTAGAATCTCCAGCTGAAGTTAATTCAACGTTGAATTCAGTTTGCTCTTCTTCTGCTGCTGCTACTGCGCCTGCTGCTGCTACTGGAGCTGCAGCTGTTACGCCGAATTCTTCTTCGATAGCTTTTACTAAGTCGTTTAATTCTAGAACTGTTGCTACTTTGATGTCAGCAATGATTGCTTCGATGTTTAATGACATTTTGTGTTCCTCCGTTTTTGGTTTAAGTTTTTTTGTGCCTCCATTAAAGAGGCTTGTGTTTTGGTTCATCTAGCAGAACTGCAAATTATGCAGCTTCGCCGTCTTTCTCGGATACAGCTTTAATAGCCAACGCAAAGTTGCGGACTGGAGCTTGTAGTACTGAAAGTAACATAGAAAGCATACCTTCGCGGTTTGGTAGTTTTGCCAAAGCTTCGATTTCTTCTTTAGAAGAAACGTTACCCTCAACGATACCACCTTTGATTTCTAGTTTATCAGCAGTTTTTGCAAATTCGGCCATGATTTTGGCTGGAGCTACAACATCTTCAGAACTGAATGCAACAGCAGTAGGTCCTTTGAAGATGCTTTCCATGCCTTCCAAACCTGCAGCGACAGCAGCACGTACCATTAGAGAGTTTTTGATAACTTTCATTTCTACGCCAGCTTCACGCAATTGTTTTCTTAATTCAGTCACCTGTTCAACAGTAAGACCTAAATAATCAACAACGACTACAGATGCGGATTCTTGGATTTTTGTTGTCAGTTCTTCAACCAACAGTTGTTTTTGTGCAATAGCAGCTTCACTCATCTTATATTTCACCCCCTGGATTTTATGATAGAATTTCTTGTAAAAACAAAAAACTCTATGTCACCTAGACATAGAGGATCCATAAATATCTCATTGGATTCTTCCTCGGCAGGTATATTAAGGCTCGCACCCCCTGCTGTCTTCGGTAAGCATATATTAACCTCAACGACTATACCAAAGATAGTCGCTGAGGTCAAGGTTTTTTTATAAAGAGCTTGCGTCCACTTTAACGCCAGGTCCAAATGTAGTTGTTACACTTACATTTTTAACGTATTGGCCTTTAGCAGTTGCTGGTTTAGCTTTCAAGATTACATCGTGGATTGTACGGAAGTTTTCCATCAATTTAGCATCGTCGAATGATACTTTACCGATAGGAACGTGGATGTTACCAGCTTTGTCAGCACGGTATGTAACTTTACCAGCTTTGATTTCGTCAATAGCTTTTGTTACGTCCATTGTTACAGTACCTGTTTTAGGGTTTGGCATCAAGCCTTTAGGTCCCAATACACGACCCAAACGTCCAACTTCACCCATCATGTCAGGAGTTGCAACGACAACATCAAATTCAAACCATCCGCCTTGGATTTTTTGAACCATATCTGCGTCGCCTACGTAGTCTGCCCCAGCAGCTTCCGCTTCTTTAGCTTTTTCGCCTTTAGCGAACACTAAAACGCGTTGTGTTTTACCAGTTCCGTTTGGAAGCACGACTGCTCCACGGATTTGTTGGTCATTTTTACGAGTGTCGATTCCTAAACGGTAAGCGACCTCAACAGTTGCGTCGAATTTTGCAAAATCGACTTCTTTCGCTAATGCTACTGCTTCTTCTACTGAATATGCTTTAGTAGAATCTACTTTTTTCGCAGCATCTTGGAATTTTTTACTTTTCTTAGCCATTGAATTTTCCTCCTAGATTGTGGTTTTAACGGTTTTACCTCCCACTTGTGGCCCAGAACGTCTTGCGAGCTTTCGGAAGACCACATGAGAAGCTGCCTTTTGAATTAGTCTTGAACTGTAATACCCATTGAACGGGCAGTACCTTCGACCATACGCATAGCAGCTTCTACGTCTGCTGCATTCAAGTCTACCATTTTTGTTTCAGCGATTTCTTTAACTTGGTCACGTGTTACGGTACCAACTTTTTTCTTGTTTGGTTCGCCTGAACCTGATTCGATACCTGCAGCTTTTTTCAGCAATACTGGAGCTGGAGGAGTTTTTGTAATGAAGGTGAATGAACGATCTTCATATACAGAAATGACGACGGGAATGATCATACCTGCTTGGTCAGCAGTACGTGCATTGAATTCTTTACAGAATCCCATGATGTTTACTTGCGCTTGACCCAAAGCTGGACCTACCGGTGGAGCAGGAGATGCTTTACCTGCAGGAATTTGTAACTTAACTAATTTAACAACTTTTTTAGCCACGAGACATACCTCCTTGATTGTTCGTGATGTGGTTTAATGGGGTTAAGATTTCCCCTCCCACTCAATCCATACGCCTGAACGTACCGATATATTGTATCAGTACATCCAGATTAATGCAATAGTTTTTTTAGCTTTTCTTAGCCTTTGTCTACTTGGTCGTAATCGAGCTCGGCAATTGTTTCGCGGCCGAACATTTCGATCATGACTTTCAGCTTGCCTTTTTCGCTGTCCACTTCTTCAACGAACCCTGACAAGCCGTTGAATGCGCCATCGGTGATGGTGACAGGCTCGCCTTTTTCGAAGTTCACATCATGCGTACGCGTGCTCATGCCCATACGCTTCAGGATTACTTCGATTTCTTCATTCAATAACGCGGACGGCTTGCTTCCCGCTCCGTGCGATCCGACGAAACCGGTAACGCCCGGTGTATTACGGACTACGAACCACGCTTCATCAGACATGATCATTTCAACCAACACATAACCAGGGAACGTTTTTTGAGTAGTCGCCTTCTCTTTGCCGTCCTTCACTTCCACTTGCTCTTCTTCAGGGATGACAACGCGGAAGATATGGTCTTCCATATTCATGCTTTGCGCACGCGATTCGATATTCAGTTTTACTTTGTTCTCATAACCTGAATAAGTGTGCAACACATACCATTGTTTTTCGTTTTCGATCGTTTCCATTTCTGCATCTTCTTTCTTGGTGGATTTTTATTTGACTTCATTTCTTTGTAAACAAAAAAACCTTCCTGTGTTGAAAGGTTCCTTCTGTACGGCGTTAACATTATAGCATCACGAAGACCGTATGGCTACAAATCTTCTTTTTAATTTAAGATTAAATCCATTGCCTCTGTGATCCCAAAATCTACTACGGCAAAAAATAATGCGAATAGAATTGTGGTAACGACTACCGTATTTGTATATTTTGCTAATTCCTTACCAGTCGGCCAAGTCACTTGCTTCATTTCATCCGCTACGCTCTTCAGAAATTTCATGCTTATCCTCCTACTATATGTTGCCAGTTTCGTCTTTATTTCGTTTCTTTATGCAAGGTATGCTTCCCGCAGTACCGGCAAAATTTCTTGACTTCCAAACGTTCTGTACGACCTTTTTCAGTAGGTGTGATGGTATAGTTCCTTGATCCACATACGGTACAGGCTAATGCGGCTTTTCTGATAGCCATGTCGCTCACCTATTTTCTCTCTATTTGTGTACACAATACAAGCTAATATTAGAGCGCCTGTCCCAAATAGTCAACCCTTTTATTTTTGCAGATGCGCCCAAAAATACAAAAAGGCTTCCGGATCTGAGACCGGAAACCTTTTTGTTGCGCTATTCATTTCTGCATTACCTTATCCGTGTTGAATCTTACTTCTTATTGAACTGTAACGATTGCATCGCCAAGATCTACAGTGCCTTCTGCAACAACTTCAATGTTTTTGTAATTGAAAGTGTTTGTGATTACCATAGGAGTAGTTGTCTTGTAACCGGAAGCTTTGATGAAGTCGATATCGAAATCAACCAATTTGTCTCCGATTTCAACAAAATCCCCAGCCTTAACGTAGGTAGTGAAACCTTCACCCTTCAGATTGACAGTATCCAATCCGATGTGGATCAAAATTTCAACACCTTCGTCTGATTCAAGACCGATAGCATGCTTCGTGTCGAAAACCATTACGACTTTACCGTTGATCGGCGAAACAACCTCACCGACTGCAGGTTCGATTGCGACCCCTTTACCCAACGCTTCACTAGCGAAGGCAGCATCATCCACTTGAGTCAGTGGAATGGCGATACCAGCGATCGGAGAACGCAAAGTAGTGGCAACTGTCGCTTTTTCTTCAACAGCAGGTGCTGCTGTCTTTTCTACAGCTTTTTCTTCTGTTTTCTCAACAGCCTTCAGACCATAGTAGTCTTCTTTAGAAGGCAATTTCGCGGCACTGCCGCTTTCGATGAATTCTTCCAGGTTTGATTTGATGACAGAAACTTTCGGTCCGTAAACAACTTGAACGCCGTTTCCTTTATGGATGACGCCGGATGCTCCCGTGCCCTTCAATAATTCCGCATCAACCAAATCTCCGTTTGCAACGGTTGTACGCAGACGAGTCGCACAGCTGTCGACGTCCACGATGTTTGCCGCGCCACCCAGACCATAAATGATGGAAGCTGACATTTCATCCGTTTCGTTTTTCACGACTGACGCAACGTCTGCAGCGCCTTCTTGGGCTTTCGCATTCATGTCAGCACGTGTATACAATTTCACTTCAGTCGAATCATCTTCACGACCTGGAGTCTTGTAGTTGAACTTCTTGATCAAGAACGAGAACAGGAAGTAGTAGACTACGAAGTAAGCAAGACCGACGAACACGATCCAGATCCAGTTTGTTTTGGCATTCCCTTGCAGGATACCGTACAAGAACATATCGATGAATCCGCCTGAGAAAGTCATACCGACGCCTACGTTGAACATATGCATCAACATGTAAGCAGCACCGGCCAAAACAGAGTGGATGACATACAACGGTGTAGCAACAAACAAGAATGTGAATTCCAATGGCTCAGTGATACCAGTAAGCATGGAAGTCAAGGCAGCAGACAACAATAGTCCGCCGGCTTCTTTTCTTTTTTCTGGTTTAGCTGTGCGGTACATCGCTAAAGCAGCACCAGGCAAACCGAAGATCATCAACGGGAATTTACCTGACATGAAGCGGGTAGCTGCAACGCTGAAGACAGTTGTGTCAGGATCAGCCAATTGCGCGAAGAAGATGTTTTGTGCACCTTCGACCATTTTTCCGCCGACTTCCATCGTTCCGCCCACTGCTGTTTGCCAGAAAGGCAAGTAGAATACGTGGTGCAGACCGAAAGGAATCAACGCACGCTCCATGAAACCATAGAGCCATGTTCCAGCGTAACCGGAACCTTGTACCAAAGCACCGATTGCATTGATGCCTTCTTGCACTGGCGGCCAGATGTAAACCATCAGGATACCTACGAACAAGTAGACGATCGATGAGATGATCGGAACAAAACGAGTGCCTTCAAAGAATGAAAGAGCAGCTGGTAATTGAATTTTATAAAAGCGATTATGAAGTGCAGCAACACCCAAACCGACGATCATACCTCCAAAAACACCCATTTGCAATGACTCGATACCCAATACGTTTGAGATTGAACCTTCGATGAACTGATCTGCGCCGCCACGGGCTACGATCATAGCGCCGATTGATGAATGCATGATCAGGAAAGCGATGACAGCAGCCAAAGATGCAGTCGCTTTTTCAGCTTTCGCCATACCGATGGCACAGCCGACAGCGAAGATCAACGGCAAGTTGCCAAAGACAACAGATCCAGCCTGGTTCATTACGTTCAGAACATCATAAATGAATGTCCCTTGACCCATCAATTCTGTTAAACCATATGTTTCTAGTGTAGTAGCATTAGTAAATGACCCACCGATACCCAAAAAGAGTCCGGCTACTGGCAAAATGGCGATTGGCAACATAAATGAACGTCCAACACGCTGCAAAATACCAAAAAGTTTGTCCTTCATTTTTAATCCTCCAAATAGGGACAAGGAAAGTTCTTTCGCGGAACAGGCGAACCCGTTTCGATTGCAACTGACCTCGTTCTCTTTATTTAAGCGGACGGAAAATGCAGGGGATGAATATAGCGCTTTCTTGCTCAATAAATGAAGATTCCGAAAGATAAGACACTTCGAATCCATAGCCATTATAACGCAAACACGCTTTCATTAAAAGTAAGAAGTAACATTTTGGACACAATTTTAGAAACCATTCGGAATTCCGTTTTTATGAAAACGGTTTACCCTATCTTCATTTTTAACTCCAGCAACATCGTGCAAGAATTTCGCTGTTTTTTCACGATTCGGAAGCCGTAGCGCTCATAGAGGCGGCGCACCGGGTTGGGGCGGGCCACGCTCAAGGAGACAGCCTCCAAATCGGTCGCACGCAGATGACTCAGCATCCGATCCAGCAACGCAGTCCCGATGCCATGCCCACGCAAAGCCGGCAGCACCGCAAGCATGAGTTCCGGCACGTCTGCACGGACGAAGCCGTAGCCTTTCGGGGCAGCCGTCGCAAAACGGATCCACACCGCCCCGACTGCTTCGCCGTCGGAAAGCGCCACGAATGCTAAATCGCCTGCTCTGCCGAAGTCCGCATAGTAACGCCGGATTGCGGGTTCTTCCAAGATCTTCCGCGGCAAAAAGCCCCCGCCTTTGGGCGAATAGATCGCCTGATAAGTCATTTCCTTCAGGAAAAACTCATCCGCAGGGGCTCCATCTCTGATGGTGATCATTTCAGGATAAGCGACACAATCAACAGGATGATCTCCAAGCCGTGATAAAGGATCAGATTTTTGATCGCCAGATTGAAGGTAGTCGCTTTGTCCTGTTTGGCTTTGAAGCGTTGGATGTTGCGTTGGATGATCGGGAAGATCGCCCAGATGAACAGCATCCAGACCGGATAGATCCCGAACAGCACCGATGCTGTCGTCGCAGCGAAAGCCCCGTAGTACAACCAGGCATACAGGCGCACGGCAACCGGCTTGCCGATATAGAAAGTCAGCGTGTAGCGGTGATTGGAGATGTCCGTTTCATGATCGCAGATGTTGTTCGCCAGCATGATGTTGGCGATGCTGAACACAAGCGGAGCCGACTGGAGCAGGATGACCAACAGATTCGCGATGTTTCCCGACAATGTAAAGTTCGGCCATTGCAACAAGAGCGCCGCCAGCGTCCCGGCCGGCACATTCACGAACACGGCGATGAAGAAAATGCCGAAGCCCATCGTCAGCCCCGATGCCACTTCACCCAAAGGCATCCGCGAAATCGGAAACGGACCGAATGTATAGAGGATCCCGATCGCAAAGCAGAGCGCCCCGATCACCAACAGCAGCAGATTGGTCCGCGCCGTCAAAATCAACCCGAGCAGCGCCGCGAACGCAATCATCGAAACGATGATCTTCGCAGCCTGTTTGACGGAAATCCCCGCTTTCCCGAGGATGTTCTCCTCGTCGCGGTAAACCAGATTCTTCGCCTTCACAAAGTCCATCGTGTTGTTGATGGCCGTCGTCGCCATGTCAAAAACGACCATGGCGATGAAGAACAAAATCGTGTTCAACCCATTGATACTGCCGAAATGGTAGAGCGTAAATAAGGTCCCCAGCACAAACGGAAACAGACTGGCCAACTTCGTCTTGATTTCCACAAATTCCAAAAATACAGGTACATTCATCTCATTCACCCCTATTCATTTTCCCAAACGTAATCGTCGTTCGTCAGTTCAAAATTATCCGTCAAACCGTCCGAAACGTAGACTTTCTTGTCCTTTGTGACAAAAACGGCTTCGATATCGTCGCGTTCGTTGACATAGGCCAGACCCGCTTCCATCCCGAGACCGAAGACGAGCGTCGATAAGGCATCCCCATCGATCGACTTATCGGACAGGATCGAAACGCCGGCGATGTCGTTATCGAATGGATAGCCCGTTTCCGGATCCATCAGATGGTGATAGCTGACGCCGTCCACTTCGATGTAGCGTTCATAGATGCCCGAAGTCACGATCGAACGGTCTTTTTGTTTCGTCTTTCCGATCGTTTCCCCGCGTGCCGCCAACGGATCCTGGATGCCTACATTCCAGGACTCCCCTTCGCGCAAAGGCGAACCTCCCAGCACATAGACGTTGCCGCCAAGGTCGATGATGGCGGTCGTCACGCCTTCCTCCACCAAGAGTTCCTTCACTTCGTCGGTGATGTAGCCCTTGGCGATGGCGCCCAGGTCCAACCGCATACCCGCATCCGCCAACTGGACGGTCTGCGCTGCATCATCCAGCACGACGCGCTCGTAATCGACCAAAGTCAGCGCTGCATCGATTTCGCTTTGTTCCGGCTTTCTGGCGTCCTCGAAACCGATATGCCACAACTCCGTGATCGGTCCGATCGACAGGTCAAAATCACCATTGGATGCCTCGCTGTAGTCCCAAGCGCTCCGTACCAGCGGATAGATATCCTCCGACAGTTCCACAGCCGTCCCTGCCGCGGCATTGACTGCATCGATTTCCGATCCGGGTTCATTCACCGTGATTTTATCGGCCAGTTCGGCCACACGGTCGAAAGCTTCTTCCAAAACAGCCTCTTTGCCTTCGTCATAGATGCGCACCGTCACATAGGTCCCCATCAGAAATTCCGTTTTCTCATAAGGTTCTTTCCGTATCGCCGCTTCTTCCTGCACGTCCCCGTTGGCGCAGCCTCCAAAAAGGAGCGCCAGCGACAATGCGCTTGCCAGACCGGCCTTATTGATATATTTTTTCATCCGCTCACCCCGTATCTACATTTAAAAAGACAGGCAGGAACAAGAACGCTGTCCCTACCTGTCTATGGTAATCTTTTTTATTGCCGAATCCACCTAAAAAGGCGGAAATCCGGCTTATTCTTCTTCGACTACGTTATCGATTTCGATTGTAGTTGTGTCGCCAGCTTCAGCTGCTTCAACCAACATTGGAGCGTACTTTTTAAAAGTATCACTAGAACCTGTTGCACCAGTAACGACTTCTACTGCTTCCGGATCTTGTTTTTCAACTAACTGGTTGTTCAATGCAGGGAAGTAATCAGCAGGACCCACGCCAGCTTTTTCTACCATTCTAGCTTGGTAGTCTGCATCTTCGGATTTCTTCGCGCCGGCCTCGTTCACGTTCTCATATGCAGATTCAGTGATTTTTCCGTCCACTACAGTGATCGAGAACTCAGTTTTCCAGCCACGCGTATCGAAGTTCTTTTCAACCAATGTGTAAGTGCCGTCTTTTAATTCAGCTGCCGCTTCTGAAGTAGCTTCTGAAGTAGCTTCTGAAGAAGACTCCACTACAACTTCGGATGAAGCCGCTTCTGAGGATTCAGTCTCTGTGTCGGCTCCGCCGCAAGCTGCTAATACGAAAGTTGATGCCAGCAAAAGAGTTGCCGTAGATAACGTTTTCTTTAATTCCATAATCTATCCCACCCTGTTCTTTTATTATGATAGCGGTCAGATATGTGATGCCAATCACAAGCCCCCTATATCTATCCACTTACTTATCATACCATTTGTTACATCTTTAGCCAAATAAAATCCTTATATTTCACTAAAAAACCATTATTTTCTGATGTTTTGTCTCAAAATAAAATGCTATCAATCCACATAACGCGCTACGAAAGCTTTGCTACATATTGCGATAAAGCAATTGCTCAGTTAATTTCGTTAGCGTTTCCTTTACGGGATGGTCCGGCAACTTTTTGATCAACTTCAGCGCTTTTGTCGTGTACTTCCTGGCCAACGCCTGTGCAGCGCGATTGCCGCCATAGCGTTCCACCAAAGCATGAATCTCCGCGAGCTCCGCAGCTGTCACATCCGCCCCTTTGGCGATATAAGCAGCGAACGCTTTGCGATCGGCTTGCATCGCGTAAAGCACAGGCGCCGTGTAGATGCCATTACGGAAGTCGCTCAGAGCCGGCTTGCCCAAGGTCTTTTCGTCCTGGGTGTAGTCCAAGACATCATCCATGACCTGGAAGGCCATACCGATATTGTGGCCGATCCGATAGGCCAGCTGGGCCAGCTTGTCGTCCTCATCCGACCCGTAGGCCCCGGCATAGCAGCTCAACGCGAACAGCTGGGCCGTCTTGCCCTGGATCTGGCGCAAATAATCGCGCATGCGCATGTCCGGATTGTAGCGCATATCCATCTGATTGAGCTCGCCGATCAGGATGCTCTCCATCCCGTTCGTGTCGATCTTCAGCACAGCCGCATCGCCGGCATAATCGGACAGCAGCCGGAAACAGACCGTGAACAGGTAATCCCCCGAATAGACGGCAATCTGGTTGCCGAATGCCCGGTTCATCGTCTCTTGGCCTCGGCGGGTGCCGGCCTCATCGATGACGTCATCATGCATCAGTGTCGCAGTATGCAGCAGTTCCACCGCGGCCGCGATCGCCTGCGCCCGTTCCGCATCCCGTTCCGGGGAATAGTAGGAAAACAGCAGGCAGTAGGCCGGCCGCAGCATTTTCCCGCCCGAGAGCAGCCGCGATAGGATCGCTTCCCTGACCGCCTGGTTTTTGAGCGTTATGTTTTTTTCCAACAGCTCATTGGTGGCGACCAATTCCGCCTGTAACAGCGGATACTGGTCCCACATCGAATGAATTTTCATACAGAAACTCCTTTTGTTCTGCCCTTAAGTATTTGTCAGGAGATGATGTCGAGGGCCTCTTCATCATCAGCGGTCGTCCCTTGGGCTCCGCGTATTTCAACCAGCACGCGGTTCGGCAGGCACATGATCGTCTCCCCGATGCCATCCTTCGCGCCCATGCGCACACACAATTGGTCGTCGCAATCGGCGGAAGTAATCCGGATTCGGGATCCTTCCCGCACGATCACGTTCTCATGCCCGTGGTCGTCCTGATAGACATACGTCTCCGTTTCGCCGTCATCCTTCAGGACAAATTCCTTCACTATCTTGCCATCCACGCTGATGACGGCGATGTTATCCGCACTCTCCGCGTTGGCTTGATGATAGGAGAAGACCCCCAACGGCAGGAAGGAGGCCGCCATCAAAAAAAGGATGATAAGCAGATCGCCCCTGCGGATCATTTTCAGGTATTTTCTCATTTCCCGTCCCTCTCTTTCGAAAAGAAAAGGGCTAAGGCAAGTCTCCCTACCTTAACCCTGTTAGATCGTTATTATTGACCGATGCCCGGTCTATAGATTGATTTTGTCTTACCGTACCACCAGTTGTCAAGTTTCTTCTGGATCCACGGAATCACATAGTAGTCCAACCCGAAGGCTCTGCCTGATCCGTTCATCAAGGCGATGGCCACCGGAATGAACCACATGTTCACCCAGTAGAACATACCGGATAAGGAGAACGAAATCACCAATGCGATCGTTGCGGCATTCGCCAAGAAAGTGAACAAGCCCGCGATGATCGCCAAACCGATCAACAACTCGACGATCGTCATGAATTTCTGGAAGAACAAGGCCATTTCCGGATTCGGGATCATGACCTGCATGATGCTGTTGAACCACTCAGGCGCTTCTTTGAAGATCATCATCGGCTCTTCCCCGTAGGCATAGCTCAAACCGAATACCGGATGGCTGACAGCAGCAGCCGTGTCGGTTACCGCTTCGGATGCCCCGGTTGTCGCTTCCTTCAGCCAAGCGAACGGCAGGACGATTTCATCGCCGAACCAAGAAGTCGTGCCGTACAAGCCGTAGATCTTCTTGACCGCTTCCCATGTCCACATGCTGCCGTAGAAGACGCGCAACGGCAGTGCCCAAAGCACATTGCCCAAGCGGGACAAGTGACCACGGAAGATGTTGCGTTTTTCTTTGATATGGAAGAATTCATGATAAATGTATTGCACGAAATAATAACCTGAACCGATCGTCATAAAGTAGAACAAGTTCACCATATGCTTCACGAGCATCGCTATGAAGCCGCTCAAATGGATTTTGTCCATTAAGTAGGCAACGCCATAACGGGAACCGATCGAAATCATGAAACCTTGGTATGTGCCTTTGTGTTCGTGTTTCTCTGTTCCTTCGATAGAGGCGATGATGTTGGCGGCCGCTGTGTGTCCCGTTTGTTCGGCGGATTGCACGATTTGCGGTACTGGTGCGTTGTTTTTATCAGGCTCTTCGTAATAAACCAAGTCACCTGCCAAGTAGACGCCTTCGGAATCTTTCGCTTCCATGTATTTATTGGCTACCAAACGACCCGCTCTTGCTTGCTCAATACCATAAGCGGCTGCGTCCGTGTTGGCTTTTACGCCTGCTGTCCAGATCAGCGTGTGTGTCGGAATCACCGTTCCATCAGACAACTCGACGCTATCCTTCTTGACGTTTGCGACCCCGTTGCCTTTGATGATCTGGATGCCTTGCTTGCGCATGTATTTTTCTGCTTTTTGTTGTTCTTTTTCGGTTACGACACCCAGAATCTGCGGTGCGGCTTCAATCAGATAAAGACTGAATTCAGCCGGATCCAATTTGTTGGCTCTAGCCAATTGGTCTTTCCATTCCATCAAGTCACCGACAAGTTCCACACCAGTAAAACCAGCTCCGCTGACTACTGCAGTCAACATTGCTTTGCGTTTTTCATCGTTGTGTTCATTTGAAGCTGCTTCGACTGTATCCTGGATATGACGGCGAATTTTGTTCGCATCTTCCCATGACCACATCGTGAAGCCATTCTCATCGACACCGGGGACGTTGAACGTATTCGGCTCCCCGCCCATCGCCAGGATCAGGTAGTCGTAGTTGAAGCTGTGGCTGCTGGTCGTCACGACTTTCTTCTCACGGTCCACATGGGTCACTTCGTCCGTGATGATGTCCACGTTCCGATTACGGCTGAACAGTCGTTGCAGATCGTATTGGATTGCATCGGGCTGCACACGCCCCGCTGCCACCTCATGCAACTCGGTCATGTATGTCTGGTAGGAATGTTTGTCGATCAAGGTGATCAGGACATCCGGATTTTTCTTGAAATGTCGGGACAATTTCTTCGCGGCGGCCACACCGGCGAAACCTGCTCCCACAACCACAATATTCTTTTTACTCATTAGGTAGTCTCCTTTTTATCTATGTTCAGCGCATCACTGTGCCTAATCACTTATTTAAAATAACCACATTTATAAGTATAGTGTATTTGTGAATAATTGTCCATGCAAAACCTGGAAGTAGTATGAAAAAGTTCTTCTACGAGCATTTTTTCATCTTTTTCACTTTGTTTTCTTCCTCACGCGTCGGCTTAAAATCTTTCGCATTGGAGAGGTTCCCGCAATAAAACGCTAGTGTTTTTCTTCCCGATAGACCAGTGAAGCCTCATACCACGCTTTCGTCAATTTACTTTTAGCAGACTCCTCCAATTGGAATTGGCGGATCGTCGAGACATGCTCCAACAAGTAATTCGCCGCCACCCCGACCGCGATCCCCGAGAAGATGCCGGTCACGGAAAGGATCGGCAAGTAGAGCATCACACTGAACGATTGCGCAATCAGGCTCGCCATCGCCAACTGGCCGACATTATGCAGAATCCCCCCGGCCGCGCTGATGCCGATCATGCTGACCCGCTTCGGACCCAAAAGCCGGACCAAAAGCATCCCGCCATAACTCAAAAAGGCCCCCGCAAAACTGTAAAGGAAGGTCGATAACGTCCCGCCCAACAACGTCGAGATCAACAGCCGCATCCACACGACCTTCAGACTGTCCTTATAAGGCAGCGTAAAGATCGCCAACAAGGTGATGATGTTCGCCAACCCCAGCTTCGCACCCGGCGCAAACGCGAACGGAAACGGAATCGCCCGCTCCAGCATCGTGATGACCACGCCCTGCGCAGCCAATAATGAAATATAGATCAAACGTTTATTTTTATTCATAGCGTTATCCTTGCTTTTTTGTATTCGTATTCAAATTGTAGCACAATTGAGCCAAAGAAATGTAGGTCCAAAATATAAAAAATAGGTTACTTGCAATAGTAAATTCCAGTTTGTAAGACTAAATTCCGCACCGGAACCGATGAAAAGAGAAATGGACAAAAAATGGCTAACTTAAACTCGAAATTTTGACAGATAATTATTCTTGAGAAGCATTTTCTGGTATTATATTCTTATGACATTTTAATGGAGGAAAATCAAACATGTTGGAATTTAAACAAAATATACGGGGAAATGTGGCCCTTGGTGTAAACCCGCTTGGATGCAAGCAGGAAGTATTGAATGAAATCGACTATGTAAAAAACAAAGGAACTTTTGCAGGTCCGAAAAAAGTCTTGATCATTGGTGCTTCATCAAGCTACGGTTTAGCCACTCGGATCAGCCTGGCCTTCGGTGCGGGAGCAGATACAATCGGCGTTTCTTTTGAAAAAGGACCGAAAAATGAGCGGAATCTCGGCACAGCCGGTTGGTACAACAATATCGCTTTCCGTGAGGCTGCCGAAAAAGAAGGCCTGATCGCCAAAAACTTTGTGCAGGACGCCTTCAGCCACGAAAGCAAGCAAGAAGTCATCGAGTATATCAAGAACGAGTTCGGGGGCAAAGTGGACCTGGTCGTTTATAGCTTGGCAAGCGGCAGAAGGACAGATCCCGATACCGGAGAGACGTACACTTCCGCAATCAAAGCCCTTGGGGAGCCAGTGGTTGGCCCTAATATCAACATGCAAAATCAGGATTTCTATACGGAAACGTTGGAACCTGCAACAGAGGAAGAAATCGCCGGTACGCTTAAAGTTATGGGTGGCGAAGACTGGCAGCTATGGATGGAAGCGTTGAAAGAAGCAGATGTATTGGCTGACGGGGTTCTGACGACCAATTACTCTTATTTGGGAACAGAGCTGAACCGTCCTTACTACGGTGGCGGCACCCTTGGTCTAGCTAAAGCAGACTGTGATGAAAAGGCGAAGACTATCAATGCGTTGTTGGCTGACATCAACGGAAAAGCCCAGATTGTGGTGGCTACTGCCGTGACTACTAAAGCAAGCTCCGTGATTCCGTTCTTCCCTGTTTATTGCATCGGTCTTTACAAAGTCATGACGGAAAAAGGCACCCACGAAACACCGATCATGCACATCGACCGCATCTATCGCGACATGGTTTATGGTACTAAGGCTGAGTATGACGAAGCTGGCCGCCTGAGACCGGATAGCTGGGAACTTGACAGCGACACGCAAGCCGAAACGAAAGCCCTGATCGAAAAACTGAATGGAGAAAACTTCACTTCCGAAATCGCGGCTTATGACCTCCTTTACAAAGAGTTTTCAATTTTAAGTGGCTTCATGGTTGATAACTATGTAGAGCAAGAAGTTACGATCGAAGATTTGAAAGCATTGGAATATTAATTTTTTACGAACCCAGCAATAATTTAGGTCATTCGTAAGCCCGAAATATAAAAAAATAGCGCACCCACTGGTGCGGATCATGAATAGCCGAATACTATGCGATTTTTTCGCGAGTATCCAGCTATTTCTTTATTTATGAATATTGCAAATGATTTGCAATATTCAAGTTGAGATTAGGGTTATGACGGGGAAGTTATCTCGGTAACCCCACCTCATTTTTAGAAATCTTCTTTCGAACAAAAGAGTCAGCACACTCAAAAACACGACGACCATCACATTTTTTGCTATTTTTCTTTCCTATGAGGTTACTGAACAGAAAAAACTACGACTCCACAAAAAATTCAACATCAAAACCTAAATAGGCTTGTCCATGCTTACTTTTGGGTAGTATGAATACATCAGAAGTATACTTTACTATTAAATATCACCTCTATTTTACTTTATATTAAATCACCAACATTTTCGTGTAATTCAAGCCAAAAGCTAACCCGCCCTATAACAAAATTAAATTATTCCACCTACTCCTTTAAACTTATCTACAAACGCAGAGATTTTCTGAAAAACGCTCTGTTTTTTCTTTAAATATTTAGGATTAATCGGGCTCATTTTAGGAAGAATTTCATTTAGTTCCGTTCCATTTTGACTGGCATATTCTCTTTTTAAAGAAGCAAGGATGTATCTCTTTGCAGCGTCTACATTAAGTTCTTCAGCATTAATCAATTCTTTTGCTTCTCTCATTTGCTCAGTCTGAGCAAATGAGAAGAAGGCCTCAATAATGCTTGCTTTATCTGGAATCTTGTCTAAATCTGTTTGGTTGATAAAATCAACTACCAAGCTTTCTTTTGCACGATTCCCCACACTAGATCGAATTAAACGACGTACCTCTTTAACTAAAACTTCTTTATCTTTTACTTTTTTGTTTTTTTCGAAAATCAATTCAAGAATGTAATCCAAGTTTATCTCTTGTGATTTTAAAAGGTCTACTTCAAAGACAACATCATCCCAATCAATCGTGGAATATTCTTTTTCTTTACCCGCTTTTTCGCGTCGAAGCCAATCACGGATATCGTTATAAGTAGATCGATAATCTTGTATAATTCTTTCTTCAGGTATTTTAATCTCTTGCATGGCAGCGATATCTTCATCACTTAGATAATGATTAGCTTTGAACTCCTCCAAATCTTTTGGATTACTCATATCTACCAATTGCAATGCTTTTAAGCTAGAAAACTCATCGTAGTTTTGTAAGACGTTTTCGACACGAAGATATTCACCAAAGAGTTTGGCGAAGTCTTTTTTATCTTTTTCAGTGACAATGTCATCAACATTCGAGAAACAAGCTTCTAACTCCTTAACTACATCTACATATCCACGACGGGCTTCACCAGTAGCAATGTCAGTAAAACCTTCCATATATTCTTTATAACTTTTTTCAAGCACTACATTTTTGGTGTTATTGTCTCCGAAAAGAGTAATTGCATCAATAGTCGCTTGTTCTAAATTTCTGAAAGTAACAACATTTCCAAATGTTTTCGTAGAATCATAAATGCGGTTAGTTCTTGAAAAAGCTTGCATCAAACCATGGAAACGAAGGTTTTTATCGACAAATAGTGTATTCAGTGTTGGCGCGTCAAAACCTGTTAAAAACATCCCAACCACTATCAAGAGATCAATCTCTTGCTTTCTTACTCGATTTGCAAGGTCACGATAATAATTTTGAAACTCTTTACTATCTACCCCATAATTGGTTTTGAATATGGCATTATAATCTTTAATTGCCAAAGTTAAAAACTCTTTGGCACTGCTATCCATAGCAGAAGGTTCAAAGGTTTCATCAAGGATTTCACCTATAGCACTTTGCTCTTCATTGGCAGCAAAAGAAAAGATTGTCGCGATTTTCAAAGGTTTTTCGCTATCTTTTTGTAAGTCGCTTAATGATTCATAATAAAGTTTGGCTGCATCAACACTACTCACAGCAAACATAGCATTAAACCCTTTGCCATTAGCATGAGTACGATGCGTCTTTATTCTAAAATTGTTCAAGATATATTGTGATACCTCTTTAATTCGTTCAGGATGTAATAAAGCTTCTTTTGTTTCTGCCGCTGATAGCTTTTTTTCATCTTGTTCCATTTCAATAGACTTGAACTTTGGACGCACATCGTTATAATCTACTTTGAATTTTAAAACCTTTTCATCTCTAATTGCATCAGTAATAACATATGAATGTAATTCTCTGCCAAATACTGTAGCAGTCGTATCAGATCCTAAAGCGTTTTCAGGGAAAATAGGCGTGCCAGTAAATCCAAATTGATAATACTGTCTGAATTTTTCCGTAATATTCTTTTGAGCTTCACCAAACTGCGAACGGTGAGCCTCATCAAAAATAAATACGACTTGCTTATTATATATAGGTAAATCTGTTTCATTTTTGATCAGTTTGTTCAGCTTTTGAATAGTTGTGACAATGATTTTATTATCATCTTTGTCTATGTTACGCTTCAAACCAGCTGTATTTTCTGAACCATTAACACTATCAGGAGAAAAACGTTGATACTCTTTCATCGTCTGATAGTCTAGATCTTTTCTATCTACCACAAAAAATACTTTGTCGATAAACTCCAGCTCAGTAGCCAAACGTGCTGCTTTAAAACTAGTCAATGTTTTACCTGAACCTGTTGTATGCCAAATATATCCACCACTTTCGATGGATCTCCATTTTTTAGCTTGGTATGAACTTCTGATTTTCCACAAAATTCTTTCTGTTGCCGCTATTTGATATGGTCGCATGATAAGTAAAGTATTGCTCGAATCAAAAACAGAATAATGTAGTAACATATTCAATATTGTATTTTTCTGAAAAAATGTTGCTGTGAAATCCCTCAAGTCTTTGATCAGAGTATTGTCTGATTTTGCCCAATTCATAGTAAAATCAAAACTGTTTTTATCTCGTTTAGTCGTATTAGCAAAATAACGGCTATCAGTCCCATTAGAAATCACGAAAATCTGTAAATACTTAAATAGAGAGTTCTCAGAATTAAAGCTCTCTTTACTATATCTATGTACTTGATTAAATGCTTCTCGAATGGCGATACCACGCTTCTTCAATTCTACTTGAACCAATGGTAACCCATTGACCAATATCGTCACATCATATCGGTTAGCCTGAGTTCCTTTTAGTTCAAATTGCGAAATAACTTGCACTTTATTTTTTGCAACATTATTTTTATTTACTAGATAAATATTTTGAATATGCCCATCATCAAAGACAAAGTCATAAATATAATCATTATGAATTCTGCGCGTTTTATCTATGTGACTGTCGCTTGGTTTATCTAAAAACTGTTCACAAAATCTAATCCATTCAGCTTCTGTAAACTCCACATTGTTAAGGTCTTGAAGTTGCACACGAACATTAGCAAGCATTTTTTCAGGAGTATTTAAACTTGGTAGATGTTCATACCCTTGATTTACTAAATCTTGAATCAGTTCTCGTTCTAACTCGGCTTCTGTTTGATAACCAAATCCTTGTTGATCTATCTTGCTATATTTGTCTAAAACTATAAAATTATTTGATTCTGCAATGGGTTTGTAATCGCACATTAATTTCCCTCCAAACTAAAATTTCTTCATCTTATTTAAACTGATAAGTTTCATTAATTTTTTTCAATAAATAACCTAATACACGTTTATCATCATCTGATAATTCAGCGACTTCATCTCCTGAATGCTTTGAATGACTTGAGATATTAATAATTCTAGTTTCATAAGGTTTTGGACTACCATCTGTAATTCTAAATAAAAGTTCTCCCCAATTGTCATACCCTAAAAATGTTGATGTTTTCTCCAAAATATTTCTAAAAAAATTAAAATGATACTTTTTTAGCTGTCCTGTTTCAATAGCATTTTCAATTTCACTTTTTAAGAAAAGGTGATAAGAAAACGGTGCATCATTAGATTGAGTATTTAATTCATATTCACCAATTTCTATTTTTTTAAGAAAATATTTTTTGAATGTACCCTTCTTTAGCTCATTATGAAGCACATTATAGAATAAAGGGTTATGCGTAGTTACAATAAACTTCAAATCCGAATTACTCGATTTAATCAATTGAGCTAAATCTACTGCTAACTCAATCAAGTGATTATCATCTAATGAGCTTACAGGGTCATCTATAAATACATACTCCAGCTGATCAAACTGATTTGTTTCTCGATCATTTGGTTCAGCGACATTTAAAACATCAATAACTTGTTCAAGTAGAGAATAGAAAACACACCATATAAAGTTGCTTTCTTCTCCTTTTGAAATTTTAATGTTATTAGAACGCTCATCATTACCACGCTCGTACGAGAAAGATACTTCTGTAAAAGCTTCTACTGTGATATTTTTCCCATTCTTATTCTCATTAGTATATTCTTCATTAAAATATGGTGTTAGTTTTTCATCAGTATAGTGTTGAAAATTTGAAATAATATTTCTGTCTTGTCCTTGCTCTTCAAAAATCCATTTTGTAAATGAGTTAGCATGAATTTTAAGCTTTGGTTCAGCATCAAACTCTAAATCATTGTCCCAATAGAACAAATCTTCCGTAAAAGCATTGTAATAAAGGATTTTTTTACTAACTACTTCTGATTCCTCTAACTCCGTACCACTATCTATTGTAGGAGCTACTAACAATCTGAATTCTCGTGAAAGCCTTGTTTTTCCAGTTCCATTAAAAGCATAAATCAATTGAACTATTTTATTATTATCTTTTAACTGTTGTGCAATATCAGTTAATGAAGCACTCATATTAATCCTCTACCTCCTCTTTCGGAAAGTTAAGAAGCATATTACGATAATATTCATATTGTTTTTTACGCAATTCGATTTCACAAGGTAAACACTCAGTGATTGAGGATACCAAGGCGGCGAATTTATCAAGAATTGATACGATACGCTCTTGTTCGGAGAGTGGCGGGATAGGGATTATTATTTTTGATATATCGGTAGCTGAAACATCAATAACCTTTGTCCCTTTTGCATATTTTCTTTTCTGACATGCAAACATCTCTGTTTGTGTAAAATAAGCAAAGTACTTGCCTAAAATCTGATTTGATGGTTTGAAAATTGTTGCGTGTCCGCCAGTAACAGCTTGCACTTTACCAAGATAAACAACTGCTTTGCCAACATCTTCTAAATTTTCACTCGTATTTGTTATAACAACATCACCAGTATTTACTTTTTTTAATTTTTGAGCCGTTTCATATGAAACGAAAGATTTTGTTTCTGTCGTAAATGTACCATAATATGTGTAAATCTGGCCGTAATGAATTGCCGGAACTCCAATTTCTGTGAAATCTGATTTTAGTAAACCATTACCACGAACTAACTCGCCAACCTCACACAACGGCTTCCACTCAACTTCACCCTCTTCAAAAGTCAACATTTTATCACGATAATAAGTGTGTTGTTTTTTGCGAGCTGTAAGCTCTGCTGTAAGCTCTGCTGTTAGCTCTGCTGTAAGCTCTGTGAAAGTGTCTAAAATTCGGACGATTTCTTCTTGTACTTTAAGGGGCGGGATGGGGATTTGGAGTTTTTTAAATCTTGCTTTAGACACATTAAAACGAGTAACTCCACTTGCAGTTTTTGCAATTTCATCACGTATTAAACGACTACGAAACAGGTATTTTGAGAACTCGGGAATTATCTGAATATCCTCATTAAATCTAACCCCAAAAGAAAAGCTGTTCAAAAATACCGAACCATCAAACTTTGTAGTAACGGAAGAAGACATTCCTGCTTCGTCTGCTGTTTCTGATGATCCCGTAAATAATACATCGCCGTATTTTACTTTATGTTGATTTTCGGAAGTAGAAACTTTAACGGATTCAAGTTTTTCAAAATCAACATCAATGTTACTAAAAATGTTTTTATAAGAAATGTAATAAGCATTGCCATTTTCAAAGTCAATTTTGCTTTTACCTGTAAGTCCACCATAGATTTCTGAAATTTCCCCCAAAAGCTTCCATTCTATCTCAACCCCATCAAGTAATTTCTCCATAAAATTCAGCTTTATCATGATTCAATCACCTCAATAATCTCATCAATTTCGGCTCGAAGCTTATCTATCTTTTCAACGGTCGTTTTTATTTCTACCTTCAGTTCATTGATGTCAACGACTTCTCTTGTGTCTTTGGCTTCTACATAAGAACTTACAGATAGAATATAATCATTTCGAACAATTTCATCATAATCAACTGATGTTGCAATATGATCAATATCTTCTTTACTGTCAAACATTATCATAATTTTTTCAATATGTTTATCGGTAAGTACGTTATTATTAGTTTCTTTTTTATAGAACTCTTCACCACTTGCATCGATAAACTGAGTTTTATTATCGGTTTTGTGCTTAGAAAGAATTAAAATATTAACAGCAATTGAAGTCCCGTAAAAAAGGTTAGGTGCTAATGATATAACAGTTTCAACAAAGTTATTATCGATTAGGTACTTCCTAATTTTCTGTTCAGCACCACCGCGGTAAAAAATTCCAGGAAAACAAACAATAGCCGCACGACCTTTGCTTGAAAGATAACTAAGGGCATGAAGTACAAAGGCAAAATCCGCTTTAGACTTTGGAGCTAATACTCCTGCAGAGGCAAACCTTTCATCATTAATAAGTGTTGGGTCTTCACTTCCAATCCATTTCACTGAATAAGGTGGATTAGATACAATAGCATCAAAAGGTTTTTCATCACCAAAGTGAGGGTCTAAAAGAGTATTGCCCAATGCAATATTAAACTTATCATAGTTGATATTGTGTAAAAACATATTCATGCGAGCAAGGTTGTAAGTTGTATGGTTGATCTCTTGTCCATAAAAACCATCTTCGATAATATGCGCATCAAACTGTTTTTGTGCTTGTAAAAGTAGTGAACCCGAACCAGCTGCTGGATCATAAATTTTATTAATTGTTGTTTGCTTGTGTATTGCCAATTGTGCAATAAGTCTAGAGACAGACTGGGGTGTAAAAAACTCACCGCCAGATTTCCCCGCGTTAGCCGCATAATTAGAGATTAGAAACTCATAAGCATCACCAAAAAGATCAATATGATTTTCTTCAAATTTACCAAAATCAAGCCCTTCAACACCTTTAATTACAGAAGCTAATCGACTATTTTTATCTTTTACAGTATTCCCCAATCTATTGCTTGTAGTGTCAAAATCGCCGAATAATCCCTTAATATCTAGTTCAGATGGATAACCATTAGCCGAACTTTCAATTGTAGTAAATATTGCAGCTAAATCCGTATTCAAACTTTCATTCGTATTGGCAGTTTTCGCAATATTAAAAAACAACTGACTAGGATATATAAAATAACCTTTTGTTTTTATTGCATCCTCTTTAATTTCATTAGTTATAATATTATCGGAAAGTTGTGCATAATTGACACTGTCATCGCCACCTTCTATGTAATTAGAAAAGTTTTCACTAATAAAACGGTAAAAAAGAGTTCCTAAAACATATTGTTTAAAATCCCATCCATCTACAGATCCACGGACATCATTGGCTATTTTCCAGATTTGAGATTGTAATTTGGCTCGTTCTACTGCACTTGACATTTGTATTCCTCCAATTGTTATGTTGAGCACTCTCGGAACGTATCAAAGTCCGAGTTTTCTCTGCTTTTTGTTCTACTTTTTTCCATCCAAAAATTATTATAGATATACTTGCCACTTGTATATAATATTCTGGCTTAGCTAATAAAAAATACTTTTTGCAGTATTTTTTCCCTGACCACAGTACGTCAAATCTTTTTTGGACATCCACACTCAAATGTTTTTTCAACTTATAATAATAGTGAACTCGATCCGACTATTGGATCATAGAGAGACCTAACATCGGACATCTTGGCAGCAATTTGGGCCATTACTTCACTCACTTGATGTGGGGTACAGAATTCTCCATCCCTCTCCCCAGATTCCATCGCAAACTGACCGATTAAATATTCTTAGGCATCACCAAGCACATCGCCTTTTTGTAAAGTGACCATGTTCAAATCAGTGAACAATAGAATGAGTGATTTAATATTTTTGCTGCGTTCTTTCAAATTGCTTCCAAGAGCCGTATCCGTCAAATCCAGAGTTAATCTTGAAAATAACCCTTTGAAGTCGCTCGAATCACCCGCATCGGCAATTGTACGTTCAAAATTATTCAAACTTATACTGGCCAACTGTATCTTTGATTCAGGACTTATTTTTAGCATAATCAATAAGTATCTCATAATTTCTTAGATAACGCCAGCCGCATTTTATCTCAATGTATTGACGGCTGATAGTAAAAACAAAATAGACATTACCTATTATATCACTATATTTCGAGATGTCCTTACTTTCCCAAGACGAGAAAGACTCCTATTACGGTTTAACAGCATTATTTAAAGTTGAAATATTTCTAATTATTGGGCCCTTGCAAATTGGGAGAGTTGTTACTGTATGTAAACACAACTATTAATCCCACACTATCCATATAAAAAAAAGAGGCCGTCCCAAATAATTGGACAGTCCTCCTTTCGGATTATTACAAGCTATCATATGTAACCACTATATTCTCAACCGTAAACCCAAACTCTTTCATAATCCTGTCTCCGGGAGCCGAGGCGCCGAAGTGATCGATGCCGATGACTTTTCCAGCAAAGCCGACATAGCGTTCCCAGCCGAATGGTGAGCCGGCTTCGATCGCTACGCGTTTTGTCACGGCTTTCGGCAAGACCGCTTCCTGATATTCGGCAGTCTGCTGTTCAAACAAGTCGAAGGATGGGAGCGAAACGACACGGACATCCTGGCCTTGTTCCTTAAGGGCTTTTTGGACCTGAATCGCTAGCGACACTTCAGATCCGGTCGCAATCAGGATGCCTTCTGGAACGACTTTCTCCGAATCGGAAACGATGTAGCCGCCTTTGGAAACTTTTTCAAAGACGTCTGTCGTGGTCCCTTCCAGCACGGGCAGGTTTTGCCGGCTCAGCACAAGGATCGTCGGTCTGTCCGTTGTTTCCATCGCCAATTTCCAGGCGGCTGCCGTTTCGTTGCCGTCAGCCGGGCGGATCACTTGGACATTCGGGATGCAGCGCACGCTCGCTAGTTGCTCGATTGGTTCATGGGTCGAGCCGTCCTCACCGACAGCCACTGAATCGTGGGTCAGCACATAGGTCACTGGCGCTTTTTGGATAGCGGACAGACGAACAGCTGGACGTAGGTAATCCGTAAACACGAAGAATGTTCCGCCATAAACTTTGCTTCCGCCGTGCAGTTGGATTCCGTTCATGGCAGCCGCCATCGCAAATTCACGCACCCCGAACCAAATATTGCGGCCTTCACATTGGCCGGGTTCGAAGTCTTTCTCCGCAGTGACCATCGTGTTATTGGAAGACGAAAGGTCGGCTGAACCTCCCCAGAAAGCAGGGACGGTTTTGGAGATTGCCTGGATTATTTCTTTGCTGGAGACACGGCTTGCTTGGCTTGAGCCCACTGCATATTTCGGCAAGACTGTTTCCCAATTTTCCGGAATTCTGCCGGCAAAAGCATCTTCGAATTGCTTGGCCAACTCCGGATAAGCTTGTCTGTATGCGGCAAATTGCGCATGCCAGGCTGCTTCCGCTTGCGCACCCTTTTCCTGGATCGTTTCTTTGAAGCGGGCCGCAACATCCTCAGGAACGGTGAATTCCGGATAGTCCCAACCGTAGGCCTGTTTTGCGGCTTTGATTCCGTCTTCGCCTATTGGGGCGCCGTGCACGCTGGAAGTGCCGGCTTTCGGGGCGCCATAACCGATGACCGTCTTCACTTCGATGAGCGTCGGTTTTTCGGTTTCGGCTTTGGCTGCTTCGATTGCCGCACTGATGGCTTCCAGATCATTCCCGTCTTTTACGAGGATATGTTGCCAACCGTATGCTTCGAAGCGTTGTCCGACGTTCTCTGTGAAAGCTTTTGAAGTCGGGCCATCCAAGGATATGTCATTCGAATCATACAGAACGACTAGCTTGCCCAATTGCATGTGGCCGGCCATCGATGCTGCTTCTTGGGACACGCCTTCCATCAAGTCGCCATCACCACAGAGCGCGTAAGTGTAATGATCCATGATTTCAAAGTTCTCACGGTTGTAGACAGCGGCTAAATGCGCTTCTGCCATTGCCATCCCAACGGCCATCGCAATCCCTTGGCCCAGAGGACCTGTCGTCGCTTCCACCCCATCTGTATGGTGGACTTCCGGGTGGCCTGGCGTCAGGCTGCCCCATTGACGGAATTGCTTCAAGTCATCAATCGTCACTCGATATCCCGCCAGATGCAACAGACTATAGAGCAGCGCTGATCCATGCCCAGCCGATAACACAAACCGATCCCGGTCGACCCAGTTGCGGGATGTCGCCGGATTGATTTTCAAGTATTTTGTCCAAAGTGCATATGCCATCGGAGCGGCCCCCATCGGTAAGCCAGGATGCCCTGAGTTCGCATTTTGGACAGCCTCGATGCTTAGTGTGCGGATTGTATTTACTCCCAATTGGTCAATTTTATCAAACATTTTTTATCCTCCATTTAAAAACGGGGAAACAATTGTCTCCCCGTTTGTTTATTAAGCTAAGACTTTACCTGTCGTTTCTTCGTAGTCACTCACCATGGTGTTCCATGCTTTTTCGATATCCTCATCCAAACCGAACAGACCGCTTCTTCCGATAATGTAGATATCAGGATTTGCTTCGTCAATCCGTTTGAATGACTTTCTATTCGAAGATCCGTCCATCTCAACAATGTATTGATAGCCGTTTTGTTCGCGCAATTCCCTTAAAGCTACAATCTTATCCAAAGCACCTTCGATGAATCTTTGTCCGGCAAAACCAGGATCGACGGTCATGATTGTAACTTTATCGACTAAATCGATATATGGAAAAATAACATCGATTGGTGTCTCTGGATTGAGCACAACGCCAGCTTTCAATCCGGCATCATGGATTTGATCGATGAGTCGGAAAGCCAATCCATCCAAAACTTCCACATGCATACAGATCCATTCACATTGGATATCGATCAACTGCTGCACCCAGAAGGCCGGATTTGTGACCATCAGGTGTGCTGAAATCGGCAGTGCGCTGATTTTTCTGATTTCTTGGATGAACCAAGGGGAAAGTGTGATATTTGGAACATAATGGCCGTCCATGATATCAACATGATAGGAATCCGCATGCTCATTCAAAAAGGAAATTTGTTCTTTAAATTTGTCCAAATCCATCGTCATCAAAGATGGAGAAAATTCTACTTTTTTCATAACTACGACTTCCTTTTACTATTCGATTTTTAAAAGTGTTCCAACCACTCATATATTGAATTCCATCCAAGATAATCTCAACATGAGTGGCACTTATTTCCATTAGAAGACTTGGATATCTGCTAAATTAATTTCATCTTCTTCGACTTCTCTTTGCATATCCATCTCTTCTTGCGGAATATTTTTCTTGATTACAGCCAAGACCACTGCTGTCACAAGGATATTTGCTAGCAATGCGAGCGCGCCTGCCCATGGTCTGGACATTGTCGGTAACATCAATACACCACCAAACGGTACCGTTGCATCCGCTCCTAGTGCCATCGATATCGCGCCACCTACTGCACCGCCGATTGCGGTCGCAGTCACACCACGAACCAGGTCATTCATAACCAGCGGAATGACACCTTCAACAATATTTATGAAGCCCATCGGAACTGCCGATTTCAAGGTTTCGACTTCTATAGATGAATAAATATTTTTTCTGAACAGTTTTGCAACAAAGTAAGCCAAGCCAAAGCCGATTGGTGTTGCTGTATTTACCAATTGCAACGCTGTAATCGGACCATTCAGGCCTTCTGCCTGCATAGTCAAGACGAAAGCAAATACGGTCTTGTTGATTGGACCACCATAGTCAACACCGCTTAATACACCCACAACCGCCCCGAACACTAGCAATGAAGAAGAGCCCAAACCATTTAACAAATTCGTCAATAATGCTGTAAAAGCTGTAATCGGTACACCAATGATATATACCATGATCAAACCACCGATGATTGATGTAAAAAAAGGAATAATCAACGTCGGCATCAAGCCTTTAGCCCAGTTGGGGACTTTAATATGTTTTAAAGTAGCAGTCACAAGATAACCTGCTAAGTACCCACCTAATAGCCCACCAATGAATCCGGCACCGATTGCATTTGCGGTTAATCCAAGAATGAAACCGGGAGCAATCCCTGGTTTACCTGCGATCGAATAAGCAATCCCGGTTGAGATAACTACAGGCAGTAGACCTAAACCTGCTCCACCCATTGTTGCTAAAGCATCCCAGATGGAAAACTCACCTTGTACCAATGCAGCTTGATAAGACCCGCCGAACGCCATACCGATGGCGATCAAAAAGCCTGCACCACATACAATCGGTATCAAATATGAAATTGCTGTCAACAAATGGCCTTTAAGGTTTAATTTTTTAATTGCATCCATTTTACTTCCTCCTAATTTATATTTTTTAAGCTACGAATTCTTCGGCTTTTTCAATCAATTTAGTTGGCGATTTTACAGCTACTTGTGTGGGAACCTGGATGACACGTTTGCCTTCAAAACGTTCGCGTCCAGAAATTTTTACATCGATCGCCAAAATTACGATATCCGCATTTTTGATTTGTTCTTCGGTCAACGCATTTTCAATCCCAATTGTTCCTTGTGTTTCTACATGAATTTCATGACCAGCTTTCTTTGCAGCATTTTCCAACTTTTCCTGAGCAATATAAGTGTGTGCAATCCCTACTGTACAAGCGCAAACTCCAACGATTTTCATAATTTTTTCCCCCTGGATAATTTTTTATAGTTCAAATGCTTTCATTACTTCGTCAGCATTTTTTGACAACAATAAATTCTTTATGACTTCATCATTCCCTAATTTGCGAGCAAACAATGACAATAATTTCAAATGCTCTTTTGCTCCTGCTGTGTCATTCCCTACTGCAAAAAGAATAATGCCTTTCACACCTTTCCCATCCAAAGTTTCCCATGGAATTTCATTTTCCAGGACACCGATTGCCACTCCAACTTCCTTAACAAAGGCACTTTTCCCGTGCGGAATCGCGATATAATTTCCAATTCCGGTCATCCCTTCTTCTTCACGGGTGTAAATATCTCGAATGAAGCCCTCGATGTCTGTAATATAACCGGCATCAAGTAAAAGTGTTGTTAGCTGGTTCAGCACATCTCCTTTACTTTCGGCCGCCATATTTGTTTTTACGATCCTGGGATCTATAATAGTGGTGATTTCCATAATTTCTTCCTCCTTGGTGTTCCTTTTAGAGACTCTCTAAAACGATGTCAATTTTCCGTTTTTCAGCTTGTTTCAATAATTCTATAGTCTCTTCATATGCTAAAGACTTAATGATTCTCTTTACATCCTGTAAGATTTCTGGCTCTTCCTCTTTTTTGATCAACATGAAGAGGATGGTGTTGGCAGAATAATCATCTTTCCAATTCAAAACCGGATATTTCAATCTAGTCAATATCATACTCGTCTCGTTCACATTACTGCTCTCAATATGCGGAACCGCAAAGTCTTCTTCAATTAACGTATTGCCCATCGATTCCCGCCATCGAAGTTCTTCTTGCAATACTTCAGCGGAGTCGATCTTCCCAGCTTTCAAAAGGTAACCGGATACATAATCAAACAACTCACTTTTTCCGTGCACTTCGTCCAGTTCCAACAAATCGATTTTGATATGCTTATTTCCCATCCTGCAACTCCCCCACCCGCGTCAATAATCTTTCTTGATCATCGATGGTCAACATCGCACTGATTACGATTGAAGGTACTTCGATTGAAGCATCCAGCTTTACAGTCGAAATGATCAGGTCGACATTCGGGAACTTTTCTAGAACGGAATGGATGTTCCGCGTAGAAATGACATCCAAAATCTCGATATCAGGAATTTTTTTACCTATTTTAACCTTGAGTAATTCTGAGGTGCCTATGCCTGTTGTGCACATGATCAATGATTTTACTTTGTTCGGGTTTTCTTCCAGAATTTGGGCAAAATAAAGGGTAATGAAGCCGACCTCATCTTCGTTAATTTTTGACAGATGGAATTTCTCGGAAACTGCATCGGCAACTTCCTCCACATCCAAAAAAATTCGGGCATACTCGAGCTTGATCTGTTCCAGCAAATTATTTTTTACGTGAATACCATGTTCCAGTCTATTGAGCAAAGGTTTGATATGGCGTGCCAAATTGGTGAATAATTTCTTGCTGGACAAACGGATGGCTGATTTTTCTTCTATTTGTTTGATGAAAAATTGTGTGATTTCCTGAACTGTATCCGCAAAAATTTCTTTTTCCTCTTCCTTCCCTTGCATTCTTGATGAAATCAAATACTGAAAGAGGAAGTACACCTCATGATCAGGAAGGGTTGTGTTCAAGTATCTCTCGATATTCTTCACGATTTTTACAGAGATTTCCTTTAAATTAAGGTCCGTATCCATCTTATTCAACTCAGCTTTTGAAATATTCACTCCATAATTGAAAGAACGCAGACCGGCTTTTCTGAACCTGCTGATCAAAATATAGATGTGCGAAAAAATGTTGATATTGTATGGGTGCGGTAACACGATATGAAGATTTTGTTCGATATCTCTGATTTGATTCAAAACAAACTCAGCATCATATTTATTGAACTTTTGATCTTGTTGGATTTCCAGTTGTCCTAAATCGATCATTTCAGTCGATTGGATCAAATCCTTGATTGCCCTTCTGATGTTTGATTCGTTTCCGGTCACTCGCAACGTTCTGTTCTTCCTGATCAGCTTGATAGCATACTTTTGCAAAATGTCTGCAATGATCCTTTCATCTGATGCCATCACATTCTCACTGATGTAGAACGGCTCATAAATTTCGCAGACGCCTTTTTCGCGCGGGGCGGAAAAGAGCAGCTCCTCCATTATTTTGTTCCTGCGTTCAATCGGTGTTATGCTGACAGGTTTGGAATCGGAAACCGGCATGTGACTTTGCCTATATTCTAATTTGAACCCTCTCCCCTTCTCGGATGAAATCAGAACACCATCTCTAGATTCTTCATTGATTTGTTTGATGAGTCTGTAAACACTTTTCGTAGAAATATCTAAAACTCCGGATAGCTCATCAGCTGTAACAAAATCTCTATGGTTTGAAAGAGTGTATAACAGTGCTTGTTTCCTTCTCTCCACTGGGCTCATAAGCTCCCTCCTTTCTACATTTTTATCTTACCACGCCAAAAAGAAAGCGTTTCACCGAAAAATGTCCGTTGCATTGGACATTTTTACATGACCAAGTATAGTGTGTTCACATTATATCTCATTGAGCAGACTGGATGGCTATTGATTTTATAATCAAAGTAACTAGTGAAAGAAAAAGAACTCCTGACTGTTTTGTCTGCACAAAAAAAAATGCCCTAAACCCAGAAATGAATCACACACTGGGTTTGAGGCAGTTTTTATTTATATTTTCTGTTCTAAGTCATCCGATTGATGGCAACCCGTTCCTGAATCACATACACATTCGTGCTGTACCTTCCGTTTGCCGCTGGATTCTTTCGGATTGTCAGATATCCTCTTTCAATCAAGTTTTTCTGATGCTTCCGGAATCGTTCCTCGCTCATGTTCAGATCCTTGCTGATTTCGCCGACCGTGGGGAAGCTTGTGTCCCCGGCCCCGATGCATGCGGCAAAGTACGCATAGATTGCCTTCGCCTCGACCGTCAGCTTCCGGTCACTCATCACACTTCTCGGAACAGTTCCATACCCCATCGAAAGTACATCAACTACCTGTGTTGTCTTGTCCATCATTCTCCCTGCTTTCCGTTTATTTGTTTCGACCGTACCGCTGACACCATGAAGGTGAATCGCTGTCTTGGTCTCTACTTACAAAGACGGTGAAGAGGTTGAATGTGTAACCCCTAAAAAATAATATCCATCAAAAGGGGCAGCTTTGGGTTTCATGTTAATAAAAGCTTGGTTTTGCGTAATCCGTACCTGGTTCGCCTAAGCCTAAACTCTCGCGATGGTAGTCAGCTTTGCCCGTCAGTAAATCCGTCACAAATTGGGATACCGCTTGTCGCGTTACTTGTGCTTCGGTGAATGGTTCCCCTTTGCGTGTAACATGAACAGCAGTATTCCCCGCTTGGTTGTACAGCCAGGTGATACGCAAAATCACATAGTCCAGGTCGCTGGCTTCAACGAGGTCAGCGGCTGTGCGTAATTTGGACTGCCAAATTTTGCCCATACCGGCACGATACCATTTCTGAAAATTACCAGTCACTTCTTCGTACAAATCAGGAACACTGGCGAGGATGAACCGCTTGACTCCGGCTTCCTCCATTATTTTAAGTAGCGACTTAATAATAGGATCCTCAGCAACAAAGTTGAGATAAACGGCATCGACATCGCTTAAGTTAGCTTTAATCGTCGCCGTATCCTCAAAAGTTCCATCGACTAATTTCACACGTGAATTGGCACTGGAAGCTAGCCGGGATGTCACATTGCGCCCATACAAAGTTAAATCAAAATCAGTTTGCTCCAATAAATTTGCCGTCACCATTCTGCCGATTTCGCCGGCAGCACCTAAAATCATGATACGCATTATTTTGTTCCTCCTCATATAATTACAGGTTGCTGTTCATTTAAACCTCACCTCGTCTTACTGTCGTTCTCAAATATGCAAATGAACGCTATTGACTTGCGTTCTCTCATTCTTTTACAGATTCTGGTCAAACAGCCAGCCCATTATTGCTTCATCTTCGGTGATCCTTTCAGGATCGGAACGACCAAGGCTGATCAGTCATTCATTTATTTCTGCCAACCAATCCAAAATTTCTTGTTGGCTGCTTTCGATGTTGTTTCGGGAAACCGATAAAGCATCCGTCACCACAGTCGCCTCAGGAATCTCGTCTTGGATGGTTCTTACCGTGTTAGCTAGGCCGCTTCCGCCATGAACGGTATAAGGAATGACGGTTTTGCCGGTAAAATCATGACTTTCCAGAAATTGCTGGACCATCGGCGGAAGTGTTCCCATCCAGATCGGATAGCCCAAATAGATCGTGTCGTAATTGTCAAAGTTTTCTACTAATTGAGCCAGTTCACGATCAGGGGCATCATCAGAGCTGACTTCATCGATGATTTGCCCTACATCATCGGGATATGCTTCCGCCGGCTCAATCAAAAAGGAATCTGCTTCGAGTTCTTCACTGATCCAGATCGATGCCTGCTCCACTAATCCAAGATATTCGCCATCATTTTGCAAAACGCTGGCACCAGTTACCACGTCCAAATCTGTCCCTACCGGATAAGAAAAGTACGCAACCAGTGTCCTTCCCGAGCCGCCATTTAAGGATGCTGTTGAATCACTGGCATTTCCGATTTCGCTTGTGGCATCCGCTTCATTTGTTGCTTGATTCGATCCATTGTCACTGTTGCAGGCTGCTAAAGCAAAGAGTGATGCTGTACCGATCAATAATCTAACGAATTTTTTCATCCTCTCACCTCTTCATGATTTCATTCCTATCCTTACATCCAAACATCTAGGATTCCTTTCACTGTACAGTATTGTGTGCACTCCATAGCAAGAAATATATATAAAATAAGGAAAAAACTTGCTATGGTCTTAACTCCACGGTTTACAATAGGTTTATCAATACAATCAAGAATGCATGCAAATCTTGATTCCTGATTACACTTATTAATGATAGGGGAGAATGATTATGACAACACACGCTATTCAAGGCATTTCCGCACAAATTTGGGCAGCCAAGCAAGCAAATGATATGACCGCAGTTGCAGGGTTCATCGCTGATAACGCACGCTTTGTTCATATGGGCATCACTTTCGACAAGGCTGGGGAACTGGAAGTGTTTAACGAGAAAATCTTCCTCTTCAAAGCGGTGGATGTTGCAGAAGAATACGTGGAGGACTACGGCAGCACCGCCATCATTTTCAAAAAAATGATCCTGACAGCTGTGATCGGGGGAAATGAAGTCCAGAATCCGTTTGTCCTCTCGGAAGTCTTCACAAAGACTGAAGCGGGCTGGAAATTGGCTGCCGAAACCTATACCCGAATAGCAAGTGATTTCGAAGCTTACAAAATGTGACGAGCTCGGATCGACAAGCGGTATTATGACTAATGGAG
This sequence comes from Trichococcus pasteurii, assembly GCF_900112935.1. Lineage (GTDB taxonomy): Bacteria > Bacillota > Bacilli > Lactobacillales > Aerococcaceae > Trichococcus > Trichococcus pasteurii. The sequence goes on from NZ_FONM01000018.1 coordinate 43,217, forward strand.
GCGATGATGATGAAGAGCGTGACGAAAATGAGTGTCGGTTTTCTGGCTGTGGTTCTATTGTTGGGCATGCTTTATTTCTGGCTGAGCGACCCGGGCCAAGAGAACCCCGCAAACAGTGAGGGTCAAGCGAGCAGGATCCAGTCAACGGACGTTCCGAGCGCTTACTTCGAAAGGCCGAGTGAAACCGGTCGAGTCGTTGAGGTTCAGTATGCCAGCCTGGATTACACACAGGATAACCCTCCCGAAATCACCAAGACTGCTTATGTTTATCTGCCGGCTGGCTATGATGAGGCCGATGCTGAAAAGCGGTACAATATCCTCTACCTCATGCATGGTTGGCGCATGACTGCGGGTGATTTCTTCAACTATTCCGATTTGGTCACCATCTTGGATAACATGCATGCAAATGGCGATATCGAGCCAACGATTGTGGTTACGCCAACCTTTGATGCTGAAAACCGGTCACAGGATTTCAGTCGTTCGGAAGATGAAATCCGTCATTTCCACCAGGATTTCAGGAACAATCTCGTTCCCTATATCGAGAGCAACTATCCTACCTATGCAGAGGGAATATCCGAAGAGGCTTTCCGGAATTCACGTGCGCACCGTGCTTTTGCGGGCTTTTCCGGCGGCTCGGTGACGACGTGGTCCCAGTTCATCCATAACCTTGATTACATCAGATACTTTGGTCCGATGAGTGGCGACAGCTGGGAAATCGAAGTATACGGCGGCCGCGATAATTCAGTCAGGACGGTGGATGTACTGGAAAACGCCGTTCGGGAAAGCAATCTCGAATCCGATGATTATTACATTTATGCAGCCACCGGTACCGAAGACTTCGCGAACGATCTGATTACGACGCAGGTTGAGGAGATGCGCACACGGCCAAGCTTTACTCCTGATAACTTGACCATGGCCATCAATGACGGCGGCGTTCATGACCTCGTGTCCGTTCAGGAATACCTTTACAATATGCTCCCACTTTTCTTTGGAAAATAGCAGCGTGTTTACTGGATAAGGAGGAAACCATGCGATATACAACTTTAAATAATAATGAGATTATCCCTAACCTTGGGACAGGGACTTATCGGATCAGTCCAACCGATGCCGAACGTTCCGTGGAACATGCCTTGAAAAGCGGGTATCAACTGGTTGATACGGCAAATGTTTACCTGAATGAAAAAGCTGTTGGTCGTGCTATCAAAAACTCAGGTGTCAATCGAAGTGAGATTTTCCTGACCTCCAAAATCTGGCCAACAGATTATAAATATGAAAAAGCCAAGCAAGCAATTGAGGATACCCTAAACCGTTTAGGCGTCGATTACCTTGACCTTATGCTTTTACACCAACCAGTTGGCGATTATCTAGGCGCTTGGAAAGCTATGGAAGAGGCTGTAAGCACTGGGAAAATTAAGGTCATTGGTCTTTCTAACTTTACAGGACCTGAATTGGATAAGGTTATCACTGAAGGAACCATCAAACCTGCTGTTGTGCAGGTGGAATGCCATCCTTATTTCCAACAAAAAGAGTTAAAAGCAAAACTCGCTAAGGACAATATTGCGCTTGAAGCTTGGTATCCACTTGGTTCAGCTGACAAAGACTTGCTTGCCGAACCAATCTTTACAGAATTAGCAAGTAAATACAATAAATCCGTTGTTCAAATCATCTTGCATTGGCATGTCCAAACAGGAAATATTGTCATTCCAGGTTCGAAAAATCCGGCTCACATAGACAGTAATCTGGATATTTTTGATTTTGAACTGACAGCCGCTGAATTGGCGCAAATCTCCCAACTCGATAAAGGCAAACGCTTCTTCAATTTGCCAAAATGGATGCACCGTCTGTTTTTGTTGGCACGCGTGAATTACGATAAGCAAGCCTAAGAAGTTTCCGAAAAATAAATCTTTTCTCTTGCTATGGATTCAACTCCACACTTTATAATAAAAGTATAAAACAAAGAAAGAGGGATACACATGGAATATACAACACTTAATAATGGAATCAAAATGCCTATGGTTGGTTTTGGCGTTTTCCAAATTCCAGACCCAGCAGTTTGTCAGGAAGTCGTCGAAGCAGCCATCAAGACAGGGTATCGCCTTATCGATACAGCGCAAGCCTACGGCAACGAAGAAGCAGTAGGCAAAGCCATCAAGGCGGCTGGCGTTCCCCGCGAGGAACTCTTCATCACAACAAAACTTTGGATCTCAGACATGAGTTACGAAGGCGCCAAAAAAGCTTTTGCTGAATCCCTTGCAAAACTTGATTTGGACTATGTTGACCTTTACCTCCTTCACCAACCTGTCGGGGATACTTTTGGCGCATGGCGTGCACTGGAAGAACTTTATGCGGAAGGCAAAATCAAAGCTATCGGTGTGTCCAATTTCAAGAACGACCAATTGGCTAACTTGTCCCTTTTCAACAAAGTAACGCCAGCTGTGAACCAAGTTGAGTTGCATGTTTTCCACCAAAAGCAGGCTGACCAAGACTACATGGCGTCTAAAGGTATCCAAATCGAGAGTTGGGGTGCTTTTGCTGAAGGCAAATTCGACGTCTTCACCAACCCGGTTTTGAAAGAGATCGCTGACAAATACGCCAAATCAACTGCGCAAGTCATGCTTAGATGGCAATTACAGCGTGGTGTCGTTTCGCTTTCCAAATCAGCAAATCCGGAACGCGTGCGCCAAAACTTCGACATCTTTGATTTCGAACTGACCGCTGATGATATGGCAAAAATTGCTGCAATCAACACAGATACAACCGTTTATGCTGACCACCACGATGCGCAAACAATTGAAAACTTAGCTGGTTATATCGGAAAATCATATTAATTTGGAATAAAGTCATCAACTTAGTGAAAAGGGGCGGGAGATCTCGCCTCTTTTTTTATTGCCTATCCCCTCGGCAACTCGTTCACAGTGCATCTGCCCGACAAGGCGGGAGCCTGAGCGTAAAAATATAAGGACAATTAACGAAAGAAGCCCGAAAGGGAAGCTGTGGCTGCAGCTGTCCTTTCGGGCTTCTTTATGTTCCTTATCATCTCGTCGAGATTTCCGACAGAGGTGATCTGTTGATGGCGGACAACAGTTTTTGCACTTTTACTGTTGGCTTTGGGGAGTGCAGCAGTCCAAAAGGAATTGTGTGGTTCCATGAAACAGGTATGACTTTTACCAATGGGTGAATATTGTCCCATTTTCCGATTGCTATCAGCAGATTATCTGAGGACGCGCATCGATTGAATATTTCTATGTCATAAAAGGAGAAGTCTTTTATCGTGATGCGCGGATGATGGCTCCACAGATCATCCCTAAGTTTGTCGACATAAATATTCCATCCTTTTCGGATAATCATCAGGTTTTCTCCATATAGATCGCTGATTTCAAGGCTATCCTTCTTGGCTAAAGGATGATAGATCGATAATGCGACACAAATGGGTTCTCTTGAGAGTTCCACTGTTGAGCATTTTCGACTTTGCAAAAAATTTTCATCAAACACACCAGCAACAATATCAATGTTTTCTCCCAAATTTCGTAAAATTTCACGAGCATTCTCCGGCGTGTTTTCAAAAGATACCAACTGAAATTTGAAGTTCGGCTCAGAAAGCCTGAGCATTGACCATATCTCCGCAATGGACTGGGAGGAGGTCATAACCGACGTTCCTATCCGTATGGTGCAGTCATTCCCGTCCTCAGCATTTTCGGCCCTGGATATGGAATCTTTGGCGTATTGAATAAGATAAAGGGAGTCTCTGTACATCGATTCCCCGGCAGCAGTCAATGTCATGCCTCTGGGCGTTCGGTTGAACAAGGTTAGTCCGATTTTGCTTTCCAGATGATTGATCTGTTTGCTTACTGCCGTTGGGGAAATGAACAATTTTTCGGATGCTTTTGAAAAGCTGCCTGTTTCCGCAACGACAAGAAAAGTATCAAGTTGTGGATTATACATACTAGTCCTTGCCTCCCTGCATTCAAATCTGTCCCTATTATGGTCAGGCTATATAGCCTTGATTATACCAATTTTGCTTATCGAAATACCAGAAAAGATAAAGACATGTGCACATTTATTGGATAAACGTGCGCATGTCCGTTGAAGACCTTCTGTCTGACCGCTAAAAAAGTACAGTAAGCAGTTCTTGGCCTTCCTTAACTTCTTTTTTGACCGTTTCTATAGTCTCCAGCAGCTCTTGACTATTTGTTATGATCACTGGCGTTTGCGTAGAATACCCCGCTTCTTCTATCGCAACTAGATCAAAATCAATAATAGGCTGCCCTTTAGCGACCTTGTCACCTTGTTTTACATGCGCGGTAAAGCCCTCTCCTTGTAACTGGACGGTATCGAGACCGATATGAATCAAAATTTCAACACCGCTGTCTGCGGTAATCCCAATTGCATGCAATGTAGGAAATAAAAGGGTTACTGTTCCATCTACAGGGGAAACCACTTTGCCGTCTGAAGGAATGATTCCTACCCCTTTCCCCAAAGCACCTTGTGAGAACGCGTTGTCTTCTAAGTCCTTTAATGGAATGATTTTTCCGTTCATTGGGGATCCAATAATTTCTTTCGACATTTTTATGGAGTCGGTCCGTTTGACTGTTCTGTCTGTCTCCAAACAATCATCTTTCCAGAAAAAGAATGTCAAAAGAAATGCAACAGCCAGGGAAACGAGAATGCAGATAAAAGAAGAATACATCCCGCTGGCATCTCCACTTGGGGATATGAAACTTACAACACCAAAGATCCCCAATCCACCAATGATATATTGTTGGCCACCCAAAAAATTAAACAGCGCTCCACCGATTCCGCCAGCGATGCAAGAAAATATAAACGGTTTTTTTGCCGGCAATGAGAAACCGTAAATGCCGGGCTCTGTAACACCAAATACACTTGAAACGATTGCCGGAACAGCCAGTGCTTTGCGATTTTTATCCTTCATTTTGAAGAACATTGCTGTCAGAACTGCTGTCTGTGCAAATGTTGTTCCAAATTGACCAACCAAAATCGTATCGTAGCCTAGTGTGGTGATATTGATCATGGCGATTGGAATGATTGCCCAGTGCAATCCAAATATGACCAGAATCTGCCAAGCAAAGCCTACGACCAACCCAGTAACGATCGGGGATAAGGCGTATAAAAATGAAAATCCTTGCGTCAGTAATTCCGTCAGCATGGAAACGATCGGGCCAATGATCAATAGCCCAACAGGGACACTAATTATCATCACGAACAGCGGTACGAAGAAATTTTGCAAGATCTCCGGAACCAGTCTTTTCGCCAGTTTTTGAATTTGTGCAGCAAAGGAAATGATCGCAATGATGGGAACGACGGTGGATGTATAGTTCGCCGCCACAAAAGGGATCCCCACAAAGGTCGTGAAATAATCCCCGGCTGCCGGGAGAGTTCCGATGGCCTCATTAGCAGCGGACAGGGCACTTGCTTGAATCGTTGGATAGCATAAGGCCGCACCCGTTATCATCCCGACTATAGGATTGACATTAAACTTTCTGGCAGCGGTATACCCAAGGATAACCGGAAGAAAGTAAAACACCGCATCTCCGATGGCGTTCAGCACTTCAAAAGTTCCGCTTGTGCTGTACGCAGTTCCCAACAGGAAGACGAGCAAGGCATTCAATCCCTTGATTATTCCGGATGCACACATGGGTCCCAGCATAGGCTGAAAACAGCCACTGATGATATCAATTAATTTATTGAAAATGCCTTGTGATGGACTCTCTTCCTCACTGATGGGAGAGTTTTCTTCGATTCCAGCTGTTCTATTTACTTCAGCAAAAACATCCGGAACATGGTTTCCTATGACTACCTGATACTGGCCCGCGCTGTGCATGACGGTTACTACGCCGTCCATGGCTTTTATCACTTCATCATTTGCTTTATTCTTATCCCTCAGCTGAAAACGCAGCCGTGTGATGCAATGCGTCAAGCTTACGATATTATCCGCTCCGCCGACATTTTTTACGATATCTTCTGCTAATTGTTCATATTTGCCCATTTTGTTGTCCTCCATCTTCATTAAAAATAATGAGAATAAAATCTGAAGGTTTGGCCAACTCAATGTCACCATCCAACAATAGCTTTGTGATCTGAAATTTGTTATTGAGATGCTTGGGTAAGAGACTCATATAATGCCAGATCGAAATCTTCTTTGGTTTCTGAATTTGTATCAAAGACCATTGTGTTATGTTCGTCATTTGAATAAGGTGCCCATTCAAGATCCTCAGTGGAAGGATCCCCGGTTTCCAGAAACGCCCCTAGAGCATTCGACATAGCTTCAGATACTTGGCGCGCATTCTCTTCATCACCTTTGATCATGTGGGGAACTTCATCCAGTGAATTGAACCAGTATGGAATATCTCCGGTATGGTACATCGTTACCCCACCAAAGTAAGGTTGCTGATAAGATACTGCATAATTGTAAACAGTCGCTCCCGCGTCGTTAAATGATTTCAACCAGCCGTTTTCTGGATTGATCAGCCCATATCTGGAAAAGCCGCCTTGAGGTATGGAATTGATGAACAGCACTTCCGCCAGCGGATGCTCCGGATAGGCCTCCTTATACAGATCAGCAATCCTTTCAGCATCTGAACCATAGCGCTCCGTCAGCATTTCCATAGCCTTAGCCTCATCAATATCCGGTAAATATGCATCTTGATTTTGTCCATAAATAAGAGGTTCAACATTTGTAAAGAATTCGGAATAGGTAGTGCCTATCATCCATTTGCGATTTGCGGCATATTCATTCATTTCGCCATTTTCATCGAACAGCGGATCTGCAAATGTTCCATCACCATAATGCGTGCTCCAGTTGCACCCTGCACTGGTGGCACTCTCCAAAAGTTCCTCATAACTCATATCTGTCAAGGTTGGGATGACTTCGCTGTCAGCCAATTGCAGATAGTCCACCAGTTGACGGGCATTGGCAACGCCTGCTTCTTTAGGCGTAGTAGCGTAATAGCCGCTCATAAAGACGACTTTATCAAATAAATCAACGGTGTCCGACATGCTTGCCAGCGTAGATACTTTTTCTGCCCCTCCTGATTGCCCAAGGATAGTGACATTATCCGGGTCTCCTCCGAATTCACTGATATTGTTCTTCACCCAACGTAATGCCTCGACACAATCTTGGATACCGACAATGCCAGAATCAGCATAATCTTCCCCGTAGGCGGACAAGTCCAGGAATCCGAGTGCATTCAACCGGTGATTTACTGAAACAAATACAGCATCCTCGGTTTCAGTAAAGTACTCACCGGTATAATACGATAGTTCACTGGAGGCTCCACTTACTAAGCCACCTCCATGAAAGAAAACAATCACCGGTTTGTTCCCCTCCAAACTATTGGACCATACATTCAAATACTGACAATTCTCATTTCCGACCATGTCAGCCGTGCCGTTCGAGGGTGTCATAAATTCATATGGATTTGGACTGGCAGTGCTGCTTAATGTTCTCTCTTGAGGAGCGACCTGGCCATATGAAAGCGCAAGATGAGTGCCTCCGTCATAGTTCTCAATAGGTTCAGGTGATTTGAATCTTTCGGCAGTTGCATACGGAATGCCTTTGAAGCTATAAACATTATCCTCCTTGTAACCGATGAGTTTTCCAGCAGTCAGATCAACTGTTTCCATACTGATTGCTTGAGAGTCCGCTTTCTCGGTAGTTGCACCATTAGTGGCTGCCCCCTCTTCAGCACTGCAGCCTCCCAACAACAGCACCGCCATCGCTCCTAACGAAATCATCCATGCATTTTTTCTTTTCATCTCCATTACCTCCATTTTTCATACTTACGAGCCTGAAATCTAAAGGTTTGGCCAACTCAATGTCACCATCCAGTTGAAGCTATTGTCACCAGTTTAGGAACCTCCTTTTTGATCGATTAAAATATCTTCTATATATAAGCTTGATATTTTTAATATTTAGACATTTTGTTGATAACCCTTTCAATATGGATCGTCAAATATAACTCTTCCTCATTTGAAAGGATGTACGCATATTTCTCAAATATGAACTTGGATATAGCCTTGACGCAACTGTACGCATTCTCATATCTTTTTTTTACAACATTCAAAAGATCATCATCTTTCTCATCTTCATAGCTTGTCCCACTCAACAAACGCTGGGCGAAAAATTTGAGATGCGTGATGAAGCGATAGTAGTACACATTGTCTTCGTCAAATTCTATATGGAATTTATATTTGACGATGCTGGTAACTTCTTGCATAACTTTGGTGATCTGGTACATATTTTTAACACTGTTTTCATCTATTTCTGCATTCACCAAATGTAGCGCGATAAAGCCGGCTTCATCATCGGGCAGATGTAACCCAAAACGTTCCTCAATCATATCCAAAGCTGTCAAGCCAATGGCAAATTCATCGGGATAGAATCTTCTGATGTCCCAGAGTAGGGTGTTGCTGATAACAATCCCATTGAGAAAGCGTTCGATGGCTGTATAAATGTGATCAACCAGAGAGATGTACAATGTCTCGTTCAGCTTTTTCCCCAGTTGTGTTTTTGCATAAGAAATTATTTGTTCTGCGATTTCAACGTGATCGATCGGAATATCGACGATCAGTTCTTGGAACTTATTAGCTGTGTCTTTATTGGACAGAGTGAATACTTTATCAATTATAGCTTCATCCACTTCTTCTCCATTTTTCTTATTGAAGGCCAGGCCTCTGCCCATGACAATTTTTTCGATGGCACCATCTTTTACAACAACGACATTATTATTTAGCTTCTTCTGTATTCTCATGATATCCCCCTTTCTACAGCAAAAAATTAAAACCCACATATCAAAACCGATTTCAAATGAAATCCGCTTTAATACGCAGGTTTAGCTTGCTGGATGCAATCACTATCCTCCAAATGATCCAAGGCTGTAAGCACTTGTAAATCACAACGATATCTATTTAATTGGCTTGCATACGCATTCATTGCAACGCTTTATTTGACTAGTCACAGTATATAAGCAAAGCAAAGAGAAGAGAAGAGAAGTCACTTTTTTTCAGCTAGTACACACCTGAAGGTTCATACTCTATAATCACTGACTGAGTATCCAAAAGAAAGGAGCACTTCTCAGCTTCTTGCCTTCCTTTTTCTGCCTCTCAACAACACCTCTGCATAATGCCCGATGCAGATGAACAACCCCATGATCGCAACATAGTCCAGAAAAAACAGCATCAGCGGCTCTTCAAAGTCAAAGTATACGAATTGGCTCTGCAATAGCATATAGGTCCCGATTTCCCGGAAAATAAAGGCGTAGACACCGTATGCAACGAATACTGCCGTCAGACTGCGAAGAAGCTTTGCAGAAACCGAAGATTCTTTCTTCTTGCGTCTGCGCATCATCCCGATCATTCTGTTCCAGTGAAAGCCGAGATGCACACTCATAAGAACAAACCCCCAAATAGGAGCACAACAGATGGATGGTTCTCGCCAGCTGTCTTCCGCCGTTGATGGGCAGAAAGGAAAAAACATGTCGGGAAAGCACAATGCCGCTGACCATGAGCCCGACCGTGCACAGAAGTATCGCTGAAACAATCGCTGTCTGTGCGAGCCTGTATGCATTGTACCTTCCCCGGAACAAACTTTTACTCCAATTGCTATTGAGGATATGGTGCCAAATGAACAAAATGAACATCCCTACCCCGATCCATTCATGAATAACTTGACCCACCAGCCCATAGCCCATCAAGAGCAGCAAGCCGATCGTCATAGCGCTATCGATTGTCATTTTTTTGATATTAATCGGCTTCATTGGACCGCCTCCTTCATTACACTTATTCTTTGGCGATCTGCGGAAAATGATAAATGTTGGCTATAGCCAACAATCAGTCTCTGCGGTTTGCGGATAGGCTAATATGCTAAGCCTTCAGCCCAGGAAATCACTTCCTCCTCGCTGTCTACCACATCATTTCGGGAAAGTACCAGGGCATCATCCCATATCAGAGCACCGGGCTGTATTTCGGAAATCGTTTCGATCGTATCGGATGAACCGCTGCCGCCATGGGTAATGAACGGAACGATCGTCTTTGAACCGAAGTCATACTCCTCCAAAAAGCTGTATACAGGCATCGGTAGATCTCCCCACCAATTCGGGAACCCCAACAGAATCACTTCATACTGATCGAAGTTTTCCAGATGGGAGGCAAGTTCCGGACGGGCATCATCATCCTGTTCGTCCGCCGCCTGATCCACCAGAGGATCATGATCGAGCGGATAGCTGGCGGTGGTTTCGATGCGGAAGAGCTCTCCGCCGATGGTCTGCTGGATCAAATCGGCAACATATTCCGTATTCCCCATCTTCTCGCCGTCATTCAGCACAACGCTGGCTCCCGCCACCGCATCCACACCTTGCGTATCTACATCTTCCGGTACGGAGAAATAAGCGATCAGTATGTCAGCTGAGCTGTCGATGGATGAAAGGCTTTCCCCGGAAGAATTGTCCGCGGAAGTGTTGGCTGTTGTATCTGTGTCTTCTCTACCGCAAGCGCTGAGATGGACGGCCAACAAAAGGGCCGCTGTGATTGCAAATAGTTTTTTCATTGATGTCACTCCTCCATGTGTTTTTCCCAAAAAGTTACAGCATCGTCGATCCATCCTTCTGCCGAAGTCCCGATCCCCAGTCCGAAACCATGCCCGAGATCAGGATACTTTTGGAATGCTGTATCGATGCCGAGTGCGCTTAAGTTGTCGATGCGCTGCTCCATAGTGCGCCAGCTGGCTATACCGTCGCTTTCCCCCACGCAGGCATAGGTGGGTGGGTCGTTCTGCGTATAATCCGTGTGGCCTGTATACTGCATCACAACGGTTCCGGGTCGGGGCAGATCGTCACCTCCGAAGGCTGCAGGACCATACGATCCCAGATAGGCTGCCATCCGCGCCCCTGCCGATCCTCCCCAAAGGGAGTAGCCGTCAGTGCTCACTCCCAATTCAGTTGCGTGGGTGAAGATGAAGGAAATCGCCCTCGCCAAATCCTCGCAGGCAACATCTGCTCCACCGGTGCGGTACTGCAAGGCAAATGCATTATAGCCTCTGCGGCTCAGTTCCAGTGCGTGCGGAAAACTCTCATGGATGGAGCCGACATAGGAAAAGCCTCCCCCTGCGCTGATGACCGCAAAAGGTGCATCCGCTTCTCCCCGGAAGAAAAACAGCCCCGTATTTTCTTTTGTCGGGTCAGCCGCCTTTTCTTCATCACTGTAAATCTCATAGAAGATGGTATCTCCGTCCCTTACCATCCTCAGCATCGAATGGATGACACCCAAAGTCGTATCCGTGTCGATATGGTTATGATAAGGCAACAAGGAGCCGATGGCGCTTAGCTGCATGCTGCTGTCCGGCATTCCGCGCTCTGTCGGAAAAAGAAAGCGGCCAAACTCGTCAAACTCGGGTAAGTTGATGATATCGACGACACGGGACTGTGCAGCTACAGTTGGTAGTTCGTCTTCTGCCTCAGCGGAACGCGTCGTGGTGCCAAAGCGCCCACTCCCCTGCGATGGGGTATCCTCCTGAGGATCCATGTTTGCAGAACAGCCCGAAAAGAAAATGATCATAAGTGAAAGAAGCATCAAAAGGTTATTTCTTCGCATGACCTGACCCCCGGTGATTTTTAATAACTTTCATTATAAAAAAATCAAGGCTTCAGAAGAAGTCTCGATTCGTTATGCAGCATGAACCCAAAGGTTACTGCTTGTTATCCTGTTCAAATGGCAGCGGCACTCAAGTTAGTTTTTAAGATTTCTCTCAATAAAAGGTGGGTTTAGGGAAGAGCTCTGTTCCGGGTTCATAGACCCCAAGGCTTTCCTTGTCATAAGATATTTTTCCGGTTAACAGATCTGCAATCAGCCTAGCCACGGCTTCACGGGTCACCTGAGCTCCTTTAAATGGAATGCCTTTCAAGCTCAACGCGTAGGCTTCATTCTTCGGTTGATTGTACAACCAAGTTAATCTCAGCAAAATGTAATCAAGATTGGATTCTTCAACAACTTTCGCTGAGTCTTTTTGTGCTTGCATGCGAGGACTAGTGCCGATCATTGCATGATTCCACTCGCCGAACTTGCCCACTACTTCATCATAAATCCCTAAAATGGATGCTCCTATGAAACGTTTGATTCCTACTTCTTGCATAGCTTCCACAATGATTTTTACAGCTTCTGTATTTCCCATATCATTCAGATAAACTGCATCGATATCTTTCATGGCAAGGATCAATTTTTCTTTTTCGAGAAAATCACCAGAAATAACATTCACACGATGGTCTTGTCTTGTAATGCGCTGTTCGCCATGGCGTGCATAAAGAACTAGATTTATATCTGTCTCTTCTAAAAGTAAATCGGTTAATTTTACAGCGATTTGACCTGCTGCTCCTAAAATTAGAATTTTCATAAAGAGTTTCCTTCTTTCTTTGGATTTTGCACTACTGATCCGCTACCCACTCAGCTAATTCATTCTGGGAGGAAACAACAGCTTCATCTTCCACGGTAAAGCTCTCTTCAATCATGCTGTTTGGCAATATTTCTTGCATCCGCTGAAGGGAATTCCCTTCTCCGTATCCCGCATTAGATGAAAATGGGTAAATGGTTTTCCCGTCGATCAACTCCCCGTTGGTTCCCAAAAAACTAATGATGGGGTTCGATAGCGTCATTGCCCATGTTTGATACCCCAGAAAAATCCTATCATATTGACTCAAATCAGGTATTTCCGTATTGATTTCGGGGAAGTTGCCGCTATCCCTTTCTGCATTTGCCCGTTCGACAGTTTCTTCATAATCTTCCGGATACGGTTCGGAAAGCGTCAGTTCCAAAACATCGGCATTCGTCTCGTTATAGATCATTTTGACCAAATTCTCCGTGTTTCCGCTTCTTGAGAAATAAATGATGATCGCATCAGCATCTTCCGTCAGTATGCGCATGGGTTCTTCCGTGCTGTTTGTATCCTGACCGTCTGACTGCGCGCCTCTCCCGTATTGTCCGGTGCCGATTATTTCAACCGCTGAGGATGAAGTAGACGGTTCTGTTGCGCTTTGAATTTCTTCAGAATTGTTCGCTTGATTCACGCTGTTTTCCTCCCCATTTCCAGTACATCCCGCCAGTAAAAATCCACTAGCCAAAGCAACGTAAAGTATTTTTTTCAATGCCACTCCTTCTTTCCTTATTGAACTTGCTTCGTTGGACGAATAATAATTTCATTCCAAGCGGCGTCAGCTGGTACATCAATCACTTGTTGAATCACTGAAGCCACACGCTCAACCGGAATCCCGAAATTTTCGTAAAATTCTTCATAATTTTTTCTCAAGTTGGCATCTGTCATTGAAGACAATAACTCCGTATTTATTGCACCGGGAGAAATAACCGAGACACGGATATTTGATCCGTCTTTAGCGACCTCTTCCCTCAAAGATTCACTGATTGCGCGAACTGCCCATTTGGTTGCTGAATATACTGCTCCTCCTGCATGCGCATAATGTCCAGCAACGGATGAAATGTTGATGATATGACCGGATTTTTTGGCATTCATGTACGGGAGGACTGCTCCAATCCCATAAAGCGTTCCTTTGAGATTAATATCTATCATGTTGTCCCAATCCGAAATACGTTTATTTTTTAATGGTGAATGGGCCATAATCCCTGCACTGTTGATCAAAATATCAACTTTCCCAAAATTCTCGATGGCTACTTTGATTAATTCTTCTACATCTGAATGGTTGCTGACATCTGTCACTCGATACAAGGCTTCGCCACCATTTGATTTGATTTCTTCCGCCAACTCTTTCAGACGTTCTTCTCGTCTGGCCGCTAAAACAACGATGAGACCATTTTCCGCTAATAATTTTGCTGTTGCTTCACCAATCCCGCTCGAAGCTCCTGTAATAACGGCTACTTTTTTTTCAGTCATAACCTCTTCCTCCTTTTCAATACGATTATAGTTTACACCTTGAAGTCGACTCCACAGCAAGCCAAAAATAAATTTAACAAAAACGCTTGACATGAGAACGTTCCCACAAAGTAGTATGCATGTAAGCGTTAACGCATGCTATTTTGCGAGAAAAGAGGGAATTAGAAATGGAAAAATTTATGTCATTTTTGGAAGAAAAAATGGTTCCGATTGCGGGTAAATTGGATCAAAACCGTTATCTGACGGCGATCAAGAATACTTTTATTGGAGCCATGCCTTTATTTATCATCGGTTCATTCTTTGTCCTGATTGCATATTTACCGATTCCAGGATTTGCTGATTTCATGTTGAACACCTTTGGAGAATCTTGGCAGCGTACAATTTCTCTGCCGAATGAAGTCACAATGAGTATGATGACAATTTATGTGGTCATAGGATTGTCCAGCAATTTATCAAAGAGTTATCATCTTGATAGTATGGGAGCTATTTTTGCAGCATTAGCCGCATTTTTAATGGCAACACCGGTAAACCTTTTTGCAGTAGAAGGTACGGGAAATGGGATACCAGTCAGTGCGTTAGGTTCATCCGGGTTATTTGTAGGGATGTTATGTGCTGTACTATCTGTGGAGTTATTGCATTTTGCTGATAAGAGAGGTTGGAAAATTAAAATGCCGGACTCAGTCCCAGCAAATGTTTCAACCTCGTTCTCAACTTTGATCCCGATATTATTTGTTACTCTTGTTTTCTTTGCTATCCGACTTGGATTTTCTGCGACAAGTTATGGTACCTTACAAAGTTTTATTTTTTCTAATTTACAAAAACCGTTAACTTCACTGGGCGCTACCTTACCAGCACTGATTATTGTAATGCTGGTTGGAGGAGTGTTATGGACGTTCGGTATTCATGGAGGGAATATCGTCGGTGGGATTATGCAACCTGTTTGGTTGGCATTGACTGCAGAAAATGCCGAGGCGATTGCAAATGGGTTACCAGCTCCTAATATTATCAATTTTCAATTTTATAATAATTTCACTAAAATTGGCGGTTGGGGTGCAACTTTTGGTTTATGCATATTTTTATTGTTTTTTGCAAAATCACAGCAATTTAAAGCGATTGGGAAATTATCAATTTTACCAACCATTTTCACAATCAATGAACCTATAACTTTTGGATTGCCAATAGTAATGAACCCTATTTTGATGCTTCCCTATATTATTTGTCCCGTTGTAATGGCGATTGTTGCTTACGTCAGTATGGATCTAGGTCTGGTTCCGTATCCAAATGGTGTTAATATTCCATGGACCACACCACCGATTATTGCTGGGTTTTTGGTTTCAGGTTGGCAAGGCGCGGTGCTGAATGTGGTGCAAATTATACTTTCTCTCTTGATTTATTTTCCATTTGCTAAAGCAGCAGACATGGTTGCATTAAAGGCAGAAAGAATTGCTGCAGAAGAATTGGAAAGCGCTGAAACTGAATTAGAGGCCAATAGAAGTTTAGCCGTTAAATAAAACAGTATAAGAGGAGATAATAATGGGATTTCCAGATAATTTTTTATGGGGCGGCGCGACGGCTGCCAATCAAAGTGAAGGCGGTTATAACGAAGGTGGGCGCGGTTTAGCAAATGTTGACGTGGTTCCTTGGGGTGATGACCGACGCTCTATTATAACCCTAGATTCCCAAAAAATTATAACGTGGTCGGGGGCACAACACCTAAGGTGTTATATAATTGCGACTGCTTCTTCGTAACCTCACCCACTCGCAATGCACTGCCTGGATTTTCAAATGCTTCAATGATATCCAATTCGTCCAGTAATTCCTGCATCGTATAATTTTTATACAGCTCTTTTTCGGACATCTGCTTTTTGATGTACGATAAATAGATCAATGCAATAAACTGTACGAATAATTTTCCTTCAAGCGAACTTTCTGATGAAACGGCTGTGCGCCGTAAATTCAGCCGCTCTTTAAGATTTCCAAATGCTTTCTCAACGATGTCTTTGTTACGGTACAAATCTAAAGCGGCGATGGGATCCTTGATTTCATTGCTGATGAGGGCAAAGAATCCGTAGTCTTTTTCCGCTTGGGTAATGGCTTTTTGTTTGGGGG
>NZ_FONM01000016.1 GCF_900112935.1 Trichococcus pasteurii
GCCCTGGCTTAACTTCCGATGAAGTCGGGGCCGGTTTCTTTTTGTACGAACGTGTTGGGATGATTTCACCTGTAATCGGATCGACTTTTCCAATCAGTGTCCTCTTAGCGCGTGATTGTTGCTTTTCCTTATCCCAGTAGGGTTCATTCTGATAGGCATAAGTAATGCCCGTTTTCTTGTTTGTCTGAAAAATAACTGCCATATCAACACTCCTCGTTATACATTATATTATATAACGAGTTATAAGTCTACAAAAAAACCGCTATATATCAATCGTTACAGCGGTTTTTCGAGTGATTATCGTTACACAATTCGGGAATGCAGGTTATAAAATAAACAAATTCAATATGCGACATTTATTTTACAAAAAAAGGGAAATAATTCTACAACCCGATTGTTGCATCCGATTATAAAATTATTCCCGCAATCAGAATAACCGCTCCTAGTTTGATGCTTAATAGTTTTTAACTCGCAGCTGATACCGATTTGCGCCCATTCCGACGAAGGCGCTCATCCGTATTTGGTGTTGCCCGGCGAATTCCGCTTAGTGCGCTCTTTAGCAGGTCAAGATGGAGGAATACCTTCTTCAGCAGATTGGCTGTCGCAAAAGCATCGTCAAGATTCAGTTCTTCTCTGCTCGTGTGCTCATATTGATAGCCTACCGATAGATTTACACTTTGAATTCCTTGTTGTGCCCAAATGCGTGTGTCACTACTCCCGCCTAATGTTGGTTCCCAACGATTTTCATCATCACCCAGATTACCGATGAGTGCGAGCATCTCTCCGAATAGTTCATCGCAAAAATCGATTCCGCGTGTGCCAGTAACGACATCGCCTCTTCCTCTGCGGTCCACTACTAAGGCAGCATGGATGTCCTCCAAAAATTCTGAAGACACCGATTTTGCACCGCATAATCCGACTTCTTCCTCTACCGTGAAGGCTATCTTTACTTTTACAGGAGCACGAAATTCCATCTGTTGCAACTGTTTCAATGTATGAAGAATGACGCCTACTCCGGCTCTGTCGTCCGCACCCAGAATACCTGAGCTGGAAGTCCAAACAGGACCGCACTTCAGTATTTCTCTCCCGGCCTCTATTTCATCCACTACATCCAAATGACTATTTAACAAAATCGTCAAGGAAGGTTCTCTGCAAGCTCTCCCGAAGGTGACTTCAGCCAAAATATTTCCATAATCGTCAACTGTCATTTTATCCGTTAATGTCGCTAGTTTCTTCATCACATGGTTGCGGATGATAGATTCATATCCACTTACACCAGGGATTTCGAGCAGTTCTTCAACGACATTTTCAAACATTGTTCTCTCAAGGTGCTCAGTGGAGATTGCACTCAAATTTTCAGGCAGCTCATTCAGTAAACTGACAAAGCTTAGAAGCTCTTTTCTTTCCTTTAGGATGACAATTGTCTTGCGCGCTAACTTAACTCTATGTTTGAGTTCAACCTCCACCATCAACAAAGCAGCTCTTTCCGTATCATTCTCTGTTGCAAATACGATATTCGGTCTGCGTTCGCCTTCTCCATCACAGCTCATGATTGTCATGCAGCCTAAGCGATTTAATTGTCTTACCAATCCGCTGATGTACAGATCCAACATCGCCAACGAAACATTGTCTTCTTCATCGAAATAGCCGCACATTTCGGTTCTGCCTCGGCCCGGGACAGCACATAGCGCGAGCCATTCTGACTCGTTCCATAGCGTATCCTCAACTATCAGAAGACTTCCTTGCCACTCATGACAGCAGTTACTTTCATTAAGAATTTTCTTTAAAAACTCCACGTTCAATTCAGATTCATTGCTAAAATCCAGCGTGCGGCTGTCCACCTGAGAAAAAATAAAACCTTGTTCCACTAATAATGCACTCATTATTTTAACCACTACAATCACAACCTCTCTTTGTTATGACATAAGTATAATAAACGGTTGTGAAGGGGGCGTCACAAATAATATAGGCTAACTCATTGGTCCAACAATGATGACTCTTCTGAACGGCAAATGATCGTATAGGGAACTTTACCGTTATAGTAATAGCCACTAGGATTGGGTGATCTGCTGGTTGTGATGACATCCAACCTTGGGTCCAACTTATTGAGCAGGCTCCTCAATTGGCTGACAGCCTTTCTTAACCTTTCATTCGTCACAAAAGAGGTATTGTTCATTTCCTCAAAGCAATTCCGCATGCTATTCTCGTTTCCCGGATTATTATGCGAGGTGAAGCGCAACAAATATACGAGTTGCCTTGCCTTAACTTCACTTCCGAAAGGCATCTCTGATTTATTAAATGCCACCTTACTGTTGACACCGTCAAACCAAATAATCAGTGTGCCTTCAGGACGATCACCTTTTTGGAAATAGCCCTCTGCTTCATCATACGATACATAACGATTGTCTTCATCGGTTATCACTTCGTACTCCTGGTTCATAAGCCCTACGCCCAAATCTGATATAAAATCCTTGACGCCATAGGAAGCATAATCCGGAAGTTTTGTGTATTTGTTTTTAACTGGCGAGAACTCTAATTCCTCATTCAGTTGGTCGACCTCATTCAGATAGGACGCCAACAAATACAATCGAGCGTAATAAATTTCTCGATCAGATAAGCAAAAGATAGGTTCATCATGAATTGTATTCTCCAACGCACAATTAAAATATCGAATCGCATCTTTATGGTCATTTCTGCGATAACGAATAAACGCCAGCCGGTATGCCGCCATTCCGTTTTTCGGGTCCAAATAGAGGGCTTCCTTCAATGAGTTTTCCGCGTCCGGTCTGCTGCCCTGTCCGCGAAACTTCATTTCTGAACCGTGGTTGTACAGTAATTTGGATAACTTACGTTCTACATCGGAACGAATGCCTTTTAATGCAGTATCTCTGGATTTCTTCAATTCACGTAAAACAAGCTTTTGTACTCGAATTTCACGTCCGTAGCCCTCATCATTGACGTTGAAGTCATCTTCCCTTACCAATTCCATTTTATGCATTTCGGTCAATAATTCATCCAAATTCATTTCACTTAATCGTAAATTCCCAGCCATACTTCCCTCTCCAATCCAGTAATTTATATCATTTTACCCAATCAATCTGCTCTTTTTAACTAAGAAGATTGACTGGGTAAGGAATTGATTCATTAAACTTTCGACCGATAGGATTTATACAGATCTTTCGCAAGCAGGGTGTAAACAAGCTTGTAATAAGCATCGTCAGCTCCAACAAGCTTTTCGAACGCCTGCTGATTTTGATCGTACTCGGCCATCACTTTATCTTGGAAAACATCTTTAAAAAGGTTGTCCACAAACATTTCTTGGCTGTTTGTTTTCGCCATGCTGACTACCTTCATGTCCGGATTATTTTCAAATGACCTATACAAGGCCTCCAGCAGTACCTTATCCTTCTCGGTAAAGTCATCTGGGAAGCGTTCATTCATGCGGTGGATGATTTCATCCAAAGAATCCCGTTCGTCAGGTGGCTTTATGCCTGCATCTATTTGTTGCTTATTGGTTAACTTGCCACTTTCGGGATCCTCAGAGACCAAAAAAATGTCTCCGGAAAATTCCTTTTGCAATTTGTAGTACTCCAGCTTAACCTTATCTGCAACATCAACTTTCTCTCTTTGCTCTCTCGGGATGAATTTCAGCAAGTAATTCGTGAAGATGTTTTCTTCCAAAAGTTGCATATCAAACGTGCGGTCCAACTGGGAAATATAGCTGTACCATTTTCCGAAGTTCCGCAGCGTCACTCGGAATTGATACTGCGTGTCTTTCGGCAATTCTTCATAACGCTGAATAACCGGTTTAAAAAGACTCGAAATACGCCCCAACAATTTTTCATCTTGGCGATTTTGTGCTTGCCGAACGAGCTTCAGCACTTGGTCAATGTCCCCTTGATTGTAGACGTTGTACTTCCGCAGCTTGCTTTGTGTATCGTAGATCAAGTTGATATTGATTTCCTCATTCAAAGTGGTTTCTTCGTAGAAAGGCTGGAAAGCCGCTTGGATATCTTCCTCAGAATTCACAAAATCCAGTATGAACGTATCCTTTTTCCCGGGAGTGGTCCGATTCAATCGGGACAGTGTTTGAACAGCTTTCACACCGCGCAGCTTCTTGTCGACAAACATAGTATGCAACAAGGGTTCATCGAATCCTGTCTGGTATTTTTCAGCCACGATCAGAATATTGAAGTCCTCTGTATGGAAAGCTTCTTTAAGCTGTTTTTCACTGATTCTGTCTCCGGCTTTCGTCACATTCAAGCCTGGTTCCGTGTATTCCGTCCCCTCAACATTTACCGATCCGGAGAAGGCGACCAGAACATCCAGGTCCGTATACCCCTTTTCTTTTATGTACGCTTTGAATTCCTGCATATAGCGAACGGCATGCAAGCGGGAGGGCGTCACGACCATAGCCTTCGCTTGGCCACTGATTTCTTTTTTAGTCACCGACCGGAACTGTTCAATCATGACTTCCGTCTTCTGACGCAAGACCCAAGGATGGAACGCTTGGTACCTGGCGATTGCACGGACCGCTTCCGTTTTCGGTAGCTCCGGGTTGTCTTCGATTTCTTTGGCGATCCGATAAGAAGTCTTGTAGGTCATATAGTTCTTCAGGACGTCCAATATAAAACCTTCTTCAATAGCTTGGCGCATGCTGTAGACATGGAATGGCGCAAAGCTGCCATCCGGTTGCTTTGTCCCGAACATTTCAATCGTCTTTTCTTTTGGTGTTGCAGTAAAGGCAAAGAAACTCAAATTGTGATGACGCCCCTGCGACAGCAAAGTATTCACCAGCTCATCTTGATCATCAGGAGTTGTTGCTTCAATGCCCTCCTCGATTGCTTGGTACTCTTCTAAAGTGGCTTCTTTATCAGCTAAAGCAGCTTTCAATTTTTGGGCACTATTACCGGTTTGCGAAGAATGCGCCTCATCCACAATGACTGCAAAGTTGCGACCATCAGCGGCATCCACTTCTTGGTAAATGACCGGGAACTTCTGCAGAGTGGTAATAATGATTTTCTTGCCGTCATTGATTGCATTCTTCAGATCCTGGGAGCTTTTACTGTGATCGATAGTTTCGACCAAGCCAGTCGTATGGTCAAAGCTCAAGATCGTGTTTTGCAATTGTCTATCCAAAACCGTGCGATCAGTCACGATAATCGTCGATGCGAAAATAGGATGATCCTCTTTGTCATGAGCAGATGCCAAATGATAAGCCAGCCAAGCGATACTGTTGGACTTTCCTGACCCCGCACTGTGCTGAATCAAGTAGTTCTCCCCGCTCCCCTTCACTTTGACATCGGCAATCAATTTACGGACCACGTCCAACTGATGGTATCGGGGGAAAATCAAGGTCTGCTTCGTTATTTCCTTGCCATCTTGCTTTTCTTTCTTCACTTCCAAATTCATGAAGCGCTGGAAGACATCCATCAGATGATCCCTCTGCAGCAATTGTTCCCAAAGGTAAGCTGTAGGATAACCATCCGGATTCTGCGGATTCCCTTTCCCACCGTTGTTTCCTGGACCCTTCGAACCTTGGTTGAAAGGCAAAAAATAGGTTTTATTCCCCGCCAATTTTGTCGTCATATAGACTTCATAATGGTCCACTGCAAAATATACCAAGAAGCGGCGGTTAAAATTGAACACCAACTCTTTAGGGTTCCGATCCTGTTGGTACTGAACCAAAGCATTTTCCACCGACTGCCCTGTGTACTGGTTCTTCAGTTCTAGCGCCACTAAAGGAATCCCGTTCACGGACAGGACCATATCAATGGTGTTGCGGTTATTTGGACTATATGCAAATTGACGGGTGCACGTAAACCGGTTCGCTTCGTACTTCTCCTGCAACTCCTCATTCAAACCCGAAACAGGTCTGAAAAAGGCAACTTTTAAGGTCACGCCGCGATCACGAATACCGTTCCGAAGAACATACAACATTCCATGAGCATTAACCTCTTCATCAAATCGTTTCATAAGTTTACGCTTGAAATCACCCTGATGGATAGTAAGATACCTTTTCCATTGCTTCGGTTGTGTCTGCTCAATGAAAGCAATCAGCTTATCCATATCTATCCCAATAGAATCGTCATAATGGGAATCTTGAAAAGCTTCCTTCTCCCATCCCCCGATTTTCGTCAGACTTGTTTCAATATCCTGTTCGAAGCGCATTTCTCGATTTTCAACCAAATCTTAAACCTCCTTTTTTCCAGTTACATACTCATAGATAAGGGATTTTTTGTATTTTTCCAATTCCTGCACCATCTTCTGCTTATCCGCGATAAGAGAGTCGATGTGGGTCGTCTTTTCATCAAGGAAATCGGCAATTTGTTGTTGTTCTTCATTAGTAGGAAGCCCTATTTTATAGTTTAAAATAAAGCTTCCAGGTATTCTTTTTAAACCACCCGTGCCATACATCGTGCTTTTTCCTTCATTTTTAAAAGTTTGTTCTTGTAGTCTATAGAACAAAAATTTTGTGTTGATTTTTTTGGATCTAATAGTAAATATTTCTGAGGTGCCGAATCCAATACCATTCGTTAAACCTTCGGCAATAGCAATATTTCCATTCTCAAAACAGGGGGTGACTTTGGCTAAAACAATGTCATGTTCCTTGAAATACGAATATCCAGAGTACACATCTTCAACCATCTTTTGAGTATCTGTATTCATCTTCCCATTCTTTAGTTTTTCCATAGGTAGAAAAGTACATTCTATGTTTTTGACAGTTACCTCTGATTTTGGTGGTTCAAATTCAATCATGTATTTTAATTTGTTTATCTTCCAATACTCTGGAATCTCCCCAATCCATTCTATCCCGCTATCCCTCATCTTCACGTCCGGATTCAGCCCTTTCGTGACGGTTTCCGTGATGAGGGCCTGCTTGTAGGCTTTGAAGGCTTCAATGGACTTCTTGGTTTGCGAGATGATGCTGTCGATATGTGTAGTCTTCTCGTCGAGGAAGTCAGCGATTTTTTTTTGTTCTACTTGAGACGGCAAAACAAGTGGAACCATTGAAAAATTATTAAAACGAATTGCTTTTCCCTCACGAATAGTGTCTAATACCGTTCCGCGTAATGCTTGGATATACATCTCGGATTTGAAAAAATATTTGAAATATCCAGTATAAGTATTACGTGTACGTTCTTTCAGAACTGTGTAGGCCGGAGTAATACCACCAGATTCTTGAGCAATCTCAATTCCACCTTGAAAGCTTCTTAAGCTTATGACGAAATCTCCCGCATCAACTATCTTTAAATCACTGAGATTTATTTTTTGCACAGGCATTTGAGATTCTAATTGAATATATCTTTTTTGAGAAATTACTCCATACTTTTGTGAAGCAGTTAATTGTTCTACATCACCGACTGCTTTTATAGATGAATTATAAAACAAAAGATTACTTGGAATAACTTCCCAATTTTCTGGAATTTCCCCAATCCATTCCACTCCAGAATCCTTCATTGCTCTACTCATCAACTCTCACATCCTGTCCTGATAGTTGCTCAAAGCTCCTGACGATGCTTTCTTCCAACGCCTTGATTTTTAAGGCGATATCTTCCGTTCGTTCTGGTGCCACATACTTGTAGAACAGGCGTGTGAACGGGATTTCATAGGCAACTTTGGTCTTGGCCTTATCAATCCACGCATCCGGATTGAAGGGTTTGATTTCACGTTCAAAGTACGTATCGATGTCTTCCGTCAGTGGGATGTCTTCTGTGTCGCGCAAGGATGTATCCGGTTGGGGTTTCTTTTTCTTCAGGACAAGATTACCCGCCTCGTCCTTCAATGGGCTTTCTACCGTCACTTTATTGAAACCAAAGTCCAGATTATCAAACACCTTGGATTCGGCCGTACGGTCACCCCACTTGTATTCCTTGTTCAGAAAATCGCCATAGGCTTGAACAATCACGTTCCGGCACTCTTCGGTGATATCCACCCGTTTGCTCCCGATATTTCTCCGGCGGCTTTCGTAAATGAGAGAGGCATCAATCAATTGCACGCGGCCTTGACGGTGCGGCTTTTTATCTTTGTCGATAATCCAGACATAGGTCGAAATTCCCGTATTATAGAAAACATCGTTCGGCAGTTGGATGATCGCATCCAACCAATCATTCTCGATGACGTGGCGGCGGATTTCACTTTCACCGCTTCCTGCCGCACCGCTGAACAAGGCTGAGCCGTTGTGGATGATCGCCATCCGGCCGTTATCTTTCAACTTGGAAATGCCGTTCAGTTGGAACAGGAGCTGCCCATCGCTGATTTTCGGCAAGCCGACGCCAAATCTGCCCTGATCTCCAAGTTCATGTTCAGCTTGCACCGCATTTTTGTCTTTTTTCCAATCGATTCCGAACGGCGGATTGGAAATGCAATAATCAAAGGTATAGCCAGGAAAACCGTCATTGGATAAGGTGCTCCCTAGCACCATATTATCCGGATCGCCGCCGCGGATCATCGTATCGGCTTTAGCGATGGCATATGTTTCCGGGTTAAGCTCCTGGCCGAACGTCCGGACTTCCGCATCCGCATTGAAACTATGGATCCGCTCGATCATCGCGGACAGCATTTGTGAAGTGCCCATCGTCTGATCATAAACCGTCTTGACCACATCCGTTCCCGCCAGCAGGTCCCGGTCTTCAGCCAGAAGAAGGTCCGTCATCAGATAAATGATGTCGCGGCTGGTGAAATGCGCTCCGGCTTCTTCATTGTAGCTTTCAGAGAATCTGCGCACCAGTTCTTCGAAGATATAGCCCATGTCCGTGCTGGTCACTTTATCCGGTCCCAAATAGGATTCTTTCTTGTTGAATTCCTGGATGACGTAGAATAACGCATCATTAGCTGCCATCGTCGAAATTTCAATATCGAATTTGAAGTTGGCCAGGATATCCTGCATATTATCGGAAAAGCCATTCAAATAAGCCCGTAAATTTTCCTCGATATTATCCGGATCAGCCAATAAGGTTTCGAATGTAAATAGACTTGTATTATAGAAGGCAAACCCGGAAGCTTTTTCCAAGAAGCGATTACGCATCGTCACATTCATGTCCTTATGCTGCTCAGCTGCCTTCAATACTTTGTCTCGAGTAGGCAAAAGCGTATCATGCAGCCGTTTAATTACTGTCATGGGCAGAATGATTTTGCCGTATTCATGGGGTTTGTACAACCCTCTTAAGATATCTGCCACATTCCAGATAAGGTTTGCTTGTTGTTGGACGTTGACTGTCGTTTGCATGTTGCGTTTTGATTCGTTCACTATTTTTCCTCCTTACGTTGGGTGTACACATCCGTGATGCCCATTTCTTGGTATAACTGCTCTTTTTGTTGTTGGATTTTCATCGTGATTTCGGATAGTTGCTTATCCAATAGGCTTCTTTCACCTTGGTAGGCATCCATCATTTTTTTCTGTTCTTCTAATGGAAGTTTCGGTACTTTCACTGTCGCCAAACCTTTCATCGGCAACTGCGCAATTGTGGTTCCTACGCGGATCGATGCCAGCTCTGCCAATCCTAAAGGACTAGTCAGATATTCAAGCAACCAACGGCTATCCACCATATTTTTCTTCGGACGGATCCCTACCAGATTCTGCGTAACGAGAGTGTGCGCTCTGTCTTCTGTGATCCGGGCAAATTTATCGGTTGTGCCTCTAGCAGACAACAGAATGTCCCCTTTTTGAATCTGGTAGTTTTCAACTTTTGTATTCTCTTTTACATTCCCTTTTGCCAATTTGCTGAATTCTACTTCCTGATTGTTCAAGTCCGATATTTTGATGAATGCATATTTTCCATCAGCAGCCTCATCACTGGATATTGCATTGAATCCTCGATAAATTTCTGCAATGTCAGCTAATTTTACGGTATCCGCTTCGGTCCATTTTGCAGCATCGATTTCGATGACCATATCATCATCAATCTTATAAACAGTATCTTTCACATACTGCTCAGGCAATAATATGGAGTCTTGTTTTCGGATTTCATCGGAGTCGACAGATTTTACAAATCCTTCCGCATCATCGTTCCCTTCATAAGCTTCAATGATTTTTCTTAGCGATTCTTCCGCAAGAGTTACTGATGCCTTTGTTTTTATAATAGGTACGCTTGTTGCGTTAATCATTCTGATTTTATTGATAAGCCTTTGTTTATTCTTATTAATGACCAAAATCGCGGTAGGAATCTGAGTATAGGGAGAGAACAAGCCGCTCGGCAAAGCAATGACCGCTTCAATCAAATCTGCGGCTAGAAAATTCTCTCTGATTTTTGTGACTTGGCCACCCATGAACAATGCAGAATTGGATACGGAGAAAACAGCCTTCCCTTCGCCCTCTAATGCCTCTAGTCCATTCATGATAAATGCCCAGTCCAAACTTGACTTAGGTGGCAATCCATAACGGAAACGATTATATGGATCATTTTGTACCATATGCCAAGTTTCGTTTGTCGCCCGAATACCGAAAGGCGCATTCGTGATGACACGGTCAAATTTCTGATTTGTGAAACGAGGCGCACTGATTGAATCCCCCTGAAACACTTCCGTTCCAGTAGCACCTAGGCAATAGAGATAGACCAGGGCAAAGCTATAAATGGTAGGATTCAGTTCTTGGCCCACAATCTTCTGTCCTGGATTTCTTTCCAGCACCTCCTCATATGTGCTTCCAATTCCAAAGGCCGGATCAAGTATCCTCGACTCTTCATTGATGTCAGCCAACGCAATCATTAGCTTATTGATTGATTTCGGAGTCACACTAAAATCTGCAGATGATACCGTCATGTCCATCACGAGATCGGAATCATTTTGCGGATCGATCGACAAAAGGAACTTATAGACTTCCAAAACAGTTTCAGTACTCAAAGTCGATAATATGCCAGAAAAACCGAGGGCATTCAATTCGATGCCTGTTTCTTGTTCCTTTTCATAGAGACGATTGTATAATTCATTTTTGTGCAGTTGCATTAATTCGGACAAAGTTCGTCTATTATCGTGAGATATAAAAATACAGACAACGACAAGTTTCGAGAGGTCATCCATACTCATCTTTCCTCTTAATTCAGAAGTCAATCTATACAATAATTCCTTTGTGTTTAATTTATTCAAAACACTCACTCCTTATGCTTTTTATTATACCTTTAACCGTATAACTAATTATGATGTGTGAAAATAATTTCCACTTTTGTACGTTCATGCCGAAGTTCCAATAATTTTGAGGAGATAAGAGCATTTTCTAGGTTATTTTTGGATAATCCAAGACTCCCACCAGTTAGTCGAAGCTGAGTTACTCTAGGAAGACGTTCCTGGTAATCCAGCAAAAATTGACAAACACTAGTCGACCCTTCAATCTTTTTTGCTTTATGCGGACTTGCTGCAACGAAGATATCACTGTATCTATCCGTATCCAACAGCGATTCAAAATCAAACATCTTCACTCTGCTGTATTCAATAAATTTGAACACATCTTTTTTCAGTCCATTATTTTTGCATATTTTTTGGATACAAGCATCCGACAATTGACAATCTCCTAAAACAAGAATTTTTCCCGCGAATTTGGATTCCATTTTAACCACTTCACTCACTCCTTCTTCTCGACTTCATGGGTTTATAATACCACGCAACCAAATGATGTGTCAAATAGTTTTACTTAGTTATTGTCTACAGAGTTTATATTTATTTTTTATAGACAATAAATTTCATTCAAAACCCACATAAACTGCGGTAATGATTAGATTTCCCGGCGAGGAGACTTTAACCGTGATACGAAATAAAGAACGGCACAAAAAAGCCTCCAGACTCGGTATCATCCGAAATCTGGAGGTTAAGGGCATCAATTACTTTTTTTGTATACGTGGCTTTATTCTCCCCGCACCCGCATAACCGTCTCCCTCTCAATAACTTCATGCGGCACGATCATCTTCGGCAGCAAGGCGCTCGGTTCGTGGAGTTGGCGGATCAGGAGGGCGGCGGCTTGTCTGGCCAGTTCCTGGACATGGATGTCGATGGTCGTCAGGAATGGATGGGACAATGTCGCAAAGACGGAATTGTTGAAGCTGATCAGGGAGATGTCGTCCGGCACTTTGTACTGGTCCAGCTGCAGATACTGCAGGACGCGCAAGGCCAGACGGTCATCACCGACGACAAGTCCGGTCGGTTTTGTCTCTTCGAGGAACTCCTGGAAAGCCATGAAATCATCCGGCGTTTCGAAGTAGAGTTCCGGATGGACGGTCAGATTGGCGTCGCGCAAGGCATCGGAATAGCCTTTGTAGCGTTCCTTGTCGACAACTTGGGAAGGCGTCAGACCGACATAACCGATCCGCTGATGCCCATGTTGAATCAGGCAGTCGGTCGCCGATTTGCCGGACAGGCGGTTGTCGTTGTCGATATAGATCGTTTCGTTCTCGTAGACATCCGGTTTCCCCAGCAGTGCGTAGGGGATCTTTTCGTCATGCAGGAACTTGCGGATCGGATCTTTCGCCTCCGAATACAACAGGATGAAGCCATCGACCAGTTTGCGTTGGTGCATCAGGCGCACGCTGTCCTTCAGTTCCGCCATTGTTTTCCCGGTCGCCAGGGAAATCATGTATTTCTGTTCGTTGCAGACGACGCCGATTTCCTGGATCATCTCCAAGAAGAGCGGATTCTGCGCTGGATTCCCCATCGTCCCCACCGGCAGGATCACGCCGATCGTCTGGGTGGACTTGTTGGCCAGGTTCTGGGCGGCGAAGTTGGGCGTGTAGCCCAGTTTCTGCATCGCTTGGCGCACTTTCACTTTTGTGTTTTCGCTGATCAGCGGACTGTCCTTCAACGTGCGTGAAACGGTTGAAGTCGCGACGCCCGCTTCTCTGGCGACATCTTTTATCGTAACGGTCATAGGCATTTTCCTCAGGTTCATTTTTGTATCTCTAGATTACCATTTAAAAGTGTAATTTTGAACCCTTGCCGCCAAAGTATTTGGCGCCAGGACGATATTGTCCCAGCCAGGATGGTGGATGGCATCCGGTACTTCCTGCGCCTCGATCGCCAAACCCAGTTGGCTCCGCATCGGACGGCCGTTCACAAGGTACGGCTCGTTCATGCCTGTCGTCGAAAAGAGCACGATACTGCTGCGGTTGCTGGATAGTTCCATTTGCCGGCCGCTCGTTTCATCCTTAAGAATCAGTTGCGGCTGTTGGTCCGGCTTCATCAGGAAAACATCATCGAATCCTTCTGGCCGCTGGCGGATGGCATCGCCGAGAACAGTCGCTTCGCGGAAATCGAAAGCCGTCCCCGCAACGTTTTGCTTCGTTCCGGTTGGCAACTTGTCGGCATCCAACTCCAGCACTTCCTCGCAGGCCAGCTGCAAAGTATGCTCGGTTATCGGACGTTTGGCGTCGCCGCTCAAGTTGAAATAGATATGGCTGGTCGGATTGAACAGCGTTTCCTCATTGTCCTGGCTGATCCCTTCCATCGTGATCGTCAAGCAACCTTCTGCATCCAGCGTATAGCTGGTTTTCGCCTGCAGCCGGCCGGGATAGCCGACCGTTTCCGGCGTCGAATCCAATGTGAACGTGACAGTCACTGCTGCTGCAGTCTCTTCGGTTTTGAAGTCCCAGAACTGTTGGCCCCAGCCGCGGCTGCCGCCATGGATATGGTGCACACCATTGTTCTGCTCCAGTTGCTCCGTGCCCCATTTACCTCCAGTAATCCGGCCGGCAACCGGTCCGACGGTCGCGCCGAAGGAAGCCCTGTCGTTTCCGTAAGCTTCGGCATCGGCCAAGCCCAGC
The DNA here is from genome assembly GCF_900112935.1 of Trichococcus pasteurii. Taxonomy (GTDB): domain Bacteria; phylum Bacillota; class Bacilli; order Lactobacillales; family Aerococcaceae; genus Trichococcus; species Trichococcus pasteurii. The sequence goes on from NZ_FONM01000016.1 coordinate 13,746, forward strand.
ACGACATTTTCTCTCCGGCCTTCCCGGTCCGGGACCAGCAAGCGGATCAGCCGGGCGCCGTAGTTGATGCAGCTGACGGACATCCCGTTCGGCTGGCTCAAATCGATGCGCCACACTTTTTCCGTTCCGATGCTGCCCCATTCGCGGATCATTATGCTGCCCATGTTAAATCGCCTGCTCCCAGGTATCGCGCAGAACAGCCAGCGACAATGCGCTCGTGTCCGCCAACACGCGGTCGGCATGCCCCAACACGGTGGCATCGCCGATCGCCACCGCGGTGATATTGGCGGCCTTTATGGCATCCACGCCTGAAGCGGCATCTTCCACGCCGATGCACTCGGCTGGTTTTGCCCCTGCCAGTTCCGCACCGGCCAGGAAGATATCCGGTGCCGGTTTGCCTGCAGCCACTGAGGCCGGATCGACGATGCCGTCGAAGTAGTCCTTCACCTGCAGCAACGCCAGGATGCCGGGTGCGTTCTTGCTGGCAGAAGTCACGATCGTTTTCAGACCAGCTTCGCGCAATTCTTTCAACAACGGCAGGATCCCCGGCAGGATATCAGCCGGTGTCATTTCCTGGATCAATTCCAGATAATGGTCATTTTTCTTTGTGCAGAAGGCTTCTTTTTCAGCCGACGAATATTTATCAGCCACGCCGCCGTGCGCAAGGATGCGTTCCAACGAATCAATCCGGCTGACGCCTTTCAGTTCTTCATTGAAGGCTTCGTCGACGGTGATCCCCAATTCCGCACCGAGGTCACGCCAGGCCAAAAAATGGAACTTGGCGGTGTCGGTAATGACGCCGTCCAAATCGAACAATACTGCTTTCAACATTTCTTTCTCTCCTTTAGTGTCGCTCACACGGACACAGTCTTTTTCAGTGCAACTTTGATTTCATCTTTCAGCTGCAGCTCTTCATCGTAGATGCGAACAGGCAACGCTTCGCCTTTCACCAAGGTCAGGCTGACAGTCTCTTCGTTCACTGCGATCAGGATCAAGCGGCCGCGGTAGTTGATGTGGAATTGGTAGTGCGTCCAGTCTTTCGGCAAGAACGGCGCAAAACGTAGGCCGTCTTTGGCGCGCATACCGGCGAACCCTTCCGCGATCGTCAACCAGCTGCCGGTCATCGAGGTGATGTGCAGGCCGTCTTCGGTATCGTTGTTGTAGTTGTCCAAATCCAAGCGTGCGGTGCGGCGGTAAAGATCGACAGCTTTTTCTTCCTTGTGCAGTTCGGCCGCAAGGATCGCATGGATGCATGGCGACAAGCTTGATTCATGCACAGTCATCGGCTCGTAGAAGTCGAAGTTGCGTTCTTTCTCTTCCATCGTGAATTCGTCACCGAACAGGTAGATCCCTTGCAGGACATCCGCTTGCTTGATGAAGCAAGAACGTAAAATCTTGTCCCATGACCAGTGTTGGTTCAACGGCAAATCGGCTTTGTCCAGCGCGCTGACCGGTTTCAGATCCTTATCAAGGAAAGTGTCATGCTGCACGAAAACTTGGCGCTCTTCATCGTACGGGAAGTACATGTTGTCGATGATATCCTGCCATTGTTCTTTTTCAGTTGCAGTGATGCCCAACGCTTCTGCGCGTTCCGGATATTTCTCCAGGCTTTCCAAGGTATAACGCAGCACCCAGACAGCCAAGCGGTTTGTGTACCAGTTGTTGTTGATGTTGTTTTCGTACTCATTAGGGCCGGTTACGCCATGGATCATGTAGCATTGCTTGTTCTGTGAGAAGTGCACGCGGTCCGCCCAGAAACGGCTGACGGCGCTGAGCACTTCCAGACCTTCTTCGGCCAAGTAGCTTTCATCGCCCGTATAGGCTGTGTAATTGTAGATTGCGTAAGGGATCGCACCGTTGCGGTGGATTTCCTCGAAAGTGATTTCCCATTCATTGTGGCATTCCACGCCGGTGAAGGTAACCATCGGATATAACGCGCCCTTCAATCCTTGTTGCGCAGCATTGTGGAAAGCTCCCGGCAATTGATTGTGGCGGTATTTCAATAAGTTGCGGGTAACTTCCGGCTCGGTTACCGCCAAGTAGAACGGTACGCCGTAAGCTTCCGTATCCCAGTAAGTAGCGCCGCCGTATTTTTCACCGGTGAAGCCTTTCGGTCCGATGTTCAAGCGTTCATCTTCTCCATAATAAGTGGAGAATAGTTGGAACAGGTTGAAACGAATGCCTTGTTGCGCTTCGTCATCGCCGCCGATTTCAACATCCGCCAATTCCCAGCGTTTTGTCCACAGATTCGCTTGTTTCGCTTCCAATTCCTCGAAACTTTGGCCAGCGACTTTTGTAGCGTAGATTTCTTCAGCGGTTGCTGCCAGCTGGTCCTTCGCATGATCGCGGCTCGTCGTCAGCGTTACGTATTTCTCCAATGAAAGGACTTGGCCGTTTCCAGCTTCCCCTTCGAACACTTGGGAGACGAACAATTCTTTGCTGTTGTTGCCTTTTTGATTGAAGCCTGTCGCTTTGTGGTGCATCGTTGCAGCCACACTGAAACGTTCAATGCCGAAGTTGTTCGGGATCGTTTCGACGACCAGCGTATCGTCCGTTTGTTCGACCCATTCCCAGAACATTTCATCATAGTTGGCATCTTCGTTTTGGACATTCCCGTCCAGAGCACTTTCGATACGGATCGCGGCCTTTTCCGAGGCTGTGATTTCCACTTTGATAGCGCAAAGTTCCTTGATGTCGATGCTCAGGAAGCGGGTGAAATGGACGGTGACTTCTTTACCGTTCTTCACTACCGTAAAGAAGCGTTCCAAGCGGCCTTTTTCCATATCCAACGTCAAGTCAAAGTCTTTCACTTCATCGGTGTAAAGATCGATTTCTTCTCCGTCCACAAAGATGTGCATATACAGAAAATTCATCGCATTGATCACTTTTCCGAAATATTCCGGGTAGCCGTTTTTCCACCAGCCGACGCGTGTTTTGTCGGGATACCAGACGCCCGCCAGATACGTGCCTTGATGGTGATCGCCCGAATAGGCTTCCTCGAAGTTTCCACGCATGCCCATGTAGCCGTTGCCGAGACTGGTCAGACTTTCCTGCAGGCGGCGATTTTCTTTGTCTAATTGTTTGGTTGTTACTTTCCAAGGATTGATTTCAAAAATTTGTTGCGTCATTATTGGTTCCCCCTTATTTGTTCTTCCCCCTTAGTTTACGTGCAATCGGTTGCATTGTCAATGCAAAAGTTGCATTATTATTTCCGACGCATGATTTCCTTGGCATTGAAATGTTTTCTTCATCTATCCGTTTAAAAACCAATTTATTCTGAAATAGACCGCTTGCAAAATTTCTGGATATGGTCTATACTTCGAATCGTAAACGTTGCAATCGATTGCACCGATAAATTTGAGAGGAGTTTTAAAAATGAAGAAAATATTTACATTTGATTTTTGGCAAAAATTTGGCAAGGCTTTGATGGTCGTTATTGCGGTCATGCCGGCAGCTGGTTTGATGATCAGTATCGGCAAGATGATCGCTATGTTCTCTGGAGATGTCCAATTGTTACTGACAACGGCTGGGGTCATCGAAGACCTGGGCTGGGCTGTCATCGTCAACCTGCATATCCTGTTCGCTGTCGCCATCGGGGGATCTTGGGCGAAAGAACGTGCCGGCGGAGCCTTCGCAGCACTGCTTGCCTTCATCCTGATCAACCGCACGACCGGCAAACTTTTCGCAGTGACCGGAGATATGCTGGCTACTGAAGGCGCGACAACCAAAACGTTGTTCGGCCAGGACATTCTGGTGAATGGTTACTTTACCAATGTTTTGGGCGCGCCCGCTTTGAATATGGGTGTCTTCGTTGGGATCATCGCCGGTTTTGTCGGCGCTGTTATCTTCAATAAATACTATAACTACCGTAAGCTTCCTGATGCGTTGTCCTTCTTCAACGGCAAACGTTTCGTGCCTTTCGTCGTCATTGGTTGGTCCGTTCTAATTTCCCTTGTTTTGGCAATCATCTGGCCAGTCGTTCAGACCGGCATCAATAATTTCGGGATTTGGATCGCGGACTCCGCGGATACCGCACCGATTTTGGCACCGTTCGTCTACGGTACGCTGGAGCGTCTGTTGTTGCCGTTCGGTCTGCACCATATGCTGACGATTCCGATGAACTACACTTCTTTGGGTGGAACTTACACCATTTTGACAGGCGCTGCTGCAGGTTCTCAAGTGTTCGGTCAAGATCCGCTTTGGTTGGCTTGGGCCAGCGATTTGGTGAACTTGAACAACACCGGCGATACAGCAGCCTACAATGAGTTGCTTAACGCATTCACTCCTGCCCGCTTTAAAGTTGGTCAAATGATCGGCGCAGCCGGCAGCTTGATGGGCTTGGCTTATGCTATGTACCGCAACGTCGATGTCGACAAACGTCCGAAATACAAATCCATGTTCTTCTCCGCAGCCATCGCTGTTTTCCTGACAGGGGTAACCGAACCGCTTGAGTACATGTTCATGTTCGCTGCACCGCTGCTTTACGGCGTTTATGCAGTCCTGCAAGGGGCCGCTTTTGCCATGGCCGATATCATCAGCCTACGCGTCCACTCCTTCGGTACACTGGAATTCCTGACACGCATCCCGATGTCTTTGAAAGCCGGCTTGTGGTTGGATGTCGTCAACTATATCTGGGTGACGCTCGCTTTTGCCGTAATCATGTACTTCGTTGCCAACTTCATGATCAAACGCTTCAAATTCGCAACGCCAGGCCGTTTGGGCAACTACACGGACTTCGACGGCGAAGCGGAAGAAGCTGCTCCTGCCACTGCAACACCGGAAGGCAACGCTGGTGCATCCGATAACGATAAACTAGTTTGGAACATCATCGACGCATTCGGCGGCCAAGAAAACATCACTGAAGTCGATGCTTGCATGACCCGTCTGCGCGTCACGGTCAAAGATGAAACCCAAGTTGCAGAAGATAAAAAATGGTCCACATTGGGTGCACGCGGCGTCATCCGCAAAGGCAAAGGCATCCAAGTCGTGTACGGTCCCCAAGCAGATGTCCTAAAATCTGATATAATAGATTTATTAGGAAGATAGGAAAAGCGGAACGGGTTCGTTCAGCCCTGAAAGAAATTTAGGAAATCGTGTCGACTGAGCATCGAAGAGCGCAATAGGTACGATTTATCTAATTTCCGAAGGGCTTACCCGTGTAGCTAGCCATCATTTTGGATGCACGAAACACTTTAAAAGTCTGTAAAACATCCCAAATGATGCACTTTCTATTTTAAAAGATTATCTTAATAACTATATATTTAGAAAGGAGAGGACCTCATGAAACTACTGACATTGAATACGTACAGTTGGGTTCAAACAGCAGACCCTGAAACTTACGCCGCCCTGATTGCGGACATTCTGGAAAATGATTACGACGCCATCGCCCTGCAGGAAGTGAACCAGCTTTCCAGCGGCACAAGCGTCAACGAACCGGAGGGCTATCTGCCCACCCAGAACGAAATCCCGATCAAATCGGATAACTTCGCCTACTTCTTGGTGAAGGCCTTGGCGGAGAAAGGACTTTCCTACCATTGGTCCTGGGTGCCATGCCATGAAGGCTACTTCCGTTTCGATGAAGGAGTCGCCATCCTCAGCAAAGCGCCGATTCAGTCAGTCGAACAAGTCCAACTTTCCGTAGTCAATGATTTCGAAAGCATCCACACCCGCCGCGCCTTGGTCCTCGAGACCGAAGCGGCCGCTTTCGTCTCCGTCCACCTGTCCTGGTGGAAAACGGAAGAAGAAAATCCGTTCTTGTTGGAGTGGACTTCCGTTGAGACGGCTGTCAAAAAACTGCGCGGCATCAAGCCCATCTATGTCATGGGTGACGTCAACAACCCAGCCGACGTCCGCAACGAAGGCTACGACCTGATCACGAACGCCGGCTGGCAGGATGCCTACGCCGTCGCTGCAACGCGTATTGGATCTGCGACTGTTCCGCCGGCGATCGACGGTTGGGAAGGAAACGAAGTCCCGCTGCGCATCGACTACATCTTCTCGGATCAACCGCAAGCAGTCGAAACGTACGAAGTCAAATTCGACGGGAAGAAATTGCCTTGCGTGTCCGATCATTATGGGGTTGCGGTGACATACGCCTGAGATTGATACATTTGAAAGAAAGAAGATCTACCTCGCGCGAGGTAGATCTTCTTTTTACATTTAGTTTTGTTGGACCCAGTGGCGGGGGTGCCGCGAAATGCGGAATTAGCCCGCCAAAAGCGTTTTGACGGGCTAATTCACTTCGTCACCTACATTCTTATATCGTTTTTCCACTTACTTCCCGCAGCATTTCTTGTATTTCTTGCCGCTCCCGCAAGGACAAGGGTCATTGCGGCCGATTTTTGGTTCATTGACGATTGGCGTCACCTTCGGTTGGTGCACGAAATTCAGATTGTTGTTGGTCAGCTGCTCAAAATAGTTCTCTTCGGCAGAATCTTCTTCATTTTCAAAATACGCCCAGTTCCTCATTTCACCGATCGTATCATCGATTTTTTGTAAGTTTCTATCTCTCTCGGCTCTGTACAGTACCATCGACTGGCCTTCCACCATGGCCTGATCTACGGATCCCATACCAATCAGGAAAGAATCCACCTTATCATTCTTATAGGCTTCCTTTATTTCATCATACACCTCGCCCGGGTAGATATCCGTACAGAGATTTATCAGCAACGTGAGAATGGTTGGATTATCGATCGTGGGAAGCAGTTCTTTGTAATAAGCCATAAGCTCCTGCCGTTCGAGCTCCCCGTTCAATGTCAAAATAGCCAAGGCGGTTAGCGCTTCAACTTTGATATACTTATCGACTTCCTCGTCCTCAACCAGTTGCTTTATGGATGTCACATCATTTCCGCAAATGGATGCCATTATCCTTCCGGCATAATCTGTCATCGCGTCTCCAAACAACTTGTCCGTCAGCCCATTCGGCAGACTGAACAGTTCCAGCACAATAGGATAAGCTTCCTTGACTCTGAACTGAGCCAACAGAAGAACCGCATAAATATGCCCTAAATAATCAAAGTTGTTGCTGAATTGTTCCGCATTATCCCTCACCTCTTCAAGGAAAGCCATCAATAAAGGAATCGCTTCTTCTTTTCTGGCAATAATTTCCGCCAACTCTTCCTCAGGGAAAATCCTGTCGGGATCACATTTGATGCGATCAATTAGTTCAGCCATCGTCTTTTCGGAATGGCCAAAAGTACCTGTCGTGCATTTTGGATCATTGCCGTTTAATTGATTATCCACTGCTTCCAACACGGTTTCTTTCAATTCTCTGCTCACCATCACTAACACCTCACCAATGATATAGGTTATTGTCACTGCTTTTTTATGTACCTCTAGTTTACCATACACAAACTTTACAGGGCACACCTGAGTGGAGGCGATTACCAAAAATGTTGAACAACACAAGCCAAAAAGGCGTAGTTGTCTGTAAACGAGACAGCCCCACCTTTTTGTGTTTTCGCATGTGCGGTTGCAGAATTCACACAATTTTAAACGACTACTTCTATTTTTAACTTTCCGCCTGCAGATTCCACAATGTCACTCAATGTTTGTACATTAATATTCTGCGTACCTTTTTCTACTCGAGCAATGTAAGATTGTTTTTTCCCAGTTAGGTTAGCTAACTCAGATTGACTTAACTGTTTTTCTGCTCTAATTTTTAAAAGAATATTTGCAGCTTGATAGCTGGCTTCGGTTTCTTTCCATGCTTCAGCAAACTCCGGTGTTTCCATTTGGGTATCGAAGTATTTCTGTAATTTATTTTCCATCTTTTTCTCCATTCCTTTCCAGGTAGCCTTTACGATACTCTGTACCACCAACACACCCTTGCAGAGCAATACGAATACCCGGGTAATCATCTTCTTCACGGATATCTTGCATTTGCAAAACATCATAAGTGATGCCGTCATCAGTTTCTATTTGCCCGATTTCAGTGAGAACTTGCTTAATTTTTGATAGGCTTAGGGTGAATCCTTTAACCGTTGCATCCAGATCCATAGTAGTTCGCTTTTCACTTCCAATAAAATTACCGACCAAATATCCACCCTTCAGAATAAAGTTTTCTTTATAAGCCGATTGACTTAAACGAAAAAGAAATCGTTCCATAATGAAGTTACGCTGCAGTAATTGTGCAGGGATACCCGTTTTGGTTTGTATGTTTTTGATTTTTTGTTTCATTTGAGTTGGGGTTATCACAACAATACCTCCACATAAGTTTTTATTTTGTCCAAAACGTTATATTTTTCAGCCAGGTTAAGTAATTTTGGGATATTTTTATCGGGTCTTCGCATATATTTTATGATTGCTTGTAAAAGTGTATCTTTATCCGCTTCATACCGTGTACTAAACATATCGCACAAGGTCCGTTCCATTGAATAGATCACAATATCGTTCCCATTGCTGCTTTTCACTGTCATTTGGTCCTCCTGCCAAACTGACCGTTCCTTCCATACCAACGAAACGGGTTGCTCTTTAATTTTTTTCGAATGATAACCGCGCGGGAAGGTCATCGTGTAGATAAAAGGCGTTGTGTCGGACAATCCATGCAAGTAAAGAGCCGTTTCATGGGAATATACGCCTTTCGCAAACCGTTTTTGATAAATATACATCTCATCCTCGTAATAAAGTGGTGACAAATAGATTCCCCCGCTGATTTTTTCGAATCCCTCTTTTTTCAGATAATTTAACGATGCTTGATTCGGATAGCCTTCCTCTTTCAACGTGGCCAAGAACACAACGCCGTGATTTTTTTCTACCTCGCGCGCTACGAGTTCCATTAATTTATTTTGATTTTCCGACACGGTAATCACCACCTATTTTGATTTATATACAACAAACTATATATCAATGTAGTATGAAAGTCAAAAAGCAGGGACTGCCCAATATCAGCGGCTTTTTCTTTCGCATTGGGTGGCTCTGTTTATCGTACTCGCCGGCTGGGAAGGAAACGATGTGCCGTCCCGCAGCGACTACATCTTCTCGGACCAACCGCAAGTGGTTGAAACGTCCGAAGTCAAGTTCGATGGAAAGAAATTCCCTTGCATTTCTGATCATTATGGGGTTGCGGTTACATATTTGTGATTATGAATCTTGATGAATAAAAAGAAAAAGCTGTCTCAGGTGATAATGAGGCAGCTTTTTTGGTTGGGATCGATTTTTTGGGGGATGTTGTCCGATAATTGCAAAGAATCGGACATTTAGTCTGATGATGCTGACCTAGTTGTCCGATAACTCAACAGAATCGGACATCCATGACGACGGTACTGTCCTAATTGTCCGATAACTCCAAAGAATCGGACATCCAGGATGACGATACTGACCTAGTTGTCCGATAACTCCAATGAATCGGACAAGCCAAAGCAGAAAACTAATCTACTGGAGAATTGATCGCGGAATACTCGGAGTCCGATCCCAACTACCGAAAATACTGGAAAACAATCAGAATTTACCCGGATATATAACGAGGCGGATTATAATCTAACATCATCAAATCCTTGATATTAGTGATTCTTGTGAAATCCTCGTTTCTCCCGGAACTCTAGGATCGTCAATACAAATATTCATATTGGCATATTTTGTCATAGTTTTTATTCATATTGATATAATTACATTGTAATCGATTACGAAACTATTAGGTTTAATACCTTATAGTGACTGCAGCAGAAATAGAACCTCCCCTCCGTTTATTACACTGTATATCAAACAACTTGGAGGACGAATGGTATAACTTATGTTGAAGTGAAGACCACAGTCTGGAAATACAGCAACTATACTGGATATATTGGTCAGGGGACATCTTTAAGAACCTATTCAGATAACGGAATGGATTGATACTATTGAAAAGGAAATTTAATCGCTTCTATGGGCTTATATTTATAAGCTTAATTCTTTGTGAGTTTGTTGATATGCCTTACAGTCGGTTGGTACAATACCTTTTAGGAGCAGTATTTTTAGGATTGTTGATTCTGGAAATATTCTATACAAAGAAAAGAGAAAATAAGATTGAAATAGATTCCATCGTCATTCTCGCTATTTTTTTAATCTTAGCTTTTGTTTTTGGAATCAAGTAACTCAACTTTCAAAAGCATCCCCAACAATCAACGGCTGGGAAGGAAACGAACCCCCGCTCCGCAGCGACTACATCTTCATTGATGAATAAAGAGAAAAAGCTGTCTCATGAGGCAGCTTTTTTTGGTTGGGCTCGATTTTTGTGGGGGTTGTTGTCCGATAACTCCACAGTATCGGACAGCCAAGCCAGATATCCGAAAACAGGAGTCGCCCCACACGGGAACGGCTCCTGTTTTTACTGATGCATACTATTCAACAATGCCATAGTAAACTTTTGACGTTACTTGATAAATGAGCCAATAAATCACACTAAATCCGGTTATTACGCCGATAAAGCACCAGAAGACTAATGTTGTATTGACCACACTGAACAAGAGCAATAGTTTTTGAATAATCGGAAAGGCAAAGGCTACATGAATCACAGCAATGATGAGCGGCAGGAGAAACATCCATACAATTTGCAGCCGGGTCGTTTTACGAATCATTTGCTTATCCAAGCCAACTTTTTGCATGATTTGAAATTTGTCTCGGTCATCATAGCCTTCTGAAACTTGTTTGAAATATGTAATCAGCGCTGCTCCAAAAGTAAACAATAACCCAAGAAAAATCCCCAAGAACAAGAAGCCGCCATTCATACTGTACCATTCTTCACGTAGAAGTTCCCTTGACTGAAAATATGAGTTTCCACTGTCACTAACGACAGCAGCCGTTTTTTCAGAATAGTCCTTCTTCTGCGCTTGCGTTCCATTCGTGTTCCAAGAAATAACTGCATCTGCAACAATCGGAAGGTCAATCTCTCTTAATCTAAAATCAGTTTCCATAATGGATTCTAAGGTCTCTCTAGAATCCACTATCATAATCATATTAGGACTCTGTGATTTATCCATTTTCAAGGGGTTATCGATTTTTGATTTGACTTGATACGTTGTATTTCCGATTATCACTGTGGAAAAACCAAATGTATTTTTTGAATCAAACAGTAATACTTCATCAGAACTTAACGGGACGGTTTCGCCAACTATCCGTTCATAATCTTCTCTGATAAGCAGCTGAATAGTATCCGGTATCTCTTTAGCAAAATCAGCCGCACCAATCATAATTTTGTTATCTTCAATGATACTGAACAGATTATAGTACACATACATTTCTGTCCCCGTAACGTTTAATCCGTTCGCTTCTGTTTCCTTTTCGATGGCTTCAAGTTGCTCTGCCAAATCGACGGTTTCATAATAGGTTCTTTGGTTCTCATAAGGCAGACGAACCGTCAAAGTATCTTCGGTCCCAATAAAAATAGCTGCTGTCGTTGATACCGCAACAATGACCATGGTTGCTAAAATAGTGATATTGGCTAACCCTACTGCATTTTGTTTCATCCGATAAAGCATCCCGGAGATTGAAATAAATGGACTCGGGCGATAATAGAACGGCTTATTTTTCTTCAGTTTTTTCAGGATGAAAATAGAGCCGGAAATGAATAAGAAATACGTACCCGCAATAACCAACAGTACTGCAAGAAAAAAATAAATCATGGCATCAAGCGGGTTATCAATGGTCAGCGACATCCAGTATCCTGATCCAATCAATAACAATGAAAGAATAAACAGTATAAGCGAACTTTTCGGCTCCCGTTCTCCTGTCTGCTTGCCTTTAATCAGTTGGATAGGATTAGAAAACGTAACTTGAGTGATATTGTAACCCAACGTTGTTAAAAAGATGAGGGCAAACAGTCCGATCGTAACCAGCATTGCCTGTATCGTAAAAGGAAAAGACATTTCTATCCCGAACTTTAAAGCATAGTTCAAAACAAGAAAAGCAAGTTCCCCCAATAGATGCCCCACTACCACACCTACAACAATACTAAAACAGCTTGTTACCATTGATTCAATCGTCAATATTTTGGAAACGTGGCTCTTCTTCATTCCCAATATGGCATATAGGCCAATTTCTTTTTTTCGACGTTTGATCAGGAAACTGTTGGTATACAAAATAAAGATAAAGGAAAACACCCCAACGACTATAGCCCCTAAAGCGAAAAGCAAAGACAACGTATCCGATCTGGTTTGAATAAATTTATTTCCCCTTAACGCGACCATCATGTAAAACATCGCTACCGTTGCAATTGAAGCAAAAATATAAGGAAAATAAATTTGCTTGTTGGATTTAAGGTTACGCAGGGCCAGCTTTGAAAAAAAAAATTTATTCATGTTGCTCACCTCTGTTTGCCAAGACAACCAACGCTTGCGAGATTTTGTCCATAAACTGATCCGGTGTCTGTTCGCCACGGTAAATTTCATGATACACTTCGCCATCTTGAATAAACAATACACGGTTAGAGTAAGCTGCAGCCCTTGTACTGTGGGTAACCATGATAATCGTCTGCCCCACATCATTTATTGATTCGAAAGTCTCCAATAGACTTTGGCTGGATTTCGAATCCAATGCTCCAGTGGGCTCATCTGCAAGCAATAATTTTGGATTTGTGATCAACGCTCGGGCTACCGCTGCGCGCTGTTTTTGTCCCCCAGAAACCTCATACGGATAATGATTGATCACCCCATCAATTTTCAATTTTTGAATGATGGGCATCAAACGATTCTCCATTTCAGTTATTGGCGTATTGGATAAGACAAGCGGCAATAAAATATTGTCTTTCATCGAAAAATTATCCAATAAGTTGAAATCTTGGAAAACAAACCCTAGGTAATCTCTACGGAAGTTAGAAATCTCACTATCTTTGATCTGTGTCAGGTCTTTTCCTTCCAGCATTACTTCACCCGCAGTAGCTGTATCAAGTGTTGCCAAAATATTCAACAAGCTTGTTTTTCCTGAACCCGATTCTCCCATAATCGAGACAAATTCTCCTCTTTCAACTGAAAAATTTATGTCTTTTAAGGCTTGGACTGCCTGTGTTGAAAATATTCCCGTATAGGTCTTTTTTAAATGCGTCACTTCTAACAATGTCATGTTTGTTGTCTCCTGTTCATTTCTTTGTCCCTATCACTAGTTTAATGAAAATGAACATCGGCTGCCTTTATCTTTTCTTACAAAGGGTTGCTTAACCTTACAGTTTTGTAAGATTACCCATCAATGGTCCCTCAGTAACGGTTCTCTGGCTAAATCAATCGTGACTTTGGTGCCTTTTCCTAAAGTTGATTCGATCCTTAGGTCATGTCCCAAACGTTTTGTAATTTCCTGACTCAGAAACAATCCCAGACCCGTTGACTTCTCATGTATCCTTCCATTAAATCCTGAATAACCACGTTCAAATATGCGCGGTAAGTCTTCAGAACGGATACCAATACCTGTATCTTCAATAATGAGCTGCTGCTCTTGTGTGGGGCTCATGTAAATCTTGATGGTGCCACCTTCGGGCGTATATTTCAAACTATTGGAAAGAATTTGTTCAACCAGAACACGCAGCCATTTCTCATCTGACAAGATAATTGCTGCTGTCTCTTGATAGTCTAATTGGATATGATTGTAAATAAACAAAATAGAAAATTTTTTTACCGTCTCTTTGATTACGCGATCGAGCGAAACATCTGCAAAATCCAAATCTGTACCACTTTGTTCAATTCTCACATAATTCAATGCCATATATGTATAATTTTCAATCCGTAGCAGCTCTTGTTCCATTTGGTTCCGATAATTCATTTGACTATCTCGTTGCATCAATAAGCTGATGGCTGAAATGGGTGTTTTGATCTGATGCAGCCACAAGGTAAAATAATCCATCTGAGAATTGCTTCTCTGCACATTATTTCTTTCGATTTGTTGGATCTCTTTGATTAAGTCTACGATTTTAAGACGAAGAAAAGCTTCACTTGGGTCTTGGCTAGCAGCTAATTGTTTCAGCGCATGGATTGGATCTTTATCCAGGCGTTCCAGTAATCGAAACCGCTTGTAATACCTCGAAAATTGAAATGCGAAAAAACAACTGCCTAAAAACAAAGAAAGCTCGATAGCGAATAGCAAAAAATAGAGTGGCAATCGTCCCAATATATAGACGAGACTGAACACCATGACGTTAAGCATATATAGGATCATCAAAGAGCGTTCGGCTTTAATAAAAGCTATCAAAATGTCTGCCCATTTCTTATTTTGTTTCATCATGCTCGTCCTTCTGAAGTCCATATCCAAATCCTTTTTTCGTGACAATAAAGGAAGTTACATTTATTTCTGCAAGTTTTTTGCGTAAGCGATTGATGTTGACAGCTAATGTATTGTCATCAATAAAGGAATCATTTTCCCATAGTTTCATCATGATGGCCTCTCGGGAAACAAAGGCCCCTTTTTGCAGAAAGAGTACTTCTAAAATTTTCATTTCATTTTTGGTTAATTCTACTTCCTGATCCTGGTATTGAACCTTTAATTCACTTGTCTTCAGATGTACCTGCCGATGACTCAAATAAATGTCATTGCCGGTAAAGTCATAGGTTCTCCGCAACAATGCCTGTATTTTTGCTAAAGCAACAGTTAAATCAAAGGGCTTACTGATAAAATCATCTGCTCCCATTTGTATCGCCATTACAATATCCATTCGTTCGCTCTGTGAAGAAACAAAAATAATGGGTACTTGAGAGATTTTACGAATTTCCGTACACCAATAATACCCGTTAAAGTACGGAAGTTTGATGTCTATTAAGACCAATTGAGGTGCTTCTTGCGTAAATGTGTTCATGACGTCATTAAAATCGGTGACATAAAAGGCACTGTATTGCCACTTCAGCAACTCTTCCTGCAAACTTGAGGCAATGACTAAATCATCTTCAATAATCATAATTTTCATCAACCTATTCACCTACTTATCTTTCATTCGTTGCTTCTACTATACAGGATTAATTGCCGTCAGCCTATTGGACCTTGGACTTAGTAACCATTTTGACTGTTCAATTATTTCACAAAATAAGCATCCCACTAACAAAATATGGCTGTATAATTTTTAGTGTGGATGAGTACAGAGAAAAAGCTGTCTCATTGACGAGGCAGCTTTGGTTGGGCGTTATTCTTTTTGGGGGGTGTCCGATAATTGCGAAGAATCGGACATTTAGGTAGCTTATTGTGACGCGGATGTCCGATAACTTCATAGAATCGGACATCCAGGATGACGATACTGGCACAGTTGTCCGATAAGTCCACAGAATCGGACATTTACGCAGACTATGCTGTCCTGCTTGTCCGATAATCTCAAAATATCGGACATCCTGAAGCAGAAGAGCGATTCGCAGGCACTATTTTATTTATAAGCCGGCAGATAATCGCCATGGGCAGCGATCAATTCATCCACCATTGCTTTTATTTCGGAAATGGACAGTTCCGCGTTCGCGTGCGGGTCCATCAACGCCGCTTGATAGATCTTGTCTTTTTCAAGTGTCATTGCGGCCTCAACCGTCAACTCCTGGACATTGATGTTTGTCCGGTTCAATGCAGCCAATTGCGTAGGGAGTTTGCCTACATAGGTAGGTTGAACGCCATTTTTGTCCACCAAACACGGAACTTCCACACAGCAATCTTCCGGTAAGTTGGTGATCAGGCCTTTGTTCAGGACATTCCCGGCAATCATCGTTGGCGTTCCAGTTGTAATCGCATCCATGATATAAGACGCATATTCGCGACTTCTTGTGTGTTCCAACGAACCGTCATTGACGATCTCGTCTCTTTGCGTTTCCCAGCCTGCGATTTGATCAACGCATCTTCTCAAGTATTCATCGATCGGGATCTGCAGCTGCTCTATCAATTCCGGATAATTCTTTTTGATGAAGTAAGGATGGTACTCTGCGTTATGCTCGCTGGATTCTGTGATGTAGTAGCCGAAGTGTTTCATCAATTCAAAGCGCACAGAATCCTTATGCGGATTGGCTATTTCTGAAGCCAGTCTGCGGATTTCAGGGTAGAAATCTTTTCCGTTCCGGTTGATTTCCAGCAGCCAAGCCATGTGGTTGATGCCGGCGATTTTCCATTGGAATTCATCCAGATTGTATTGATCTTTTATCCCCAAGTGTTCGAATAATTCCGGCACACAGACTTGGACACTATGACATAAGCCAACTGTTTTGATCTTCGTCGCTTTCAGCATGCCCATCGTCAAAATAGCCATCGGATTGGTGTAGTTCAATAACCAGGCATCCGGACAAACCTCTTCCATGTCTTTGGCGATGTCGAACATCACCGGAAGTGTGCGCAATCCTCTGAAAATACCGCCGATACCGGTAGTGTCCCCGATTGTCTGCTGCAAGCCGTATTTTTTAGGAATCTCAAAATCAATCACAGTGCTCGGCTTGTAGCCGCCCACTTGGATCGCATTGATGACAAAATTCGCATCTTTCAAAGCTTCTTTTCTGTCGCTGAAAGATTGTATTTTTGCGCGGCTTTGATTCGAGTTTTTGTTGATGGTCTGAAGCATCAGTTCGGATTCTTTCAAGCGGTTTTCATCAATATCGTACAATGCAATTTCTGCATCCTGGAGACTAGACGTCAACATCGCATCCCCTAAAACGTTTTTTGCGAAGATTGTGCTGCCTGCACCGATAAAACAAATTTTGACCATGTTCATGCTCCTTTTCCTTTTGATGTCTTCAGTATAGGCTATTCTCACTGAATAAGAAGGGCATGGTTTTAGCTTCAGGGTACAATTTTTCAGGTCTTATTTTTCGAGCTTATACCGGGTCGGGGAACTTTGGAATCTGTTTTTGAAGGCCCGTGTAAAAGAGTGCCGGTTCTGGTATCCTACCGCGCTTGCTATTTGCTCCACCGACAATTCCGTTGTTTTCAACAACTGGCTAGCTTTGTTCATGCGGTATAGATTCAAATATTTGAGGGCGGTCAAGCCTAACTCCTCCTTGATTACCTGGCTGAAATAGGCTGGGTGGAGGTACATCGATTTCGCAATTTCTTCGATCGTCAAATCTTCGCGATAATAATTATTTTCCACATACAACAAAAAGGCTTCACTGTATTTTTTCGTTCGGCTGACGTGGACCCCCATTCCCCTATTCTCACCAGGGATTTTGAAGGACGAAAAAATATCACAGAAGTGCGCTTGATTCGCCAGTTTTTGAGAATCATCAAAAAAATCGGATTGCATGAAACGCTCGAATTTCTCCTGCAACTCTTTTTGTGCGCCAACTTGGCCTATATAGTCTTTAGCCCCGATGCCGTTCGTATGCAGGATTTCTTTCACTTTGGTGCCCGAAAAGCCGATCCAATAGTATTCCCATGGATCTTGCGCATCCGCTTCGTAATCGACCAGTTCATTCGGACGGATCAGAAAAAAATCACCCGCACCCAAGTAATGCGTTGTATCGTTCACGGTATACCGCCCTTTTCCGCTGATCACAAAATGCACGATGTAGTTGTCCCGCAACGAAGGGCCAAATCGATGACTGCTCTGGCATTTCTCGTATCCTACATTAAAAAAATAAAAATCCGAGAAATAATATTCCTTAAAAAATAGATCTTTTAATAGTTTTTCGCTCATGGGGTATCCTCTGTTGTCTGTTTATTCATCATGATTGTTATATAGATAGATTTTAGCACAACACCTGTTGATGTTGATAGAATGTATATCTGCGAGTTATTCATCTTTTTGGGACTGAATATAGTTCGAAAACATGAATAACTCTAAAGTATTCATCTTTTCGAGCCCGAATGCCGACCAGAACATGGATAACCAAGCATTATCCATGTTCACACGACAAAATCGCCCAACCCCACAAAACCCAAAAAGCCCAAAAGGCGCTCCGGCAAGAGCGCCTTTTGGGCTTTTTCACTATATATTCTTATCCTTTGACTGATCCGGAAGTCACGCCTTCTACATAGAAACGTTGCATGAAGATGAACAGGATCGTGATCGGGATGGCGATCAGTACGCAACCTGCGGTGAACGCCATGAACAGCGAGTTGGCGGTTGTGCGGGTCATCATCGTGAACAGCCCGATCGCTATCGTGTAGTTCGGGATGTTATCGCCCATGATGATTTTTGCGAAGATGAAGTCCATCCATGGTCCCATGAAGGCCAGCAAAGACGTGTACACGATGATCGGCTTGGACAATGGCAGCGTGATTTTCGTGAAGATTTCCCACTTGTTGGCGCCGTCGATCATGGCCGATTCGTCCAATGCCATCGGGATCGTATCAAAGAATCCTTTGGCGATGTAGAAGCCCAGCGCCGAGCCCGCAGAATAGACCAGAATCAAAGCAAGCAGACTTTCCGTCAGGTTCAGGGCTTTCAGGATGTAGTACACGGCGATCATGCTCATGAATCCGGGGAACATGTTCAGCACCAGCGCAACTTTCAGGAACGGTTTCCGCATCTTGAAGCGCAAGCGCGACAGTGCGTACGCCATTGCGATTGTGATGAAAGTCGACAGGATGCAGCTGATCACGGAAACAAACAGCGTGTTCAGGAACCAGCGCACAAACGGATAATTGCCGGTTGTGTTCTGCAGTAGGATCCTGTAGTTTTCTAACGTGAATGATTTTGGAATGATGTACGGAACGAACGCGCCGCCTTCTGCTCGGAAGCTGGTCAAAACGATCCATACGATAGGGAATAGCCAAACGACCGACAGGACAGCCAGGATGGCGTAGACTGCAGCCAGCGAATAGCGCCGCTGCGCTTTGTATCCTGTTGTTTTCTTTGCTTTTGCCATTGTTTAGCCCTCCTTGAATGAATTCGTTCTTGTGTAAGCCAGCAGACTGAACGCTGCGGACAGGATGAAGATCAGGATACCGATGACGGAAGCCAAGTTGTAGTCCATCGTATTGACCGTCAAGTTGTACAGCCACGTAACCAGCAAATCCGTCGAACCCGCGCCGTAAAAGTCGGAGTTCGAAGGTCCGCCTCCGGTCAACAGGAAAATGACGTTGAAGTTGTTGATGTTGCCGATGAACTGTTGGATCAACGCCGGCATCATGACGAATAAGATTTGCGGGAAAGTGATGTTCCTGAAAATCTGCAGCTTGTTGGCGCCATCGATCCGGGCCGCTTCGATCTGATCAGTCGGCAGATTTTGGATGATCCCCGTCGAAACCAGCATCGTTGCCGGAATACCGATCCACATATTGACGACAATGACGGTAATTTTTGCCCAAATCGGATCCGTCAAAAATGGAATGGCTGAATCGATCAGGCCCAAGTTCAACAATGTCGCGTTGATGGGACCCGCGCCATTCAAGAGATTACGCATCACCAACAGTGAAATGAACTGCGGAACGGCCATCGTGGTGACGAAAATTGTGCGCCAAACGCCTTTGAATTTCAGGCCTTTGGTATTGATCAAAAGTGCCAGCAGGATGCCGAAGAAAAAGCAAGTGACTGTTGCCAGCGTCGCCCAAATCAGCGTCCAGCCCAAGACCGGGAAGAAGGTGTCTGCCATATTTCCGGAAATGACGTTACCGAAGTTTACAAAGCCGACCCAGGTAAAAAGGTTTTTCGGCGGCAGATGCGTGTGGTCATAGTTCGTGAAGGCGATCGAAATCATGTAGAGCAGCGGCAGGACCGTGAACAAAAGTACGCCCAACAACGGAATCGTCATCAAGGTGGCATGGAATCGTTCATTCAACAAACTCGCCAAATCATCCATCGTGCTCGGGATTTTTTTTCCTGCTTTCTTCAGTTCATGGATATTCCTTGCGCTTTTCAGATTGATGACGTACAAACCAACAAGGAGCAAACAAATCACAATGGCAGCAATCCCGAATAATAGCAGTAACATCGAGTTGTCGCCCTCTTGCAGCACTTCAATCCCTAGGCGTTCGTCAAAAACGAGCCCTTGCGATTGGGTACCCAACGTCGCCAACATGGATAGCGCCCGCAGTCCGTTGCGGATCAGCCAATAGAAGAAGGCGATCTGCGAAAACAGGAAAATCAAACCTTTTAGGTATTGTTTATTGGCAAGATTGGCAGCTCCCATGACAACAAAGGAAAGTTTTGTTGCGACGTCCCCTTCTTTGAACAATTCCCGAAAGGTCATCTGCTGGCCGTAACTTTTTTTCTTGAACATGGCTTCCCCACTCACTTTCATCATTTTAAATAGGAGGGACGAAAGATGCGTGATCTTTCGCCCTCCCTTTTTAGTTTCTTTTATTCTTTTTCTTCTTCAGGTTCTGTTACTTTGGATGTGTCTTCTACCAATTTGTCCAGTTTTTCCATGTATTCGTCTGCGGTGATGTTGCCTTTGTATGCATCATTGATGATGGCATCCATCGCTGGCCAGAACGAAACGATTTCCGGAACTTTAGGCATGACGACTGAATGAGTGGATTGGGACATTTCCATGACTGCTTTCGCCACGACATCTTCTTGCACTTCCGCATTTGCCTGAACGACTTTGTTCGATGGGATAACGCCCATTTCCTGGAATTCAATCAATTGGGAAGTTTCATTGGACAGGTAGTTCGCCAAAGCCATGGATGCTAAAGGCGCATCTGTCTGTTGGTTTACCGCAAATAATTTGACGCCCAAGAAAGCTTTCATCTGAACTTCGCCGCTGCCGAAATCGACTGTCGGGTAAGCCGCAACGCCCATATTTTCACCCAATGCTTTGGTGACATCATTTTTCGACCAAGGTCCGGAAAGGAATGCGTCCGAAACGCCTGCTTCCAAGTTGGCTAAGGCTTCAGCACCGGACTGGATCACGCCTGGATTGTTCTTTTGAGCTGCGATCCATGCAAGGACTTCAGCACCTTTTTCGTCATTAAAGTTGGTTCCGCTTGGATCTTCGCCGGTTTCACCGTACAAGTAAAGACCGTTACTCATGAACAGCGGTCCGAAGATATAGTTGGCTCCTGCTTCAGCAAAGTTTGTGCCGATTTTGCCTTTTTCAGACAATGTCGTCCAGCTCTTCACATCATCTTCAGTCAGTTTCGCTTTGTTATAGTAGAGAACTTGCGATTCAACGCCGTATGGGTAGCCGTAAAGCTCATCGTTCCACGTTACGCCTTCGACAGCCGATTCCACGTTATTTGCTTTTACTTCATCTGCATATTTTGTGTTCGGATATAACAGACCTGCTTCAGCCATTTGACCGACTTGGTCGTGCGGCATCATGAAAACGTCAGCCGCTGCTTTTGGATCTTTCGAGACATCTTTCTTTGCATCAGCTGAGCTTCCTGCCGCCACTTCAACCGTAACTTCAGGGAATTCTTTTTCGAACTCTGCTACGATCCCTTTGAAGACTTCCACGTGGTCCGTATCCACCCACAATTTGACGTCGCCTTCCACAACGACTTCTCCGGATGTGTTTTCAGCTGAGCCTGTATCGCTTGTATCAGCTGTGCCGCCGCATGCGCCCAAGATTAAAGCAGATGCCCCCAAGATTAAACCGCTTCCAAAATACTTTTTCCAATTCGTTTTCACTTACTTGTCCCCCTTGAAATGAATTTCCTTTACACGTTTGATTATGCAACCGATTGCTTCAATAGTCAAGCTTTATTTCTTAAAAAAAGAAAATGGTTCATTTTCCGACAGTGTTTGATTCGTCCCAAAAAGCTTACTTATATAGTTATATAAGGCTTTTCCGGTGAACAATAACCCATCGGACGCCATTCCCTAACTAAAAAACAAAATGCAACCGATTGCTAAAAGTTCTTGCATCCTACTATGCGATGTGACACAATGTGGGAAAACAAAGAATGAAAAGGAGCCGATACTACTATGAACACTTCCGCACTTTACCATCGCCCTGAAAGCGAATTTGCCTACCTATATGACCCAGAAACGATGCACGTCCGTCTGCGTACTGCTCGTGGAGACGTCCGCGAGATGGGTTTGCTTTACGGGGATCCTTATTTTTTGGACAAAGAAGAGTGGTTCCGCAAACCGCTTCAGATGATCAAAACCCTTTCCACTGATCTTTACGATTACTGGTTCGTCGAAGTCACGGCCCCCTTAAAGCGCCTGTCTTATGCATTTGCCTTGAAGGGTCATGATGGGATTTCCGTATTTTACGGCGATCACGGCGTTTATCCATTAGAAGAAGACTATTTGCGGATGCCGAACAACTACTTTCGGATGCCCTTCTTCCATGAAGTCGATCGCTACAAAACACCGGAATGGGTCAAAAAAACAGTTTGGTATCAGATTTTCCCGGAACGTTTTGCCAATGGGGATCCGAGCAACGATCCGGAAGGCACGCTGGCTTGGGGTTCGGCAGATCCAAGCCGCGAGAACTTCTTCGGCGGCGACCTGCAGGGGGTCATCGATCACCTTGATTATTTGGAGGACCTGGGTATCAACGGCATCTATTTCTGCCCGATTTTTGAAGCTTCTTCCAACCATAAGTACGATACGATCGATTACCTGAAGATCGACCCGGCTTTCGGCGATGCAGAAACTTTCAAAAAACTCGTGGAAGAATGCCACAAGCGCGGCATGAAAGTCATGCTGGATGCCGTCTTCAATCATATCGGTGATTCTTCGCCGCAATGGCAGGACGTACTTGCGCATGGGGAAGATTCGCAATACGTCGACTGGTTCCACATCAATGAATTTCCGGCTTCCTACAAACGCGGTGAAAATTTCGAAGATGCCTACGACATCACTTACGATGTCTTTGCCGCCAACCCGCATATGCCGAAGCTGAACACGGCCAATCCGGAAGTGCAGGATTATCTGCTGAACATCGCCCGCTATTGGATCGAGGCTTTCGATATCGACGCCTGGCGTTTGGATGTCGCGAACGAAGTCGACCACGCTTTTTGGAAAAAATTCCGGATTGTCTGCGATGAAGCCAAAAAAGATTTCTACATTCTCGGCGAAATTTGGCATTCTTCCCAAAACTGGCTGCAGGGCGACGAATTCCATGCCGTCATGAACTACGCCTTCACTGATGCGATTATGGGCTATTTCGTGAAGAATGAATTATCATTGAGTAAAATGGTTTCGGAAATGAACAACCAACTGATGCTCTACCGCAATCAGACAAACCAGATGCAATTCAATATCCTCGATTCCCACGATACACCGCGTCTATTGACGGAAGCCAACGAGGACAAAGACGTCATGAAACAAGCGATGGCATTTACTTATATCCAGCCTGGCGTTCCATGCCTGTACTACGGGGATGAAATCGGCTTGACCGGCGGGATGGACCCGGATTGCCGAAAGTGCATGGTCTGGGAAGAAGAAAAACAGGATCGCGATCTGCACCGTTTCGTGAAAGAACTGAACGGGATTCGCAAAGAGCAACAAAAAATCCTTTCGGAAGGCACTGTTTATTGGCGCCAGGTATCCGAAGAATCCGGCGTAGTCATCTTTGAGCGCATGCTGGGCGGCGAGGTCATCCGCGGCGCCTTCAATACCGGCGAGCACACGGCACGGGTCGAGCTGATCGGAGAGGCTTTGTTCTCGAACCTTGCGGACGTATCGGACGGGGCTGTCGAATTGGCGCGCAAAGGTTTTGTGTTGATGAAAGAATAGTCACTGCCTATTTAGAATAAATAAGAGATGAGGTTGCAGCATGGAAAAACATTGGTGGCAAGAGGTTGTCGTTTATCAGATCTATCCGCGGAGCTTCAGGGACAGCAACGGCGACGGCATCGGTGATATCGCCGGCATGACAGAAAAATTGGACTATCTGAAAAAATTGGGTATCGGAGCGATTTGGCTTTCGCCTGTCTACCAATCGCCTAACGACGACAACGGGTATGACATTGCTGACTACGAAGCCATTCTTGACGAATTCGGCACGATGGAGGAGATGGAGCGTTTCATCGCGGAAGCCGACCAGCGCAACATCAAAGTGGTGATGGATCTGGTGGTCAACCATACTTCGGATGAGCACGCCTGGTTCGTCGAAGCCAAAAAAGGCAAAGACAATCCGTACCGCGACTATTATGTCTGGGCAGACCCTGCCGCGGACGGCGGCGTGCCGAACGGATTGGGCTCCGCCTTCTCCGGGCCGGCCTGGGAATGGGATGCGGCGAGTGGCCAATATTACTTGCATCTTTTCAGCAAAAAACAGCCGGATCTGAACTGGCAGAACCCAAAAATGCGCCAGGAAATCTACGCGATGATGAACCGCTGGATCGCCAAAGGGATCGGCGGCTTCCGCATGGATGTCATCGACCTGATCGGAAAAATCCCCGAAAAAGGAATCACGGGAAACGGACCGCAGCTGCATGAACTCCTGCAGGAAATGCAGCAAGCGACTTTCGGTGACCATGACCTGCTGACCGTCGGCGAAACCTGGGGAGCGACTCCGGAAATCGCTAAACTGTATTCCGCTCCTGAGCGCAACGAATTGTCGATGGTTTTCCAATTCGAGCATATCGGCCTGGACCAAAAATCGGACGGCGAGAAATGGGATCTGCAGCCGATGAAAGTCGCCGAACTGAAACGGATTCTGGCGAAATGGCAGACCGAACTCGGGCACGACGGCTGGAATTCCCTGTTCTGGAACAACCACGATTTGCCGCGGATGCTTTCGCGCTGGGGAAATGACCAGGAATACCGTTCGGAAAGCGCCAAAATGCTGGCGATCTTGCTGCACATGATGAAAGGAACGCCCTACATCTATCAAGGCGAAGAAATCGGCATGACCAACACGCCGATCACGTCCATTGCCGAAGCAAGGGACATCGAAACGCTCAATATGTACAACGCGCGCTTGGCGAAAGGCTATTCCGAAGCGGATATACTGGCTTCCATCAATGCCAAAGGCCGCGACAATGCCCGCCGCCCGATGCAGTGGGACGCTTCTTCGCACGGCGGATTTACGACAGGCACCCCTTGGATTGCCGTGAACAAAAATTATCCGGACATCAATGCGGAAGCGGCGTTGGCGGACCCGGATTCGATTTTTTATACCTACCAAAAACTGATCCGATTGCGCAAAGAAAACCCAATTATAATTTGGGGCGATTTCGAGCTGGTCGATACGGTCGACGAAGTCATCAGCTATTACCGTGAATACGAAGGCGAACGCTGGCTGGTCGTGGCCAACTTCTCTGATGCCGCGCAACCGTTCTCGGTTGAGGATGAAATAGTCGAAGTGATCATCCAGAATGACGAGGATGAGATTACCGGTTTGCAGGACCTGCAGCTGAAGCCTTGGCAAGCTTTTGTCGTGAAGGTGAAAGCATGAGCAGATGGTGGAAAAATGCGGTAGGTTATCAGATTTACCCCCGGAGTTTCCGGGACGCCAACCACGACGGCATCGGCGACCTGCAGGGGATCATCGAAAAACTGCCTTATCTGCAATCATTGGGCGTGGATTTCATTTGGCTGAACCCAGTCTATGCTTCGCCGAATGTCGACAACGGCTATGACATTTCCGACTACCAGGACATCCATCCCGATTTCGGGACGATGGCCGATTTCGAGGAACTGTTGGGCAAAGCCCATGCTGCAGGCATCAAAATCATCATGGATCTGGTCGTGAACCATACGAGCGACCAGCATCCTTGGTTTCTGGAAGCAAAAAAAGGCAAAGACAATCCTTACCGCGACTATTATTTGTGGGCGGATGCCACGGAAAACAAGCTGCCGAACGCTTGGCAAAGCTTCTTCGGCGGCTCGACCTGGACTTACGATGACAACTCGGGCCAGGCCTATTTCCATGTCTTTGCGCCGGAACAGCCCGATCTGAACTGGAAAAACCCGCAAGTGCGGGAAGAAATCTACCGGATGATCCGCTGGTGGCTGGACTTGGGGATCGACGGCTTCCGTTTGGATGCAATCAGCCATATCCAGAAAGAACCCTGGGATTTCAGAATCACCGACAATCCTTGGGCACCCTTCATGAATGTCACGGGGATTGAAGTCTATATGCAGGAACTGAAGGAGATTTTTGATGCTTATCCCATCATGACGGTCGGGGAAGCAAGCGGTGTTTCCAGCAAAAAAGCGGTGCATTGGACCAAAGAGGATGGCTATTTGAATATGATCTTCGAGCTGGAGCATAACGTGCGCGAAGGCCAGCCGGGTGCGGAACAGCTCAATCTGTTGGGGTTCAAAAAGGTGCTTTCCCGTTGGCAGAAGGACTTGGGGTCGAACGGATGGAACGCCCTGTACGTGGAGAACCATGACAATCCGCGGATCGCTTCGATTCTGGGGGATGAATCACCGAAATCCGCCAAAGCAATCGCGACGATGTACATGCTGCTGAAAGGGACGCCCTTCATTTACCAAGGCCAGGAAATCGGCATGACCAATTTCGCTTTCGAGTCGATGGATCAAGTCGACGCCCAGGATTCGCACAATCTCTACCGCATTCTCTTGGATAGCGGCTCTTCCCCGGAAGAAGCGTTGCGCAACGTCACCCATTGGACGCGGGACCATTCGCGCACGCCGCTGCAGTGGGAAGGCGGCATGTTCGGCGGATTTTCCGAGCTGCTGCCATGGATGGCAGTGAACAGTAATGCTTCACATCTGAATATCGCCGAACAGGAAAAGGACGAGCAATCCGTTCTGAGCCATTACAAGCAGCTGATCCGCTTGCGGAAGAAGCAGTCCTTATTTTCCGAGAGCGCCTTCGAACTGATTCTGAAAAATCATCCGCAAGTGTTTGCCTATCTGCGCAAATCGGACACGAAACAGGTACTCGTCCTCACGAATCTGAGCCGGAAACCTTGCCAAATCGACCTACCGACACGGGTTGCCAACAAAAAATGGCAGTTGCTGTCGACGAATACAGCGGACGTGCCTGCTGTTGCAAAGCGGCTGCAGATGCAGCCATACGATGCTTGGGTATTTGAGGAAATTATTTAGGTGCCCGCTGACCGGAGTTGAGTGACCAGATTGATTACCTCCTCCGGCGAGGCTGCTTCGGCCGGCAGACAGCGGTATCTTGCGGGCTCTTCTCCTGCGAGCCTGGCCTCATCGGAGCACAGATCTCAAATGTGGGGCATCCTCCGGCGTAGCCTCCGTTCGCCGGAGGAGAATGATTGCATACAGCTAAAACAAACAGCGAATGGACCGCCTAAAATTGGCTTTCCATTCGCTGTTTGTTTTGTTTTTCTGGTTCTTCAACATACATTACCTTCGCTTCTTTTTGATGATAGGTGGCGGGAATCCCTTCTGTCATTCTCCCAAAATTTCCCGCAACCGCTGCACAATTTTCGTCATTTCGGTCTGATTGACGGCCCGGACATCAAACTCGATGATACCATTGTTGGCTTGGTATTCGCGCGTATAGATCGCCGGATTTTGCGTTTTTAACTGTCGGATGGCTTCTTTGGCGCTGATTGTCCCAGTCACTTTGACACTGCCCCGATAGATTTCCCGGCCGGCGCTGTCCTGCACAACAGTAGCTTGCAAAGCGGGTATTTGATTGACCGCTTCGATAAAGGGCACTAAGCGCGCCTTCATCGATTCGCCGCTTTCGCTGCCGTTAGCCAGATAATCTTCCACGGCTTGGGCAAACCCAAGAATATTGTCTTTGCCGATCTTCATGGCCCGGCCAATCCCCTTGCC
The DNA here is from genome assembly GCF_900112935.1 of Trichococcus pasteurii. Classification (GTDB taxonomy): domain Bacteria; phylum Bacillota; class Bacilli; order Lactobacillales; family Aerococcaceae; genus Trichococcus; species Trichococcus pasteurii. The sequence goes on from NZ_FONM01000016.1 coordinate 41,230, forward strand.
TTGGAGTCGCACCCACCCGATTGCGCTTTTTTTCCCGACAACCAGTCCGGCACTCGGGCCTTCAATCGCTTTGGTTCCTGAATAGATCACCAAGTCCGCTCCCATTGCATAATAGCCGAACAAATCTTCTTCCGCTGCGGCGTCGACGATCACCGGCAAGCCGTATTTTCGGGCTACGGTCACCATTTCTTCCACCGTCAGCATGCTCTTTTGCACGGTGTGATGGCTTTTGACATAAAGGAGGGCCGCCGTATCCTCGGTAATCAGCATTTCCACGTGTTCCGGGGTGCACATGTTTGCGTATCCCGCTTCAATGACTTTGCCTCCCCCTTGCTGAACCATGACTTCAACCGGCGTACCGTAATCCACATTATGGCCTTTGGGCAAAATGATTTCCCGTTGCGTGATTGTTTCTGCATAAGGATGGTAGGCATGAAATAAACTGCCTTTGCCGATGACGCCTGCCACGGATTGGGCGATGCCCGCCGAAGCAGAAGACACAACTTGAGCGTCTTCTGCTTTGAGCAAATCAGCCAAATAAGCACCGACTTTCACCGACAAATCTTCCATCTCAAAAAAGTGTTCTCCCCCATACTGTTGGGCAGCCAGAACAGCTTTTGATACTTTCGAGACACCTAAAATCGTCATCCGACCGGAAGCATTGATGACTTCCTTCAAATCAAATTTTTCATAACTGACCGTCATAGTATCGTCCTCCGATAAGTATAGGGATCATTGGAAATTCGTTGCAGTTGTCGGACTTCCTTCGCCGACCCCGAAAGCGGGCTGCCATATTCTGATTCCCTGGATAATGTTGTATAACATCATCATACATCAGCCATTCGCTGCTGTACAATCATCTCCAAAGTATCGCTGGCCGGAGTTGCGCGTCTGCATCGACGCCAACCTCCGACGAGGATCCCCACACCGGAGTTCAGCGGTAACTTGCGGGCTCTTCTCCTGCGAGCCTGCACTCATCGGAGCACAGACCCCAAAGGTAAGGCGTCCTCCGGCGAAGCCTCCGTTCGCCGGAGGAGAACGGCGAAAGGCCGCCTCGAAATGAGACAGCCTGTGTTCGTTCCTATCGTTTACTGCGCTAAATCTTCTTCAGTGTAATATTCCGTATCGATCAGTTCTGCCTTATAGTTCTCTTTATCGACAGAGATCGGGTTTGCCAAATAGGTCGGCACCACTTTAACGCTGTTGTCGTAGGTTTCGGTATCATTTACCGGTACTTCTTCACCCTTGAAGATGGCTTCGATCATCTCGATTGTATTTTTAGCCAGAACACGCGTATCTTTGAATACCGTCTGTGTTTGTTCGCCTGCAATGATCGATTTCACACCAGCCTGGTCAGCATCCTGCCCTGTGATAACCGGCATCGGTTTATCCGCAGACCCGTAGCCCACCCCCTTCAGAGAAGAGATGATCCCTAAACTGATTGTATCATTAGGAGACAAGACGGCATCCAATTGCTTGTCCGCGTAGTTTGCACTCAACAGATTATCCATCCGTCCCTGAGCAGTCGATCCATCCCAGCGCAGTGTGGCGATTTGGTTGAATTTTGTTTGCTCGGAAGGAACGACCAGTTGTCCACTGTCAAGGTACTGTTGAAACACGGACATCACGCCTGCATAATTGATTAGTGCATTATTGTCATCTGGAGATCCACTGAATAATTCAATATTATAAGGGCCTTCACCTTCACTCAAGTTCAGTGCATCTTCGATATATGAAGCCTGTAGAACGCCAACGCCGAAGTTATCGAATGTGGCATAATAATCCACATGCTCGGAATTCATCAACAGACGGTCGTAAGCGATGACTTCAATATCCTCGTTCGCAGCTTTTTCCAAAACGTTTGTTAAAGCAGAACCATCGATCGGGGCTATAACCAAAAGATCTACACCTTTCGTGATCATGTTCTCGATTTGCGCAATCTGATTTTCGACTTTGTCTTCTCCGTATTGCAAGTCCGTTTTATAACCCAGCTTCTCCAATTCCGTCACCATATTGTTGCCGTCCGAAATCCATCGTTCCATCGATTTCGTTGGCATCGCAATCCCGACATAACCACTTTCTCCGGTAGAAGCGTTGCCACTTCCGCAAGCTCCCAAGACCACTGCAGATAACAAAGTTGCTGTTGCAAGGATACCTTTTTTCAAACTGAATTTCATTCCGAATTCCTCCACTGCTGATTAATTTTACATCTTTACCACACCCACCGAGGATAACGCTTACATTAAATGGGTTATCGGTTCCTTGGCATCACTTCGCGAATCGTGGCTGGATGGTATGCAACCCATCCAGCCACGATTCGTTCCCATGATTCAAACCCAAAATCTTAACGTTTCACACTCAAGCTTCTGCACAAACAGACTGTTATTCTTTCGCCAATGCATGACACAATTCTTTTGTTGCTCCGTATACTTGCGTGTACAGTGCATATATTTTTTGGTAGGCTGCAACGTTTTCCGGAATCGGCCGGACGACATCCTTGTAGGCAACAAACACGTCCGCGCAAGCAGTCACTGTCGGGAACCACCCGAGTCCGACCGCAGCCAGCATTGCAGCACCCAAACCAGGTCCCTGTTCGACTTCCAGACAAGTGATTTCGGCATCGAAAACATCTGCTTGAATCTGCAGCCAATCCGGATTTTTGGCGCCTCCGCCAACGGAAACAACCCGCTTAAAGGATTTGCCCGCCACTTTTTCCATCAATACTTGCGAATCCTTCAAGGAGAAGGTGATCCCTTCCAGGACCGCTCGCGCAAAATGTTTGATCGTATGATTCGTGTCCATCCCGATAAAACTGCCGCGGATTTTGCTGTCGACATGCGGCGTGCGTTCCCCGACGATATAAGGGGTGAACAACAAACCATCCGCACCGGGTTTGATCGCATCCATACCTTCAAGTAGTTCTTCGAACGTGCTGTCCGGCGCGAATGTATCCTTGAACCAGTTGAGGCTGTGGCCCGCCGCCAAGGTGACGCCCATCGAGTAGTAGCCATTCTCAATGGTGTGATTGAACAGATGCAATTTGCCTTGGTAATCCTGCTCAGCCGAATGCTCAAATGCGAGGAATACACCGGATGTTCCGATGCTGGCCATGCCTGTCTCAGCATTCACGATACCGGCGCCGATCGCAGCGCAGGCGTTATCCGCCCCACCCGCAAATATTTTTACTTCCTTTTCAAAGCCGAAGCGGTTCGCCAGTTCCGGCCGCAGGTTTCCTGTCGTGCCCGAAGATCCGATCAATTCCGGAAGATAAGCAGCCGGGATGAGGAATTTTTCGAGAATAGCTTCGGACCATTCTTTCTTTTCCACATCCAGAAGCAGCGTGCCGGCTGCATCCGAGTAATCCATATGCATGGTGCCGGTCATCCAATATCCCAGATAATCTTTCGGCAGCAGCATATGCCGTACCTTGTCCCAGATTTCCGGCTCGTTTTCCTGGATCCATAGAATTTTCGGCAAAGTGAACCCTTCCAACGCGATGTTTTTCGTGATCGCAAGCAGTTCTTCCCCAAAGGCATCCGTGATCGCCTTGCACTGTTTGGTTGTCCTGACATCATTCCACAGGATCGCATTGCGGAGGACATTATTCTCTTCATCCAGCACAACCAAGCTGTGCATTTGGCCGGAGAAGCTGATTCCCTCCAATTTTTCGGTGAAGTCCGCAACTTCATCCTTCAGCCTGTCCAGTACATACTCGCAGGCCAGGATCCATTGTCCCGGATCCTGCTCGCTGTAACCGGATTTCGGATGGATCAGCGGATACTCTTTTTGGACGGAAGCTACTGCTTTACCGTGCTCATCCAGCAGCAACCCCTTCAATGAACTTGTTCCCAAGTCTATTCCTAACACATACGCCATAACTTCTGCTCCTCTTCTGTTGCATCCATCAGCCGAACGACTTTGGAATGGATTATACTAGGTAATCGTTCAAGCGGGATTTGACGAATTCAAGATGGCTTGACTCCAATTTGATGTCTCCGTTTTGCATGGAATACTCTGTCAACGATTCTAAAGTTTCTTCGTCAGACAAGATTCTTGCGCCGATACCTTCATTGTAGCTGGCATAGCGTTTGTCTTTCAGATCATCGAAGAAACGTTCCTCTTTCAACTTAGCAGCAGCTTTCAATCCGCGGGCAAAAGTGTCCATCCCAGCAATGTGTGCCAATAACAGATCTTCCATCTCGAATGAGGAGCGGCGTACTTTGGAATCGAAGTTGATTCCGCCCGGCGCAATTCCACCGTTTTCAAGGATTTCATACATAGCCAATGTCGTATCATAGATGTTTGTCGGGAATTCGTCTGTATCCCAGCCCAACAGCATGTCGCCTTGGTTGGCATCGATCGATCCCAGCGCATCGTAGCAACGGGCCACATTCATTTCATGCTCAAATGTATGTCCAGCCAAGGTCGCATGGTTCGCTTCCAGGTTCAGCTTGAAGTCGCCTTCCAAACCATATTTTTGAATAAAGGCCATTGTTGTTGCCGCATCGAAATCATATTGGTGCTTGGATGGCTCCATCGGTTTTGGTTCGATCAGGAATTGTGGTTTATGGCCGATCTTCTCGCCGTAAGCAACTGCCATTTTGAACAAACGCGCGATGTTGTCTTGCTCGAATTTCATGTCCGTATTCAACAAGGACTCGTAGCCTTCACGGCCGCCCCAGAAGACGTAGTTTGCGCCGCCCAATTTCTTGCTGATGTCCAAGCCTTTTTTGACTTGTGCTGCCGCATAGGCAAAAACTTCAGCGCTATTGGAGGAAGCTGCCCCGTTCACATAACGTGGGTGGGAGAACATGTTTGCTGTATTCCACAACAGTTTGATGCCGGTTTGATCCATCTTCGCTTTGATCAGATCCGTGATTTCATCGATATTATTGAAGAATTCTTCCAGCGAATCTCCTTCAGGGGCGATGTCGACATCGTGGAAGCAGAAGAATTCAACATCCAATTTTTCCAAAATTTCAAAGAAAGCTTCCACGCGGTTCTTTGCGGTTTCCATTGGAGTGGACCCTTCCCATGTGCGGATGTTCGTAGGGCTTCCGAAAGGATCGGAGCCGTCCTGCGTCATTGTGTGCCAGTATGCGACACCGAAACGCAAATGTTCCTTCATCGTTTTGCCCATCACCACTTCTGACGGATTGTAATGGCGGAACGCCAACGGATTCTCCGTGGTAACGCCTTCATATTTGATTTTGTCTACTGTTGAAAAATAACTCATTTCTTTTCCTCCTCAAAAATGGTATCTTATTGTTAACTTCCCTTTGGGTTAGTTCGCTCAACTAACTCATGAACATAATATAAACGATAAATTTTTAGTTGTCAAGCGCTTTCAGAAGATATATGATAGATAACGAAGGAAGAAGGAGTGGTTTTTTTGATTCACAGCAAATACACAATCCGCGAAAATAACGAAGCGACCGTTTTGAATGCCATCATCAGCCAGAAAGAAATTTCCCGCGCTGAATTATCCGTACACACCGGCCTGAACAAAGCCTCGATGTCCTCAATCACCAAGAAACTGTTGGAAGACGAGCTGATCCACGAAGACCGGATTGGTGACGCAGCCAGAATCGGCGGCAGAAAGCCGATCATGCTCACTTTCAACGGGAAAGCCGCGCTCACCCTTTCGGTGGACATCGCACCCAATTATGTAGAAGGACTCATCGCTTATGTCGACGGAAAAGTCCTGTATGAAGCCGAAATCAAAGGCATCAAAGTTTCTGCAGAAAACGCCCTCTCCCATATCACGGAACTGGTCGAGAAGCTGATGCAGCATGCGGAGGAAACCCCGCACGGCATCATCGGACTCTGCGTTGCGATCCACGGCCTCGTCGATCAGGAAGAAATTGTTTTCACGCCTAACTATACGTTGCAGAGCGACCTTAAAGTTCAGCTGGAGGATGTGTATCCCTTCTACGTGCATTTGGAAAATGAAGCGAATCTGGCAGCGCTCGGTGAATATACGTTCGGATCCAGTTCGGACAGTGTCGTCAGCCTGAGCATCCACACGGGCATCGGCGCGGGCATCGTCGAAAATGGGAAACTGCGGACCGGCAAAACCGGAAAAGCGGGTGAAATCGGCCACAGCATCCTCTACCCGGATGGCCGGAAGTGTCCTTGCGGAAATGAAGGCTGCTTGGAACAATACGCTTCCCATCAAGCCATCTACAGCGAACTGGAACAGATGCTTGCGTTGCCGGACATTAATTCGTCCTTGGTGATCGAACGCTACAAAAAAGGCGATCCCGTTATCCAAAAAACCCTGCGGACCAATGCGCATTATTTGAGCATCGCCGTCAATAATCTGGCGGTGATCTACGAGCCCGATCTGGTGGTGATCAACAGTTCCATTTATTCGCAAATCCCTGAGTTGATCAGCATCCTTAAAGGGGACCTCAAAGGTAAATTTTCGTGCGATACGCGTGTCATCAGCAGCTCGCTCAAGCGGAAAGCGACCTTGTTCGGGGGTGTGGCCAAGTCCACACAAAATTTCCTGAACATCCAAAACCTGAAAATGAATACCGAAAACTAAGACAAAACCACCCGCGCTCCCTGCACAGGTGGTTTTGTCTTTGTATTTTGAGTTGTTGTCTCTTTTTAGTAGCCTAATCTTTTCAATTCCGCTTCCAGGCTGTCCGGGACGATCTGTCCGGTCGCCTCGAATTTGGCAATCTGCGCCTCCATCTTATCCACCTGCTCTTGGGCTGCTTGGATGATTTCCTCGGCATGCTCCAACGGAATCACGACGACCCCGTTGCGGTCCCCAACTATGATGTCCCCGGGGCGCACCGACACGCCGCCGCAGGAAATCGGTACATTGACTTCCCCCTTCGCGCCCCTTGTGCTTCTGCCGCAGGTGTTCGCCCGGGCATAGATTGGGAAGCCGAGTGCTTCATTTTCTTCGATATCGCGGAAGGCACCGTCGATCACGACGCCGGCTAAGCCAATCGCTTTGGCCACGCGGCTGCGGTTATCGCCCCAAACGCCATTGTTGCAGCTGCCTTTCGCATCGATGACGATGATGTCACCCGGTTGCGCTACCTCCAAAGCTTTCGGCACAATCAGGCTGTCGCCGAGCAGTAACTGCAGCGTGACGGCAGGCCCGATAATTTTTTGCGTCGTTACCATTGGCTTGATCTGGTAATCCATTGCGCGGAAGACGTCCATCCCGTCGCACAGTTCCGGCACGGTGAATTTGTTCAACCTTTCCAACAGTTCCGGTGTCGGTCTGGGGATGTCCTTGTAGATTCTGAAGCCCATTCTTTGCTTGTTCTCGCTCATGTTTATGCCTCCATTTTTTTGATTTTTCCCAAAAAAGCATACTGTTGACTCAACCATATCAGAATAGACGTTTTTTTGTATATATGCTAGAGACATGAAAAACAAAGGAAAAACACTTTTCCGACAAATCAGACAGACGAAACAATAATCCGTTGGACCCGTGCGCAATCAGATTGTCGAATTTTAGCTCCTTCTCCGGCGAACGCAGGCTTCGCCGAAGTTGAGCAAGCATTTAATTGGTGTCCTCCGATAAGGTCGGCTTTATCGGAAGTAAGGCTGATTGTTAGCGTCGTACTCCGGCGAGTGGGTCCTTCATCGAATTTGAGCACGTAATCTGTTGCTCTCCTCCGATTAGCGGACGCGGCAGAAGAAGCTGCCTCACTCTGGAGGCAGCTTCTTCGTTCTCTACTTTTTAAACAAGTACTTCCTCTTTTTTGACTGCGTTCATAACGCTGGCGGCTACGATGGCGGCTACGCCCGGAGTGAAAACATCCGGCATAATGTAGTCCACGTTCAGTTCCTCATCACTGACGATGCTGGCGATACCGCGCGCTGCGGCAAGTTGCATTTCGATAGTGATGTCTTTGGCACGGGCATCCAAGGCTCCGCGGAAGATTCCCGGGAATGCGAGCACATTGTTGATTTGGTTCGGGAAGTCGCTGCGGCCGGTGCCGACGATGTAGGCGCCGCCTGCTTTTGCTTCATCCGGGAAGATTTCCGGTGTCGGGTTCGCCATCGCGAAGATGACCGGTTTTTCGTTCATGGTTGCGATCCATTCCTTCTTCAGGACGCCTGGCGCGGATACGCCGACGAATACGTCCATTCCGACAACTGCATCCTCCAAAGTTCCGGTTCTGAAACTGCGGTTCGTAACTTTTGAGATTTCTACATGGCGTTCGGCCAATTCAGGATCGTTTTCGGAAATGATGCCGGTGCGGTCCACGACCATCAGGTTCTTGATGCCAGCGGAAAGGAACATTTGGCTGATGGCGATCCCTGCAGCACCGCCGCCATTGACGACCACTTGAATCTCATCGATTTTTTTGCCTGTCAGGCGCAAGGAATTGTAAAGGGCAGCCAGAACAATAATCGCGGTCCCGTGTTGGTCATCATGGAAGACCGGAATGTCCAACATCTCTTTCAAGCGGCGTTCGATTTCGAAGCAGCGAGGCGCGCTGATGTCTTCCAGGTTGATCCCGCCGAAAGAAGGTGCGATAGCAGCAACGTGCGAGATGATTTCTTCAACATCCTGCGTATTCAAGGAAATAGGAACGGCATCCACATTCCCGAAGCGTTTGAACAAGGCCGCTTTGCCTTCCATAACCGGAATGGCTGCTTCCGGTCCGATATTGCCCAAGCCCAGGACAGCCGATCCATCCGTTACGACGGCAACCAGGTTCTTTTTAGTGGTATAAGTATAGACGGATTCTTTGTTGTTCGCGATTTCCATGCAGACGGCTGCGACGCCCGGTGTATAGGCGATGCTCAGATCTTCCATTGTTTCGATCGGCACTTTTGAGATGACCTCCAATTTACCGCCGAATTTTTTGCTGATAGCCAATGCTTTTTCATTTACATTTGTCATAATGAACACACTCTCTTTCTTCTCGTTTTAGTTTTTTTATGTTGTTAGAACAGGAAACGCAACAAGGATGTCATGGAAATGACGGTGATGGCTCCACCCAAACGTGTAGCTACTTGGGCAAACGGCATCAGGTTCATACGGTTGGAAGCCGATAGGATAGCAACATCCCCGGTTCCGCCCATGCCGCTTTGGCAAGCCGTTACGATTGCTGCTTCGATCGGGTTCATGTTCATTTTCCCACCGACGAAGAAACCGGTCAGGACAACGGTCAATACGACTGAGATCACGACCACGAAATACTGCCAAGAAAGCATGCCGACGACGTCTTTAAGCGGGATGTACAGCAAGCCCAAGCCGACCATCAACGGGAAAGTGAAGTTACCGGAAACGAATTTGTACAATTGTTTTGAGCCTTTTTCAACATCTTTAGGCAACAGGCTCAAGTATTTGATGCTTGCAGCGATCAGGATCATCAGGACTGGTCCCGGGAAGCCCGTAAGTCTTTCCAAAAGTCCGCCTGCGATGAAGAGTGTGCAGGCCGTCAACACGCCGGCGCCCATCAATTTGATGTCCAGCGGGCTCTTGTCTTCCTGCATGGCATCAGCCATATCGTCGTCGCCGCCGAATTTGATCAATTGGCCCTTGCCACTTTTCTCAGGATATTTTTCGCCTAGGCGATTCAAAATACCGGAGCAGATGATTGCGAAGAAGTTTCCGATGATGGTTGCTGGAATCAGTTGACCAACCAATTCCCCACTCGGGATGCCGGTGATGGCGCTGTAGCCTAATGATAACGGCAGGATGCCTTCGCCGATTCCACCGGCGATGATCGGTGTCACGATGTAGAAGAGCGTATGCTCAAAACCCAATCCCAACAAAGTTCCAACTGAAGTTCCGACAATCAATGCAGCGATCATCGCCACTGCCATCGGAATGATCATCCGAATCAAGCCTTGCACCAGAATCTTGCGGTGCATCCCCAGGATACTTCCGCAGACAAGACAGGCGATGTAGAAATACAGGAAGTTCGCTTCCCTCATCAGCATGTTCGCTGCATCCAGCGTATTTTGGTTGAATACATTCATGAATACCATGATCGATGGCACCATCAGCGACAGGATGGCCGATCCCCCGAAATTTTTCAATCCCGGGATGCTAGCACCGATTCCACCCAGAAGCCAACCCAAACTCAAGATGACTGCGAAACCGCCCAGCATGTTGACGGGCAATTCGCCCAGATACGCAGAAGCTATTATAATGGCTGACATCACGAGATAAGTCGGCAGCGGAATCGCGCCTACCTTCGCGTTCTTGAATCTGTCGAAAACCGTCAACTCGGAAATGCCCGGGAGCTGTTCAAGCTCCAATTCTTTTGTCGTGTCTCTCACTTTCCTTCTCCTCCTTTTGATTAACCGCAATTCATAAAGCGCTTTCTTTAACCTGGTTTCATTATGCTACCGCTTACAGATTTAAAATAGATTATTTAATTAATTTAAGCGTTATTCAATTAATTAAATTGAGAACGCCTACTTTTCATTTGGTATAATGGCTGTGTAATAGGAGGGGAACATGGAGGAATGATCAAACTGAAGCAAAAATGGAAAAACCAGCGCTTATGGGTGAAGTTGACCTTCATGGTATTGATCACGGTGGCACTGACGGTCAGCGTCCTCTACCTCTCGCTGACGAACCGCATCTATGAAGCGACGCAGACGCAGGAAGAGGAACAGCTCCTGTCCATCGCCGAAATCGTGGCCGCTCAGCCTTTGGTGATCCAAACGCTGAGCAACGGCGCCACCAATCCGGAAGTGCAAACCTATGCCAATCAGATAACCGAAACCTATCAGCTGGACTTCGTCGTGGTCATGACGATGGACCGCATCCGCCTCACCCATCCCGATCCGGAAAAGATCAATGCCCCCTTCCAGGGCGGCGATGAAGAGGACGCGCTTTCGGGCCAGGAGACAACTTCGATTGCGCAAGGTACGTTGGGGCAATCGCTGCGCGCCTTCGTCCCTGTCTTCAATGCTGAAAACGTGGAAATCGGCGTCGTCGCGATCGGCATCAAGACGACCACGCTCGCTTCGATCGCTAAGAAAACGATGCAGCCCTTCTCCGTCAGCTTTGCCGTCAGCCTGCTGTTCGGCATCGGTGCCGCAATCTTCACGGCATTCCAGCTGAAAAACCAAATGTACAATCTGGAGCCAATCGAAATAGCCCGATTATTGGAAGAACGCAATGCGATGCTGGAGAACACGAAAGACGCCATCCTCGTCACCGACAAGGACAACCGGGTCGTCCTGTCCAATCTGGAGGCCAAAAAACTGTTCCAACGGGACGAGTTGGATGGGCAGGCCATCGTTGGCCTGCCCGTCCAATCGCTTTTGCCTGTAGCGCAGGACTTGCAGCTGTTGGCCGGGAAAGACAAAACGACTGACCGGATCTATCATCAGGACGGCGTGGACTACTTGCTTTCGACAGCCCCGATCACCGTCGCCAGGAAGGTCATCGGCCAAATCATCCTGATGCGTGATGCCACGGAGCTCTATCTGCTGACGGATCAGCTGTTCAACGCGGCCACCTACACCACCACCCTGCAGACGCAATCGCATGATTTCCTGAACAAGCTGCATGTCATCTACGGCTTGGCGGACTTGGAGGAATATGAGGAATTGAACGACTACTTAGGCAAAATACTCGAACCGGAGCAGGAATTTTCGCACCGCATGATTTTCCTGGTCAAAAATCCGGTCATCGCCGGCTTCCTGATCGGCGAACGCAGCAAATTCACGGAGCAGAACTATCCGTTCATGATTGAAGTCTACCCGGATGTGCCGCCGACCACCGATCATACGGCTGTCCAATGCTGGATCAACATCATCCGTTTCCTGGACCAATTCATTTTGGAGAACCGGTTGGCGGACGATCTGCAGATCCATTTTGGCTTCTGGAACGACCGGTTGGAGACCGTTTACGAATTGCAGTTGGAGCCCGCCATGAAAGAGCAGCTGACGGAAGAACTGCATGCGCCGGTCATTACCCAACTGCTGAAAAGAGTGGACGGGCAACTGGAAATCGAAAGCAATGAGCGCCGGGTTAAGATTTCTCTGAAGACGGCGTACCGAAAGGAAGGTAACTGATGGTCTATCACGTATTGATTGTGGAGGACGATCCGATGGTATTGTCCATCAATCGTCGCTATCTCGAGAAAATACCCGGCTTTATCGTATCCGGGACTTGCGGCAGCTTCGATGAGGCCATCCGTTTGACCAGCAAGCATACCTACGATTTGCTGCTGGTCGATGTCAACATCCAGGGCAAGAGCGGTTTGGATCTGATCCGGGCACTGCGGAAAAGGGATTACCCGGCCGACCTGATCATGATCACTGCGGCCGGCGAACAGGAAGCCATCCGGATCGGCCTGCAGTGCGGCATCGTCGACTACATCCTCAAGCCGTTCCAGTTCAAACGCTTCGAAAAGAGCATCGAAGCTTTCGTGCAGCGCCAGGAACTGCTCAACTCTCGGAAGCCAATCACTCAAAAACAGCTGGATCAGTTCCGATCGCTTGATAAGCAGCCTGAAGAGAAGGATAATGATGCAATCGACAAGGGGTTGACCCCTTCGACGTTGACTATGATTATGGCTTGCATCGACCAACAGAAAGGCGATTTCACCGTAAACGACATCACCAGTCTGGCGAACCTGTCGCATGTATCGGTCAGGAAATATCTGCGCTATCTGGAGGACAAACAGGTCATTGAAATGAGGCTGGAATACGGAACGGTCGGAAGACCGACCGCGTTTTACCGGAAAAAATAATTGGAGTGGCTTGGCCGGAGTTTGATGGTCGGTTTCGGTTGTCACCACCGGTGAGCGGGTCTACGCCGGTGGTGACAGTCGGATTAGTCGGTTATCTCCGGGGGGCAATCCCTCGTCGGAGGTAATGATCGGATTTCTCCGCGAACTCCGGGGATCCGGCCCTCGCCGGAGATGACAACGCCCGGCAACGAGCAAACCACAAAAATAGCAGCAGCGAGGCAAAAGATGCCTCGCTGCTGCTATTTTTGTGTCTTATGCAATTTCCGCTTGCGTCCGCAAGCGAACCAATTGGCCCTTAGAACGACAAATCTTCTCCGTTGCTGGCGATGACTTGTTTGTACCAGTCGAAGGATTTTTTCTTCGTACGTTTCAGCGTGCCGTTGCCTTCGTTGTCGCGGTCGACGTAGATGAAACCGTAACGTTTCTTCATTTCGCCCGTTCCCGCGCTGACAAGGTCGATACAGCCCCAGCTGGTGTAGCCCAACAGGTCGACGCCATCCAAGTTCACGGCATCTTTCATGGCTTCGATATGCGCAGCCATGTAAGCAATGCGGTAATCGTCTTCGACGTAGCCGTTTTCATCAGGTACATCGACAGCTCCCAAGCCATTTTCAACGATGAACAATGGTTTTTGGTAGCGATCGTACATCGCATTCATCGTGATGCGCAGTCCCAATGGATCGATCTGCCAGCCCCATTCGCTCGCATCCAAATAAGGATTTTTGACGGATTCAAAAATGTTGCCGCCTGTTTTTGCGTTCACTTCAGGATCAGCAGAAGCTACGCGTGAAGAATAGTAGGAGAAGGAAATGAAATCGACTGTGTTTGCTTTCAGGATTTCTTTGTCGCCTTCCTCCATCTCGATTTTGATGCCTTCGCGTTCCAATTTTTTCAGTGCGTAAGCAGGGTATTCGCCGCGTGATTGCACATCGATGAAGAAGTAGTTTTCACGGTCTTCTTCTTGCGCTTTGAATACGTCTTTAGGGTCGCAAGTATATGGATAGTAGTTCCCGGCAGCCAACATACAGCCCACTTGGTTTTCAGGATCGACTTCATGCGCGATGCGCGTAGCGATTGCGCTGGCCACCAACTCATGGTGCGCAGATTGGAATTTGACTTGTTCTTCATTTTCGCCTTCTTCGAAGTACAGACCGGCACCCATGAATGGTGCATGCAGGATCATGTTGATTTCATTGAAAGTCAACCAATATTTAACAAGTCCTTTATAGCGATTGAAGATTGCATGGCACAGATTCTCATAGAATCCGACCATTTTGCGGTTGCGCCAGCCGCCGTATTCTTTGATCAAGTGCATCGGGCAATCGAAATGGGTGATTGTCACTAATGGCTCGATGCCGTATTTATGGCACTCTTTGAACAGGTCTTCATAGAATTTCAGACCTTCTTCGTTCGGCTCCGTTTCGTCGCCGTTAGGGAAGATGCGTGTCCATGCGATCGATAAACGGTAGGTTTTGAAGCCCATTTCGCCGAATAGTGCGATGTCTTCTTTATAGCGGTGGTACATATCGATAGCTTCCAATGCAGGATAGAAATGCTCATCGTCAAAATCGAACATTTTCATTTTGCCTGTGATGACGGCCCCTCTGTCCTTGCCGACGGGAACAACGTCAACGTTCGCTAAGCCACGGCCACCTTCGTTGTATCCACCTTCACATTGATTGGCAGCAGTAGCGCCGCCCCATAAAAAGTCTTCTCTTAAAGCCATTTGCCATCCTCCTCGATCTTTTATACATAAACGTTACATACAGTTTCATCGCTTCCGCTCATGCAAAAGCTTTCAGCAACCGCTACCATTCCATTGAACATTCCCGGTATCGGTTACATTAATAATACTAACACTTTTGGATGGACAATGTAAATATTGTTAGACAAGGAATCAAATTATTGTGGACTCACAGTCAAAAACGAAAGCACGATTGTCTTTCTTTAAAAAGCATATTATCTTTTTCTCCGGTGAGAACCCCCACTGCCGGAGGAGGAGTTCCAAAAAGATCATCACCTCCGACCACTGCGGCTTCGCCGGAAGACAGACGCCCGCAAGACATCCAACTCCGGCCAGCATCCGCTGACCGGAGTTGAGCAACTCGGTTCAAGTTGGTATTTCCGAATGTCCGAAGCGCAGCCACATCCCCAAACAAAAAGACGCCCCTGTTAAGAGCGCCTTACCCGTCTTATCAGTCCGGCGGGCCGATAAGATTGGCAATCATAAACCCCACTAGGGCGATAAAAAAGAACAGGCCGAGCAGTATCAACAGGAACACCAGAAGCGAGCGCTCATGATCCTTCTTTACGGCCAGGATTCCCATCAGCGAAGCCAATATCGCAGCCGTAAAAGCAAGATAGATCACGCTCCCCAACAAGGGGCTGTTGATCGGATTGGGATATTCGATGGCATTTACTGTCGCGTTGGAAATCCGGTTCCCTGCAATCCCCAGCACAAGGAAAGCAGCAAATAGACTCACGGACCATTTGCCTTTGGACGTTTGCGGAAGAAATCGATTCTTCATACTGTTTTCCCTCTTTTCTGTACCAGAACAGACGCACATCACAATTGTGTTATCAGATAGTTTCCTCAACTCGATTATACGCCCATCCGAGCGGCTGTACAATTTTTCCAAACGTACAAAAACCATATCGGATGGCATGTCGAACCACACGATATGGTTCTCGTGATTATTTTGTTGCAGGCTGCAGTTCAGTGTACAGGCTGGCTCCGTTCGTTTCGATGACATCCTTGTACCAATGGAAGGATTTCTTTTTGAAGCGGTTGTAGGTGCCGTTGCCTAGATCGTCGGCATCCACATAGATGAAGCCGTAGCGTTTCGTCATCTGGGAAGTCGAAGCGCTGACGATGTCGATGCAGCCCCAGCTTGTGTACCCCATCAGCTCGACGCCGTCCTTGATGGCCAAGTTCATCTGTTCGAAATGGTCGCGGAAATAAGCGATCCGGTAATCGTCCTCGACGGTGCCGTCTGCGGTCAGCATATCGGTCGAGCCGATGCCGTTCTCGACGACGAACAGCGGAATGCGGTACGTGTCATAGAGGTCGATCAGGGAAATGCGCAACCCGACCGGATCGACTTGCCAGCCCCACTCGGAGGTGTTCAGATACGGATTCTTCACGCCGGTCATCAGGTTTCCTCCGACTTTTTCGCGCTGGGCCGCGTTTTTTGACACGACCATCGACATGTAGTAGCTGAAGGAAAGGAAGTCGACAGTGTAATCCTTCAACAGCTGCAGGTCTTCATCGGTCCAAGCGATCTGGAAGCCGTTCTCTTCGAAGTAATTCAATACATGCTTCGGATATTCCCCGAAAATCTGCACATCCGCATAGAAATGGTTGTCGCGGTTGGCTTTTTGCGCCATCAGCACCTCATCCGGATCGCAGGTTTCCGCATAGGTCATCGTCTTCGTCAGCATCGCGCCCATCTGCGCACCCGGGATGATTTCGCGCAACAGCTTGGTCGCTTGCGCACTGGCCACGAACTGGTGGTGCAGCGCTTGGTAGATGGCTTCTTCAGCGGCTTTTTTGTCGGCGTATTTTTCTTCGATCACACCGACCGTCGTGAATGGGTGGCGGAAGACGCTGTCGATTTCGTTGAAGGAGAGCCAGTAGGTCACCAGATCCTTGTACTCACGGAAGACCGTCTCGCTGAATTTGGTGAAGAAACCGACGACCTCACGCGAAACCCAGCCGTCATAATTTTCCACCAGATAGAGCGGCATTTCATAGTGCGACAGCGTCACCAACGGCTCGATATTGTGCGCCCGCAGTGTTTCCAGCAGGTCGCGGTAATAGTCCATGCCTTTCTGGTTCGGCTCCGCTTCGTTTCCGTTCGGGAAAATCCGCGTCCAGGCGATCGAAACGCGCAGCACCTTGAAGCCCATTTCAGCGAACAAAGCGATGTCCTCCTTGTAGCGGTGGAAGAAGTCTATGCCCCTTCTTTTCGGATAATAAACGACATCATCGGTCTCCTTCGCGATGGCGATGTCCTCCAAGGAAACGTGCCATTGCGATTTGTAGTCCTCTACTGAGATGCTTGGTTTGAAACGGGCGACATCGGCTACCGACATGCCCTTTCCGTCCACGTTCCAGGCACCTTCCGCCTGGTTGGCGGCGATGGCGCCGCCCCAGAGAAATCCTTCCGGAAATGTATTCATTTTTTCCTCCTCTAAAGCTTTTATTAGTGCTATCATAACTTTTAAGAGATGCCCCGTATATACTTCCGGGAGCATCCGGAAAGCAGTTACACAATTTGTTTTTATTGTGCCGTTTGCTTGTAACGGCATTACGGATTACATGATATCGAATGAGGTGAATGGATAAATGGATTTGCAGACGAAGCTTGCTTCGGAATCCTTTTCCGGGACGGAAAAGGCAGTAGTGGAATATTTCATCAATCATTTTGACAGCGTCGTAGATATGACGACTTTACAAGTGGCCAAGCACACCTTCACATCGAACGCCACCGTCGTCCGGGTCTGCCAGAAGCTCGGTTACAAAGGCTTCAATGACTTCAAACTGAAGTACTTGACGGAACAGAAGTCGGACTCCCCGTCAGCCGAAAAATTGGATGCCAACTTTCCGATCCAAAGCGGCGACAAAGTGCAGAAAATCGCAACCAATATCGCAGCCTTGAAGGAAGCCGCCATCGAAGAGACCAAGAGCCTACTGGATTACGTACACTTGCAGGAGGCCGTCGCGATTCTGGAGTCGGCCGAAACGATCAACGTCTACTGTTCCCATTCGACGATCGCCCATGCCAAAGAGTTCCAGTACCATTGCATGCGCATCGGCAAACGCGTGATCGTCGCCAGCGGTCCGGGCGAACAGGACTATTACGCTAGCCGTTCCAATGAAGAAAATGTGGCGATCCTGTTGTCCTATACCGGCGAAACCCGCGAAACGATAGGCGATGCCAAACTGTGCCGCTACGGTGGAACGAAGACGATCTCGATCACGTCATTCGGACAGAACAGCCTCAGTGACGCCTGCGACTACAACTTCTTCATCCCGCCTTGGGAAAAGTATTATTCAAAAATCGGCCAATTCGCTTCTTCCGCCGGTTTCAGCTATATCCTTGATCTTTTTTACAGCGGCATTTTCGAAAAGGACTACTTGGCCAACTACGAATACATGCTGGAGCACACCGGCCGGCTGAGTATGGTTCAGATCAACAAGAAGATGAGCGATATTTAGTGAGAGCCAGTGGTTTTTGTTTTGTTTAATTTTGGGCGTGACTTATACTGAAGGTGTAAAATCGTCTTTATTTTTTCTTCAAGCATCCAATCCGTTCATTTGTATAGTGGTATTTGGACTAAATAAAGGAGGAACCGACAATGGGAAAATTTTCTAGTTTCGTCAAAGGGCTTGTGATCGGCGGAGGCATCGCCCTGCTGCTGTCACCGAAGCCTGGTAAGGACATCCGCAAAGATTTGGCAGACAAAGCCGATGAGACGTTGGACAAGGTGATGGACTACACCGATCAGGTCAAGGAAACCGCCAAAGAAACTGCGAAAGAGGCCGTCGAACAAGTCAAAGAAAAAGCCCAGGAAACAACCGACACAGTGAAACAAAAATTCGCCGCAAAAGCCCCTGAAGCCGAGGTAAGATTCGATGCCGAAACGGAAGCGCAAGCGACCGAGTCGGACGAACTTGATCCGATCGAGGAAGCGCTGAAGACATTGTGAGTGCAAGCAGATGCCGTTGGACATAACAATTCCAGATTAATAAAGGTCCCAATCACCGTATTTCGATGATTGAGACCTTTTTTTATTGGAATTAATTTTCAACAAAATCTTGCATCAATTCTAAAACAACTTCCTCAACACTCTGAATCTTCTTAATCGGCGTGATACCTGTCCCCACAGAAACATAGCCTTCTTCAGTATCGCCTTCCAGCATCCCGACTTTCATATTTCTAGTCCCGTTCATCTTCTGGGCAATCTCTTCTCTGCTTGCTCCTAGTTGATCCATTTCCACTAGTTTTTTAGCCAATTTTCCTGGTAGGGAACGGTAATAAGATGGTACTGTCCTGAACAACAGCAAGTCTTCCGCAGTTGAGTCCACAATCAATTGCTTAACATTTTCAGCGGCGGGACTTTCGGTAACCGGAATGAAGCGACTGCCGGCAAAAACCCCTTCTGCTCCGAGCGCGAAGGCGGCCCGCACTCCGCGAACATCTGCGATTCCGCCAGCAGCCATTACCGGCATATCCTGAACTGCATCCACAATCATTGGTACTACGGTGAATGTACCGATGACTCTGTCCGGCACTGTTCCACCTTCATCAAATCCTGTGGCCACGTAAATGTCAGCCCCCATTTTTTCAGCTGCTTGGGCATCCGCAATGGATGGCGTTTGTGGTCTGAAAATAATTTTAATGTTGTGTTCTTTTAATTGCTTAAAGATGTTTTCATCCAAAATACCATTGATTAAGACGGCTTTAACGCCTTCCTCAATCACAATTTGTAAGATGGGTGATGTGAAGGATAAATCATAATCAACAATTAACGTAACCGCAAATGGTTTATCCGTTAACTCCTTCGTCTTCTTGATTTCTCGTCTCATTCGTTCTGCAGTTTCTTCTATAGATTTCGTCACAGTTGTCTGTCCCGCGTTTGGACCTAGAACACCCAAACCACCAGCATCGCTGACAGCAGCAACCAATTCCGCATTGGTAAGCCATGCCATTGGTCCTTGAATGATGGGATATTCTATACCTAGTATTTCTGTGATGCGATTATTCATGACTCAGTTCTCCTTAATGTGTTATAATTTAATTAGCTTGCTAACTATACACCCAAAAGCCCACCATCCTGTTGCATGCCGAAATGGTTTATTTTGGTTTGTTGGTACAATCATAAGGGTATTGGATGCAGTTGTGAAGTGGGCAATATAAATGAACCTAGTACATTTATTTGTACTATAGACTGGGAGCGGATAAAATGAGAGTTTGTATGGATGGATTTCAAAGAGAATTTATAGATGAGCAACAAGATATGTACGCGATAGCATTTTCTCAAAACATTTTATCAGGACGATGGAAATATTTCATTCTCTGGTATTTGAAGGCCGAAAAACGTCGTTATTCCGAAATTAAAAATTACCTGCAGGATCTTTCGCAAGGCTCCCTCACTAAGCAATTAAGGGAATTAGAGCATGATGGCGTCATTAAACGTGATGTTTATCCAGTAGTGCCCCCAAAAGTAGAATATTCCCTTACGGAAAAAGGGAAAGCTTTAATTCCTGTCCTGGATATGATGGAAATTTTTGGTAAAGAGTACGGTGTCCAGAAAGTGAATACACACCTTTAGCATGAGCGTGGAGCCTCATGCTTAGCTAACTAACTAATATTAGGAGGGATTTCTGCATGTTAAACGATGAAATCAGAGTGCTCTTAGATAAACTTTCGTCAGAGACAAGGCGCAATCATAATCATCTTCTGCATGATTTAAATCTTCATGTTGGACAAGATAAGCTTTTGTGTAAGCTTTGGAGAGCAGATGGCCTAACCCAAGTTGAACTTTGTAATAAGTTGAATTGCGAGGCCCCTACAGTCACCAATATGCTGAGCGCTCTTGAAAAAAAAGAGCTGATTATGCGAAAAAAAGATCCCGATGACAAAAGAACCAATAGGATCTACCTTACAGAGGCTGGGAAAAATATGGAAACCTCGGTTACTGAGATGTGGAGAAAACAGCAAGATAAGTTATTAACGGATATCACTTTGGATGAGAAGATGTTTTTAAGAAGGCTCCTTAAGCAAATGGAAAATAATCTTTTTTAACCAGCAAATTCCAACGGCATAGCAAAAGGCTCCAACCATCGACATTGCATGGTTGGAGCCTTTTCACCATTCTGATATTATCTGTTGCTTATTTTCTTTCAAACCTGTTCTGCCACAGTTAAATTTCTCATCGTTTTCTAATTTTCATTCATTGAAACTGCACTTTGTACTCACATAAAAAATTGCAAGCGCACATATAACTTTAATCAGTTTATATACCTATGTATTTTGGGTTATTTTCTGAAACTCAACTCCCTGCCAATCCGTTTTCGTTTGATTTCCAGCTTGTACCCATGCAAATAAACGTTATTCTTCAAAAGAAACATGTGTTTTTAATCACAATTTTCTAATCCCCTCCTCGCTTGGGGATGTTTTTTCTAATGAAAGTTTCACAATTAGATTGACACAGCCATATGATATCGATAGAATATCAAAGATACATAATAAAATGGTGTGAATTCACTTATTGGAGGATTTGGTATTATATGGATGTTGTATATAATTTTTTGGCCGACTATGTGAATGTTCTCTTATGGGACTACTTTTTGACATATGGCCTGCTTTTTGCCGGATTGTACTTCTCGATCCGCTTCGGGTTCCCGCAAGTTACGCGCATGTGGGAAGCTTTCAAACAAGTTTTTGGTAAATTGTTCAAAAAAGACGTTTCCCAGGAAGGTTCCATGTCCTCCTTCCAGGCTTTGGCGACTGCTGTTGCCGCACAGGTAGGGACAGGAAACGTTGCGGGTGTGGCGACGGCCATCCTCGGTGGTGGACCGGGAGCGATCTTCTGGATGTGGGTGTCCGCGTTCCTTGGTATGGGTACGATTTTTAATGAAGCCATCCTGGCGCAAGTCTATAGGATGCGCGACCGCAACAAAGGCGATCTCGTCGGTGGACCGGCATACTACCTTTCAAAAGGGGTCGGATCCAATGCTCTGGCAAAATTCTTCTCCGTCTCCCTTATCGTAGCGCTAGGGTTCATCGGTAATATGGTGCAATCGAACTCGATCGCATCGGCTGTGACCACCGCCTTCGCCATTCCGGAATGGGTGACCGGTTTCCTGGTTGCCTTGGCAGCCATCCTGATTTTCGCAGGCGGAATGAAGCGCATCGCATCATTCGCCGAATTGGTCGTTCCGATCATGGCGTTGGTTTACATCGTTGCCAGTCTGGTTATTTTATTCCTTTTCCGTGAGAATGTTGTTCCTGCCTTCAAAATGATTTTTGTCGGAGCCTTTACGCCTCAAGCCGCAATCGGCGGTATCGCCGGAGCATCGGTAAGAGCGGCAGTCCAAAAAGGTGTGGCCCGTGGTTTGTTCTCGAACGAAGCTGGGATGGGTTCGACACCGCACGCGCATGCTGTCGCGCACGTTGATCATCCGGTACAGCAAGGATTGGCTGCCATGGTCGGTGTCTTCATCGATACCGTCATCGTCTGTTCCGCTACTGCACTGATCATCTTGGTGACCGAATCCTATCTGGACCCTGCCTTGAAGGGTGCGCAAGTGACCCAGGCGGCATTCTCGATCGCGTTCGGAGGCAGCGGATCCGTTCTTTTGGCCATCTGCCTGACCTTCTTCGCCTTCACGACAATCGTCGGCTGGTACTACTTCGGCGAATCGAACATCAAATACCTGTTCGGAACGAAAGGTGTCCTGCCTTATCAGATTTTGGTGGCGATTTTCATCTTCTTGGGCGCCTTGCAGGAAGTCGATATCGTTTGGATGCTTGCCGATACGTTCAATGCCTTGATGGTCATCCCCAACTTATTCGGTCTCTTCTACTTGTCCAATCAAGTCAAGGGCATTTTGGAGGATTACGACCGCTGCAAGTTGGAAGGCCGCATCTTCTACGATTACGACGTAAAATGATTTCGAATACTTGATGCCGGTCAAGTTCTTTCCGGCGTATTCCGCTTATACTATAGTCATACCAGACACATAGGAGGAATGAATCATGAGCCAAGCCATTATCCAATTGGGACCCGTCACTTGCCCATCCTGCATCAAGAAAATCGAATCCGCCGTCAGCAAAATCGATGGGGTCGAAACCGTCAAAGTGCTGTTCAACTCCAGCAAAGTCAAAGCCGAATTCGACGGCAACAAGACTTCAGGGAACGACATCAGTGAAACAATCCAAAAGCTGGGTTATGAAGTCCAATCGGTCAAAGAATCCTAGACCATCAGCAGTGGCCGCCTAATTTCGAGGCGGCCACTGCTTTTTTGATGTCGAAGGTTTCCCAAAATATGGATTCCTGATAATTATTCGTCTTTTCCGCGCCCATCACTCCCGCAAATTCAATTATTCCTGAACCGAGGGATATCAGTTGCTTTTGAAAAATAAGCGTGCTATCATGAAAACACAAATGAAAATAAGTTGTGCGTTGAAGAGAAGAAGTACCTTTCACGGTTATCAAAGAGAGCCTCGGTAGGTGAGAAGAGGCATGGTCTGGAAAGCGAAAATGCGTCTCGGAGCAAAATGATGCGTTAGTGTCATTTCGGTTTGTACCCGATAGCGTACAGGAGTATGGCTGGTTTAGCGTACTTCATAAGGCATGATCTGCGAGGGTCGTGCGAATAAGGGTGGATCACGAAGAGCTTTCGTCCCTGTATTCCAAGCATTTGGAGTATAGGGACGAGGGCTTTTTTACGTTCTCGGGATAGATAAATCAAAGGAGGAATTCAAATGGACATCATTTCCATTGTCATTATTTTAGCCGTCTTTGCGGCATTGCTTTTCGCACTTTATCGTTTGGGCGCCAAACACGTCAAGTTTTCAAAACGCGTTTTCATCGCGCTGGCTTTAGGGGTTATCTTCGGGGCCGCCATCCAGTTGCTTTTCGCACCTGACAGCACAATCACACTGACTGCCATCGATTGGATCAATATCGTCGGTAACGGTTACGTCCGCTTCCTGCAGATGCTGATCATCCCGTTGATCTTTGTGTCGATCGTGGGCGCCTTTACCCGCATCGAAGAAACCAAAAATCTGGGCAAAATCAGCGGATCCGTACTCGGCACTTTGCTGGGTACAACCGCCATTGCTGCCCTGATCGGATGGGCATCGGTCATTCTCTTCAATCTTGATGGTGCACAGTTCACGCAAGGCTCCGCGGAAACTGCAAGGATCGAAGCCTTGACGACCCAACAGACGCAAGTCGCTGACTTGACGATCCCTGGTCAAGTGCTCAGCTTCATCCCGACCAACATCTTTCAGGATTTGGCCGGTCTGCGCAGCACAAGTACGATTGCCGTCGTAGTCTTTTCCGCTTTTGTCGGGATCGCTTATATGGGCATCAAGAAAAAACAGCCCGAAAATGCTGCTTTGTTCAATAAAGGACTGCAAGTCATCCAATCGATCGTTATGCGCATCGTTACCTTGGTCCTGCGCCTGACTCCTTACGGAATCTTGGCCTTGATGACCAAAATGATGGCGACATCCAGTTACCAAGCCATCGTCAACTTAGGACTGTTCGTGGTCGCTTCCTATGCCGCTTTGCTGGTCGTCCTCCTGGTGCACAGCTTGATTCTGGCTGGAGTCGGCGTCAACCCGATCACCTATTTCAAGAAAGCTTTCCCTGTTTTGAGCTTCGCCTTCACTGCCCGTTCCAGCGCCGGCGCACTGCCACTGAACGTTGAAACACAAACGAAAGCTTTGGGCGTCGATGATGCCTCCGCCAACTTTGCCGCCAGCTTCGGCTTGTCGATCGGTCAGAACGGTTGCGCGGGCGTCTACCCTGCCATGTTGGCGACCATCGTCGCTCCAACTTTGGGCATCGATGTCACCAGCATCGGCTTCGTATTGACGCTGATCCTTGTCGTTACCATCAGTTCCTTCGGAGTTGCCGGTGTCGGCGGCGGCGCTACTTTCGCCGCTTTGATCGTTCTGGGCGCCATGAACTTGCCTGTTACGATCGCCGGACTGGTCATCTCGGTTGAACCGGTCATCGACATGATGCGTACTCTGACCAACGTCAACGACAGCATGCTGGCGGGCGTCGTTTCTTCCCGCAACATCGGGGAATTCGATTCCGCCATCCTGAATGACAATGCTGCCGTCGTTGATGGGGATGCCATCTAGTCTTTTCTTCTATTATAATATTCATTCGGCCCCGCCGAAGGGCTCAGCTGTCTGCAATCTGCAGGCAGCTTTTTTATTTGGAGGTCATTGAGCGGTGGCGTACACCAGGGCATGCGCTGCGCTCCTCCGGTGAGGCTTCCCACGCCGGAGAACAGCGGTAATTTGAGGACTCTTCTCCTGCGAGCAGGTTCTCGTCGGAGCACAAGACTTAAATGTGGGCTGTACTCCGGCGTAGCCTCCGTTCGCCGGAGGAGGACGGTTGAGATTTTGCTGATCTAATTTCCGCTTCCAAAGCTTGACCATCATCAAGTCGTTTTCCTGCCTGTTGGCGTATGATTAGGCTATAGGAAATACAAGAGGAGGTCATTCAAATGATCAAATGGATCAACAAATACAAAAACTGCATCACCGCTCTCTCGGGTATCCTGATCGTCATCGGTTTTGCTTTGAAAACCCTTGGATACGAAGCAGCCGTCGACTACGCACTTATCCTCGCGACGCTCATCGCGGTAGTCCCAATCGTCCACAAAGCCTATCTGGCACTTCGGATGAAAGCTTTCAGCATCGAGCTGTTGGTGACGATCGCGGTCATCGGCGCGCTTTTCATCCGCGAATATACGGAGTCCTCCGTTGTGACTTTTCTGTTTTTGTTCGGTGATTTTCTGGAGGCGCGCACCTTGGAAAAGACCCGTTCTTCTCTACGCTCTTTGATCGACATGGCGCCTCAGGAAGCAATCATCATGCATGGCACCGATCAAGTCATCGTGCCGGTCGAGGAAGTCGCGGTCGGGGATCGGCTGTTCATCAAGCCCGGCGGCAAAATCCCGGTTGACGGCATCATCGTGAAGGGTCAGGCGGCCATCAACGAAGCTGCCGTGACGGGCGAAGCGATCCCGGCCAACAAATCATTGGATGACAACGTCTTTTCGGGGACATTGGTGGACGAAGGCTTCATCGAAATGATCGCGGAAAAGGTCGGCGATGACACAACTTTCGCAAAAATCATCGAATTGGTCGAAGAGGCGCAGGAATCCAAATCCAAGGCCGAACGTTTCCTCGATGCCTTCGCCAACTTTTACACGCCGGCCATTGTGGTGCTTTCCGTCATCGTTTACGCTTGGACGCGTGACCTGCATCTTGCCATCACTTTCCTTGTGATTGCTTGCCCGGGAGCGCTCGTGATCGGCGCTCCGGTATCGAACGTGGCTGGCATCGGCAACGGCGCCAAATACGGCGTGCTGGTGAAAGGTGGCGAGGTCATGGATCGCTTTTCCAAAGTCGATACGCTCGTTTTCGACAAGACCGGCACGCTGACGAAAGGCAAACCGGAAGTGACCGATATCCATATCCTCAGTGGCGTCGATCGCAGCGAACTGCTGCAGCTGACGGCTTCGGCGGAGCGCATTTCCGAACACCATCTCGGACAAACAATCGTGAAATACGCACATCAACAAGGCCTGGAAACTGCTGAGCCGAAAGATGCGGAAGTCATAAAGGGCCACGGATTGAAAGCGACAGTTGACGGCCGCCGTCTCGTCGCTGGCAACCGCAAACTGATGGCCCAGTCCGGAATCTTGATAAATGAAGCAGCAGAAAGCTACGCGATTGCACGCGAAAAAACCGGCAATACCGTCGTTTTCGCAGCCATTGACGGCACGCTCGCCGGGCTATTCTCGATCGCTGATCAGATCCGCGAGGACGCACCGCAGGCTTTGGCCGAAATGCGCCGCAACGGCATCAAACAGATCATTATGCTGACGGGTGACAACCGCCATACCGCCCAAGCGGTCGCCGAACAATTGGGATTGGACGCCTACCACGCCGAGCTGTTGCCGGAGGACAAAGTGCGTTTCGTCAAACAACTGCAGGCAGATGGCGCTGTCGTGGCGATGGCCGGGGACGGCATCAACGACGCGCCTGCCATCGCGACAGCCGATATCGGCTTGGCCATGGGTGAAGGCGGGACCGATATCTCGATGGAGACGGCGGATGTCGTGCTGATGGCCGACAAGCTGATGCAGTTTTCCCATGCTTATTCGCTGTCAAAGGCGACCATGCGCAACATGAAGCAGAACATCGCTATTGCGGTGGGGGTCGTGTTCTTCCTTTTGGCGGGCGTGCTGATGGGTTCCGTCCATCTCGCTAGCGGCATGTTCATCCATGAAGCCAGCATCCTGGCCGTCATCCTGAACGCCATGCGCCTGATCGGGTTCAACCGGAAGAAAAGCGGAACGGGTTCGTTCAGCCATGAGAGAAATTTAGGAAATCGTGCCGACTGAGCATCGTAGAGCGCAATAGGTACGATTTATCTAATTTCCGAAGGGCTAACCCGTGAAGCTAGCCATCAGTCGTTATAAAAAGCTCACATCCAAGATAAAATTCGCATGCAGCCGCCGGATTGCGGTACAATTTAAGCAACCAAGACTGCATGTCCCATTCCGAAAAGGAGGATTTGCCAAATGAACGAACAAACTAAAACTGCCCACAACTGCAGTGGCGCGTGCTCTTGCAACGCTCACCGCTCCTGCATTTCGCTGGTGCCGATCTTCAATCACTTGGAGCCGGATCAGATGGACGAAATCATGTCCGTCACGCATCCGGCGACCTACAAAAAAGGCGAATTGCTCTACCGCCCCGGTGATACGTCGGATACACTCTACATCCTCCATTCCGGCCTGATCCGCATTTACCGGCTGGCCGAGTCCGGAAAAGAGCAGCTCGTGCGTTTCCTCAATCCGGGCGATTTCACCGGTGAGTTGGCCCTCTTCAGCGAATCGAAGCACGAAGCCTATGCCGAAGCGGTGAAGGAGACCCAAGTTTGCCGGATGAAAAGGAGCGATCTGCAGCATTTTTTGTTGAAATACCCGGCCATTTCGCTGAAATTGCTGCAGGAATTCTCCAACCGTCTGGAAAAATCGGAACGGCAGACGACCTATGTGGCGACCGAAAAAGTCGAAGCCCGCTTGGCCCTCTACCTTGCCGAACTGGCCAAGAAAGACGGCGACACCATCACCTTGCCGATGTCGAAGAAGGATCTCGCTTCCTACCTCGGGACGACACCGGAAACGATCAGCAGGAAGATGGGCTCATTGGAGGATCATCACCTCATCAAACAACTGAACCACCGGGAAATCGTCATCCTAAATCTCGATGGCCTGCTGTTTTTATGAAACACTCCTGCCTTTCCGTCAATGGGAAAGGCTTTTTTTGCCGGATCACAACCGTATTCCAGAAGCGCGCTTTGTGGTAGAATAGGCTAGAAAAGTGAGACAAGCCCGCTCTGCCTCGAAAGAAATTTAGGAAATCGTGCCGACTGAGCATCGTAGAGCGCAATAGGTACGATTTATCTAATTTCCGAGAGGCAGGCTTGGATCACTAGACAGTTTACGAAAAAGGGGGAAATTTTTGATGACAGAAAAAATGAAGCAAGGGCTTTTGTTGACCTTTGCAGCGGTTGTCGGCTTCGTGATCGGCTACCTGAATCCAGCGACTTCCCAAGCACTCTTATCAGCCATCGGTTGGATTGCGGGGATCGGCATGTTCTTCCTCTTCCGACGTTCCAATAAAAACCCGGCCCGGGATTATACAGCAAGCTGGGCCTATATTTTGATCCGCATGCTGTTGTTCTTCATCATCGGTGCCGCTTTGGGCAGCATGATCCCTTATTACCAACAGATCATGGCTTTGCAGCAGCAATAGGCCATTTATTCATTATTCAATAAACAACCAAAAGGAGTATGTATGCAAATGGATTACGTCGCCATTGACTTTGAAACTGCAAACAGCCGTGGTGACAGCGTCTGTTCCATCGGCTTGAGCCGCTTTTCCGACGGCAAGGAAGTCGACCGCTATTACGCGCTCATCAATCCGCGCCAGTATTTCAGCCGCGGGAATATCCAAATCCACGGCATCACCGAGGCCATGGTCGCCAGGGAACCTTCCTTCGACGAACTTTATCCTGACATCCGTGCCTTCATCGGGGAAGATCCGCTCGTGGCCCACTTTGCCCAATTCGACATGAGCTGTCTGCAGCAAACGATTGAAACCTACAAACTGCCGAAGATGCAGAACGAATTTTTCTGTTCCTGCAAGATGGCGCAGCGCATGCTGGATCTGCACAATAACCGCTTGCCTACAGTATTGGACTACTTCGGCATGACCATCGATAACCACCATAACGCCGTGGAGGATGCTGTCGCCTGCGGGCTGATCACCAGCAAAATGCTGGCGCAATACGACTACGACATCCAAGGCTTCCTGGACGAATACCAATATCGGATGGGAAAATTGTTCTCGCATGCTTTCGGAGTGGCGAAAGGCGGCAAAAGCACCCCTGCCAAACGGGCAAAAACGGCAGCCCCGCTGAAGCCGAAAAGCTTGCTGTTCGACAAGGAACACGTCTTTTACGACAAGCATGTCTGCTTTACCGGCCGTTTCCAGAAACTGAAGCGCAACGATCTGGCCCAGCTCGTCGTCGATGTCGGCGGCCATTTCGATGCCAACCTGAGTTATGAGACCCTCTATCTGGTCGTCGCCGACAGCGATTGGCGCAAAATCGGCACGCCGGGCGAGAGCCGCAAAATCCAGGCTGTCCGCGAATTGCAGGGCAGCGGCCACAATCTGACGCTGCTGTCGGAATCGGATTTCCTGAGCATTTTTTTGAAGAAATGAGGCGATAACAGATGAACATCTTCAGCAAAATGGACAATTTAGTAAGCTTGACCGAAAATGAGAAAATTTTGGTTGCATATATAAAAGAAAATCCCGAAGCTTTCGTGAAGATGACTTCCGCGGAAATCAGCGAAGCCAGCTTCATTTCGAACGCAACGATTTACCGTTTATGCAAAAAATTGGAGTTGGCCGGACTTTCCGAGTTGAAGATACTGGTTTCGGCTTCGATGGGCGACTACCTGAAGGAACGGACGACGCTGGATTTCAACTATCCGATCCACTCCAATGAAACCCAATATCAGATTACGCGGACGATGAAGGAACTTTATGAGCAGACTGTGGTGTCCACGCTCAACCATCTGGATCTGGAACAACTGCGGCAGGCGGCTTCCTTGATGAAAAAGGTGCCGGCGATCGATCTCTATACTTCCGCCGGGAATCTGTTTTTCGCCGAGAACTTCAAATTCCAGATGCAGGAGATTGGCCGATTCGTCAATGTCCCAGTTGAGGAGTATCATCAACGTTTGACGGCGGCCGCCAGCGACTCTTCGCATCTTTCCATCATTGTTTCATTCGGGGGCAGAGGGGCTGTCATCCCCAAGATCGTGAATATCCTAAAGAAAAACAAATCGCCGATCCTGTTGATTTCGTCGACCGAAGAGATTCCCTTCGCAAAAGCTGCCACACATCATCTTTACATGAGCTCGAATGAGAGTCACTACAACAAAATTTCTTCGTTTTCGACCAGGCTTTCTTTGCTGTTTTTGTTGGATTGCCTGTACACCAGTTATTTCAAACTTGATTATGACCAGAATGTCTCACTGAAGATGGATTATTATAAAAAAATCAGCTTCATAAAGCCTTGACGCTCCATCGGATTTGCTGCTCCGATTGAAAAAAATTTCTCACGATAAATGAAGACAGAGACGGAATTTGTGACAGATTTCCTTCATTCCTCTCAAATCCCTTTTTTCGCGCAGCTTTATGGCTTATACTGAACGCATCCATAAATGAGGAAACTTCACCTTCCAGAGAAGCCTCCTCCCGGCGTGAGATCGCTCAGTCAGTAAGCGTCGGAAAAAATGACTCCATTCCTGAGAAAAAATTGTCTTACCCGCGTACTGCCATACGCAACGAGACGTTCTTCTCTGCGAAACCCGGACAAATTTGTTCGGGTTTTTGTGTTTCTTCGGCAAAAAAAAAGAAAAACGGAAACGAGGCTCGTTTCCGCTTTTCTTTTTGCTACTCTTTGCTGAGCGCTATTTGTTTCTCTCTGTTGCCCAGAAATTCATTCAGGAAGGCCGCGGCCAGTATCAAGACGCCTCCCGCCAATTGCATAGGTGAAAGGTCTTCTTTCAGAAATACCGCCGAAACCATGATAGCCGTCACCGGATCGACATAGCTGAGCACTGCGAAGGTCTGGCTCTCGACCGCCTGGGCGCCCGCAAACATCAGCACATAGGCAATCCCCGTATGGATGATCCCCAAAACCAGCAGACTGGTGATGGAGCCGCCAGTCAATTGTCCTAATCCGAAACCGGAAGTCAGAGCGACATACGGAGTCAGGATTCCTGTTGCGATGACGAGTGTCAAAGCAGTCAGCGGGATCCCGCCAAGACCTGCAATTTTTTTGTTGGACATAATGGCCACCGCATAGAAAAATGCTGCAGCCAACCCGAAGCCGATCCCGACCGGATGATTATAATTCCCCGCATTCGGGCTCACGCCGATGATCAGGAACATCCCCAGCATAGCCAAAAGTACGCACGCGATCTTCTTCGCGGTCAAGGATTCCTTGAAAACGAACAGCGCCAACAGCGTCATGAAGATCGGCTGGAAATAATAGCTCAATGTCGCATTCGATACCGTCGTGTAACGGAAAGCTTCAAACAGCAGGATCCAGTTCATGCCTACCGCAAAACCCGACAACAACAGGAATTTCGCATTTTTCCTTATCAGCTCCAAAGGAATCCTTTCCTTGCGCACCAGCAAAGTCCCCCAGAGGAACAAACTCCCCAAAGCACCCCTGAAGAAGGCAACCTGATTGGAAGCCAAATCGATATTCTTAACGAAGATGCTGATCGTCCCGAATATCAGCATCGACAGCATCACTTTCCCTTTTCCTTTCGACACAACCCCACACCTTCCCTTGATTGATGAAAACAGTACACCCATCATATCACAGAGTTGACCGGCCGGGACAGCTCTGGCACAAAAAAATACGGAACGCACAGTCAACTCAATGTCATTAACTTAAGCGATTTGACAACTGTAAAAAAGCGAGAATGCATTCAAATTATGCATTCTCGCTTTTTTTATGATGATATTATTCCTCCTCTTTATATTTCCCGTTATACTTAATGTAAAGAGGATGGTTCATTTATCAAAAGGAGGGTTAAAAAATGACGGTCCAACTGACGGTATTTCAGGAATATATTGAAGAAGCCCAAACGATTTATCTGGAAGATATCCGCGAAGGGAACCCACAAGCTTTTACCCGAAAAAGGAAAACGACCCCGCTCACATTGATGCTTCAAATGTTTGCGCAAAAGGGGAACTCCCAATTTTGTGAACTATTAAATTTCTACGATAATCAGAGGAAACCGCTCGACATTTCGACCGTCGCTTTTTATAAGGTCCGAATGAACTATAACC
>NZ_FONM01000045.1 GCF_900112935.1 Trichococcus pasteurii
TGATATGCTACCTCTATATAGGACATTGAATTATTTCAAGTCTTATATGGGGGTTTTTTCTATGTCTAAAAGAGTTATGAAATTATCTGTCGAAAACAGAGTCAACATTGTCGAGCAATATGTGAGAAATGAAATTGGCATATCAAGAGCAGCACAAAATGCAGGAGTATCTCAAGAGACCATTCGCAGTTGGATTAGACTTTATGAGAACGGCGGTCCATCGGCCCTTTTACCGGTAAAGAAGAACAGTCATTACTCCAAGGAGTTAAAGTTGGCAGCCGTCACGGACTATCTGAACGGCCTGGGCAGCATGATTGAAATTGGAAAAAAATATGGTTTGCGGAGTAAGACGCAACTGCAGAACTGGCTAAAGGTTTATAATACTCATAAAGACTTCAAATCAACTAGTGGAGGAAGTACTATGAGCAAAGGTCGGATGACAACCATAGATGAGCGTTTAAAAATCGTATTGGACTGTTTAGAGAATGGAAAAGATTATGGTGCTATGGCTATAAAATACCAAGTTTCCTATCAAAACGTCTATCAATGGGTAAAGAGATATGCGGAATTGGGAGAAGCAGGGCTGGAAGACCGCCGTGGGCGTAGAAAAGGGACAATGCCCAGCCGGACTCCCGAGGAATTACTTCAAGACGAATTAGCACGTTTAAAACGCGAAAATCAACGTCTAAAAATGGAACTTGATGTAACAAAAAAATTCCAAGAATTAGAAAGGAGGAATCGTTGACCGAAATAAGAAAACAAGCTGAGTACGAAACCATCAAGCAACTCCATACAGAAAAAGGTTATCCGGTGCAAGTTATGTGCAAAATCTTACATGTGACACGCTCCGCTTATTACCGTTGGCTTGAGCAACCGCATAGTCCAAGGGAGATTCGCAACAACCAAATCGCGGAAGTAGCAAAACAGATCCATGAAGAACATGACGATATGGGTCATCGTCGGATACGCGATGAGTTGGAATATACCCATGGCATAGTCATCAGTGACAACCGTGCCCTTCGGATCTGCCGTAGTCAACAAATCCAATCTAGAATCAAACATCGTGCCAATAGCATTACCAAAGGTGCACAGAATCCGTATCATATCGCCGAAAATCGCCTCAACCGGAACTTTCGTGCAGACGCACCAAATGAAAAATGGTTGACCGATGTGACCGAATTCAAGTATTACGAAGGACCGGCAATCAAGAAAGTATATTTGAGTGCCATTTTGGATCTTTATGACCGTCGAATTGTCGCATACATAATCAGTGATCAAAACGATATGCCGCTAGTCCTCCAGACTTTTGATGCAGCCATACAAAATGAGCCAGAAGCTCAGCCGTTGTTCCACAGTGACCGCGGATTTCAATATACAAGCAAGCAATTCTGTGCGCGTTTAAGCGAGGCTGGTATGATACAAAGTATGTCCCGTGTCGCTCGTTGTATTGATAATGGCCCTATGGAAGGGTTTTGGGCGCTCATCAAGCGTGAAAAATATTACCGTCGTAAATTTACTAGTCGTTCTTCTTTGATTGATATGATTCACAACTATATGGAATATTACAATAATAGACGCATTCAAAGGAAGCTGCATATCATGACTCCAATGGAGTTTCATGATCAGTATTTCGAGGCAGCCTAATGAACCCTCACGTTTTATGAGTGAAGCGTTTTGTGCTTCGCTCATAAAACGTGTGGGCCGCCAAGCGTAAGCGCGGCAGGGTTAAAAACGAAAAAAACTGCCCCCACATTACGGGGAGCAGTCTGTAAAACTGTTTAAATATTTTACTGTCCTATTGACGGGTGGCATACCA
>NZ_FONM01000021.1:0-34721 GCF_900112935.1 Trichococcus pasteurii
TACCTGAATTATTCATACCACCCCAAATCTTGATATGAACAACTCTATTTCATCTGCAATATTGGATTTTTGGTAGAGCTGTTATTTTTTCCCTTTCAAAACGTCTCTTAGAGACGAAAAGAAGCACGGAATGCGATTGTTATTGTGTTTTTGGGCATACTAATTCCTTTGTTCGAACGTTTTTTTTAAATTTGCGGGGTCTCCTCACCAAGACAAGGATTGAATTTGCCGTAGGATATGAAAAAATTCATCTTGGTAGACATGATGGGTGCTGAGTTTTAGCATCATGCGTCTTCCGCTGTGGATCAGTTTCCCAGCGATCTTGAAAAACCGAAGACGAATACTTTGTATCTGTAGGCCTTTGGCCTTTTCCGGGAAAGCTAGTGTGCGTATAAAATTGTTGATGTTATAGGAAAGGACGCTGACCATCATGCGGACGGCATTCTCCAAGAAATGAGAACTGTCCGTCTTGTCGAAGAAGAAGCCATTCTTGGCTTCCTTGATGAAATTCTCCATCGTACCTCTCTTCCAATACGTTTGGTAGACTTGTTCAGTCGAGACAACATCGGATAGATTGGTGATAATGAATTCATGGTGGAAAATCAGTTCATTTGCTTCCCTGACAGAACGAATGCAAACTCTACGATCATGCTTCCAAGTGCCGGCTTGGTAGCGAATGGAGTAGAAATGCTCTTCCTTCTGACTCCATTCGGTCTCATCCCCAACTTGAACAAACTGTTCCGCGAACTTATGCAAGCGGGCATTCCGTTTGAGCCGAATGACGTACTGATGCTCTTTTTCTTCACAGAGGTCATACAGTTCCGGCGCTGCAAAGCCACTATCTGCGCGGACAAGAATGGTGCTGACTGGAACGGTCTGATTATAGTGTTCAAGAAGCGGATTCAAAAAATCGGCTGCCCCGGTTGAGCAGTATGTGTTTCCGGAACGCAGTTCCGCCTTCAGAAAGTCCTTGGTCAGACCATCAAAGGCAACGAGCGGATGATAACCGGTTGTTTGATAATGTGTGTTAAAGGCCGTTTCTTCTTGATCGCCGTAGGTGTCACTATATGTGGAATCCAAATCAAAAACCAGTTCTGTTGCATTACGTTGTATGCGTACCTTATCCAGAATCGCTTGATTGAGCGCTTGTAGCTGCAAAAGCGCATCGGGACTCTCACTAATGCGATCCCAAAAACGCGAAAGCGAAGGTTGTGAAGCCAATGTACTTTTTTCAAGCATCTGCTGGAAGAAAGGATCATGACGTAAGATGTTGGCAGATGCATCGGTATCATAGCCTGCAATTAATTGGAAAATCAGTTGTTCAAGGATGGTTTCATTCGAATGTGTAGGTGAGAGACGGGAGTCTTGAAAATGAAGCTCTTTCTCCATCAACTGTTCGAATCCGATTGAATGAAGGAATTCTTTAACCAAAATGAGACCAGCATCCGTGGAGAGATTACCTCCAGTATTTGTAACCGTCATTTTTTGATTGAATTTTAGAGTGTTTTCGTGTAAAGTTGCCATTGAGAGAACCCCTTTCTATGGTTGTTGGTAGTACATTAACCATAACAGATAGGGGTTCTTTTTTCACACCTTTTGGGTGTGAAAGTGAAATAAAGAATACGTTGATAGAACAACATTTCAAGGTGTTTTCTGAAAACCTATGAATAATTCAGGTACTACCTTTGAAAATAAATATTGGAGGCGGATGTATTGGCATTTAAGGAACGCACGAAATCTATGCATTTACGCATTTATGAAATTTTAGCTAGTCGTATGAGATTGGATAAAGAAGATTTTTACTACTATCTCAATTTGAAAAAGGGATATGAGGGTGAGTGCCGATTTGACGGATTGACAGAAAAACTGGGGGCAAAATGTATTGTTCTGAATGATTTACAGTTGGAAATTAGACGCTCTTCCTTACAGATAGACGCGTTGCTAATTTGTGAAGGTAAAATAGTGTTATATGAAATCAAAAATTACGGTGGGGTACATCACTGGGGGCTGGAAGAATTTACGAAGCAATCGGGAACTACTTTGGAAAATCCTTCCCTGCAATTAACGAAAACAAAAGTAAGACTGCGGAAACTCCTGAAGAGCATGGGATATTCGATGGAAATTGAAGCATTCATTATATACGTAAATCCGGAATTTTCTATCTGGGGAGCCCCATGCGAGGGTGACAGCATTCTTCCTGGGCAGATTTCGGAGCATTTCCGTGAACTGCAAAATATGAAACCCGTAACAAATCCGGAATTGGAAAAGTTGGCGCAAGCACTTGTTGAATGTCATGATCCTGAGTATCCAAGTAAGTTGGTAAAATATGAGTATGAGAAAATGAATAAAGGCATTAATTGCCCAAAATGCGAGCTGCTCGTGCAAAATTTCTGCAGACGCTCCCATGTGTGTGAAAGTTGCGGCAAGAAAATGATGATTCAAAAAGCTATCAGCAACAGTATTTCAGACTTCCAAATCCTTTTTCCAGATGAAAAGCTGACAACAAAGCGTTTGGCAGATTGGTGTGGAACAGAAGATACAAATCGCGTGTATAAGGTTTTGAAGCGAGAATATCAGGCTGCTGGAAGTGAGAGTGGCAGATATTACATCCCGTTGAATAAACAGCCTATGCCCACGCGGTATGTTGACTGAACGAGGAGCGACGAATGCAGAACAGTCGACGCCCGTGCGATGTGTCGACTGAACGAGAAGCGGAAGGATACCGAAGAGTCGACGCCCATGCGATGTGTCGACTGAACGAAGGGCGGAGAACACAGAACAGCCGACGCCCGCGCGTTGTGTTGACTGAACGAGGAGTGAAGAATACCGAACAGTCAACGCCCACGCGATATGTCGACTGAACGTAGGGCGGGAGATACCGAAGGACCAATGCCGGCTCCAGCCGGCTGTTCGCGCAGCGTGATAAACATTCATTACTTTAAAGCAATAACCATTTTTTATATATTAAAGATACCATAAAAAGACTTTTAAAGGATTTTTAAATGGTGTATACTGGGGATAAACTAAGGAGATGATAGAAATGGACTTTAAAATTCTTGACGTCCCGACCACTTCCATATCTGAAGTGAAAAAATCCCCAACCATCGTATTTAAAAAAGCTAAGGAAGAAAACACGCCTGTCTACGTTTTTAATCGTGGAGATGTTGCTGGCGTTATGCTGACGCAGGAACAGTACGAATCTTTGACAAACGAAATCGAAGCATTACATGAGCGCGTATTGGATTTAGAGGTAGAGAAGCGTTTAGCTATCAAAGATTTAAAATTATATTCGGATGAAGAAGTCCGTGGCGCCAATGCCGATCAGTTTCTTACCATAGATGAGAATGACGGGTGGGAGTAGTTTGTGCATAAGATAGAGTGGACGGCGTTATCAAAACAGGATTACGATTCTCTAGATGGAAGTCAGAAGATTTTCGTGGACAAAGCTATTGCAAGGATTAAAGAATCTGGCATGCAGGCAGGACAAGCATTGCACGGTTCACTTAGCGGGTGCGGGAAGCTGAAGAACAAAAAAATGGGGCTTCGAATTGTATTTCGGGAGGCCAATGGCAAAATCGAGGTTATCCAGATAGTTGCAATCGGCAAACGTGACAAAAAAGAGGTTTACACAATAGCAGAAAATAGAATCAATGCTGAGTAGCTATAGATAAAAATTGCTAAACACACCGAAGAAACTTCTTGATATGGATGGGTCGGTCGCCAGTGTCGGAAATCGGAGAATACTGAATAGCCGACGCCTGTGCGATGTGTCGCCTGAACGAAGAGCGGAGAATACCGAATAGCCGACGCCTGTGCGATGTGTCGCCTGAACGAAGAGCGGAGAATACTGAATAGCCGAGAGTAAGCTTTTCTGTCGGGCGTTAGCCCAGGACAGTATCTGATTTACCTGAGAGATTGGTTGTCTCTCAGGCTATCGCCCATCGAAAGCAAAAATCCCAGGCAGCCGCCTCTCCCGTGATGGAAGAGGCAGCTGCCTGGGTTCTGTTCATTCAGCGATAAGTTTTTACGATTACTGATTTTCCATAGCGCTTTGGCGACTCAGGCTGTTCTCGTAGACTTTGAAGAACGGGTAGTAGATGAAGATGCTCAGAACGACCAGCCCGAAATAGAAGAGAACGTTTCTGAAGTCCATAGTGGCTAAATAAGCTTGCGCAAAGAAGGGCGTAAAGGACGGATCGATGATATAGCCCATCGAAATGATGCCTGCTGCTTGTGCATAATAAGTCAAAACAAGATTGATGATCGGTGTCAGCAGGAACGGAATGGCCAAGATTGGATTAAAAACAATCGGCAAACCGAAAATCACGGGTTCATTGATACCACAGATACCGGGGATGATTGAAATCTTGCTTAACGTCTTCAGATGGACCAACTTGCTCCGCAGCATCAAGATGATCAAGCCCAATGTTCCGCCGGCACCACCCAAAACAGAGATTCTGAACATCTGCAGGTTCATGGCAACTGTTGCTTCTTGACCGCTGGCAACCAACTCACTGTTGATGCCGGTATTTGTGATTCCGATTGAAAACACGATCGGGAAAATGATGGAAGTTCCGTTGATTCCGAAAAGCCATAAGAAATTACCGAATGTGACGATTGCGATGAATCCCCATAAGTTTCCGGAAAAATTCAATGCGGGAGTCAGCAACAACATGACGAATTGCGGGAAAGTGCTGCCGGTCAAGGCGATAATAAGTACATTTAATCCGTAAATCAGAATGATGTTCAAAAATAAAGGCAGCATGGAATTGACGAACGCTGTGACAGCCGGGGGAACCGTGTCCGGCATGGAAATCTTCCAGTTGCGGACTTCCACCAGACGGGATACTTCCACGACGATCAATCCGATGATGATGGCTACGAATAATCCGTTTGTGCCAAGAAACTCAGTTGAAATCTGTCCATCGACGCTGCTTGCGACCACAAGCATAAAGATCGCCAACGAGATCATACCGTTCATGGCAGCATCCAACTTGTACTCGCGAGCCAAGGAATAGGAGATCCCGAAAGCACAGATCAGACCAAAAATACCCATTGTCATATTGTAAGGAGCAGTCAGCAGCTCATAGTTTGCAGAGGCGAAGTTTTTCCACGCGGCCAAAAAGCGCACGAAGATATTTGCCGTTTCGGGGTCATACAGATCCATGTTGATGGGTGGATTGGCGAAGATTAAGAAAAGCGATCCTACAACGATGAAGGGGAGCCCGAACATCATACCGGAGGAAATGGCTTTTAAATGAATTTGATTACCTATTTTTGTGCCTATCGGACTCAGCATGCGGTCCAGTTTTTCTAAAAAGGAATCCTTTTTGTTCATTACAACATCTCCTTATGATTCTATATTTGCCAGCTATTGAATACGAATGCGTTCGGAACGGTTTTATTAGGGTCATACTCTTTCAAAATGGCTTCGTATTCTTCTTTATAAGTATTGCTCACTTCCATTTGAGGAATGACTTTACTGGCTTCGTGCAGGAAATGGAATGAATCGCGACCCATTTCCATACCGCGCGTCGTATGCTTATCCAAAGCGAAGTCCGGTACCTCCGGAACATATCCCATAGCAAAGCTTTTGATGACAATATTTTTCAGCAAATCGGTTGAGCGATCTTTTTCGGATTCAGTCAGAACACGGATTGCGTGAAAGAAAAACATTGCCCGATCGGATTCGTTGTAGGCGAATTCCTTGCGCATCTGGTTAAAATTGTTCACCATTACTGCCGCATTAGGATTTCCCATGCCAATGTCTTCAACCGAGATGGCCAACAGTCTGCGCCAAAGCTTTTCTTCGAATTGAGGCGACGTAATGTACATTTCATATGCAAATTCGCAAGCTTCTTTCGTCATCCCGCGACGGATGCATTTTTGCAGGCTTGAAATGACTTCGTCCCCGTTCAAATTATTTCGCGTGGTTGTTCTGGCCCACGGATCGGCAATATACTTTTCTTTCATAGGTATCGTCTCCATTTCTTTTCTTGTGATATGATAGGTTTTAAAGAGGTGACCAGCATGAATATTGAAAATTTGTCAAATAAATATAACTTAAATGAAACGGAAAAAAACATTCTCTTATTTATCGAAACCCATGCTAAGGACATCAAAGCTTTAGGGATCCGGGGTGTCGCGAAACACTGTTATACTTCGCCGGCAACCATCATCAACTTAGCTAAAAAAATGAATTTTTCCGGATACAGCGAGTTGGTTTTCAAAATCAAAGAGAATGAGGTCATGGACAAGGAACTGGCTTTATCTGAAACGACGAAAACATTGTTTTATAAAAAATCAGCAGAACACTACTACGAGGATTTTGAGAAGATAATGAACGATTATCAAGACAAAACGATCATGATTTTAGGCTCAGGTTTTTCTCAGATCATCGGAAATTATATAAACGAGTCTCTCATCATCAACGGCTTTCGGAGCATAGCCAATTCTCATTTGGAATTGATCCAAAGGGAGTATGCAAAAGAGACGCTGATTATTGTAGTAACAGAATCGGGCGAAACGTCCCGATTGAAAGAACTGGTGAAGCAAGCAAATGAAAATGGGGTTGAGGTGTTGAGTTTCGTCGGCAATGCTAATTCGGCTATTGCGGAGTATTCCCGATTGGCTATAGCAACCAATGACGATATTCAATTCTCCAAAAATCCTCATGAACCCCATCTGTTTTATGGATCCATTTTACTGATTTTCGAATTCCTGCTAAGCAAATATTTGAAGCAAACCATCAGCTGACAAATCCATATTAACAGGACAAGCAGTGTTAGCCTAGCTTATCGGTCCATTCTATAACCTGTTCAAAAATCTAAAAACACGTTCATAAAATCGCCCAAACAGCGAAAAAACTTTATATACCAGAACATTAACTTTTTTGGTTGGTAAATTGTTCGTTTTTCGGTTGGTTGGATACCGAAAAGCACAAAACACCCGACAAACGCCCAACTGCAAAGAAAAAAGCATCGGCTCCCACAGGAACCGATGCTTTTTGATGTATTATCCGAAAAACACCCGAATCAGAGCAACAGCCATCAAAACCTGCACCGCGCCGACGGTCAACCCGTAGAGCATGGCTTTGGGGCCTTCTTTGATGATGTCGGCGAATTTGACGCGCATGCCGATTGCAGCGAGGGCAGCGACTTCGAATTGGGTGCTGATGGCTTTGGAGGCGATCAGGACTCTATCTGGGACGCCGATGAAGCTGCGGATCAGGAAGAAGACGACGAATCCGGTCAGGAACCAAGGCACGCCGTAGGAGACGGCGGCCGGACTAGCTGACGCTCCCGCTCCGTCAGCCGCTTCGCCTGCCGTAATCCCCGCGCGCTTTTTGCGCGTGAACAAAGATTCTCCTTCATTCATGTTCATGCGCCCGTACAATACGGCGACCCCGATGATCAGCAATACGCGCATGAGTTTGAAGACGGTCGCCAGGGTGACGACTTCGTCATTGACGAGTTTGGCGGCAGCGACGACTTGGCCGACGGATTGGACGGTGCCGCCGATCAGGGCGGAGGTCCGCAGCGTGTCGCTGCCATAAAAAACTGCGCCCAGAATCGGCAGTAGGATCATCAACGCGGTACCGGTCAGGTTGACGATCGTGATCGAGATGCCTTTGTCCTTGTTGTCGGCTTGGACGATCGGCGAAACGGTGCCGATGGCAGAGGAACCGCAGACCGCGTTGCCGGCGCCCATCAGCAGCGCGAAGCGTTTGCCGAAGCCAAAGATTTTCCCCAAATGATAGGTGACGAAAATGGTCAGCCCCATCTGCAACATGATGAAGCCGAAGCCCTTGACCCCGGCCGACTTCAGTACTTGGAAATCCAAAATCAGCCCGTTCAACACGATGGCGTATTCTAGCAGCCTTTTTTCAGAAAATTTGGTTCCTTGGCCCAGTTCCGGCCGGTTCAGGAGCGTGTTGCCCAGCAGCATCCCCAAAAGGATGGCGATGAGCGCGGCGCCGAGTGTCGGCAGGAAGCGGGCGAGAAATTGACTGATCAAAGAGATGATGATGCTGGCAGCGAGGCCGGGCAGAATCCCATCCAGTTCTTTTTTGAGTGCGTTTATTTTCATGAGTGCTAATAACCTCCTTAAATGTTGCTTTACAGGTATCCATTTTACTCGACTTTTTGCATAAATAAAAATAATGATTTATTATGCAGGTATAAGTAAAAATAATGGAGGCGCCATACATGCTGGATTATCGCTACAAAACGTTCCTCACGCTGATCGAGGAGGGCAGCTACACGAAAACCGCCCAAAAATTGAACATTACCCAGCCGGCCGTCACCCAGCATATCCAGCATCTGCAGGAGGAGTTGGGCGTCCAGCTGTTCCGCTATGAGGGCAAGCAGCTGCTGGTCACCGAAAAGGGGCGCTATCTGGAGGAACAACTATCGCTGCTGAACCGCGATGTGGAGAGGATCCGCACACATCTGCTGCAGCAGGACGATGCGCCGACGCTGTCTTTCGGGGCGACACTGACGATCGGCGAGTACGTCATGCCGGGACTGATCGGGAGCTACTTGGAGCAGCATCCGCGCCATCATTTATCGATGATCGTCGACAATACGGCCACGCTTACCGGCTTGATCCAGAAGGGGAAAATCGATTTCGCGCTCATCGAAGGCGACTTCAACCAGAGCCAACTCGGCTTCGAAAAGCTGTCCGATGAGCCGTTCATCGGGGTCTGTGCGGCTGTCAGCCCGTTGTGGCGCAGCGAACAGGATTTGGCGGCGTTGTTCAGCGAGCACCTGTTTGTCCGCGAGGAAGGCTCCGGTTCGCGGCGGATTCTGGAAAATGCCCTCCTGAAAGAGGGGGCGAACCTCAGCAGTTTCGGGCGGACGACCGTCGTCGGCGGTATCGGCCCGATCAAGCAGTTGGTGGCGGATAACCGCGGTATCGCCTTCCTCTATCGCATCTCGGTCGAAAAGGAACTGGAGGAGGGGACGCTGAAGGAGATTCCAATCCGTGGTTTTGCTGTGGCGCATCCGTTCCATGTTGTCCATCTGAAGGATTTCCGTGATCGCGGGCCGCTCCAGGAACTGTTGTCCTTTTATCGGTGATGGGGATGCACGGAACTTTGCTGGGATGCGGCATTCCTCGGATTTTCGTGACGCGGATAAGAAATCCGAACGTTTCATCACCAATTAATCTTTGACAAACGTGGGGGAGTAGTGTAACTTACTATTGGGACTTTACGATAGAAGACATTTTTTGCCTTCACGTCCGTGTCTGTGTAAAGCGATTCCCGCAAGGAAAAGTGCACTAACAGAAAGAGGGAAATAGAAATGAAAATTTTTGACTATGAAGACGTACAATTAATTCCGAACAAGAGTGTTGTTCAAAGCCGTTCTGAATGCGACACAACTGTCGTACTAGGTGGCCGCACGTTCAAATTGCCGGTGGTGCCTGCGAATATGCAGACGATCCTGGACGAAGAACTTGCTGAAAAGTTAGCACGGGAAGGTTATTTCTACATCATGCACCGTTTTGATGAGGCGAGCCGTTTGCCGTTCATCCAACGTATGCATGAAAAAGGTTTGTTTGCTTCCATCAGTTTGG
Organism: Trichococcus pasteurii; assembly: GCF_900112935.1. Lineage (GTDB taxonomy): Bacteria > Bacillota > Bacilli > Lactobacillales > Aerococcaceae > Trichococcus > Trichococcus pasteurii. The sequence goes on from NZ_FONM01000021.1 coordinate 9,580, forward strand.
GGATCAAAGAAGCAGAATTCGATTTCGTAAATGAATTGGCGGCTAAAAAAGCCGTTCCTGAATATACAACAATCGACGTGGCGCATGGTCATTCCGATGAAGTCATCCGTATGATCAAACACGTCAAAGCAGTGATGCCGGAAACATTCCTGATTGCCGGTAATGTGGGCACTCCTGAAGGCGTCCGTGAATTGGAAAACGCCGGAGCCGATGCTACAAAAGTGGGAATCGGACCTGGTAAAGTATGCACGACCAAAATCAAAACCGGTTTCGGTACAGGCGGCTGGCAGCTGGCAGCGGTAAGCTGGTGCTCGAAAGCAGCAAGCAAACCGATCATCGCTGACGGCGGGGTCCGCACAAACGGAGACATCGCCAAATCGATCCGTTTCGGTGCGACAATGGTCATGGTCGGCTCGTTATTGGCCGGACACGATGAGTCACCGGGCGAAACGAAGGAAATCAACGGCCGCTTGTACAAAGAGTACTTCGGCAGTGCTTCCGAATACCAAAAAGGCCAACGCAAAAACGTTGAAGGCAAGAAGATCCTGACGCCTTACCGCGGCACGATCGCCGATACTTTGAACGAAATGCGCGAAGACCTGCAGTCATCCATCTCCTACGCAGGTGGAAAAGATATCACAGCGATCCGCAAATGCGATTATGTGTTGGTTAAGAACTCCATCTACAACGGCGACAGCAACCAAGGCATCATCGAAGCCGGCCGCAGCTCCTACGGCGAAGGCGACACAATCCTTTAATCAACAAAAACCAGCCGCAGCGGCACCCGATTGCATTACGGGAGTCGCTGCGGCTGGTTTTATTTTACGGAAGTCATTCATCAAGGAACTATAGTTCGAGCATTTCAAGGGGCTCATCTTTTGGAGTGATCTTGTGTCAAGTTTCTGAATATTCCCTCAAAAAAATTCAACATGACTATACAAAGCGGGCCACTCAGCGAAAAACAATTTTGTATTTTCTGACCCTTTAGTATAATTATGTTGTATAATTTTCGGTTGATTGGTTAATATAATGGACGGTGTTCCCAGGGTGTAAAAGTAAGTAATTCAGACAAACTAATTGTATTTTATTGAATTGACAAGGTTTAGAGGCACTTGTAATTTCATATCGTTCAATATTGGCTGGCATTTTCTTGTTTTTTGGACATTAAAAAACAGATAGAAAAGATTACGCAGTGGTGCTATACTAATCTTAGTAAGAGAGCTCTTACTAAGGTAAACAACTTTTGTTTAAATGGCAATAGTGCACAGCCAATTGTAGAACACATTTTAAGCAATCGCTGGAGGTAGGTTTATATCAATGAATCACTAATGGAGCAGTCTGAAGTTTCTTTTCTGCCTATCCCGTAGCTGAAATCCTCCCCGCATTACCCCATCTGATTTTAATCATTTGATCGCAATACATAACTTCGCTTCGCTATAATGAACGAATATGAATTCTTCGCTACATTTTAGGTTCAGGCTGATGGGTTGGACGGAAAAGACGCTGAAGGAACAAAACAACTGCGAAAAGTCTGGGACCGGAGTCCGAATCCGGCCCCAGACTGTTTTTTGATTTATCAATTATAGCTTTGTCAGGAGACAAACTGCAGGTTAGGACCCAAAAGTCCTGGCCTGTTTTTTTTTTGGGAAGTGTGGAGTTACAAATAATCCTTATCCTATAAACCAAATAATATAAGGGGAATATTTTGCTGGTGCTTTTGCGATTTGTTCTTGCTGAACATCCTTGTTGGATGAGTTGGCATCAGTAGCTATATCCTTTAAAATAAAACTATTAGTGACCAGAACGCCTAGGGCTATGGACAAAACAATAAACTTTTTCATGACAGCAACCTCTTTTCTGGATAATATTTTTCTTATTAACTACATTATAAAGAAGAAAAATGCATTTTTTCCTAATTAGTCGTATAATACTATAAAAACGAGAAGGTGAAGCCAGAAAATGAAAAAAGACTTCGGAGATGTTCTTAAAGAAATCAGGATTGATAGGGGGTATTCTCAACATTATGTCGCAGAAGGCATTATGGGGCAATCAGCGTACTCAAAAATTGAGAGAAGTGAAATGGAACCTTCTTTTCGAAAATGGTTAGCCATCCTGGAGAAACTGAATGTTTCAGTGGATGAGTTCCGCTACATTCTGAATACAAAAAATTTAACTACAAAAGAAAAGATAATAAATGAGTTTTTCGCGTTGAATTATAATCATCTGGATGATTTGAGATTGTTTAAAGATGAGATAGTTGCTTTCCTAAAAGAAGAGGAAGATTATTTGTTGAAAGATATTTTCTATGCATGCGAAAGTTTAATCATTTTAAATACAACTCAAAATGTTGAGGAGGCACAATCCTTTGCAAAAAAAATTTGGGAGCGGTTGGAGAAATTTGATAGATGGTATTTATTGGATATCCGATTGATAAACACTATTTTGTTCATTTTTCCTGTCGATGTGGCGGTGCATATCGGTGAAAGAGCAACCAAACAATTAATCCCTTACAATAATCTGAAGGAAGCCGATATTCTATTAATCAATATAGAGGTCAATTTAGCTGTCCTATTGATTGATGAGCAAAAATATCCTGAAGCTCTTTCGTACCTGGAAAAAGTGATTCCTTTATGCAAGAAACATCAAAAATATAGTCAGCTAGCGATTGCATATGCCAGAAAAGGAATCATCCTACAAAAAACTGGGAAAATGGATGAAGGCTCCGAGCACATTGAGAAGGCATACTCTATATTAAATGCTATCGAAGATAGGAAATTAATAGATGATTTAGGAAAGGAGCTTTCGCATTATCTGAATAAGGGGTGCGAAGGTCCGCTACAGCTAGAAATTTTGCAGCAGGAATAGGCTGTCAATTCTTAGCAATTCAAATATAGGCTGCATCTTTCGTTAATAAAGCACATAAAATACGACTATCCAAGTCAAATGGATAGCCGTGTTTTTTTTGTGGTTTCCGGCATCTGTTGAGCAGATAGACTGGCGGACTCTCGGGTGTTGTGGATACCGTCCTGGGCGGGCGCCCGACAGAAGAGAGAACTGTCTGGTGTTTTGTGTTTTTCGGTAACGATTCAGCCGACAGCCTGTCGGACTCTCGGGTAAAAGAGATACCGTCCTGTGCAGATGCCCGACAGAAGAGCGAACTGTCAGGTGTTATGTGGTTTCCGGTATCAGGTTAGTCGACAGCTGCATGAAGTCTCGGGTATCTGGGATACCGTCCTGAGCTGACGCCCGACAGAAGGGCGACCTGTCTGGTGTTTTGTGCTTTTCGGTATCAGATTAGTCGACAGCCTGTCGGACTCTCGGGTAACTGAGTCACCGTCCTGGGCTGACACCCGACAGAAGAGCAATCTGTCAGGTGTTTTATCATTTTCGGTATCTATTCAGTCGACAAATACGCGCGCTATCGATAAACGATAAAAAAGGAGGCGCCTCGATTTGAGGCACCTCCTTTTCATTATGTTTTTACGGCCCTAAGAAGAATTGAACTTCCGACACCTCGTTTAGGAAACGAGTGCTCTATCCGCTGAGCTATAGGACCAACAGAACACTATTCATTGTATCACTTATTGCGTGCAATTTCCATACCCATCCGAAAAAAATTCCCGCGAGTCACTGAAATGCGAAAAGCACAAAAAGGGCAGCCAAGCAGCTGCCCTCTAAAACGTGTTCTGACTCCCAGAAATCTGTGCCTAAGCTGACTATCATACACGGAAAAAAAGCGTCGATTTAGTGTTAGTCCTCTCAGTGCTCGATTTTTACCCGGGAATCATCACACTCTGATCTCATTCATTTTCCAATACCTCGATGCGCGCTTCCAAATCGGAGACCGTGCCCCTAAGCTCAGCGATTTCCGCCTGCAGACTCTCGATGTCGACCGGCCGCACTTCGCCATCCGCCGTGCCGCTCATTTGCTGGAAGACCAAAGTGAGGCCAAAAATCAATAGCACTGCACCGAAAATATACAACCAACTCAGGCTGGACGGTTTTTCTGGTTCCACCGCCTGTGAAACCTCCTCGAACTGTTCCATCCGTTTTTTTCGATCGACCACGATAAACACCCTGCTTTCGTGAAGACTTGTCTGACTCTCTACCCACATTATAGCTTATCGAAAAACAGAACTAAAGAAAAGTACCGTACCGTTACGAATTCTTAATAATGAGAAAACGGCGCCGTTACCTCCGGTGAACGGGGCTCTCACCGGAGTTGCGGTTCCCGGCAATAGGTTTCCTCCTGTGAAGGAATGTTGGCCGGAGCAGGCAGATTTGTGGCACGCTCTTCTTCGGTGAGCGGATTCTTATCGGAACTGCCGCACCTATCCAGCCGCCAGCTTCGGCGAAGGCAAGCTTTATAGGAGCTGGTGCTTTCCTCCGGGGAACGGGGCTCTCGCCGGAGTTGCGGTTTCCGGTAATAGTCCTTCTCCTGTGAAGGAATGTTGGCCGGAGCTGGGAGATTTACGGCACGCTCTTCTTCGGTGAACGGATCCTTATCGGAGCAGACGCACGCATACGGACATCAGCTCCGGCGAAGCCAATCCTTATCGGAGCTGATGCTTTCCTCCGGTGAACGGGGCTCTCACCGGAGTTGCGGTTCCCGGTAATAGTTTTCCTCCTGCAAGCGAATGTTAGCCGGAGCTAGGAGATTTACAGCACGCTCTTCTTCGGTGAGCGGATCCTTATCGGAGCTGCCGCACCTATCCAGCCGCTAGCTCCGGCGAAGGCAAGCTTTATAGGAGCTGCTGCTTACCTCCGGCGAAAGATCCGCTCACCGGAGTTGCGGTTGCCGGTAATGCATTTCCTCCTATGAAGGAATGTTGGCCGGAGCTGGCAGCGATGCGGCACGCTCTTCAACGGTGAGCAGGTCCTTATCGGAGCTGCCGAACGCTCAAGTGCACCAGCTCCGGCAAGCAGGGGCTTAACCGTAGGACAGGGTGAGGCGCCATTACCTCCGGCGAAAGGTTCGCTCGCCGGAGTAGCGGTTTCCGGTAATATCATTCCTCCTGTGAAGGAATGTTGGCCGGAGCTGGCAGATTTGTGGCACGCTCTTCATCGGTGAGCGCATCCTCGTCGGAGCTGACGCCCCCTCGCAAGCATCAGCTCCGGCGAAAGCCCCCCACAAACACAAAAAGCCTCCCGTCCCCAGGAGGCCAACCAATCAAACTATAACTCTTAAAACGCCCAATCCCCATTGCGGAAGATTGGCATAACAGATCCGTCCTTGCGGATCCCATCAATATTCATATCAGCGGAGCCAATCATGAAGTCCACGTGCGTAGTCGAGCGGTTCAGGCCTGCTGCAGCCAGCTGTTCTTGGGTCATTTCGGTGCCGCCTTTGATGCTGGATGCATAAGCGGAGCCCAGCGCCAAGTGGTTGGAGGCATTTTCGTCGAACAGCGTGTTGAAGAAGACGATGCCGGATTGGGAGATCGGAGACGGATCCGGAACCAAGGCGACTTCGCCGAGGCTGCGTCCGCCGTCGTTTTCTTCGACCAGTCGGCGGATCGTTTCTTCGCCTTTTTCAGCTGTCACTTCGGTCACTTGGCCGTTCTCGAAGCGGAACGTCATCCCGTCGATGATGTTGCCGGCGTAACTCAGCGGTTTCGTCGATTTCACGATACCGTCGATGCGGCGGAAATCAGGCGCGGAGAAGACTTCCTCGGTCGGCATGTTGGCGATGAACTTTTCGTTCTGCGCGTTCACGCTGCCGGCGCTCTCCCAGATGTGGTTCTCCGGCATGCCAACGATCAGATCGGTGCCGTTAGAGGCTGTATAATGCAATGTGTCGAATTGCTCCGCGTTTAGTACATCGGCCTTCGACAGCAAGCGCGCTTCATGCGCATCCCAGGCAGCCACAGGATCGGCTTCATAGACGCGGCAAGTCTTGAAGATTTCGTTCCACAAGGCGTCGACTTGTTCCTCTTCGGTAGCCAGATCAGGGAAGACTTTCGCCGCCCATTTCGCGCCGGCTGCGGCAGCTACGGTCCAGCTGACTTTGTTGGCTTGGGTCGCGATGCGTTGCGCATCGAAGGCGACATTGTTTGCCTTTTGCACGGCAGCCAATTTCTTGCCGTCGACGCCGTTCAGCGCATCCGGATCGGCCGAGCGGACAGAAAGGCGGCTCGCTTTCTTTTCGATCATGTCGAGACTTTCATCCACTTTGTATTGCGGGATATCCGTCATTCTCTCCTCGGACGTGTGCAGATACGTTTCGCGGGTGACGATATCGTCGGTCCACTTGACGATGACTTCCTCGGCGCCCAGCGCGTAGGCTTCCTTCGTCAACAGACGCGCGAAAGGTGCCTGCTCGACGTCGATGTTGATGACGATCGTGTGGCCTTTTTGCACATTGATCCCTTTCGAAACCAACAATTTGGCGTATTTTTGCAGATTTTCCTCAAAATTCGGTAATACCATTGTGTATTCACTCCTATGTTGTTAAACGTAATGGAACTATCATAGCACAACTTACCTCTAGAGAATAGATAAGTTTCCCTTATATTTGTGCGATATTGACCCCAAAACGCAAAAAAAACTCAGCCGAAGCTGAGCTTTGTCTATTTAACCTTGGGGGGATTAAACAGAAGCTGGAACCACAAGGGCTCCTGTAATTGATATAAAATCGATTACATGTACTATATTCTCATATGCCACACAAGAATGCAATAGATTTTTGTGATAATGAACAAATTGGTTAAGGAAACGGGAGGCTGCCGGTGATGGGGGCAAAATCTCGCTCCTCCGATAAGGGCTGGCTTTGCCGGAGCTGGTGTTCATCATGGGCCGTCAGCTCCGACGAGGCCTTGCTCCCCGGAGCAGAGCGAGCCGCCTAACCCCCAGCTCCGGCTAACATTCGCCCGCAGGAGGAGAGCAGATTACCGGAACCACACCTCCGTTGAGAAGCCCTTCACCGGAGGAAAGGGCAGCTCCAATCAGGTTTGGATTCACCGAAGAATCCAATAACATCCTTAAAACATAAAAAATACGCATTTTCCGTATTTTTTATGTTTTTATGGTATAATTGCAACATTAGGAGGGATAGTATGATTCATATATTGAGATCTGAAATTGAAGGACTTACTCTGTTCAAAGATAAGAAAGTCATATTTGATTTAGTGGCAGAAAAAAATGTCACTGAGGAAGATGTGGTAAACGGTAATGTGAAGCGCGTTGATGATTTGATTGATAAACTGAACACAATAGCTTTAGTAGGTTCCAACGCTACCGGAAAAACGACTCAGCTGAGACTGATCAAAATGGTGATTAGTATCTTTTTAGCGCTTGATAGCCTGAATGATTTCGAAAATCTCGCCGATCAATTTGAAGACACCTTTCGTTTTACCAACTATTTTTACAATGCAAAAACTCTTTATAAAGTTGAATCATCCGTCGAAAAGACAACGTCTGGGGATTTTGCTTTTACGGAAGAAACGATTTATTCAAAAAAAGTCTATCCAAGTCATAAAAAATCTGAACTGTTCAGTTTTGACCTGAAAAAAAGAGGTCAACAGGAACTATTAAAACGCTCAAGTCTTCCTTCTGAAATGAAAGCTTTCCTGAGGGATGACGACACCATTTTTTCTACTGTTGTCAGAAAAATAATGAATAATAAAGTTCAAGACATTGTCATCGACGAAATTGACATGACGAACAAAAATAAGTTGACGACGAAAGATACGATACCTGTGGAATACATCAAATATTTCGATCCATCCATCGAGTCCATCCGGATACTGTCTAAAGACGCACCAAGCGAAAAAATGAATGTTGAAGTAACCTTCAAAAATGATTCCGCCATTCAAGTGCCCTTAATTGAACTGTCGAACTACCTTTCATCCGGAACAATTAAAGGGATCAATCTCTTTATCGATATCGAAAAGACGCTGAAGAATGGCGGCTATTTGATCATTGATGAAATTGAGAACCATCTCCATAAATCCATTATTATGAATATCATTCAAATGTTTGCGAATGCTCTCAACAAAAACGGAGCCACTTTGATATTTTCCACTCATTATAGTGAAATCATTGATATGGTTCCCAGAACAGATATGATTTATGTAGCGACGAAGGAAGGAAATTTGATTCAACTCAAAAAAATGTCGCAAGTTTTAGGCGATGAAGACCGAAACGATAAGAAGAAAAGCGAAGTGCTTTTGAGCGGGAAATTAGATAACACACCGACCTATAAGGATTTGAAACGCGTACGATCAAAGCTTAGAAGTGCTATATCTGAACCATCATCGGGAAATGATGGTGGTGCAGGCGAATGAGTATTTCCTTTAATGAAGACATCGCATGTTTTGTCGAAGGCAGCAGCGAAAAGGCAATAATGGATTTGTTGATTGACAATGATTGTCTCGTTTTTACGAGGGATAACCTTGCGGATGAACAATTTTTATCGATGCAAGAACTAGCCAAAAAGAATATTGAATTATTTTCTCAGAGAATCTTAAGTCAAGTCAACCGGGATGACAAGATGGATATCATCATTGTGCAAGATCGAGAAATTTGGCCTGGTTTTAAAGATATCTACCAAGAAAAAATCGGGAACATCTATATTGTTCAGACCAAACCCGAGATTGAGATGTTAATGATCCATGAGAGAGGCTTATTTTCCGAATACCAAAAAGTCAAAAGTAAACAAACACCAAAAGCATTTTTATCAAATGAATTAAAGTTGCCAGAGAAAACCATCACATCGTACAAGTATCTTCAGAATTACTTCACGCCAGATAGTCTAATACAAGCGATCCTGTCCCACAGCCAAGTTACACGGAACTCAAAAAATATCCTTCAATTACGAGATCTTTTGAAGGAAGTTTGATTGTGAATGCTTGATAAAATCAAATAAACGGGTCAATATGGGTTTTTGACCCGTTTATTGGGTAAGAGCTGAAACCATCAGCTCCGACTAGGTCATGCTCCCCGGAGAAGAGCGCGCCACCCACACCCCCAGCTCCGGCCAACAGTCGTTAGCAGGAGCTGAGCAGATTACCGGAAACCCAACTCCGGCGAGAAGGGCGATCACCGGAGGACACAAGCAGAGCTTGAACGAAGTAGCATTCCGCAAATTGACATAGTCTCATTCCACCATTAGTATGAGACTAACAGTTGAAATTAAACAGATAAGCAGGTGATCGCCATCTTCAACGCAGAAACTATCCGCAACTTCAACCCTACGGACTTCAAAATATACGAATGCATTTCGCAGAATGAACCGCTCGTCGTCTACATGACGATCCGGGAATTGGCGGATTGTGCAGGCGTGTCGACCGCTTCGATTTTGCGTTTTTGCCAAAAGTGCGGATTCGCCGGCTACAAAGAGCTTAAGTTCACGCTCAAGAACATGCTGAAAAAACAGTCGAATGTTCCGAACAACAACGTTTCTGAAATCATCGACTGCATCCAGAAATTCGAACAGCCGCTCTACAAAGCCCGGCTAGAAAAAGCTTTGGATATTTTGTCGGAAGATGTGCAGATCATCTGCATCGGGATCGGTAATTCCGGGATCACGGCCCGTTATGCTGCCCGCCGGTTGTCATCGCTGAAGAAGTTTTCATTGTGTATTGATGATCCTTTCTACAGCGTGGAGTTGCCGAAAACCAATACAGTTGCGCTCGCGTTTTCCGTTTCAGGTGAGCGGGAGGAAGTCATCCGCATGGTTGAATCCTTCAAAAAAAGCGGCTGCCCGACTATCGTGGTCACCGTCAGCGAGACTAGCTTGTTGTCCAAATACGCGGACGTCACCTTGCCATACTATCTCTCGTACAAAGGGCTGTCGAAAGTCATCGACACGACTTCACAAGTACCGGCTACCGCCTTGATCGAAATACTGGCGAACATGCTCTATGAAAGAAAACAGCAAGAAGCATGAAATATGACTTCCTACACTAGAAGTCTTGTTTTATGCGTTCTTTTTGTTTTGTAAAACATAATAATTTTTTGGCAATGTGACAAAATACAATGGTATCATTAAATTGTGCAAGGTTATTTGGTTGAATAGTAATGCAGTATTATCCTGAATTTAGCCTATTCGAAATAGTAAGTAATCATTTATAAGATCACTATGGGACAAACGTTTAAACTTCGATCAAATATAATTAAGTGAAATTTGATGGCTTGGAGGCTGGGGAAATGATTTTTGATAAAATTACACCTGAAAAATTAGATAGTTGGAGTAAAGATAACAGTAGACGAGCGCAAGAAATACTACCTGAACTTGTTGCCAGATTGGTGCTAAGTAGTTCAAATAAAATTAAGAATTTTCATTTTCCATATGGTAAAGGAATTCAATATCCGGGGTATGATGGCTACTTGGTAGTTGATGAAGCTACCAATTTTTTTCCAATTGGAACTTCCGTATTTGAATTTGGGACAAACGGAGATATTCAAGGGAAATTTGATGAAGATATAAAAAAAAGATCTGAAAACTCTGATGGACTGGATATAGAAAAAACAGCGTTCATATTCGTATCATCAAAAATATGGAATCATCGAACTTCTATTCAGAAAAAAATAACCTGCACCGCTAAATTATATAATTGGAAAGAAATTAAAATAATCGATGCTCAAACATTGTGCATGTGGGTTGACAACCATCCGGGTGTTTCAGTTTGGTTGATGGAAACCATGAATGGTAGCATTCATGGTGTTTCAACAGCCGAAAAATTTTGGAATGAAAAGATCGGAAACACAAGCCCAACTTTGACATACCAATTTTTCACAAATAACAGAGATGCAGAAGTAAAAAAAATAGAGAAGTGGATTTCAAAAAATAGTAGAGGTTTTTTCTTTATCAAGGCTGAATCAGCTATTGAAGCAACGTTTTTTTTAATAGCGGCAATGAATAGTTTTGACATAGACATTCTCCATAAAGTTATATTAGTTTCTGACAGCAAAACATGGGATAAAGTTATTTCAATGCAAAACAAAGACATTATTTTAGTTCCTACTTTCTCAGTTGATGAGAATATTTCTTGCCCCGACTATGTCAATGCAATATTACCTATTAGTAAATTTACTCCGCTTGCTAACGTATCAGATAAGTTTGATGGCGTTGAAATATACAGGTTTAAGCATGATCAGTTTCAGAAATCTCTTTTAGAATTAGGAGTTTCTTCGGATGCCATATTTAGTTTGGAAAAAGAAACGAAAAGGTGCTTTCTGCCTTTATATCGAAATTTATCGACAAATCCTATTATCAAACAACCAGGATGGCTTTCAACGTTAGGTGGTGAAATTGATTATTTAATTCCCCTTATGTTACTCAATTATATAAACATAGAGTCAAAAGGAGACTTGACAATACTCAAAATGTTAACTGATTTATCAAGTGAAAATTTTCTATCAAAACTTGATGATTGGACAAGAATCGAAGATTTTCCAGTTGTGAATGCTGGGAAAGTCTATCGAGTAGTTTCAATTCAAGACATGTGGTTGTTTTTAGGAGATAAGATTAAAAGAAAAGATATTGAGAATTTACAAAAAGTAATAATGTTAATTTTTTCAGAAACAATACCAAAGTACGATCTGCCTAAAGAACAAAGATACATGGCGAATATCATTGATAAAAAGGATAGGTATTCAAAGCAACTTATAGAAGGCTTAATAATCTCTCTGATTTTCTTGAAAGAAAGAGACTCAAAATTTTTAGAGACTTCTATTGGATCAACGGATGCTTTTGTAACAGTCTTATTAAGAGATGTTATAAACAATGTTATGACGGAAAAACAATGGCTCTCAATTGCAGAATTTTTCCCATTGATTACCGAAGCTTCCCCTGAGACGATAATTGATCGACTGAAAAAAGAAATGAACAATTCAGAAAGTGAGTTTTGGGAATTATTTAAGGTAGGAGGAAGTAATAGTATTTTCTCAGGAGATGTCTACCATCATATTCTTTGGGGAATAGAGAGATTGGTTTGGATCGAAGAATATGCTGTGGATGCAATATTAATACTAACTAGATTAGCCCACAAAAAATTACCATTGCCAAGTGGTAATACACCGGATTCTAGTTTGAACCAAGTATTTTACTTTTATTTTCCGCAGACAGCATTAAACAAAGATGAATTAATAAGATTATTGGGTAAAATTATTCGAGAGTATCCTCAGGTGGGGTTAAAGCTTGTGGAAAATATGAGTGGATCGAGAAATCATGCGTTATTGACTATGAGTAAACCTCAATGGATTGAGTTCAATGATCCTTATGAAGTAAGATCATTAACAAATGCAGTAATCAGGGATTATAGAGATAAAATTGTGAAAGTTTTTTTCAAAAATGTAAAAGTTGGTAAAGACAGCACTGTTTTAAAAATCATATTTGAGAACTTAGACTTTTTCTATTATGATAATGAATCAACAATAAAGAATTTAGTGAAAGAGAATATTGATGAAATTCCAAATGAGCAAAGAGCAATCTTGGCAACATGCATTAGAAAAACTATTTTTAAAAATAAAAAATATATTGATGCTGAGTGGTTATTGCCAACCGAAGTTATCAAGTTTCTAGAAGAAATATTAACTGAAGTTGAACCTAGCGGTGTGTTAAAATTTCTGTACTTATGTGAGTACTCTCCCCCAATTAATAATCCTATACCTTATTCAAACACAACAGATTTTGACATGGAAAAGGAGGATAAGAGTATACATGCTGAGAGGGAAATAGCAATCTCAGAAATATTTAGAAGTGGTGGAATAGATGTTATATTAGATTATTGTAAGTATATTGAAGATTCTTTTGGATTTTCAAGGATAATCGCAGAGAAAGTTTTGGCAGGTAAATTTGACATAGATTTTTTGTTGAAAATATCTCGATTTAATCTGAATTTATTCAGAGGTATAATTTATTCACTAAATAAAAATGGTTTGGACCTCATGTTTGAAACGTTAAAGCGTGCTGAAAACATAGAATGGGAACAAGAAGCTGAAATATTGAGCCAAGCAGCACCTAGTATGATATTGTGGGTAGAATTAGAATCAAAAAGAAAAGACATACTAGAATATTATTGGAGAAAATCACCAATAGTATCAGTAAGTCATTTCGATGAACAAGAGGCCGACTACTACTTATCAAAGTTGATAGAACATAGCCGTGTAATCGAAGCCATTAATTCAATTGCTTACTCAACGTATAATAATTATGAAATGCTTCTGTTTCTGTTACTATCATTAAAATTATATTTAGAAGACGAAAAAAATATTGCTCAACTTGATTACAATACAGTTGTTCCACATAATATTCAGAATATTTTTAAAAAAATCAATCAAAATAAGAATAAGGATGTCGAAATAATAGGTGCTTTAGAATTATATTTCAATGATATTTTATCGTATGATTTCTTTCCGCAATGCATAAATGAATGGATTGGTAGGGAACCGGAAGTATACGTTCAAATTATTGAACATGCATCTTCCAATAACATGGCAGGTGAAAAAAATAGGGTTTCTTTTTATAGGATGCTAAACAAAATAACAACTATTCCTGGATGTAACAAAGAGAACATAGACAAAGAAACTTTTGATAATTGGGTAAAAAATGTTGTTTCTGTTGCACAAAGAAAAATGTATGTGAAAGAAACTTATTATAGTTTAGGAACACTGCTAAGTTACTCGCCAAATGGAGATGACGATATTTTTCCTCATCAAGTAATTAGAGATTTTTTTGAAGAGAATATGCATGATTCAAAAATATCTGAGTTCCTTGTACCTAATTTTATTACTGGGAAAATTAACCAACAAGGTATGGTGGCGAATTGGGGTAGTGTAGAAGCTGCAGAAGAAAATATGGCCAATAAATATAATTGTGATGCAAACACGATTAGGATTGACTATCCTGAGACAGCATCAATTCTTAGACGCCTGAGAGATCACTATATCTGGAGTTCAAAAAATTTGATGGATACGGATGAATGGTATTTTGATTAAGCGAAGTAATCTCAAAAGCTACGTTTGTAGAATCAGGGAAAATAATTTTAGTTTTCATCCCAATCTCTTATCACTGATTCGTCTTTGAAAGTATTTAAAAAAATAACGTACAAATGCATAAGCCTGAATATTGACAAGTTAAACTTATTGTCAATATTCAGGTTCTTTGTGCTTTTTGAAGATATTATAAGATGATTTGGCAGCCTACCACACCTGATGCTCCCCATAACGCCGCGCCAGAGCCTCTACGTAATACAGCACCGGCAACTGCGACGAACCTCCACTACCAACGCCGTCCCGCATCGGAACATGATACGTCAAGATATCGTCGGCGATCTTGTGCACCTGCACATTTTCGTAGTTCGACACGACGAAAATCCGGTAACCCAACGCCTTCGCTGCACAAAGCTTGTTCAGAGCCAGCTCCTCGTCCTGCTGCACTGAAAAGTACAAGATGGCGCCGCTCTCGCCAAGGTCCAATAAATTACGCAGCCGGAAAGAATCATCTGTGAAGTAGCGCGTCGTCATCCCGGCCGCGTTCAGCAAATAGGAAGCGTACTGCACCAGCTGGCCTTGCAACCCCGCGTTTCCGAGCAAAATTTTGTCCTCGCATTCGATAAATCGGTCCATTACCGCCGCCATGCTCTCCTGGGGCCCGGTTTGCGAAACGGAGGAAAAGAATTCCAGCAGGTACTCCAGTTCGTCATCCTTCTGTTCCACAGCAACAGCAACATCCTGCGCCAGAGAGTGCTGGTACTGATATTTAAATTCGGAAAAGCCACTGCAGTCCATCTTCTTGCAGAAGCGCATGACGGTGGAGGAGGAGACGTTCACCGCTTCGGCGACGTCCTTCACTTTCATGCCGGGCAGTTCTTTCGGGTGTCGCAAAATGTAATCATACACGAGCCTTTCCAGCTCGTTCAGACTATTCACTCGATTGATTGTAAACACGTTAACAGCTCCATCCTTTCTCGTAACAACTCGGTTCTCCGGCAGCAGCCGGCCTGAACCTTTCCTCCCATTATATCGGAAAACACTCCGACCAACCGTATTTTTCCGCATAAATCCACCACAAATCCCAATCCATCAACGTTGTTACGCCCTGTGACAATTTCGCAACAAATGACAAAAAACGAAACCGTTTTCTGAATGCCTCCAACTCATTGTTTTTCCCCCAGCCCGATGCTAAATTTATTCCAGTAAGGCAAAAGCGAAGTGGCCACTTCCAAACTAATGCAACAATATGATTGCGTTTACAACGATAGCCTTCCGGAATTCCTGAAACACCGCGTAACATACCAATCTACACGAAATAAAGGAGAGAAAAGAGATGGATAAAATCCAAGAAATCATGGAACGCTTTTTCGTTCCCTTTGCTGCAAAATTGAACGGCCAACGCCACGTCGCGGCTGTCCGCGACGCCTTCACCTTGTCGTTTCCACTGACGATGGCCGGCTCGATGGTCTTATTGATCAACTACGTATTATTGGATCCAAGCGGCTTCATCGCAAGCCTGCTGAATTTAGGAGAACTCATTCCCAATTTGACCGATTACCAAGCTATCCTCAGCTCCGTCATCAACGGTACGACCAACATCCTGTCCTTATTGATCGCCTTCCTGGTCGCTTACCAATTGGCGGGCGAAATGGACGGCGATGGCGTTCTCTGCGGCATCACGTCCCTGTCTGCTTACTTCATCCTGTACCCGGGCGCGAAAGAATTCGCGGACGGCGGCATGGGGCTGTCGACGACTTATTTCCAAGCACAAGGCCTGTTCGTCGCCATCTTTGTCGGCCTGTTCGTTGCCGAATTGCTGACAAGATTAGGGAGAAACAAAAAATTGCGCATCTCGATGCCGGAAATGGTACCACCTGCAGTTTCAAAATCATTCAACTTGCTGATACCAATCATCATCACATTGGTTGCGACTGCCATCATGAATTTCGTCTTCGCGCAGATAACCGAAGATGGTATCCAAGTGCTGATATACAACACAATTCAAGCGCCGCTGACTTCACTGGGCAGCTCGATGGGCACAATCCTGACTTTTGTTTTCGTGCAGCAATTCCTTTGGGTGCTTGGGATCCACGGTCCGAATACGCTGAGCGCTTTGCGTTCCGTCATTTTCACCGAACAAGTGAACGACAATCTGGCTTATGTGGCAGAGAACGGATCGGCCTGGGGAGCGCCTTACCCGGTCAACTGGCAATCAATCAATGATGCTTTCGGGAACATGGGCGGATCCGGTGCAACGCTGGGGCTGATCATCGCCATCTTCTTGGTGGGTAAAAGGAACAAAGCCCAATATTCGATCGCAAAAATGTCCCTGGCACCGGGCCTTTTCAACATCAATGAACCGATCATCTTCGGCTTGCCGATTGTCATGAACCCGATCTACATCATCCCGTTCATCCTTTCGCCGATCGTCTGCAATATCATCGGTTATATCAGCGTGGTCGTACTGCAGCTGATGCCGCCAATCGCCTACAGCGTCGCTTGGACAACGCCAGGCTTCCTGATTCCGTTCCTCGGTTCCGGCGCGAACAACATCATGTCGCTCGTCATCGGTGCCATCTGCTTGGCGGTCAGCACGGTCATCTACCTGCCGTTCGTTGTGGCTAGCACTAAAGCGGCAATCAATGCCGAAATGGAAGAAGAAGCGGAAAAAATGCAAGCAGCCAAACTGGCTGAAGAGGGGATATAGATTATGCAAGCAAACTTTTTATGGGGCGGCGCAGTAGCCGCCCATCAAGTTGAAGGCGGCCGGCAAGCGGGCGGCAAAGGACTCAGCGTCGCCGACGTCATGACGGCCGGCGCCAACGGGGTGCCACGCCGAGTAACGGACGGGGTCATCCCCGGGGAAAGCTATCCCAATCACGAAGCGATCGATTTCTATCACCACTACAAGGAAGACATCGCTTTGATGGCGGAAATGGGCTTCAAGAGCTTCCGGACGTCGATCGCCTGGACGCGTGTCTTCCCGAACGGCGATGAAGAAACGCCGAACGAAGAGGGGTTGGCTTTCTATGACGATCTGTTCGACGAATGCCGCAAGCACGGCATCGAACCCGTCGTCACGCTGTCGCATTTCGAAATGCCTTGGCATCTCGTCAAAACGTACGGTGGTTTCCGCAATCGGGAATGCATCGCCTTCTTCGAAAGATTCGCGGAAGCTTGCTTCACCCGCTACAAAGACAAAGTCACCTACTGGATGACGTTCAATGAAATCAACAATCAAGCCAACTACAAGTCAGCGCACCACTTGCTGCAAGATAGTGGCATCCTGCTGGAAGAAGGGGACGACTGTGAAAAATTGATGTACCAGGCCGCCCATTACGAACTGGTCGCCAGCGCCCGGGCCGTTAAAATCGGCCATGCCATCAATCCCGATTTCCAAATCGGCTGCATGATCGCGATGTGCCCGATCTACCCGGCCACCTGTAAACCTGAGGACATTTTTTTCTCGTCTGCGGCCATGCAGAAACGCTACTGGTTCGCCGACGTGCACGTGCGCGGCTACCACCCGGCTTACATGAAGAAGTTCTACGCCCGCAAAGGCTTCGACCTTGATATCACCGAAGAAGACGAAAAGGACCTCCTTGCAGGCAAAGTCGACTATCTCGGCTTCTCCTACTACATGTCCTTCTGCATCAAGCACAACGAGCCGAACCCGCACTTCGATTACGATGAAGAGAGCGATCTCGTCCGTAATGAATTCGTAAAAGCCAGCGATTGGGGATGGCAGATTGATCCAGTCGGGCTGCGCTACGCTTTGAACTGGTTCTACGACCGCTATCAGCTGCCGATGTTCATCGTCGAAAACGGCTTCGGTGCCTACGACAAACTCGAAGACAACGAAATCCACGACACCTACCGCATCGACTACCTTCGCGCGCACATCGCCGAAATGGTCAAAGCAGTCGACGAAGACGGCGTCGAGCTGCTAGGTTACACCATGTGGGCCCCAATCGACATCGTCTCCGCCTCCACCGGCGAAATGGACAAACGCTACGGCCTGATCTACGTAGACAAAAACAACGCCGGCGAAGGGACACTCGAACGCAAACGCAAAGATTCGTTCCATTGGTACAAGAAAGTGATTGCTACGAATGGGGAAGATTTAGGATAATAATTAAACCCAGGACTTCCGAAAATGGAGGCCTGGGTTTAATTATTATCGAAGATACCTATTTTCAGTATCACTTTATCTGGAATAAAAAAAATTGGTTATAAATTTCCTGAAAACGGTAATCAAATAAAAAATAAGGATCCCGCATAATGAATTTAAAGGCGTAGACAAGAATTAAATAGGGTCATTCTGCTTTTTCCAAGAATGACTCTTCATAAATAGCATTGTTAATTATTTTCCGAACACTTTCCATTAAATTTAAAACATCTTTTTCTAGACTTTCATAATCCGCCTCTTGTATTCCTAACTTTTGGGAACCATGAGAAATATTATTTCTGTAATTCAATAACTTATTAATGGTATGCTCTGAAATATCAATTTTATCGAGTGGGAATCCCAGGCGATAAAGCATTTTCTTTAATACAATTGGCTTTAAGTTTGATTCTGTATCAACAACATCTTCAGGAATTGCAACAATCTCAGTGAGAAAGTTCGTAAATTCATCTACAAAAGAAATTTGTCGAGAATACTTGTGTAATTTACTATCTTCTGGTAAAAGTTTTTTGAACCTAGGATCTTTTTTTGTTTCATTCCCATATTCTAAGAAAATATTATTAAGAGAAGACGTTCGAAGATACAAGTTTACACTTGACCTTATTAGCTTTTCAGAATTAATTGCATCTACATAAATTTGAAAAGCTGATTTACAAAAACCTTCATAGTACGAATAAAGCATCACTATAAGGGATTTTCTGTATCTATCTTTATCAATTTCTTTATTAATTAAAGACAATTGATTTTTAAGAAAGTAAAGCTCATCAACTCGCCAAGTTAATTCTTCTTCAATTTGCCCAATAACATCAACTTTGTTCATAAAGCTCCTTTACCTTTGCTTCCACAAAACCAATCCTATCGGCTAAAGGTTTTCTGAAATTTTTTCCCCCACCTGTAGTAATTTTTTTAAATTCAGGGTTCTCCTTAACAGCTATAAAAGCTTCTCTAAGCCGTGTCATTTCTTCCGCATTATTTTCATTTATCAAATCGAGAAAAGGCTGAATACCTAGTGAAAAGGCCTCGAAATGATAAGCTGAAAATGCATTTGTAGGTTTGCTCGTTGTGGACAGACCTGCAAATACTTGTCCGCCCATTGCAAAATCCAAGATCGCAAAAGTTTTTCTAAAAGTAACTAATTCTAAGGATGTATCTAATTCGCCCGCTTTTAACTTTAAAGTTGCAGATTCCATATATTCAGTAAGGAAGTCACTTACGTCATGAACATATTCACTGATATTATTTTTAAATGCCAAAAATCTTAGTACCAATTCCTGATCATATTTTTCATTAACTTTGTTTTCCGAAAGATTCGAAATAGTGCTTTGAAAATGAATATCACTACTGAAATTAATCAACAAATCATTAAATCCTGAATCTAGTAACCTAATAGTGCTATTTCGTATTTCTTGATTGCTTAATGTTTCGCCACCTGTATTAAGTCGTTTAAACATATAGTATCTAAGACGAGGATCACTTTCTTTTCTCAAAATTTCTACTCGTATAAAATTACGTTTAAGTTTAATTTCAAGAGGCTTTGGCAAATCTTCATATTTTAAGCCGTTTAGAGCTTCTACAATATCACAATCCACTAATTCCAGTGACTCTCCAGTGACCAGTTCTCCTCGAAAATTTAAATATGATGAAATACGTTGTAACCCATCAATTAATTCGTAAACTCCTTCTTCTAATTCTATAACAAAGATAGGAGGAATAGGCAACTCTAATAACAACGACTCTATGAAACGGGATTGTTTTCCTACAGACCATCTAAACAACCGTTGATATTCTGGATCTATAATCAATTCTTTATCCATATACATATCCAGTAACTCATTAAATGATAAATCTAAAGACCTTGTTCTTATTGTATTAATTTTTTCTTCGACAGCTTTTATTAAATCAATTCCTTCTATTGTCATTTCATTATCTCCTTTCAAATATCAGTACAGTTTCAGTTGGGTTCGAAATAGTTCTATAATTTTTAGTTTTATTGTTAATGGTTACCATCGTTTGCTTCTTCTCAAATGATTGCTTCAAGGTAGCTGACCAGCCATACTTATCAAATATTTCTTCAAAAACCACGGCTATATCTAAGTGGATATCTTTATAAAATGAATCCTGAACAACAATTATAATTTTGCTATTTTGTTTGCTCACCCGATTTAGTTCAGATATTGACATTGAAATACCATCAAAGTATTGAGAAAATTGCTTATAGTAGTAAGTTTTAGAAGCTTTAGATGCGTGATTGTAAACATTACTCATAAATGTTTGAGCAGTATTACTGAAATAGAAGGGCTGTTCTGATGAATTTTTTATTATTTTTGTTGTTCCAATCATCTCTTTTCTTAGTTCTTCAAAATCATTATCATTAGAAAAACCTAGTATAGCAAGCTCGACTCTCGTTGCAACTGCATAATCAATTCTTGTGCAATATGGTGGGGAAGTGATTGTTAGATCTACTGAGTTATCATCTAAAGGAATCTTTCTTGAATCCTGTGTCTTTAAAATAATATTTTGTGATATATTTTTTTTTCGCTTACTTAAAACGGTTTTTTTGCTTTGTAGCTCTTCCAAAAAAAGTTTTTCAAACTTTTTATGTGATATTTTTACTTTTTCTTCTTGGTTTTTTGCGACTTTTATCCATGTGGGATTTGAAGTATTGAACTTCTTTGTTAGTCTTTTGACAGTTTCAAATAAAGCAAGGTAATAAAAAGCAGTAAGTCTATTTTTCACTACTAATTCTTTTTTTAGTAATAAAAACTTATGCGGTTCGCTTGTTTCATCTAAAAGGTTTGTCATAATTTCCAATTCTACATTTCTAATATTTCTAACGGATGTCTTAGTAAACCAAGCTTCCAAGGGATCTTCTTTGATATCATGATTTCTCAAATTTTGTATCGAGTTTAGTTCGATATTTTTAAATTCATTAATACTTAACAATTCTGCAGCAGCGATAACATTCATAACAGGATTTATATCAAATCCATAAACTTCTTTAGCTCCTAATTGGCCTGCTATCTTGCTAGTAGTTCCGCTCCCATTCCATGGATCCATAATAGTCAATTCGCTTATTTTATAGCCTTTTAACATATCTAAAACAAATTGTACTGAAAAACCAGCGTAGTATTTATAGAGCAAAGAAATATCATGTGGATTGTATTTTGGGTTCGTTATATTATTCATAAAAAATCATTCTCACTTTCGTTCATATAGTATAACATACCAACATTTGCTTTTATTATTACAAAAGTAAAAAACACACCATGGATACTATCATAAATTAACTTAATCATACGAAGAATACAATTTTTTAAAACTGCCTAGAACATGAAACGTTGCTTATATCGTATAACTCCTTTTTTCATTTAAATACAATCTTGGATTCGTAATATTTCTACCATTCCACAATTTATTCATTCGTGTATCGAATTATATATAGTTTTCAAAACTTCCACTATCACTCAAAACATAGTTAAGGAACACATTCTTTGGTTCATCTGAAATACTCTAGCTCACGAAAGAGATTGAGTGATATTATTTCCGAATGGAGAATCCTAAATATTCTGAAAAGGAAGTATGAGAGATATTTCTAATAGAGGTAGCCTATTAGGCAGCCCATACTACGTAAACTTCTACAATATATAGAAAATGTCGGAGTTTCCGCGTCCACGCGAAACAAAAAGGAACCGAGGGTCCTCAGACCGCTCGGTTCTTCACATATACTCAAACCACTTTATTATCCTCATCCGCCAACACTGTCAGGGTCGTCTCCAGCTCGCGTTTCTTCTCGGCCAAACTTTCCATAACGTCTTCTGTGCTGTCCTGCAGCTTCTTCAAATTCTCGATGTTCTTCTCAATAATGGCTTTCGTTCCCCAATCGGAGAAGAGGTTGTCGAAGAAGATGTCCAGGGCGCGCTGGGTGGAGGAGATGGTTTCGAGGTCGCTCTCGAAGACGAAATCCAAGTCGCGCAGCTCCCGTGCAAAAGTATAGACGGTCTGTTCGAGATGCAGCAAGGAAGCCTCTGCCGCATCCAGCTTGTCGTGCTTCAGGAAATCAAGGATAAGGCTGCTGTCGGTGATCAGATCCCAAGTCGAAATAGCATCGGCGGCATCGAGCCCGCTGATGATATCCGAGAGGGATTCCAACACCGCAATCCCGGCTTGTTCGGCTTCATTCGTTTCGCGCCATTCGTGCTGCAGTGCGAGAATCTGTTGTTGGCGTTCGCTGACGACTTGGTTCATATCCGGATGTTTACGCAAGACGTCTTCCTTGATGTTGCGCAGTCGCAGTTTCTTTTCTTCGATATCTGCTTCGACTTCCTTGACTCTGCGCGCGGCGGCAATTTTCATCGCATAGGCCTTATCGAACTCGACTTTGGCGCCGATGATTTCGCGGTACTCTTTGTCATAGCGGCGGTCAAAGTTTCCGAAGAGCTTCAGGAGCGTATTCGAGAAGCTGTCATTGCGCAGTCGTTCGAGGTCGCGGTTCTCCTTTTCCAGCGTCGCAATGGCTTTTTCCAGTGCTTCTTGGTATTTCGAAAGATTCTCCTCGGCATTGAAAAGCTTGCGGGCCAACGACCCTAGCTGGAGCATCAATATTTCATATTCCATTCCGACATCCATCATGATCCCCCTTCCAAGAAAAATGATTTTGCAAAAAAGAAGAGCTAGACGCAGGTATTCCCGAATGCCAACTCTTCCTTTTGTTTATTGCTGTAATGAATGGTGTTGCTTATTTGTTCAGCGCGGCTACCATAGCTTCAGAGAATTTCTGCAGGTTCGCGATGTCCTCTTCTTCGGCGTTCAAGTCGATCTTGACGTTTTCTGCGCCGATTGTTGCGCCGAATTTTTTGAATTGCGCTTCGAAATCATCGACTGCTTTGCAGTAATATTCATAGAATGTATCCCCAGATCCGACGACGCCAGCGATTTTGCCTGTGAAGTCGACGTCTTCCATCTCTTCATAGAAGTCCATGAATTCGTCCGGCAAGTCGCCGTCCGTTCCGTATGTGTAGGTCGCGATGATGTTCATGTCATATTCCAAAAAGTCCTCTGGTGCAACTTGCGTGCATTCTTTTACTTCGACGTTTACACCCAATGCTTCCAATTGGTCTGCAACGATATCGGCGATTTCTTCGGTATTCCCTGTCAAACTTGCGTATACGATCAATGCTGATGCCATAGTATTTCCCTCTTTCTTCTCACGATTGCTTTCTTAAGCAAAGTATACCAAAGTTCCGTCCGGTTGGCATCAAATAATCGCAGAATTGCGACAGGGTGTTCCACGGCCGTGCAGCTCCGACGAGCGCGGCCTTCGCCGGAGCTGGTGCGAGGGGGAGGGCCTGTCCTCCTGTTGGGGGTCGTTCGTCGGAGGACAGGGTGCGACCGCGTGCCTAGCTCCGGCAAACATTCGCTCGAAGGAGGACAGCAGATTGTTGGAACCCCACCTCCGTCGAGAGACCCGTTCGCCGGAGGAAAGCACTAGCTCCTGTTAGGGTTTGTTTCGCCGGAGTAGGCGAGAGCGCAAAACGCTCACCTGCGGCGAGCTTTCGTTCGACGGAGGACAAGCTCCGAATCCGCGCGCAGCTTCGGCTAACATTCGCTTGCAGGAGGAAGGCAGGTTACCGGCACCGCACCTCCGGCTAAAGGATACGTCGTCGGAAGTCGCTGCGGTAATAAAAAAAGCCAATGACGATGGAATGCAGATACTACAGGTGACGATTCAATTAGAAGGAGGAGAACTAATGGCATACAAAGAACGCACCAAACCGCGGATGCTCTGCATTTACGAAGCGTTGGCCAAACGGATGAAATTGGGGCAGGGAGATCAGTATTATTTGTTGCATATGGATGGAGGGTTCGAGGGCGAATGCGGGCTGGATGTGCATACGGACGCGTTGGATTCGCGTTGTTTGGTGCTGAATGACCTGCAGTTGCGGCACAATCGCATTTCGATCCAGATTGATACATTGGTGATTTGTCCGGATAAGCTGCTGGTGTATGAAGCTAAAAACTATAAGGGTGACCATCAGTGGGGGCCAGTGACACTCCGGAAACCGAGCGGCGCCACGATGGAAAATCCGTCGGTCCAGCTGAATCGGACGATGGCAAGATTGGCCGTGCTGCTTGAGGATTTGAAAATCGATATGCCGATTGAAGGCTTCGTTGCGTTCATCAATCCTGAATTCAATTTGCTGAGTGCTCAAAAAATTGAGGATTACTTACTTCCCGGGCAGATTCCGCGTCATTTCCAGAATTTCCGGGTGAAGGGAGAAATCGGGCCGGAGCAACAGCGGCTGGCGGATTCGTTGATCCGGATGCACAATCCGCGCCATTTTGCCGAGGAAATGCCGGAAATCGACTACGCGAAGTTGCGAAAAGAGCTGTTCTGCCTGGATTGCGGTTCGGCGGTGCGCCTTGATGGGATCAAGTCGGTCTATTGTCCGGTCTGCAAAAAAAGGAGGCGGACGACGAAAACGATTCTGCACAATATCGAGGAGTTCCGGTTGCTTTTTCCGGATGCGAAAGTGACGACGCCGCGGATGGCCGAGTGGTGCGGGATGGACAATAAGGATCGGATTTATCGGGTTCTTTGCAAGAACTATAAAGCTGTGGGCAAATGCCACGGGCGCCATTATGTATAAGGGCAAGAACTCCGACGAAGCTGCGGCTCGTCGGAGTTCTTGCCTGTTTGCTTATCTGAGGGATTGCATTGCGGCAGGAGAGTGTTCTCCGACGGGGGTTCCTTGGCCGGAGCTGGTGCGATGGGGAGATGCTGTCCTCCGACGAGAGATTGTTCGCCGGAGGACAGGATCAAAGTCCGCGGTCAGCTCCGGCTAGGTTCCGGTAACAGGAGGACAGCAGATTGTTGGAACCGCAACTCCGTTGAGAAGGGCGCTCACCTGAGGAAGGCACCAGCTTCTGTTAGGATTTGCTTCGCCGGAGTTGGCGAGAGCGCGAAATCCGTACCTCCGACGAGCCTTCGTTCGCGGGAGGACAGACTGTGCCTGCGTGG
>NZ_FONM01000021.1:34796-44575 GCF_900112935.1 Trichococcus pasteurii
TGGCGAGAGCGCGAAATCCGTACCTTCGACGAGCCTTCGTTCGCGGGAGGACAGACTGTGCCTGCGTGGCCAGCTCCGGCCAGGCCTTGGTAACAGGAGGAAGACGGATACCGAAGAGCCCAACTCCGTTGAGAAGGGCGCTCACCGGAGGAAGGCACCAGCTCCGATAAGGGTTGTCTTCGCCGGAGCAGGGGCGAGCGGGAAATTCGTACCTCCGGTGAGCCCTTGTTCGTCGGAGGACAGGGTGCGAATCCGCGTTCAGCTCCGGCCAGAGACCGGTAACCGGAGGAAAATAAATCACCGACACCTCACCTCCGACGAGAGCGCTTTTAGTCGGAGGTGGGCGGCACCCGACGGGCTTGTGCAAATTTTTTTTTAACATCTCTGTCACATTTCCCTTTACAAATTATACCTACCGGGGTATTATTATCTGCATACAACCGAAACTTAAAAACTTTGTGAAATGAGGATTTTATATAATGAAACGTAAAATTGTGATCATCGGCGGCGTAGCCGGCGGAGCGACTGCAGCGGCACGCTTGAGAAGATTGAACGAAGAGGACGAAATCGTCATCTTCGAAAAGGGTGAATACATCTCTTTCGCCAACTGCGGTTTGCCATACCACATCGGCGGCGTAATCCAAGAGCGCGATAACTTGTTGTTGGAGACAGTCGGTGGCATGGCGAAGAAATTCAACATCGGCATCAAGAACTTCAGCGAAGTCGTGAAAATCAACCGCGGCAAAAAGACCATCACAGTGAAACACGTAATAACAGGCGCTATGACTGAAGAAAGCTATGACAAGCTGATCATCTCTACAGGCGCAAAACCGATCAAACCGGCCATTACGGGCATCGAGGACGCGCAGAATGTCTTCACATTGCGCAACATCCCGGATATGGACAAAATTAAAGCTTACATCACTGAGCACCAAGTGAAACGCGCGACTGTCATCGGCGGCGGCTTCATCGGCTTGGAAATGATGGAAAACCTATGGGAACTGGGCATCCACGTATCCTTGGTGGAAATGAGCGACCAGGTCATGGCACCAATCGACTTCGAAATGGCGCAATCCGTGCATGCGCACATTGACATGCATAACGTGCAATTGATCTTGAGCGACGGCGTCAAAGCTTTCGAAGAAAACGGCATGAAAGTCCGCTTGAACAGCGGCAAAGTCCTCGACACCGATATGACGATCCTTTCCATCGGCGTGACGCCAGAAAACGAATTGGCAGTCGAGTCTGATCTCAAGACAGGCTTCCGGGGCGCAATCGTCGTGAACGACCAACTGCAGACATCCGATCCGGATATCTTCGCGGTAGGCGACGTCATCGAAGTTACCGACTTCGTCAACGGCAGCCCGACAGTTGTTCCTTTGGCTTGGCCAGCGAACCGTCAAGGCCGCTTGGTGGCTGACCACCTGAACGGCATGGATGTGCGCTACAAAGGCACGATGGGAACATCCGTTGCGAAAGTGTTCGAATTGACTGTTGCGGCAGCCGGAAACAACGAGAAAACCTTGGAACGTCTTGGCACCGACTATAAAGTTGTCCACATTCATCCGAACTCCCATGCTGGTTATTACCCAGGGGCTTCGCCGTTGGACATCAAATTGTTGTTCGGCTTGGACGGCAAAATATTGGGTGTGCAGGCAGTCGGTATGGAAGGCGTCGAAAAACGCGTCGACGTCATCGCGACAGCCATGAAATTGGGCGCGACCGTCTACAACTTGCCGGATTTGGAATTGGCATACGCACCACCGTATTCATCCGCAAAAGATCCAGCCAACATCGCCGGCTATGTGGCTTCCAACATTTTGGAAGGCAAAGTCGATTCGTTCCAGTGGCATGAAGTCGATGGCCTGATCGCAAGCGGCGCGTTCTTCCTGGACGTCCGTGAAGACTTTGAATTGGCGACCGGCGTATTGGGCGATGCCTACACGATTCCGTTGGGCGACATCCGTGCGCGCATGAGCGAATTGCCGAAAGACAAGACGATCTATGTCTTCTGCCAAGTCGGCCACCGCGGCTACAACGCAGCCCGCATCCTGATGCAGAACGGCTTCACCGTCAAGAACCTGGACGGCGGCTACAAAACTTACAAACAAGCGAACACTGTTTTAAATTATAAAGAAGAAGCGCCGGAAGAAGCGGTGCATGTGGAACCGACACACGCGAAGCCAGCCCAACCAGTTGGCAACACGATCCAAGTAGATGCCTGCGGACTGCAGTGCCCGGGTCCGATCCTGAAAGTGAAGGAGAACATGGACAAGATGGTCGACGGTCAGGAACTGATCATCGAAGCATCCGACTTCGGCTTCCTGGCGGACATCGCTGCCTGGACGAAGAACACCGGCAACACGCTGCTCTCGAAAGAAATCGACGGCAAAATCGTCCGTGCCCACATCTCCAAAGGCAAAGGTGGCGCAGCAACTCCAGCAGCACCAACCGGCTTCAACCAAGCAGCCTTGGCAGCCCAAGCGGCACAAGCACCTGTCCTACAGGAAACGAAAGACGGCGCAACGATGGTTGTCTTCAGTGGGGACTTGGACAAAGCGTTGGCTTCCTTCATCATCGCCAACGGAGCGGCGGCTTACGGCAAGCCAGTGACGATGTTCTTTACCTTCTGGGGCTTGAACGTCATCAAGCGTCCGGAGAAAGTCAGCGTAGCGAAACGCGGCATGGAAAAAATGTTCGACATCATGTTGCCGAACCACGCAGGTAAACTGCCGATCTCGAAAATGAACATGGGCGGTATGGGATCGAAAATGATCCAAGCCGTTATGAAACAGAAGAACGTTGACCCGTTGCCGGTCATGATCGCCCAAGCGCAAAAAATGGGCGTTAAGATGGTCGCCTGCACAATGTCCATGGATATCATGGGCATCAAAGAAGAGGAAATCATCGATGGCGTGGACTTCGGCGGTGTAGCAGCTTACATCGGCGACACGATGGATGCCAACTTGAATTTGTTTATCTAATGTAATACTAAAAAGCTCCTGTTGCGGCCAAGAAGGCCGCAACAGGAGCTTTTTCTTTGATTGTTTGGCTTCTTTTGTCGGGCGAATGCCCAGGACAGTATCCGAAATACCCGAAAGAATGTCGATTTGTCGACTGAACGATAGGCGAAGAATGTCAGATACCAGACAAAATGCCTATCTGTCGGGCGAACGCCTAGGACGGTATCCGAAGCACCCGATAGAATGCCGATCTGTCGACTGAACGGATACCGGAAACCGCAAAACACCCGACAAGGCTCTTCTATCGGGCGAATGCCCAGGACGGTATCACATCTGTAGCCTGTTGGCTTAAACAGCACCAAACAATCCAAAGCAGCATCAAGCCCCCGAAGCGACGTACGCAATCGCATCGGGGGCTTGTTCTGCTTGAAGCATTTCTGCAGGTAAACCAACCTACGGTCGCGTATAATAGGCTGTATACAATAACAAGCGAACTTGGAAAAGGGGATGAATATGAAAGAGACAGTATGGGGAATGATCGGCTGCGGCGACGTAACCGAGAAGAAAAGCGGTCCAGGACTATATAAATCTAACGGGTCCCGATTGAAAGGGGTATACAACCGCACTGAGGCCAAGGCGCAGGATTGGGTGAAACGCCATGGACACGGCCGGGTGTATGCAACGGTCGAGGAACTGCTGGCAGACGAAGAAATCACGGCTGTCTACATCGCCACACCGCCGGCAACTCATTTCGATTATGCCATGAAGGTGATTGCGGCGAACAAGGTGCCGTTGATCGAGAAACCGATGGCGCGCACGTTCGCGGAATGCCAAGCGATACTGGATGCGGCCGAGGAGAAAGACTTACCGGTATTCGTCAGCTTCTATCGAAGATCGCTCGAGAAATTCAAAAAAATAAAGGAACTGTTGGATGAGGGAGCCATCGGCCAACCGCAATTTGTGGAAATCCGCCAATACCAACAGCCGGCTCCGGAGGATTTGGACAATGACAACCTGCCATGGCGCCTTCAACCAGCTGCTGGAGGCGGGAAGGACTTGGATATCCAAGTGCATGTGATTGATTACTTGGCTTATTACTTCGGCGACATCACCGCGATGACTGGCATCATCGAGAACCGGGCTGGACTCTATGAAGTCGAGGACACCGTGTCGGCATCCTTCCGTTTCGCGAACGGCGTCGTCGGTTCGGCCGCCTGGTGCTATGTCGCGGACTTCGACTTGGATGAAGTGACGATCATCGGTTCGGAAGGGACCTTGGTCTTCGCAGGCACGAGTTTCGAATGGATCCGACTGATCAAGGACGGAAAAACAACGAACTACACTTTCGAAACACCGGAGCATGTCGCCATGCCGTTCATCCAAACCGTCGTCGACGAACTGAACGGCCAAGCGAAAAGCCCCGCTGATGCTGCCAGCGCAGCCAATGGCATCCGGATGTTCGACGAGTTGTTGAAGGATTACCGCAAAGGATACGAGAACTGATCCCAAGCAACGAAAAATAATTAAACAGAAAACCTAAAGGAGGTCCGCTATGAGCATCGGCTATGCCTGTCTCAACATCGGTACACCAAACACGAATATCCGCAGCGTCATGCAACGGAACGCGACCCCGGAAAAACTGACGGAGGTGACCGCGCACAATCTGGAGGCGTTGGAGAAGATGGTCGACTACAACATCGCTAATGATATCAGTCTCTACCGCATCAGTTCGGATCTGATCCCGTTCGGTTCGAGTCCGGTCAATACACTCGATTGGCCGGAAATCCACAAGGAGGATTTCGAACGCATCGGCGCCAAAATCCGCAACAGTGGCATGCGCGTTTCCCTTCACCCGGGCCAATACACTGTCCTGAACTCGCCGACCGAAGACGTTGTGGAGCGTGCCATCATAAACCTTGTCTATCACGACAAAATTCTGGCCGTGCTCGGCTCCGACACAACCAACAAAATCGTCCTGCATGTCGGCGGCATCTACGGCGACAAAGAAGCGGCATTGAATCGCTTCGCCGAGAACTTCCAGAGCCTTCCGGAAGCTGTCCAAAACCGTCTCATCATCGAAAATGACGACAGGCTCTACAACATCGAGGACGTCCTCGGCTTAGCGGACCGACTCCACATCCCTGCCGTCTACGATAACCTGCACCACGCCATCAATCCGCCGCCTTCAGGAGGCAGTGACCCATACTGGATCGCCGAGGCCAAAAAGACTTGGAAAGAGGTGGATGGCAATCAAAAGATCCATTACTCCCAGCAGGCAGCTGGCAAACGCCCCGGTGCGCATACGGATACTATCCAGTTGGAGACGTTCCTGAAGTTCTACGATCAACTGACTGATCCGACCATTGACATCATGTTGGAAGTGAAGGACAAAAACCTCTCCGCCATTAAATGCCAAAACGCGACCACAGCCGCGCCAAAATTGCTACTTCTGGAAAAAGAGTGGGGCCGTTACAAGTACGCCATCCTTGAAAAATCTCCCGCGATCTACCAATCTATCCGCACACTGCTGAAAGACAAAGAAGCCTACCCGATCCGAGAATTCTATTACCTTATCGACACCGCCTTCGCCGAAGAAATCCGCCCCGGCTATGCCGAAAACGCCGCAGCTCATGTCTGGGGCTATTTCAAGAAACACGTGACCGATGCCGAGCGCAGACAGTACGAAAAGAACCTCGCAAGCTATCGGAACGGAACCGGCACGCTAGCGATACTGAAACGCCAGCTGTTCAGGCTGGCGGAAAAATACGAAGCGGGGTATCTGTTGCAGTCGTTATATTTTTATCTGTAGTGAAGAAAAAAATCAAACTCAGGAAATGTAGAGTGTACATTCCTAAGTTTGATTTTTTTAACAGTTTATTTTTAATTTTTATCGTGTAACTAGAAAATGTTCTAAACGGGCACCATAAACAGCAATTAATACACTTACTAGGAGTAGTACAACCGATACTGCACCCAATGTTATTTTTCCACAGAGCTTTTTATCCATGAAGGGCATAACCAATGATTCTAGAAAAACTAAACTACTTATGCCACCGATGGCTCCGAAATTTTTAGCTAAAATAATATAGATATTATCCGTAGATGAGCTTGCTTCGCTATTGATATCTATGATACTAAAAATACCAATGAATATTGTCATGATGACAATGACACTATTAAAGATGTTTTTTTCTATATTTTCTAGCTCAGTTACTTTTTTTCTAATGTTGATAATGATGGTAACTTAATATCGTGATAATCTCCAATTCCGGAATAACTAAATTCATCGGAAAAAGTTCCATCATACGGCTTGCTCGGTTCACAAGATAATTTTTCAAACATGATCGAAGCAACTGATTCTCCCTTTGATAGAGTAATGGTGTTAGAAGATAGATTCGTTACTCTTAGAAAAACCTTAGTTCTATGTCCAGGTTGATAAACAGGACCAGCTACTGCCAAACCCAATCTAATAGAACTGTTTCTCTGAACAATTAGACCAACATGATCATTAGGCATTGTCAAAATTTCTTCACTTGAAACAAAGACAATCTGCCCAGCATTCAAATCATATTTATCTACTTCTTCTTTTTTGTCTGGCAAAATAATGGATTCAATAGTTAAATCATAACCAGATGCCCCAAGTTTCTTTTTATCGAACGGTTCAATAACTTTTGAATCTTCTATTAATTTCAGTATGTGGTTATCTGCTAGATACATAATAGAAACCGCCCTTCCTCTTGTATTTATCTTATAGTTTACTATTTGATTTAAAAAAAATCAATATCAAGTAACATATACAGAGCAAGTTTCGATTTTATGAAATTATAAAAATATATAAACCAATTTCAATTCGTTAAATTATTGTTTTTTGCTAAATTTCCGCTTCTGCACGTTGTTGTCTGACGGCAAATAGTAATTCTAAAATAGTAAGAATATTAATGCTAGACAGCCTGCATTCCCGAATTGTGTAACGATAATCACTCGAAAAACCGCTGTAACGATTGATATATAGCGGTTTTTTTGTAGACTTATAACTCGTTATATAATATAATGTATAACGAGGAGTGTTGATATGGCAGTTATTTTTCAGACAAACAAGAAAACGGGCATTACTTATGCCTATCAGAATGAACGTAAGCGCCAAATAATCAGGTATATACTACAACACGAATAACCCTGCTACAATATGGATATCATATCGTAGTAGGGTTATTTGCAGTTTGCTTGGATCTCTGGATTCCATGGCAAATAATCCTCAAGAAGTTCGGGCTCCTCTTTGAATGGCGTGTTCGGAAGTTCCTTGAACAAATAAGTCAGGTATTTGAATACATTCAGATTATTTGCTTTGGCAGTCTCAATGATGCTGTAGGCAATGCTGCTTGATTCAGCGCCCTTAGGGCTGGCATAAAAGTTCCATGCTTTACGGCCGACCACGAATGGTCTTATGCTTCGTTCCGCCAAATTGTTTGAAATTTGGCATTCACCGTCCAAAAGGTAATTCATCAGGTACGGTTTCTGTTTCTTGGCATAGCTAAGTGCTTTTCCAAGAACGGAATTCGGCAGCGCATTGGTCGTTTCAACCCATCCCCAGAATGCCTTAAGTACCGGAATCGCCTTCTTTTTCCTTTTCTTCAAGCGTTCCTCAGGCGGCAGATGTGCAATTTCTTTTTCAATACTAAAAAGTGTGTTGCAATAATCCAGTCCAATTTCACATTGTGACTTTTTGCCGGTACTGGCTTTAGGAACTCCTTCGTGGAATTTTCGCCGAATATGCGCAAGGCAACCTACACGCGTCACATTCTTTACCTTGTTATACCCCTCATAGCCATCGCAATGGATATAACCCGTATACCCCGATAAAAACTTCTCCGCATTTTCCCCTGCACGCGTAGGCGAGTACTGGTAAAGAACAATTTGTTGATCGGCATCTGTGCTATTCCGATAGAGCCACATATACGAATTTGAAGTGGCTTTCCTATTGGGTTCGTTCAAAACTTGCGTGGTTGTTTCGTCAACAAATAGGCAGTTGGCGGTCAATAATTTCTGGTGAAGCAGGTTATAAAGTGGCTTCAGCCAAAGTTCGGCAGCTTTGATTACCCAATTGGCCATTGTAGTTCGGCTCAAGGCAATACCGTAATTTTGCCATTCTTTTTCTTGACGATGGAACGGCAAGGACATTTCATACTTTTGATGTAATAGCCAAGCCACCGAACTAGCAGAGGCCAAGCTTTTAGGAATAACTGGTATCGGTAACTCTGCCTTCACGATGGCGTCTGCTCCGTCCTTTTTACAACAAGGGCATTCGTAGGCATGGCGATAGATTTTTCTAACTTTTAGATGTGCCGGGATGAATTCTACCTCCTCGCGGATGTATTCGCGACCAATTGGTCGCAACTCGGTATTGCACCATTCGCAATTCGAATCATCCTTATGAAGAATACAGTCGACTTCTATCACAGGCAGATCCTTGACCAAATTCGCTTTATGTCCGGGAGTTCTTCTTTTACGCTGAACCTGTTCCGCTGCCTGTGGTTCTAATGCAGACTT
Source organism: Trichococcus pasteurii (assembly GCF_900112935.1). Lineage (GTDB taxonomy): Bacteria > Bacillota > Bacilli > Lactobacillales > Aerococcaceae > Trichococcus > Trichococcus pasteurii. The sequence goes on from NZ_FONM01000021.1 coordinate 43,307, forward strand.
GTCGGCTACAACTTCAGCTTCGTTGAAAACATTGATCTCTTCATCCTTGAATAGCTCGATTTGATTTTCATCGGTAGGCGTGCTTTTTTCGCTGGAACGACCATACAGTTTCTGCGTTAACACTTGGACTTGTTCAGTCAGCAGAGCAATTTGCGTAACCAACTGCTTATTTTGCTCAAGCAACATTTTTTCCATCTCAGTCATTCCCAACACATCTCCATTCCGATTCATAGCCTCCTTATTATATCAAGAAATGAAGCCAAAAACAGCCACAAATGTTGTCTAATCAACAGTTGTGGCTGTTTTTAATGGAAATGTCCTGGGCTTACTTTCTTGATAGCCTTCGGCTGTTCAATCGATAATCCCTCTAATAACCATCGCAACTCTTGCTGAGAAATATTTCTCACTTCCGAACTCGATCGCGGCCATTGAATCACGCCATTTTCTAAACGTTTATACAGCAATATAAATCCATCTCCATCCCAATGGAGTGCTTTGTATTTATTCCTGCCGCCTCCACAAAACAGGAAGAGGCAGTCATCAAATACATCCATATCAAATTGATCCTGAACAAGAGCAGCCAGGCCATCAATTGACTTACGCATATCGGTTTTTCCGCAAACAAGGTAAATGTGTTTAACCTTGGTATAATCAACAATCATCCATCACAGCTCCTTCAACAAAGCGTATAGGATGTATTTTTCAATACCTTGATATACTGAAACCGTTCGGTTTCGATTTGTATCCTTTATTTCAAAAGCAAGTTGTCGCTCGTGTGTCATTGGATCAAAATCATTTTGATTATCTAACTGAATAGGAACAATGTCCGGCTGTTTTTCCATTTAGGTACCTCCGTTATATATGATAACTGAAGTATAAATGGAAAAACGCCTCACGAAAATCTACCTGATTATTTGGCGCTTACGAATGAACCCTACTGGGATAAGGAAAAGCAACAATCACGCGCTAAGAGGACACTGATTGGAAAAGTCGATCCGGTTACAGGTGAAATCATCCCAACACGTTCGTACAAAAAGAAACCGGCCCCGACTTCATCGGAAGTTAAGCCAGGGCCGATTCCAATGACACAAGTCCGAAGAATCTTCTATGGGGCAGGTTATCTGCTCGATCAAATTGGCAAGCAGACAGGCGTATACGCGGACCTTAAGGCCATCTTCCCGGAGCATTATAAGCAAATTCTGTCGATCGCCTATTACTTGATTCTCGAAGAGAATAACGCCTTGAGTCGTTTTTCCCATTGGCAAAAAC
>NZ_FONM01000011.1 GCF_900112935.1 Trichococcus pasteurii
AAAACTATGCGGTATTAGCACCCGTTTCCGGATGTTATCCCCCTCTTATGGGCAGGTTACCCACGTGTTACTCACCCGTTCGCCACTATCTTCTCAGTGGAAGCAAGCTTCCATAGAAAAGACCGTTCGACTTGCATGTATTAGGCACGCCGCCAGCGTTCGTCCTGAGCCAGGATCAAACTCTCATGTAAATGTGGACTCTTGTACAGAAATCCTACATGTTAAGCTGATAGCTCTTAATTTCTTGCTGACTTTATGTTTGCGATACTAAGTATCGCCTTCGTTTGCCTCGACCGAAATCGAAGCTCCCTGCACATTTGGTTCGTTCATTCTTTGTTCAGTTTTCAAAGGTCTAATGTTTCACACGCTCTCACGTGACAACTTCTATATAATAGCACTTGCGGAACCAGTTTGTCAACAACTTTTTAAAAAATGTTATTAATGAATTGGCCGGAAAGTCCATACAGTCATCAACGGCCCGGGCTACTTTTTACGGTTTTCCGTTTGGCATGTCAACGAATAATAATCTTACTTGTTTTATAGCTTTTTGGCAAGCCTTTTTTGATTGAATGTATTTTTTTATTGCATAATGACGGCAAAAGCCCCCTGGAATAGGATAAAACATTCATTCCCAGCAAAAAAGAAGATCCATTCCAAAGTCATTTCTTCGGAATGAACCTTCTTAAATTGTAGTTTCGGAAAGTTTTCTACTTTTTCCAATGCGATTCGATATACGAATCTCTGCCTGAATGAGAACGATATCCATGATAATGCGCACTGCTTTTTTTGTAGAAATCCTGATGATATTCTTCTGCGGCATAAAACGGTTGTGCCGGTTCAATGGAAGTCACGATTGGTTTAGTGAATTTCCCGCTGTCCTGCAGTGCTTGTTTCGATGCTTCCGCTATCTCTTTTTGTTCCGGTGTGTGATAAAAAATAACCGGACGGTAAGAAGTACCGCGATCTACGAATTGACCCATGGCATCAGTGGGATCCGTCTGCTGCCAGTATACCTCCACTAAATCTTTGTACGGGAACACAGCTGGATCAAATGTGATTTGAACAGCTTCCGTATGACCGGTTGTTCCTGAGCATACTTCTTCATAAGTAGGATTATCTTTGTGTCCGCCCGTGTAGCCGGAAACGACTGATTCGATGCCAGGAAGACTATCGAACGGCTTGACCATGCACCAGAAACACCCTCCGGCAAAAGTAGCTTTTTCCAATTTTGATTCGGTCACTATCATCATTCCTTTCGTCTGCATTTTCGTCTGAAATGATTGTATCACACGCACAAAAGCTTGCTCGCATATCTTGCTTACGATCAGCGTTTGTTGCTTGCGTTCTCTTTGGTTATTTTCGTGATGCCGCCCATGTATGGCACAAGTGCTTCAGGGATCGTGACGGAACCGTCTTCGTTTTGGTAATTCTCCAGAATGGCAGTCACAGTGCGCCCGACAGCCAACCCTGAGCCATTCAACGTGTGCACGAATTCCAGTTTTCCGGTTTCTTCATTGCGGTAGCGGATTTTCGCGCGGCGGGCTTGGAATGCCTCGGTGTTTGAACAAGAGCTGATTTCCCGATAGGTATCCTGGGCAGGTATCCAGACTTCGATATCGTAAGTTTTGGCTGCAGAGAAGCCCATGTCTCCCGTGCATAACGTGATCGTACGGTGCGGCAGATTCAAGCCTCTCAGTACGGCTTCAGCATCATCCGTCATTTTTTCCAACTCTTCATAGGAAGTTTCCGGTTTGCTGAATTTCACCATCTCCACTTTATGGAACTGGTGCATCCTGATCAACCCTCTTGTGTCGCGTCCTGCGCTTCCGGCTTCAGAACGGAAAGACGGACTCATCGCTGTGAAATAGACTGGCAGATCCGCTTCATTCATGATTTCATCACGGTAATAGTTCGTCAAAGGAACTTCAGCTGTCGGGATCAGCGTGAAGTTGCGCTCATCCGTCAACTGAAAGACATCCTCTTTGAATTTAGGGAATTGTCCCGTACCGAACATGGATGCTTCATTCGCCATGTATGGCGGAATCATTTCCGTATAGCCATGCTCTTCCGTATGCAGGTCCAGCATATAATTGTAGCAAGCGCGTTCCAGGCGGGCTCCCAGGCCTTTATAGAAGACAAAACGGCTTCCGGTAACTTTAGCACCACGTTCAAAATCCAGGATGTCCAATGCCTCGGCGATGTCATAGTGGGCTTTCGGTTCGAAATCGAACGCACGAGGCGTCCCCCATCTTCTTACTTCCACGTTCTCCTCTTCGTCCGCACCGACAGGAACAGAGTCATGCGGCAGGTTAGGCAATCTTGTGGCGATGAAAGTCGTCTTCTCTTCGATTTCATTCAGTTCTTCATCCAATGCTTTGATTTTATCGCCGACTTCTTTCATTTCGGCAATCTTGTCATCCGCATTCTCCTTGTTCCGTTTCAATTGCGCAATTTCCTGGGAAACGCCATTGCGGTATTGCTTCAAGTTTTCCGTCTCAACGAGTTTTTCCCGGCGTTGCGCATCCAATTCCTTGAACGTCGCCAAATCTTCCGTTTTCACTCCGCGTGCAGCCAACTTCTCCGCAGTGGCTTCAAATCCATCCCTCAATAATTTTACATCCAACATATTGATTCCTCCTCGTTATTTGTACAAAAATAGCCACTCCATCCCTAGAACAATCTGGGACGAAATGGCTTTAACGTTCGCGGTACCACCCAACTTCAGCCAACCCCCTATACTGGGGCTGCCTGCGCTTCATTGCGTTAACGGACGGATCCGGAACAATTTAGTCAATTTCTTGTTTTCATTGTTCGCTTCATGTGGGGATTCAACAAGTGAAGGGTCAGTTCTCACCGAACCACTGACTCTCTGGGGCGCTTCACATCATTTACTGGTCACATGCATGGCTTTCTCTATTCAATTAGGCTAAGCTTCGATATCCTCATTTTACTGAACAAACCCTACGCTGTCAATAAAGCGCCGGTTTCCGATAAGCCTTCAGCTGTTCCGGATCAGTCAAAAAACCCTCCGACAAAATCGGATACCGTTTGCCAAGCTTTTCCGAACAGGTCTCCGACAACGCGGCCGCCGCGCACAAAGATATTGGCCTTCTCAACGCTGCTTGCCACTGCGACTTTGACATCCTCGGAAGTCGCTCCATCCAAGTAGCCCAACTCATCGCCCTCGACCGTCACAGCGACGGATCCGACTTCAGTTCCTTTTTCGATAGGCGCTTCGATCTCGCCATCTTCATTCAGGCTTTCTTCAGCCGGTGTGAAAACAGTTGTCAACGCCAATTCTTCTGCACCTTTTTCCGTAACGGTCACAAGGTCTTCGTTGTAGACAAGTCCGACCTCTGTCTGTTTCCCTTTGGCTACGGCAATCGGTTCTTGTGTGGAAACGGCATCGCCTTTCGCCGCTACCGTCGTCTTCTCGAAGGTCGAAAAGGCATAGTCCATCAAACGGTCGGTTTCCGTGAAACGTTTGGTGCTCTCGTCAGCACCGATGACCACGGTGATGATCCGCATATCGTCCTGGATGGCAGTCCCAGTAAAGGATGCACCGGATTCCAGTGTTGTTCCGGTCTTCAGACCGTCAACACCTTCACGGTAATAGAACATGCCAGGCAACATCAAGTTGTAGCTGTGCATCATGATTTCGTCGGACGTTCCGGCTTGAAAAGTCATTTCCGGAACGGCAGTCGTTTCCAAAACTTCAGGGTAATCATCAATCAGATGATCCGCAACCATCGCGACGCCACGCGCGGTCATTTTATTGTAGCCATCAGCCGAAGCACCTGGATAAAGATGTTCTTCCGGCATATCGCTGTTCGACAAACCTGTGGCATTATAGAGCTCGTAGTTTTCTACGCCCCACTCATCCAACTGGGCCTTCATCAGATCGACGAATTTTGCTTCCGAACCAGCCAAAGCTTCCGCCAAAGCGATCGTTGAGCCATTTGCGGAATAGATCAATGCGGATTGATACAGTTCTTCCACAGAATACGTGATGTCCTGGCGCAAAGGCACATTGGAAAAGTTATAGTTCTGGCTGACTTCATAGACGTAATCACTGACGGTGATCTGCTTGTCCCAAGTCAATTTGCCTGCTTCGATGGCTTCCAGTATCAAGTAGATGCTCAACATTTTTGTCATTGAGGCGATACCCAGCGCTTCTTCCCCGTTTTGGTTCACAAGCACTTTATCGGTTTCGTCTTCTATCACGAATGCGGCCTTCGCATCGACAGAAGGCTGTTCAGCGGCCAAGGCAACCGGTGCAGCAAACAAGCTGTTCACCAATACAGAGGCAGCCGAAATTGTTCCCATAATCATTTTTCTGTTTTTTATAGTCATCATTGTTTTTAGTTATCTCCAATCAGTCATTTCATTCAGTTGATATACCCTTCTATGTTAGCGGAAATACTGTAAAAAGACAACCAAAAAAAGGAACGTACACAGAAAGCGTACGTTCCTTATTCCTTGACAGCCGGAGTCTGTTTCAAAGGAAGGTGCAGCACGAATTTGGTTTCCGCCTCATCCGATTCCGCATAGATATATCCGCCATGGAGCGTTACGATGCTTTGGGCGATCGCCAACCCCAGCCCGGTCCCGCCTGTCTCTTTCGAACGGGAATTTTCCACCCGATAGAAGCGCCCGAACAATTCCTGCAGCGATTCTTCAGGGATGCGCTCCCCGTTATTTTTCACGGCAACAATCACCTCAGAACCTACCTTTTCGGCTTCGATGTGAACCCACGTGCCGCCATGCGCATACTTCAGGGCATTGGAAATGAGATTGTTGAAGACTCGTGCCATTTTATCGACATCCATTTCGATCATCAACGGGCTCGTCTTCATGATCACCTCAATCTCCATATGGCGTTTGCGCGATTCCAATTCATAATCGGCGACAATCTGCTCCAAAAAGTTGCCTATGTTGATCGTCTTCAACAGCAGCGGGGTCGTCGGTTGGCGCACTTTCGTGTATTCGAAAAGATCATCGACAAGCACCTTCATCTGCAGTGCCTTTGTGTAAGCGATATGGATATAACGCAAAGCATCCTCTTCACTGTTGAATTGCTTGTCCTCTATCAATCCCAAGTAGCCGATGATGGAAGTCAAAGGGGTGCGGATATCATGACTGACATTCGTGATCAGTTCATCCTTCGATTGTTCAATTTTCCGTTCCTCTTCCATCGCTTGGACCGTACTTTCCACTAGCGTGTTGATGCTGTCGACAACATCGACATAGCTGCCGGCATTGTTCGCGTCGATCCGATGATCGAAGTGCCCCGCTGCGATATAATGCAGCTCATCCAGGATATGCGTCAACTGCATCTGCTTGTATCTCCTGACCAAACGCCAACCGGTGAAGATGGCTGCAAAAATCGCCGCTATCCATTGGAAAACATCATCGTAAATGGTCAAAAATGCGTCAACTACCATCACGAATCGCCTTAAGGAGGGGATTTCCCTCAAAATCGAAGGCGGGTTCGCGACCAGTCGGTTGAACATCAGCTCCATCCCGATGTAGAGCAGATAGACGATGCCAAGCGTCAATGCCCCTTCAAAAACGAGTTCACTCATTTCTTTCTTCTTCAACTTATTAAACAAACCCGCACCCTCCCGACTCAGCGGATTTTTTCAGGCCGGCCCATATGCAGGCATGCCTATTCGCCGATTTTATAGCCTACACCCCACACTGTCTGGATGACCTTCTCGCCGCCTGTAGCCTCTTCAATTTTATCGCGAAGATGGCTCACATGCACCATTACGGTTTTGGCCGATACGATGCTTTCCTGTTGCCAGACGCGTTCAAAAATTTCATCGGCGCTGAAGACGCGATTCGGGTGGCTCGCCAATAAATGCAGGATGCCGAATTCCAGCGCGGTCAATTGGATGCTTTTCCCGTTCAGCGTCTTTACTTCATGGGAATCTTTTTTGATGACCAGCGGGCCTATTTCGATCGAGTCCACCTCTGAAGCATCTGCCTGCATAGTGGTCCGGCGCAATAGCGATTTGATGCGGGCCATTACTTCCAGTGGGTTGAACGGCTTGGAAACATAGTCGTCCGCACCCGTCGTCAGCCCTTGAATTTTATCCATATCCGTGGATTTTGCGCTCAACATCAGGATCGGGATCGGATTGTTCTGTTCCCGCAGCTCCTTCACTACCGAGATGCCGTCCTTCTTAGGCATCATCACATCCAAAATAATCAGTTGGATATCCGCATTCTCCTCAAGCTTGCGGAAGGCATCTACACCGTCATAGGCCTTTATCGGATCGTACCCTTCATTTTTGCAGTAGATGCTCAATAAATCCACGATTTCCCTGTCGTCATCGACGATCAAAACTTTATTCATATAGGACAACCCTTTCCCCAAAATATATATTTTCTCTCATCGTACCAAATTGTTTTAAATTTTTGCTTAAGGAAGCATAAAGAAATTCCGTTTTAATTATATCAGAAAGCTCCAGCAAACCGTGAACATAAGAAAAAAATGTCCGGGAACAGTGTCCCGGACATTTTGATTTCATGCGATTATCTATGGATGGAGTAGTTTGGTGCTTCTTTTGTGATTTGGATGTCATGCGGATGGGATTCGATCAACCCAGCTCCGGACATCTTGATGAATTGGGCATTCTCACGAAGCTCTTGCAAATTACCGGCTCCTACATAGCCCATACCGGAACGGACACCGCCGAGCAGTTGGAAGATGATGTCGCTGGCTGCGCCTTTATAGGCCACACGACCCTCGATGCCTTCAGGAACCATTTTCTTCGCTTCATTCACGCCGCCTTGGAAGTAGCGGTCGCTTGAGCCTTTTTCCATTGCTGCCAGACTGCCCATACCACGGTAAGTCTTGAAACGACGGCCTTGGAAGATTTCGAATTCGCCTGGAGACTCATCCGTACCTGCCAACATGCTGCCCAACATGACTGCATGTCCACCGGCAGCCATCGCTTTGACGATGTCTCCCGAATACTTGATCCCGCCGTCAGCGATGATCGCTTTGCCGTATTCTCTCGCCACGCTTGCAGCATCATAGATGGCTGTTATCTGCGGAACACCGACACCGGCTACGACACGTGTCGTACAGATGGAGCCTGGTCCGATTCCGACTTTGACTACGTCGACCCCGACGTCAAACAGTGCGCGGGTTCCTTCTGCAGTCGCTACGTTTCCGGCAATCAGGGTTGCTTCAGGGAACTGGTCGCGGATTTCTTTAATTTTACGGATAACGCCGGCGCTGTGGCCATGCGCTGTGTCGATGACGATTGCATCCGCACCGGCATCCAATAATGCTTGGGCGCGTTCAAACGTGTCACTTGTCACACCTACTGCAGCCGCAACGATCAAACGGCCGTGTGCATCTTTTGCGGAGTTGGGAAACTCGATTACTTTTTCGATATCCTTGATCGTGATCAAGCCAGCCAAACGGCCGCTTTCATCGACTAAAGGCAGTTTTTCGATTTTGTATTTTTGCAGGATGGATTCTGCGTCCTTCAAAGAGGTCCCTACAGGAGCGGTAACCAAATGTTCTTTGGTCATGACATCGCCGATCGGAACTTGGTAATCTGCAATGAAGCGCAAATCGCGGTTCGTCAAAATACCTACCAACTTGCGGTCTTCCATATCGTTGACGATAGGCACACCGCTGATGCGGTATTTGCTCATCAGATTCTCTGCTTCGGAAACCAAGTGATCAGGGGTCAGGAAGAATGGGTCGATGATGACGCCACTTTCGGAACGTTTTACTTTGTGCACTTCTTCAGCCTGCGCTTCGATGGTCATGTTTTTGTGGATGACGCCCAAGCCGCCTTGGCGAGCCATTGCGATTGCCATTGCTGCATCGGTTACTGTGTCCATACTTGCGCTTATGATAGGAATATTCAAGTGTAAATTTTTAGCTAAATCAATCGATAAATCCACATCGTTAGGTAATACATGGCTTTCAGCCGGGACTAATAATACATCATCAAAAGTAAAACCTTCTTTAGCGAATTTTGTTTCCCAATTTGACATTTTCGATGAACACTCCTTTTTATTTGTGCTGATTTTTATCATCTAAAATACCACCACCAACAACCTACGTCAAGCGCAAACCTTCGTTTATCATACAATTCTCATATAGAAGCTTTTTTTCTCGAATACTGTTGATTCGCATCTGTTGCAACGTTCGGAATTGGCGCATATGTTTGTATCCAGGGATTCATTTGCAGTTTTTTTCTGTCAATATACGAAAATAGCCGAGATACAAGTTTTTCTTTGCATCTCGGCCTCCACCACTTGACGGCCTACAAAATGCCGCCCACTATATGATATTTTTTCTTCAGATATACTTTTGCAGCAAAACCTACACCCGCGATTCCAAGGTACAACCAAGCAGGCAAAGCGATATTGATGCTGGCTGGAATAAGCATCATCGAAACAGTCATGATGAGCATCCAAAGCAGCATCGCGCCAGTCGTCGCAAAGATGTATTTTCCGAAGCCTTTTTCGCCTTTTGGCGCATCCGGATTCGGTGTGTATTTGGAGATGACGAGCATGGCGATGCCGCCCACGATAAAGTTCAGGATCAAGCTGATCAGACCCATTCCGATTACGTCTTCTCCACTGTTGGTCAGCAAGGAAATGCCTGAAATCATCGCGAAAAGAGACCCCAGCAATAAGCCGCCATCCAAAGCGATCAACCAATCTGCCGAGCGCACTTTCACTTCGTTATCTGTCGGATTGACCAGAATGTTTGATGCGCACTCAGACACTGTGCCGTATAATTGGCGGGCAGTTTTTCCGGTTTTTTGGGCTTCCAGCAATTCCCGCATCATTTTGCCGTAAATTTCCTCTCTGCGCTCCTCTTCCAAGTTTGCAGCTCTCAAGGTTCTGTCCAGCCCAAGCATGTATTGTTCATTTCTTTTGGTCAAACTCTGCCACAACGCTTTGTTTTCGACCTTCATTTGTTCAACGCTTTTCGTTTCTTCCAATGATAAATCCTCCCTTGATTACATGCGGCATACTTGTAGTTGAATTCTGAAATGCAGGGGATTCCGCCTAAGCTGACATTACGTCACGGCCAAACTGCGGCCGTTCTCGTAATGTCCTCTTAGTGCTCATCCCCTCCCGCATTTCATCGTATCCTTTAGTTGAGTTCTGATTCGCAGATACCGCTCCCGTTTCACACCCAGCGTAGTGAACAAAAGAGGTTCACTTCGCTGGGTGCTCCAACGTCCGGGTATCTAAACGCGAATCATCACATCCTGTTATACGTTGAATCGGAATTCCATTACGTCGCCGTCTTGGACTACGTAGTCTTTTCCTTCAAGTCTGACTCTTCCTGCTTCTTTGGCGGCTTGCATGCTGCCGTAAGCCAACAGGTCAGCGTAGGAAACTGTTTCGGCACGGATGAAGCCGCGTTCGAAGTCGGAATGGATAATGCCGGCTGTCTGTGGTGCTTTCATTCCCAGCTTGAATGTCCAGGCACGGACTTCTTTTTCGCCTGCCGTGAAGTATGTTCCCAAGCCGAGCAAAGTGTAGGCTTTACGGATCAGTTGATCCAGTCCGGATTCTTTGATACCGAGCTCCGCCAGGAACTCAGCTTTTTCTTCATCATCCAATTCCGCCACTTCTTCTTCGATACGGGCGCACACAGTAACGACCTCTGCGCCTTCTGTCGCCGCAAAATCACGGACAGCTTGAACCATTTCATTGTCTCCGCCGGCTATTACGTCCTCTTCGGAGATGTTTGCGACATACAGAACAGGCTTTGTCGTCAAAAGGAACAGGCTTTTCACAAGCGGTTCTTCCTCGGGTGTGAACTCGATTGTGCGTGCGGATTTGCCTTCTTCAAGTGTCTTCTTGATCTTATCCAGGATCTCCAGTTCGCGGACAGCATCTTTGTCCTTTGTGCGGGCAATTTTGCTGATGCGTGTGTAGCGTTTCTCGATGGACTCCAAGTCCGCAAAAATCAGTTCCAAGTTGATGGTTTCGACATCATCCAACGGATCCACTTTACCGCTGACGTGTGTGATGTTATCGTCTTCGAAACAACGCACAACATGACAGATGGCATCCACTTGGCGGATGTTGGCCAAGAATTTGTTCCCTAGCCCCTCCCCTTTGCTGGCGCCTTTTACGATTCCGGCGATATCCGTGAATTCAAAAGTTGTCGGGACTGTTTTTTTGGGTTTCACCAATTCTGTTAATTTATTCAAACGTTCATCGGGAACTTCGACTACTCCGACATTTGGGTCGATCGTCGCGAATGGATAGTTTGCGGCTTCCACTCCCGCTTTGGTGATGGCGTTGAATAAAGTGGATTTACCGACGTTCGGTAATCCTACGATTCCTGCTGTTAATGACATTTCTTCACACTCTTTCCACTTATATTACTTATATTTGTTCATTAAAAGACCTATTCGACAGTTTCTTCTGCCTTAGTCAGTACTTTTTTCATTTTCTTCTCGAATTCGCGGCGCGGCATCATGACCATCTGCCCGCATTTCAGGCATTTGATACGGATGTCCATACCCATTCGGATGATTTCCCATGAGTTGTTTTTGCAGGGATGCGGTTTTTTCATTTCCACCACATCATGCAATCCATAATCTTGTTGTACCAAGGCTAGCTGCACCTCTTTCTGATGTCTTCGTCTCTTCTTAATCGTCCAGGGAAATTTGCAGGATATCCAAAATCCGGGTCAGGTCGGCTGGAGAAAGGTATTCGATTTCGATTTTGCCTTTTTCGCCCTTGCTGGATATCTGTACGGATGTCCCGAATTTGTCCATCAAACGTTCTTCGCTCTCTTTGATGTATACCGGTTTCGTTTCTTTTTTCTTCTTGTTTTTCTTTTTGGCGACATCACCTGGATTGTTCAGTTGTTGGACCAGTAATTCCAGATGTCGGACCGTGATGCCCTCTTCGGCAGCACGTTTCGCCAATTCGCTGATCAACGATTCATCGTTCAACCCCAAAAGCGTACGGGCTTGCCCCATGGAGATCAATCCCTCTTGCAGCATCCGTTTGACGTCCTGCGGCAGATTCAGCAAGCGCAGGTGGTTGGCGATGTACGGACGGCTCTTGCCTAATCTTTGGGCTACATCCACTTGCGTAAGATTCAGCTTGTTCATCAAGGTTTGATAGCCTTCCGCCTCTTCCAGCGGAGTCAGGTCTTCACGCTGCAAATTTTCCAAAATGGCGACTTCTATCATTGCCGTTTCGTCAAATTCACGGACGATTGCCGGGATTGTTGTTTTGCCGGCCAAACGGGACGCGCGGACGCGGCGTTCGCCTGCAATGATTTCATAGCCTTTCACGCTGGATTGGCGCAGAATGACCGGCTGGATGACGCCGTTCAGCAGGATCGAGTCCGCCAATTCCCGCAAAGTCGAGTCGTCGAAGGTTTTCCGCGGCTGATAAGGGTTGGGGCGGATTTCGTCTAAAGGGATCTCCTGTACCTTTTCTGTTTTTTCATCGATCTTCTCGATATCTTCAAAGTTGCTGAAGAGCGCGTCGATGCCGCGTCCAAGCCCTTTGCTGTTTTTATTCGCCATCTGCTAACACTTCCTTTGCCAACTCAAGATAAACTTCCGCTCCTTTTGAACGGATATCATAGTCAACGATTGATTGTCCATAGCTTGGCGCTTCGGATAAACGGACATTTCGCGGAATGATTGTCTTGTATACTTTTTCTTTGAAATACTTTTTGACCTCATCAACGACTTCGAAGCCGAGGTTGGTCCGGGCATCCAGCATCGTCAATAATACCCCTTCCAATTTCAGGTCCTTATTGAAATGCTTCTGAACCAAGCGGAAGGTGTTCAACAGTTGACTCAACCCTTCCAAGGCATAGTATTCGCACTGGACCGGAATCAAAACCGAATCACTGGCAGTGAAGGCATTGATCGTCAAATGGCCCAAAGATGGCGGGCAGTCGATGAAAATGAAGTCGTATTCCTCACGCAAAGACTGCACTGCCTCATAAAGGCGCGCTTCCCGATGCGGCTGATTCGTCAATTCGATCTCGGCCCCTGCCAATTGGATGGTTGCAGGCACGACCCATAAATTTTCCCGCGAGGATTCTCTGATGACATTCTCGATGGGTTCTTGGTTCACTAATACATCATATATATCTTTTTCAACATCTGCTTTTGAAATGCCGAGTCCGCTGGTGGCGTTCCCTTGGGCATCACTATCTATCAATAAAACTTTTTTGCCTAAGTAGGCCAAAGAAGCTGCTAAATTGACGGTGGTCGTCGTTTTTCCGACGCCGCCTTTCTGATTTGCGACTGCAATAATCCGTGCCATCTATTCTCCTCCACTTTCTGTCGTTCACTTGAAGCTGTTGTAGCGCTGTTCCACTTTTTTGCCTAAAAAAAGAGAAAAAACGATACCTGCGCCTTTTCTCCTACGCATTTCTTCAAAATGAATCATCATTTATCGCTCAGTATGTCTATTTATAAAAAAGGCTATAACTTTACCAGACTATTGTAACAAAAAAATTTGGAAAAATATAGGATAGATAAAACCGATGCCGTAAAATCGCTTTATGATTGCACCTTAAACCCAAAAAGCCCGGCCTGCCTGCAAAGAAGCAGACGGTCGGGCCGTTCCTTTTCCGATTTACAATGGATTTTTGTTCGGTGTCCCGGCTTTTCTCGGGTAGGCCTTCGGTGTTTCTTTCGTTTTCTTGATCTTCACGATATGGCGTTCGCCTGCATCATTCGGCAGTTCAAAAAAGATATCTTCTTCGAGTTTGCCGCCCAGAGTTGCGATGGCGCGCTCTGCATCGCGGAGCTCCTCTTCCGTGCTGGCCGCTTTCATCGCGACGAAAGTACCGCCCTTTTTGGCCAAAGGCAGACACAGTTCGCTCAGGACGCTCAAGCGCGCGACCGCACGCGCCGTCACCACATCGAATTGGGCGCGGAATTTCTTGTTCTGCCCAAAGGTTTCCGCACGATCATGGAAACAGGAAACCCCCGTCAAACCTAATTCGGCAACCAGAGTCTGCAGGAAGGTGATCCGTTTGTTCAGTGAGTCCACGATCGTCACCTTCAATTTCGGGAACGCAATCTTGAGGGGGATGCTCGGGAAACCGGCGCCGGCGCCGACATCGCAAAGCGTGACTTCTTCTTCAGTGAAATCCATGTGGAAGCCCAGCGAAATGGAGTCATAGAAATGCTTCAGATAGACTTCATCCGGCTCCGTGATGGCCGTCAGGTTGATTTTTTCGTTCCATTCGCGCAATAGGCGCAAATATGTGGCGTATTGTTCGAGTTGCGTTTCATTCAAAAGGATCCCTTTTTCGGCAAGGGCCTCGGCAAATTGTTCTGGATTCATAATGTTTCCTTTCATCGTTGGCTTCGTCTGTTTTTCTACATCTCTACTTTATCCTGAAAGAGCGGTCTGTACAAGGGCTAAATCAACTTTAAAGCCGCCATCCCGAATAAAGGACAGCGGCTTTTTCAATCTATTTAATCATCCAACAAACTTGCGATAATGATTTCCAGTTCAACGAAGGAGTTGGCGATACGATCGGGATTTTCCGCGCGCAAGGTTTGGGCGGAACTTCCTCCCCAGGTGATGCCGACTGTCTTTATGCCAGCCATTTTGCCCATCTGCATATCATAGATGGTGTCACCGATCATGACGGTTTCTTCTTTCGCCATCGGGATTTTCTCCCAGGCGGTGAAGATGCCTTCAGGATTCGGTTTATGCTGGTTCATGTTATCCAATCCGATGACCACTTCCATCAGATCCAGCAGATCCACTGCAGCAAGGCTGCGCAACAAAGCTTTGGTTGCCTTGTTGGAAATCACGCCCAGACGGTGTCCGTTCCCTTTCAGTTCCATTAAGGACTCCCGCGATAAATCGTATGGTTCCAACAGCATATTTTCATATTTTTCGTATTTGTTCCAAAAAACTTCCATCAGCTTGTCCAGTTCGACCGGAGAGAGTGCGTACTGCTTCAGATAGCCGATAAACTTCACAAAATGGGGCTTCCCTCTATCCTCACGCAGTTGCTCAGGGGTTGGAACGGGATAGCCGAAATGTTCAAATGTATCCATTGTAGCCATTTCGCTAATTTTGCATGTTTCAGCCAAGGTACCGTCAAAATCGAATAATAGTAATCCCATCTTCCATCTTCCCTTCGATCGCAAATATGAACCGGATGCGGACAACAGAGGTGTAACCTACTATTACGCAAGGACTCAAAATTCCGAATGTTCACTATAATCAAAATTATAGCAAACAAAAACGACAGAATAATGAGGTTTTATTTAGAATTTGGAAAGAATTCCCTAGTTTTCACCACCCCTAAACCACTCATTACCGAACGTTAGGAGATAGACTATTTATTAACGTACTGATTTTACCCATCCAACTTTTACACGTTGTGGTCTCCATCTTTGGACAGGGGCAATTGACGGAATATCAAAATTTGCGTATGCTTTTGAGTAAACCCAGAAAGAGAGTTGGAAGCGAAATGGCACAGAAAAAAGAACTGCGGCGCCAATTTGAAGAGATGCCTATTGAAGCCGGCATCTACGAAGTACAGAATACGGAAAATCAAAAGATTTTCATCGGAAAAACCCCGAACCTGAAGACTTTGAATGGTATGAAACATATTTTGAATATGGGGGCGAACAACAATAAGGAGCTCCAAGCTGATTGGAACCACTTTGGGCAGGAAGCCTTCACCTTTACGATTTTGGAAGTACTGGCAAAGAACGACGACCCTTCTTTCAATGAGAAGAAGGCCTTGGAACAACTGGAGGAAAAATGGCTGAGCGACAAGCAACCTTTCGGAGAACGCGGCTACAACCGCAGAACCAAAGCCTAAAAAAGAAAACAAGCGCAATTGCGCCTGTTTTCTTTTTTAGTTGATGCGGTAAGCATGATTAAGCGGTCCGCTGCCTTTGCCCAAATCCATTCCGTCACGGAGTGCTCCGGTGATGTAGGCTTTGGCTTGGCGGATGCTCTCTTCCATTCCGTGACCTAAAGCCAAGTTGGCGGCTATGGCAGAGGAAAGTGTGCAGCCGGTGCCGTGCGTATTCGGATTTTCGATCCGCTCCGATTCGAACCAACTCGCTTTTCCATCCATAAAGAGCAGATCGTCGGCGCTGTCCTTCAGATGGCCGCCCTTCAGAAGCACGCTGGTTCCCGCTGCTGAAGCGATACGGTCCGCTGCAGCCAGCATATCTGCCTTCGTCCCGATCTTGACTCCGCTCAGCACCTCTCCTTCCGGCACATTCGGAGTGATCACATCAGCCAACGGCAACAAGAGCATCCGCAAAGCCTGGCTGGCATCGTCCTGCATCAGGCTGCTGCCGCTTGTGGCCACCATGACCGGGTCCACGACGATATTCTCCGCTTTGTGTTCGATCAGTTTCTCCGCGATGACTTTGATGATTGCGGCATTCGACACCATGCCGATCTTCACCGCATCCGGCCGGATATCCTTGAAGACGCAATCCAGTTGTTGCGCCACAAATTCAGGCGTCACTTCCATGATCCCGACCACGCCTGTCGTGTTCTGTGCCGTCAGCGCCGTGATCACGCTCATCCCATAGACTTTATGCGCCATCATCGTCTTCAGGTCCGCTTGGATCCCCGCTCCGCCGCTGCTGTCCGAACCGGCGATCGTCAATACTGTTTTCATGTTTTTGCTCATCCTTTCCAATCCGAAAATGAATAGATATACTGTTCCGTCAGTGCTTCGATGCGCTCCCTATCCTGTGCCGCCGTTTCGTCGTAGACGCCGACCACCCGGAAGCCGGCTGCCGTTGCCGTTTCGATGGCATGCAGGGCATCCTCAAAGACGACAGTCTTCGTGAGGGGAGCCCCAAGATGCTCGAGCGCCCGCTGGTAAATGAGCGGATTATCTTTGCCAGCCCGTACTTCGCTGCTGGTCAGGACGGTACTGAAATATCTCCGGATATCTAAGCGCTCCAAGGCACTCTCGGCCAAATGCCTTTCGGTCGCCGTGGCGATGCACATCTTCACATTCTGCTCCTGCAATGTCTGCAGATATTCCGCTGCACCGGCTTTAAGCGGGACTTCGTAGCGGTAAAGACCCGAAATCAGCGTCTCGATTTCCGTAAGGATCGTCGCTTCGGTTTCATGCAATCCGTATGCTGCACGAAAATGTTGTGCGGCCTGCGTGAGGCTCATCGTCTTCAAGGCATCCTGCAATCCAGGAGCTGGCTGAACCTTTTTCTGAAGCAAATAATTTTCTCCCAATCCTTGCCAAATCGGCATGGAATCCAACAGCGTCCCGTCCAGATCGAAGATGGCTGCTTCCAGTTTCATGGCTGCACCATCGCTTCGGCTAACGGGCGCAGTTTCTTCACTGCCGCGGTTATGTCAGGCTGCGCAAAGATGGCGGATACGACGGCAACCCCATCGATGCCGCTGCCCTTCAGATTGGGGATATTCCCTTCAGAGATGCCTCCGATCCCCACAACGGGTATGCTTACCGCCTGGCAAATCTGTTGCAGCGTCTCGATCGATAGCGTGTTGACATCCGGCTTCGTCGCTGTACCGTAGATGGCACCAACGCCCAGATAATCGGCCCCGTTCCGTTCCGCCGCCAGCGCTTCTTTGACGGAATGGGCAGAAACACCAAGGATTTTCCCCTCGCCGATCCGACTGCGGACATCTCCCGCCTGCATATCGCTCTGCCCCACGTGGACGCCATCCGCATCCAGCGCCAAGGCCACATCGACCGCATCATTGATGATGAAAGGAACGCGGTGGCGTTTGGCCACGGCCTGCAGTTCCTTTCCCAAGGAGACAAAGGCATCAAAATCCAGTTCTTTTTCGCGCAGTTGCACAACAGTAACGCCTGCTTGGATGGCTTCTTCGAGCTGTTCCGCCAAGGATGCGTTCCCCAGCCATTGCCGATCGGTCACTGCGTAAAGCAGCAAATCATTCTTATCTACTCTCAATTTTAGCGCCCCCTTCCAATGTTTCGGCCGACATCTTGCTGATTTCATCGATGATGTAGCTGCGGTAGGATGACGTCCCTGCGGCATTGCTTATCATCCTTTCGTAAGCCAGCTCGCCGCTGACTCCCATCAGGCATATCGCTGCCGCCGTGGCATCCAGCAACTGCTCCGGGTTCGCTCCGCAATAGGCTGCAATCACTGCCGACAGCATGCATCCAGTTCCGGACACCTTCGCCATCTGCGGGTGTCCGTTGCGGATGATGTAGGCTTTGTCCCGGTCCGCGACGATATCGATCGCTCCGGTGATCGCGACGACCGCATCATTCCGGTCGGCCAATCGTTTGGCGAACATGACCGTTGCCTCGAGCGTCTCCTCGGTCACGGCATCGCTGATGTCGGCATCGACGCCTTTCGTTGTGCCGCTGCCGGAATGGATCGTCTTCATTTCCGAAATGTTCCCTTTGATCACGGTGAAGGCAATTTCCTCCAGCAATCTGAATGTCGCTTCGGTCCTGAAAGGGGAGGCCCCCGCACCGACCGGATCCAAAACAACGGGATGGGAGAGCGCATTGGCTTGGCGCCCCGCCAGCAGCATGGACTCCACAGCTCGGCTGTTCAGGGTACCGATATTCAGATTCAGGGCGGTGCAGATGCTTGTGATGTCCGCGACTTCCTCGGGGGCATCCGCCATGATCGGGGACCCTCCGGCTGCCAAGAGGACATTGGCGACATCATTCACGGTGACATAATTGGTGATGCAGTGGACCAACGGCGTCTGTTGCTGTACATTTTCGAATAGCGTTTTGAACATGGGGTACCTCCAAATAGTTTGTTTGATACGACGACAAAAAAAGCGGGAAATGTCCGAATAGGCATTTCCCGCTGAATAGAATCATTCAATGTTATTTCCCTACGTTGGCATTATCCAAATCAGGTAATCGGTCGAAGTTGATTACTTCCTCTCAGCCTGCTGACACAAGCTCCCTTTTTTCGTATGTAATTGTGTAACTATCTTAACATAAGCGGCAGCCTTACTCAAGAATCATTTTTGCTGACTCTTTTTATCTTGATTGCGCATTCAGCCACTCGAAAATATTTGTATAAGTGGTTTCGCCGACTGTCGCTGCAGCTGCGCCGCCTCCAGTAGCGTTGCTTGCTTCGAAGCCGAATATTTCAGCGTCAGTCGAAGCAGCGATCGCCTCTTTGTCCTGAACGCCTGTCACCTGGTTATTGAACAAGTAGATCCAGGAGAAATGACCTAGATAAGTAGTGCCCGGGCTGTCCGTTCCTTCAACCGTTTCGTAGTAGGAAACCCAAGTGTTTTCGGCACCTGCCTGGACGAGTGCCTGGTAAGTAGGCAGCATGTAATTCATAGGCACGACAACCGGATCATCCGCGGATTGGACCAACCAGATCGGCAGGTCTTTGATCGCCCGGATTTTTTCCTCGGTGAACCAAACTTGCTTGGTCTTCACAAAACTCGATGTTCCGGTAGCTTCATCATCCGTTTTCACGTACGTGCCGTCGCTGTTGCGCTCGTATTCATAATAAGCGTACGCTTCGCAGACAGGATAAGCTGCAGCAAAATGATCAGGATATTCGATGACCATATTCATGGTCATGTAGCCGCCGTTCGAGCAGCCGCCCAGATAGATGCGGTCGGTATCGACATCCGGATGCGCAGCCACATAATCATTGATCGTGTCCATCAATATTTCCGTGTATCTGGAAATGCCGCTGCCGTTGCCGTTCGTTCCGTCCCCTTCATCCATCCAATAGGTAGGCGTTTGGACAGCCAGAACATAAGCCCCGGTCACGTCATCGGTTTGGAAATAGGACTGGATCTCCTCTTTTGCCAACGCCGATACTTCATTTCCTAGGATGGCGATGTCGGGATCTGTTCCGCCTTCACCTTGACCGTGCAGCCAGATGACCAACGGATTCGCTTCCCCTTCGGCAAGTTCTTCCGGTTCATAGGCAGCAGTCGAAAGCGTCAACTCCTCTTCTTGCTCCGTCATCGGATTCACATAGGTGCCGCTGAAAGTCCCTCTGGCGGTGAACAAATCCGTATCCGGTGAGATGCGGTTGTTCACGGCATCCTCCGTGATGCTCAAAGAGTAGGTTTCGTCCTCGATCGTGACGGCCGGCGCAGCGATTGCGACCTCATAAGTTGGAGACCATTCATTCATCGATGTCGTCGTATTGTAGGTGAACGGAGATCCGACCACGCTGAACGTCGCATCATTGAAACTGGTCTCCATATCGATCGCGATGAAGTTTGAGTTTTCCTGCGGATCCCCGTTTTCATCGGAAGTGTAGACGTCCGTCACCGTGCGTTCCGACCCGGCCGTCATGACCTGCCAGCCGCTCGGATCGACACTGCCGACCGCATCCTCCAATTCGATGATGAGCTTCGGTACGCCGGGGCCTCCTTCATACCCCTTCACATAAATGCTGGTCTTCACGACGCCATCGTAGGCCTCGGCCGCTTGCACACTTTCTTGCTGGGCTGAATCCTCTTGATCCGCCGATTCTCCGGAACCGCAACCGACAAGCAAGCCTGCCGTTATCCCTAATGTAAAAATAGTGCTGAATGTCTTACGTCTCATTCCCTAATCCCTCCATATCCCTTTTATCCATCCAGACAAGCAGTATCCCGGCCGAACTTAAAACGGTTTCATTCCATCGAAAACCAATCACAGCTGAAACGAATAGCGCTTTCCTTATTTTCTATTTTAGGGAATTTCCGGCAAAAAAGGGGGGCGATTTGTGCCTTCATTATGGGCAGTTTATGCCTTGTTCTGATCCCGATAACGTTTCGGCGTCATCCCGTATTTGTTTTTGAAGGCTGCTGAAAAGGATTTTTGATTGGGAAAACCGCAAGCATCCACGATATAACGGATGTTTTTGTCGGTGAACATCAGCTGTTTCACGGCTTTATTGAGGCGTTGCTCGACAATATAGCTGTGGATGGTGCTGCCGGTTTCCTTTTTGAACAATCTGCACAAATGCGTATAGGAGAGGTGAAAAGTCTCCGCCAATTTATCGAGCGCCAACTCTTTGTCCAGATTTTCGTCGATGTGTTGCGTTACGGCGGAAATCAGCGGCAACGAGGCGCTGCCTATGTTCCTCTCTGCCTTCGGAACAGAAAAGTATGCGTCCAGAAGGAAAAGGATCTGGTACAGCATCCCTTTCAGCAAAAGTCTGGCTTTTACGGCGCCGTCGCTTTCCATAACAGCGAAGTACCGGTCCAGCAAGCCACGCAATTCATCTAGTTTCTCTCTCTGCAGTTCCGTATAGGCAAGCCAATTAGTCAAACGGAAGCTCTTGTTGTCGTAATCCGGTATCTCGGATTTGATGAAGGCATACGGGAAAATGAGCGAAATCGCCTTCGTTTTGTTATGATCATCCCAGATCGAATGGACTTCATTCGAATTGATGACGAGGATATCGCCGGCATTCGTTTCATGGACGGTCCCAGCAATCGTGAATTCGCTGATTTTTCCGGACATTGTATAGCTGATTTCCAATGATTTGTGCCAATGGGCAAGGACGCCGGAATCCGTTCTTTCGTTGTGAAAAATATAGAACACTGGGAGTTCCGGATCCGATTCGATGATTTCATGATGATAACGCATCTGCTGCCCTCCTATCCTTCCTTTTTCCATTTGCATTCCATTATACTACAATTCAATCTTCAAAAACGACGGAATGGGTGCATAGCTCCGGCGAAGAATCCGCTAGCCGGAGGAGAAAAGCGGGTCTCTCGACCATGAAGAGCAGTCGCGAAAAAAATTAACGGATAACGACAAAAAACGAGGCTATCTCGAGAGGAGACAGCCCCGGCTTCCTATTCTGCTGTTTTTGCGATCTTTCCTTGGGTTACGTATACCATCAATACGGAAATGTCGGCTGGATTGACGCCGCTGATCCGGCTTGCTTGGGCGATCGTTTCCGGTTGGATCTTCTTCAGATTCTGTTTGGCTTCGTTCGCTATTCCGTTGATCGCATCGTAATCGATGTTCGCAGGGATGCGCTTTTCTTCCATCTTCTTCAGCTTATCCACTTTTTCGGCGGCTTTTTTGATGTAGCCGGCGTATTTGATCTGCACTTCCACTTGCTTGATGACCTCTTTCGGCAAGGCTACCTCAAGCGGTGCAAAAGCAATCAGACCTTCATATTTCAGTTCCGGACGCTTCAAAATATCCGCAAACAAAATGCCGTCCTTCAGCGGAGCTGAGTTTTGTTCCGCAAGGAAAGCCTGCAGCTCTTCAGTCGGTTTCAGGCGCGTACTTTCGAGGCGGGCGATTTCCTTTTCGACAGCCTGTTTTTTCTCCAGGAATGACTCATAGCGTTCTTCCGTCACCAAACCGATTTCGCGGCTCATTTCGGTCAAGCGGAAGTCGGCATTGTCATGGCGAAGCAACAGACGGTACTCGGCGCGGGAAGTCAGCAAGCGATATGGCTCCATCGTCCCTTTTGTGACCAAATCATCGATCATGACACCGATATAGCCATCGCTGCGTTTCAGGATGAAAGGTTCTTTTCCTTGCACAGCCAACGCTGCATTGATACCGGCGATGATGCCTTGTCCGGCAGCTTCTTCATAACCGGATGTTCCGTTTGTTTGACCAGCTGTAAACAGATTCTTAACCAATTTTGTCTCCAAGGAAAGGCGCAGCTGATGCGGTTTCACGACATCGTACTCGATGGCGTAACCTGTCCGCATCATTTGGGCATTTTCCATCCCCGGCACGGAACGGATCAGATCAAGCTGAACATCTTCCGGCAATGAGGTGGACAACCCTTGCACATAGACTTCTTCGTTTTCGCGGCCTTCAGGCTCAAGGAAAAGCTGATGGCGCGGCTTGTCGCTGAAGCGGACGATTTTATCTTCGATCGATGGGCAATAACGCGCCCCAACGCCTTCCACGATACCCGTGAACATCGGTGCGCGGTGGAGATTGTCGCGGATGATCTCATGGCTTTCCGGACTCGTATAAGTCAGCCAGCAGGATAATTGATCCTTCAGATAGTCTTCATCTTTGGAAAGGAAGCTGAAATGATTCGGCTCAGCGTCACCGGGCTGTTCCTCAGTTTTGGAATAATCGATGGTCGAAGCCATCACACGCGGCGGCGTTCCGGTCTTGAAGCGCGCCAATTCAAATCCCAGATCAAGCAGATTTTCGGATAACTTGATGGACGGCTGCGAGTTGTTCGGTCCGGAAGAGTAAACCAAGTCCCCGATGATGATTTTCCCTCGGGAAGAGGTTCCGGCTGTGATGACGACGGCCCCGGCGCGGTAAACAGCGCCCGTATGCGTCACTACGCCCTTGACTTCACCGTCTTCTACGATCAATTCTTCAACGATGGCTTGCTTCAGCAACAAGTTTTCTTGTTTTTCGATGGTGTGCTTCATGTGGTGGGCATAATCATCTTTATCAGCTTGTGCGCGCAAAGCTTGGACTGCAGGGCCTTTCCCTGTGTTCAGCATGCGCATTTGGATATACGTTTTGTCAATATTGCGTCCCATTTCACCGCCCAATGCATCGATTTCCCTTACGACTACACCTTTCGCAGGTCCGCCGATGGATGGATTGCAGGGCATAAAGGCAACCATGTTCAAATCAATCGTAACCAGCATCGTGCTGCATCCCATACGCGCTGCGGCAAGCGCCGCTTCGGATCCGGCATGTCCGGCTCCTACAACAATCACATCAAAACTTCCAGCTTCAAATCTGTTCATTTTTCCATTCCTTTCGTTTGTGCTATCTATTTGTTGTTATCATTTTAGTTGAACTATGAATCCTTTTAGAACGGTTCTGAATCCTTAACAGATGGTGCATCAGTAGTCTTGGTACTAAAAAGGCTAAAGACCTCAAACGTCGCACTGTGACGTTTGAGTGCCTAACGCTGTTCAGGCCCACTCAGCCAAAACCGGGCTGCTTGGTCCTGAACCTCGTTAGTGCTCAAACTCTGAGCTCAGGATTTGTCATGGCTCTTGCGATTTTAATCGCTTAGAGACATGGTACACTTGACCGGTACGGTCACAGTGCATCCGTATCCTTTATTTCCCCAGGCAGAACTGTGTAAATAGTTGGGTGAGGAGTTCGTCCTGGACGCTGTCGCCGGTGATTTCTCCGAGGAGGTCCCAGCAACGGGTGAAGTCGATCTGGACGAGGTCGATCGGCATGCCTGATTCGATGCCGCTCAGCACTTCATCCAGCGAATCCATCGCATCGTTCAAGAGCGCGATATGGCGGACGTTGGATACATAGGTTGCATCCTTCTCGCCGGTTTCCCCTGAGAAGAACATTTTCGTAATCTGGTTTTCCAATTGGTCCAGTCCGGTTTCACTCAGCATCGATGTTTCGATGATTCTTTCAGAATCGCTCCAAGGTTCCAACTCACCGGTCGTCATCTTGGCTTCCAGATCCATTTTGTTCATAAGGATGATGCGGTTCATGTCCTTCGTCTCTTCCAGAAGCTGCTTGTCCTCTTCCGTCAGCCCTTCGTTCTGGTTGATCAACAGAAGAATCAGATCCGCTTCGGCCAAGGCTTTCCGGCTGCGTTCGACTCCGATCTTTTCCACGACGTCATCCGTTTCGCGGATGCCCGCTGTGTCAATCAGCTTCAATGGAACGCCTCTGACGTTTACGTATTCCTCGATCGTATCGCGGGTTGTGCCGGCGATGTCCGTCACGATGGCTTTCTCTTCACGCAACAACCGGTTAAGCAGACTGGATTTGCCTACGTTCGGGCGGCCGATGATGGCTGTCTGAAGACCTTCGCGCAGGATTTTCCCTTGCTTGGCGGTATCCAACAGATGCTGGATGTGTCCGCGCACTTCAATGGTGCGTTCTTTCAAGAGCTTTGTCGTCACTTCCTCGACGTCATCGTATTCCGGGTAGTCGATGTTCACTTCGACCTCAGCCAAGGTGTTCAGGATGATCTGACGGATATCCCGGATCATACCGGACAATTTGCCGTCCAACTGATTCAGAGCCACATTCATCGCACGATCGGTTTTGGCACGGATCAAGTCCATGACCGCTTCGGCCTGCGACAAATCGATCCGGCCGTTCAGGAAGGCGCGTTTCGTAAATTCCCCGGGTTCCGCCATGCGGGCGCCGTTCTGGAGAATCGTCTGCAGAATCCGGTTGACGCTCACAACACCGCCGTGGCAGTTTATTTCCACGACATCTTCGCGGGTGAAAGTCTTCGGTCCGTGCATGACGGACACCATGACTTCATCGATCATGTCGCCTGTGCGCGGATCATAAAGGTGGCCGTAATTGATGGTATGTGTGGCGACATCAGCCAAGTGCTTCGTCCCTGATCGGTATAAGGCATCGGCTATCTGGATCGCTTGATCTCCGCTCAAACGTACAATTCCGATGGCCCCTTCTCCAGGCGGCGTCGAAATGGCAGCGATGGTATCAAATTCATTTATAATCATTCATTGTCGTCCTTTCTTGGTTGTTTCAGCGTACAAAAAAAGCGCCCACTCCTCCCCTTCGTTCAAGCGGGAGGAAAAGCACTTTGACTGCAGTTCACTTTGGATATTTTGTTCAGCTTACTTTAAATAGATTTCTAGCCGATTATACAAGCAATGCGGGCGCAATGCAAGCTTTTGGCGGACGTTTTTTCATTTCATCCTCAAATACAAAGCTGAGTTCACCGATAGCGTGATGCTGTTGCGGATCAGCCGATCTGCAGGGCGATTTTCCCTGTCTGTTCGGCACTTTCCAGCCGCTGGAATGCCTCCTTGAAATCCTCTGCCGGATAAACGGCGTCCACCACAGGATGGAGATCATGTTCCTCGACAAAACGGATCATCGCTTCATATTCTTCAAAACTGCCCATCGTCGAACCTTTCAGCGTGTACTGGCCGTAAAAGAATTTCCGCAGATCGAAGGTGACCAGATCGCCCGTCGATGAACCGAAAGTCACGATTGTGCCGCCTCTGCGCACCGCATCCAGCGATTTGTCGAAAGTGGCTGCTCCGACCGACTCGATCACGACGTCCACTTTTCCGCCGATTCCTTCGATCCAATCCTCATCGTGCAGCAACCCTTTATCGGCTCCATGCTGCAGCGCCTTTGCCAATTTTTCTTGGGAACGGGAAGTGACGTATACCGTCGCTCCAGCGGCCTTGGCGAATTGCAGCAGATAAGTGGCTACTCCACCGCCGATGCCTGGAATCAGGACTTTCATACCTTCCGATGCTCCACCTTTTGTGAATAAGGCGCGAAAAGCCGTCAACGCGGACAGGGACAAAACGCCTGCTTCTTCCCAAGACAGATGGGCCGGTTTATGGACAGCATTCTCTTCGGAAACAACGATTTCCTCCGCCATCGCCCCCTGCTCCGAACTCCCGAGGATCGTGAAGGTTTCAGGGGCAGTGTCGCTGTTCTTGCGCCAACCGCTGCCGGGATAAATCATCACTTCATCACCGATTTTGAAACGCGTCACTTCTGCTCCGACAGCCGCAACGATACCGGCAGCATCCGAGCCGATGACAACAGGGTGCTTCTCATGTGCTTGGCTCAAGGCAAAAAGGTCTCGATGGTTAAGTCCGGCCGCCTTGACCTTTATTTTTATCTCGGAAGATCCTACCGGTTGTTCCGCACGCTCTTCCCATTTCAAACCTTCCAAACCGACTTTTCCGCTGTGAATCAATGTTTTCACCATATCGATCACTCCTCAAATGGATAGTTCTGTCAGATTCAGTATAACTTTTCAGGGCAGAAATACAAAGAGGGAGAACCGAAGCCTCCCCCTCACCTTGCTATTTTTCTGTAAAACGGATCGCTTTTGCTCCGATGTCGGAACGATAGAACGTATGCGCGATCGGATTTGCACTCAAGTAACGGTAAGCTTTGTCTTGCGCAGCTTGGAGCGTTTCGCCTTGGCCAGCGACCAGCAGGATGCGACCGCCGTTTGACAATAGTCCTTGTTCGCCAGACTTCACACCTGCTGCATAGACGATGCAATCCGCATTTTCCGTATCCAGATCAGGCAACGGGATGTCTTTCATTGGCGCTTCCGGATAGCCTTCAGCGGCAACAACAACACCTAAAGTGTAACGATCGGTATACATTTCGATGACCGGATCTTTTCCGTTCAGGATGTCATCGATGACTTGCGCCAAGTCGGAAGCCATCTGGTTCATGATGACCTGTGTTTCCGGATCGCCGAAACGGGCATTGAATTCGATGACGCGCAACCCTTTGGCGGTGATCATCAAGCCGGCATACACAACTCCCTTGAATGGGATGCCCTCAGCCACCATCGCCTCTACAGTCGGTTTTACGACCGTATCCAGCACTTCTTGAATCATAGCTTCGGATACTTGCGGTACTGGGGAATATGCACCCATGCCGCCCGTATTAGGTCCTTTGTCGCCATCATAGGCGCGTTTGTGGTCTTGTGCGACGCCTGAATAGTAATACTTCGCACCATTCGCCAGCGCGAACAACGAGAATTCTTCCCCTTCAAGGTACTCTTCAATGACGACTTTCGGCTTGCCGGCTGCATATTTGCCTTGCAGGAGCATGTCGTTCAGCGCATCCAGAGCCTCGGTCATCGTCATTGCGACAACGACGCCTTTTCCGGCTGCCAGACCGTCCGCCTTGATGACAATCGGAACACCATTGGCTTCCACGTAAGCAACCGCTGCTTCATAGTCCTCGAATGTCTCGTAGGCTGCAGTCGGGATGCCGTATTTTTTCATCAGGTCTTTTGCGAACTGCTTGGAGCATTCCAGGTCAGCCGCTTTTTTGCTGGGTCCGAAGACTTTCAGGCCAGCCGCTTCAAATACATCCGTTACCCCTTCAAACAAAGGGATTTCCGGTCCGACGAAAGTCCAAGCGATGTTGTTGTCTTTGACGAATTGAACCAATCCTTGATGGTCGTTTTCCGCAATGTCGACTAACGTGATGCCGTCCTGGGCCATCCCTGGGTTGCCTTTGGCGCAGTAAACAGTCTCCACCAACGGGCTTTGAGTTAATTTTTTAGCGATGGCATGTTCGCGTCCGCCACTGCCGATTACAAGAAGTTTCATCTTTGAGATCCTCCAACCTTTTATATGAAGCTTGATATTGCTGAACTGGTGCTTTTTTAAACGAGTTCTGAATCCTAGAGTTTGAGCGTAGGATTTGTCATGGCTCTTAATCGAGTTCTGAAATCCAGACCCCTCCGCCTAAGTTGACAAACGCACACGGACAAAAAGCGTCCGCTTTGCGTTTGTCCTCTTAGTGCTCAGGGTCTAAACGGATTTCATCACATCTTGTTTTTAGTGTCTGAAGTGTCTTACGCTTGTTTTCAGCATCGTGATGCCGTATTTGTTTGCCATTTCGATCGAATCTTGGTCCTTGATGCTGCCGCCTGGTTGAACAATCGCTTTGATGCCGTGTTTGGCAGCATATTCCACGCTGTCGTTCATCGGGAAGAAAGCATCACTCGCCAATACAGCGCCTTCGATGGCGTTGGCCGCTTCAGCTTGCTCGATGGCGATTTTGACGGATCCGACACGGTTCATCTGGCCTGCGCCGATGCCGACTGTCTGTTTGCTGTTTGCCAATACGATGGCGTTGCTCTTCACGTGTTTAACGACTTTCCAGGCGAAATCCATTGCTTTCATTTCGTCTTCAGTCGGTTGACGCTCGGTCATGACTTCCCAATTGGCTGGCACATCATCAGTGTTGATGTCCTGAGTCTGTTCCAGCATGCCGCCCAATACGGAGACAAATTCTTTTCCGCCTGCTTTTGCGGCAGCGAAGTCCAAGGTCATGATGCGGATGTTCTTTTTCTTCGTCAGGATAGCTAAAGCCTCTTCCGTATAGCTTGGCGCCAGAACGATTTCCAGGAACATGCTGTTCAGTTTTTCGGCAGTCGCCACATCCAAAGGACGGTTCGCAACCACAATGCCGCCGAAGATGGAGACAGGATCAGCTGCATAGCAACGATCGAAGGCTGCATCGATGTCGTCTGCGATACCGACGCCACATGGATTCATGTGCTTGACAGCAACCACAGCCGGTTCGTCGAATTCGCGGGCGATGCGGATGGCAGCATCAGCATCTTTGATGTTGTTGTAGGATAATTCTTTTCCGTGCAATTGGACCGCGCTCGCGATAGAGAACGGCACCGCCAAAGGTTCTTGGTAGAAAGTCGCTGTTTGGTGGCCGTTTTCTCCGTAGCGCAGGCTCTGTTTCAGATCATAAGTCAAAGTCAATTTTTCAGGCTCGGTTTCGCCGACCACATTAGTCAAATATTGTGCGATCAAAGCATCATAGCTGGCTGTGTGACGGAATACTTTTGCAGCCAAAGCTTGGCGCGTTTCGAAAGTCGTTTCACCGGCAGCTTCCAATTCGGCAAGGACTTTTTCATAGTCGATCGGATCGGTCAAAACCGTCACGCTTGCGTAGTTCTTAGCCGCGCTGCGGAGCATGCTCGGTCCGCCGATGTCGATGTTTTCGATGGCATCAGCCAAAGTCACATCATTTTTGCTGATGGTTTCTTTGAATGGGTACAGGTTGACGACAACGAAATCAATCGGTGCAATATTGTGCTCTTTCATAGCTTCCATATGGTCCGCAAGATCACGTCTGCCCAAAAGTCCGCCATGGATCAGTGGGTGCAAAGTTTTTACGCGGCCATCCATCATTTCAGGAAAGCCGGTTACATCCTCTACGGAAATAGTCGGTACGCCTGCATCTTCCAAAGCCTTCTTCGTTCCGCCAGTTGAGATGATTTCGATTCCTTTTGCTGCTAATGCCTGCGCAAATGCTACTACGCCTGTTTTATCTGAAACACTGATCAATGCTCTTGTCACTGTGTGTCACTCCTTAAATTTATGATGGATTCATGCGGTTCTAACAAAAGGAAGGACTTCCGCAATCGCGGAGTCCTCATCCATTTTGTTAGCCTTTATTCTTTTGAGCCAATTGCTGGATCACTTGCGGGAAGATCCGGTGCTCCACTTGATGGATCCGGGTCTCCAAAGTCTCCAGCGTATCCTCCGGAAGGATCGCCACTTTTTCTTGCGCGATGATCGGACCGGTGTCGACCCCTTCATCGACGAAATGGACGGTGACGCCGGTTTCCGGAACGCCTGCTTCGAAGGCGTCCTGGATGCCATGCCGACCCGGGAAATCCGGCAGCAAGGACGGGTGGATGTTGACGATGCGGTCGGCGTAGGCCGATAGCAAAGTCGGTCCAACGATCCGCATATAGCCGGCCAAGACAACCAAGTCGACCTTCTCCTCAGCCAAATGCTTCAAAATTTCATTTTCGTAGGCGACCCGATCCTCGAAGCCTTTCGGCGTAAAGGAGATCACCGGGATATTGTATTGTTTGGCGCGCTCGATCGCATAGGCTTTCGGCTTGTCGCAGAACAGGAAAGCGATCGTCGCATCCACTTCGCCGGACGCGATGGCTTCGGCGATGGCTTGAAAATTCGAACCGTTTCCTGAAGCAAAGACAGCTATCCTCATGCTTGAGCCTCTTTCAGGATAACCTCTTTTTCTGATGTTTTTGCAGCCACGGATCCGATCACATAGGCTTTTTCATCGTTCTCAGTCAGAATGCCCAGCACTTCCGTCAAGTTTTCGGGAGCGACCGCGAGCACCATGCCGATGCCCATGTTGAAGATTTCGTACATTTCAAGAGCCGGAATGTTGCCGATTTTTTCCATCACTTGGAAAATCGGCAAGACAGGCCAGCTGCCTAATTTGATTTCCGCTTGGACGTTCTCAGGAAGCATGCGCGGCACGTTTTCGACGAAGCCGCCGCCTGTGATGTGGGCAACGCCATGCAACAGCTGTTTTTTGATCAGCGGCAATAAGGCATTCACGTAGATTCTTGTAGGCGTCAATAAAACATCGCCCAATTCTTGGTCTTCGATGCCTTCCACTTTGTCGGCCAATTTGTAGTCATTGTCCTTGAAGAAGATTTTGCGCACCAAGGAGTAGCCGTTCGAATGGATGCCTGATGAAGGCAATCCAACCAGCACATCCCCTTCTTTGATCAAGGCAGGTGTCAGCAAAGCATCTTTTTCCGCAATCCCTACCGTAAATCCAGCCAGATCGAAATCTTCCGGATCGTACATATCAGGCATTTCAGCTGTTTCTCCGCCGATCAGGGCAGCACCGGCTTGGACGCAGCCTTCAGCTACGCCAGCAACGATCTGCTCCAGTTTTTCCGGACGGTTTTTTCCGACAGCTACATAATCCAAGAAGTAAAGAGGTTCTGCGCCTTGCGCTACGACATCGTTGACGCACATTGCGACACAATCGATCCCGATCGTATCGAATTTTCCGGCTTCGATGGCCAGCATCAGCTTCGTGCCGACTCCGTCCGTACCCGATACAAGCACAGGTTTTTTGTAGTTCAATTCAGAAAGGTCAAAGTTTCCGCCGAATCCGCCGACTTCGCCAAAAACGCCTGGACGTTTTGTGCGGTCGATGTGTTTCTTGATGCGGCTTACTGTTTCATAACCGGCTGTGACATCCACACCCGCTTTTGCATATGCGTTTTCCATCAAACTTGTCCTCCCTTTAGATTCTCTTTTTGGATAGCTGTCATATTGTTCACGTAATCCGCTTCATAGTCATACAGCCCAGTCGGGTAGTCCCCGTTGAAGCTGTCCATGCATAAGCCTGAATACGGCATATCAAATTTCAATCCGATTGAATCGATCAGACCCTCTTGGCTAAGGAAAGCCAAGCTGTCTGCACCGATATATTCACAGATTTCATCGACGGTCATTTTAGCGGCGATCAGTTCAGCTGACTTGCTGATGTCGATGCCGTAAAAACTTGGGTAGATCAAAGGCGGGGAAGAGATGCGGACATGCACTTCTTTGGCTCCCGCTTCTTTCAATAAAGTCACGATGCGTTTGCTGGTCGTCCCGCGCACGATGGAATCATCCACCATGACGACGCTCTTGCCTTGGACAACCCCTTTTACGGCGGACAACTTCATTTTTACGCCCAATTCGCGCAGTTCCTGCGTCGGTTGGATGAATGTACGTCCGACATATTGGTTCTTGATCAGTCCCATTTCGTAAGGTGTTCCGCTCTCTTCCGCGAATCCGCTCGCCGCGGACAAGGAAGAGTTTGGCACACCGATGACGATATCGGCAGTCACTGCAGGTGCTTCGATGGCCAAACGCGTTCCCATCCGTTTGCGCGCTGTATGTACGTTCACGCCGGCAATATTGGAATCCGGACGCGCGAAGTAGATATACTCCATCGCAGCGATGGAAATGGTTGTATCGTCGGTATATTTTTCGATCGTCAAGCCGTTGTCGTCAATGATCGCCAGTTCGCCGGCATTGACGTTGCGGACAAAATCAGCACCGATCGTATCGATGGCACACGTTTCGCTGGCCATCACATACGCACCATTCGGCAATTGGCCGATGACAAGCGGACGGAATGAATTCGGATCGACGGCACCGAACATTTTCTCTTCAGTCAAAAGGATATAAGTGAAGCCGCCTTTGACCTGGTTCAAGCTCTCTTTGATCTTTTCGATCAAGCTGTCTTTCTGGCTGCGTCTGATCAGATGCATCAGAACTTCCGTATCCGAAGTCGAGTGGAAGATGGCGCCATTTTCCTCAAGGTTGCGGCGCAATGTTTTGGCATTCACCAAGTTGCCGTTGTGGCAAATGGCGATGTCCATATCATAGAAATGGTACAAAAACGGCTGCACATTCTCTATGCTGTTCTGGCCGGAAGTGGAGTAACGCACATGTCCGATGGCACGGTTACCGGTCAACCGCTGCAGATCATTTCCGTCCTTGAAGACTTCGCTGATCAGACCAAGATTGCGGTGCACCAACAATTTCCCTTCATCACATGAAACTATCCCTGCACCCTCTTGTCCGCGGTGCTGCAAGCTGTGCAAACCGAAGTAAGTCAACTGGCTGGCATTGTCGTCTCCCCAAATGCCGAATACGCCACATTCTTCGTTTAAGCTTTTTGTTTCAGCAAGCATGGAATAGCCTCCTCCCATTTCGTTTGTACTTCTTTTACATCCAAAGTGATTGTTTCGTTCTCGGCAGCGATTTTTGCGACAGCGTCAGCTGTCACGGTTCCGATTTGTGCAGCAGCTGATCCGAAGATTGCTTCCACTGCGGCAATATTTTCAGGTTTCACGGTCAGGATGAAGCGTGATTGCGTTTCGCTGAACAGCAATGTTTTATCCATGGCAACCGTCACGTCGAAGCCTAAGCCAGTGTCAAAGACGCTCTCCATCAGGCCGACAGCCAAGCCGCCTTCGGATAGGTCATGCGCGCTTTCAATCAGACCAGCTTTGATTGCTTTCAGTACATTCGCTTGGTTTTCTTTTTCGACAGCCAAATCGAAGTCCATCAGTTTGCCTTCGATTTTGCCCAATTCCATTTTTTGCAGTTCGGAACCGTTGAAATCAGCTTTGGTTTCGCCGATCAGGACAATGCGATCGCCTGCAGCTTTGAAAGCTTGCGTAGTGATGTGCGCAAGATCCTCGATCAGACCGACCATACCGATCATCGGTGTCGGATAAACGGCTTCGCCGTCGGTTTCATTGTAAAGGGACACGTTACCAGAGATGACAGGCGTATCCAATTGGCGGCAAGCTTCAGAGATGCCGTCCGCGGAAGTGCTCAATTCCCAGAAAATTTCTGGTTTATCAGGATTTCCGTAGTTCAAGCAGTCTGTGATCGCCAATGGTTTTCCGCCGCTGGCAACGATATTGCGGGCAGCTTCAGCGACAGCGATCTGTCCGCCGATTTCTGGATTCAAATACAGGTAGCGGCCGTTGCAGTCGGTTGTCATTGCGATCGCTTTTTTGGTGCCGCGAACGCGGACAACTGCAGCATCGCTTCCTGGTCCTACGACCGTGCTGGTGCGGACCATGGAATCATATGTGTCATAGACGCTCTTCTTGGAAGCCAACGTCGCTTGTTGCAATAAAGCCACTAATGTATCCTGCGCTGATGTGAAGACAGGTTTGTAGTTTTCCATAGCTGCGAATGCAGCGATGCGGGCAGGCACTGCAGTCGGTTTGTAGTAGACCGGTGCATCTTCAGCCAAAGCATCAACCGGAAGTTCAGCCACCACTTTACCTGCATGGGATAGACGGTACATGCCATCATCGGTAACTTCACCGATCACGACTGCATCCAATTCATATTTTTTGAACAGGTCGACGATGCGTTGCTCTTCGCCCTTCTTGATGCACAACAGCATACGCTCCTGCGATTCGGAAAGCATCATTTCGTAAGGTGTCATTTCTGTTTCGCGCTGCGGAACATCATCAAGATTCAACAGCAGGCCGCTGCCTGCTTTTGAAGCCATTTCCGAGCTGGAAGAGACCAAGCCGGCAGCCCCCATGTCCTGGATACCGATCAAAGCGTCGGAGTAGTCATAAATGCATTCCAAACAAGCTTCCATCAATAGTTTTTCCATGAACGGATCGCCTACTTGGACAGCAGAACGTTGCGCTTCTTCCTCTTCCTTGAATTCTTCGGAAGCGAAAGTGGCGCCATGGATACCATCGCGGCCTGTTTTTGCACCCACGTACATGATCGAGTTGCCGACTCCGGCAGCTTGGCCTTTTTGCATATCTTTTTGATCGATCAAGCCGACGCACATTGCGTTGACTAACGGATTGCCTCTGTAGCAAGGGTCAAAGACCGTTTCGCCGCCGACAGTCGGGATGCCGATACAGTTGCCGTAACCGCTGATGCCGGCAACGACTTCTTCGAAGATGTGTTTCGTGCGCTCATTGTCCAATTCGCCGAAACGCAAAGAGTCCAGGATCGCAATCGGGCGTGCGCCCATGCTGAAGATGTCACGGATGATTCCGCCGACGCCGGTAGCTGCGCCTTCATAAGGCTCGACAGCTGATGGATGGTTGTGGCTTTCCGCTTTGAAAACGACGGCCTGGCCGTCGCCGATATCCACGATACCAGCACCTTCACCAGGTCCTTGCAATACTTGCGGGCCGGTAGTAGGGAATTTTCTCAGGACTGGTTTTGAGTTTTTATAAGAACAGTGTTCGCTCCACATAACGGCAAACAGGCCAGTTTCAGTATAATTCGGCAAACGATGCAAAATTTTATCGCAGATTGTGCCGTACTCTTCGTCTGTCAGACCCCATTCACGATAAATTTTGGATTCTTTTACTTGTTCTGGCGTTGGTTCTAAAAATGCCATTATTTGTTCAGCTCCTTCTTATAATTTTCAACCATGGATTGGAACAGGCGCAAGCCATCCGCTGATCCCAGCAAAGCTTCGACAGCACGCTCCGGGTGAGGCATCATGCCTAGGACGTTGCCTTTTTTGTTGATGATGCCGGCGATGTCCTCGATGCTTCCGTTCGGGTTGCCGTTGGCATAAGTGAATACGATTTGGTTGTTGGCTTTCAGGTCCGCCAAAGTCTCTGCATCGCAGAAGTAGTTTCCTTCACCATGCGCGATCGGAACAGAGATGATTTCGCCTTCTTTATAGAGGGAAGTGAATTGCGTATCGGCATTCACGACTTTAAGATCCTGCGGTTTGCAGACGAACTTCAAGGTATCATTGCGGCGCAAAGCACCAGGCAATAAGCCGGCTTCAGCCAAAATCTGGAATCCGTTGCAAGTGCCGAATACAGGCTTGCCTTCTTCAGCGAAACGGACCACTTCGCTCATGATGTTCGCAAAGCGGGCAATCGCACCTGTACGCAAGTAATCGCCATATGTGAATCCGCCGGGCAATAGGACAGCATCGAAACCTTCAAGGCTTGTTTCATAATGTTGCACATACTCTGCATCTTCTCCAAGAATATCTTTAATGGCTGCATACATATCTAAATCACAGTTAGATCCAGGAAAAACGATGACAGCGAATTTCATTAAGCTTCAACCTCCTGGATTTCGTAACGGTAAGTTTCCATAACCACGTTTGCCAGCAGTTTGTCGCAGATCTCTTCGATGACTTGTTCAACGTTCTCTTCATCTTTGGAAACTTGGATTTCGAAATATTTTCCGATGCGGATATCTTCGATCGTCGGGTAGCCCATACGGTGGACGGCACCCTTCACGGCTTCCCCTTGCGGATCCAATACTGAGTCTTTATACGTTACATACACGGTTACTTTATACATGTCCAAATTCCTCGCTTTTGTTTTTTTATTTTTTGTTTCGTTTTTTTTTCGTTCATTGGTTGCATTTCGGATGGTTTACATTTTGTTCAGGCGGTCCAGCACTTCCACG
The DNA here is from genome assembly GCF_900112935.1 of Trichococcus pasteurii. Lineage (GTDB taxonomy): Bacteria > Bacillota > Bacilli > Lactobacillales > Aerococcaceae > Trichococcus > Trichococcus pasteurii. The sequence continues at coordinate 35,197 of NZ_FONM01000011.1, forward strand.
TAGACCGGGATCAGATCTCCCAAGTCACGGCGATAGATGTCTTTGTCCAAGTGTTCGTTCGTTTCGATATCCCAAAGACGGCAAGTATCCGGTGAAATTTCATCAGCCAGGATGATTTCACCCTCAGCAGTCTTGCCGAATTCGATTTTGAAATCGATCAGGCGGATGCCGATTGCCTTGAACATCTCGATCAAGGCTGCATTGATCTTCAGCGCTTGCTTCTTGATTTCCGCAACTTCTTCATCTGTTGCTGCTCCCAGAACTTGTACATGGGCATCATTGATGAAAGGATCATTGAGCGCATCGTCTTTGTAATAGAATTCCAAAACAGGGAACGGCAAGTCGATGCCTTCCTCCATTCCGAAACGTTTCGCGAAGCTTCCAGCGGATACATTACGGACAACCACTTCCAATGGGAACATATTGACTCTTTTTACTGATTGTTCGGTTTCTGACAGTTCTTGGATGTAATGGCTCGCGATACCCTTTTCAGCCAGATATTCGAAGATGCGGCCGGTGATCTGGTTGTTGAGTCTGCCTTTGCCCTCGATAGTGTCCTTCTTTACGCCGTTTAATGCGGTAGCCTGATTTAGGTATTCTGCCCAAAGGACATTCTCCTGATCTGTAGCGTACATCTTTTTAGCTTTCCCAGTATAAAGCAATTCTTTTCTTTCCATCGTTCCCGTCCCTTTCTAAATCCGAACATTAATTTGTATAAACACCTAATTCATTCGTTTATATTGTATCATCTGCCACCCGCTTGTCAATGGGATTTTCATGAAAATTGAAATAAATTCCGGTTTTTCTTCACTGTTTCCAAGGCATCCGGTGGACGCAAAAAGGCCGGAACCGTAGTCCCAGCCTTTCCATCAGTCGCCTAAACCAAGTCTTTCGAATACTTCGTCGACATGACTCAAGTGATAGTTATAGTTGAAGGCATCATCGATGTCTTCTTTCGTTAATTTTGCCATGATTGCTTCGTCCGCTTCCACCAATGGACGGAAATCGGTTTGATTATCCCATGAAAGGGCAGTCTTCGGCTGTACCAAGTCATAAGCTTCTTCACGGCTCATGCCTTTATCGATCAGTTTCAACAGAACGCGTTGGCTATAGATCAATCCGAATGTCGCATTCATGTTGCGGAGCATATTCTCAGGGAACACGGTCAAGTTCTTGATGATGTTCGCAAAACGGTTCAATTGATAGTTCAATAATGTCGTTGCGTCCGGAAGGATGATGCGTTCCGCTGAAGAGTGGGAAATATCGCGTTCATGCCATAAGCCTACATTCTCGTAAGCAGTGACCATGTAGCCACGGATGACACGCGCAAGACCTACCATATTTTCAGAACCGATCGGGTTGCGTTTGTGCGGCATAGCGGAAGAACCTTTTTGCCCTTTCGCGAAGAATTCTTCCACTTCACGGGTTTCCGATTTCTGAAGCCCACGGATTTCTGTCGCGAAGCGCTCGATGCTTGTCGCAATCAAAGCGATCGTTGCCATGTATTCGGCATGCAGATCGCGCGGCAGAACTTGCGTCGAAATTTCTTGCGGTCTTGTGCCCAATTTTTCGCAGACGTACTCTTCCACGAATGGCGGGATGTTTGCGAAAGTTCCAACAGCACCGCTGATTTTACCGGCTTCAACGCCTTTAGCTGCATGTTCAAAACGCTCGATGTTGCGTTTCATTTCCGAATACATGGTAGCCAGTTTCAATCCGAATGTCGTAGGTTCAGCATGTACACCATGCGTACGGCCCATGCAGACAGTCTTTTTGTGTTCTTTCGCCTTGTTGCCGATGATTTCCAACATGTTCTGCAGATCCTTGCGCAGGATATCATTGGCTTGCTTCAATTGATAACCATAGGCGGTATCGACCACATCGGTACTCGTCAGGCCATAGTGGACCCATTTTCTTTCTTCTCCCAAAGATTCGGAAACAGCGCGTGTGAACGCCACTACATCGTGTCTGGTCTCTTTTTCGATTTCAAGGATACGGTCGATGTCAAAAGTTGCATTCGCGCGGATTTTAGCCACGTCTTCTGCAGGGATTTCGCCTAAGGCAGCCCAAGCTTCGTCAGCCAGGATTTCGACCTCCAACCAGCATTTGTAACGATTGTATTCGGACCAAACCTCAGCCATCTCAGGGCGTGTATAACGTGTAATCATTTTAAATTGTTCCTCCGTTCCAGATTCGGGTGTTGTCTATTTCTGTTAAGGTTGCTTCTTGATTATCCGTCAAAATGGTGATATGTCCCATTTTTCTGTCTGTGCGTGATTCAGCTTTGCCATAGTAATGGAAAGACCAATCCGCTTTTTCTTCCCGCAGCGCGATCGTGCCTTCCATATGCTGCCCAAGGATATTTACCATGATGGCGGGCGACAATTGCCGCGCTGTCGGCATCGGCAATCCGGCGACTGCTTGGATATGGGCATCAAATTGGGAAACGTTCATTGCTTCGATTGTGTAATGGCCCGAATTATGCGGACGCGGCGCCAACTCATTGATGAAGATCGTGTCATCCGCAGCCAGGAACATTTCGATGCCCAGCGTACCCACCAACTGCAGCGCATCAGCGATTTGGTGGGCAGCCTTGTTTGCTTTCTCGGCTACCGCAGGCGTTACGCGGGCCGGCACGATCGATTCGTGCAGAATATTATTGATGTGGATATTTTCGGAAACCGGAAATACCGTAGCTTCACCTTTTTGGTTGCGTACGATCATGACCGAAAGCTCTTTGGTGAAGGGAACCCAGGCCTCCAAAACGCAGATGCTGTCCGCCGCCAACTTCATCGCTTCCTCTTTGTCCGCTTCTGTTCTCAGGACAACCTGTCCCTTACCATCATACCCGAAACGGGTCGTTTTTAAAACACTCGGATAGCCGATTTTGCCGATGGCAGCATCAAGTTGCTCCGCATTTTCAACTACCGCGAATTGCGCAATCGATACCCCAGCTGTTTGAAGGAATTCCTTCTCCTTGATGCGGTCCTGCGTAATCGTCAAAATTTCGCTGCCTTGCGGAATGCTGGACAGTGTTTCCACTTCCTGCAACGCGGCCGCATCGATGTTCTCAAATTCGAATGTCACGACATCGGATTTTTCGGCCAATTCACGCAAAGCCACCGCATCAGCGTATGCCGCCTGGATGTGCCAATCCGCTACTTGGGCTGCCGGGCAATTTTCGCCCGGATCCAAAATTCCGACGGTGAAACCCATCCTCTTCGCGGACTGTGCCAGCATACGTCCTAATTGTCCCCCGCCGATGATGCCGATCACGTCATTTGGTTTCAGTATTTTATACAAGGTCTTCACTGCTTTCCAATACTTTTTGTTTTAAATCTTCCCGTCTCTTTTCCAATCGATCGGCCAAATCCTGATTTTCGATCGACAGGATCTGTACAGCCAGCAGACCGGCATTGATTGCCCCTGCTTTGCCGATGGCTACCGTCGCAACCGGAACACCGCCGGGCATCTGGACGATGGACAACAAAGAATCCATTCCGCTCAAAGCGCGTGATTGGACAGGAACACCGATGACCGGAAGGGTCGTTTTCGCAGCGATCATACCCGGAAGGTGCGCTGCGCCGCCTGCACCGGCAATGATGACTTTCGTTCCCGCAGCCCGTGCTTGTTCAGCAAAAGTGAACATCAGATCCGGTGTCCGGTGAGCCGAAACGACTTTCTTTTCATAAGCTATGCCGAATTCATCGAGTATCAAGCAAGCTTCTTTCATAGTTTCCCAGTCAGAAGTACTACCCATTACGACAGAAACAACCGTATTCATGCATTTTTCCCCCATTATCAATTTTTCATTTTTAATATAGCACATCATCTCCGATTATTCCAAACAATTTTAGAGAAAATCAGCCTGTTTGTTCGGAAATAATCTGTTTTTGTTCGAAAGTGAAGAAGCAATGGTCTAATTTCACATTAAAAAAGTGACGCTTTTTTTATTCAAAAACCAACCCTTTTTCACCATAAATGGCAATAATATGATAAAATAATGATGTGCAAGCCCTTCCAAACTAAAAAAATACTGATTCTCTTTTTATTTCCGTATTTATCCTATAGAATAAACTGGAATAATATTATTAAACACGATTTTTTCAACTTATTTATTTTATTTCCAACAACCCCATCCACTTACAGAAGGAGTGATGATCATGAATAAATTCTTTGATATCTATATGGACTTGAGAAAAAAAATCGAACATGCAGAATTCGAGACAGGATCTCTGTTGCCCAGTGAAAAGACGCTTTCGGACCACTATCATGTTTCGCGTGAAACGATCAGAAAGGCTTTGGCTCTGTTGCTGGAAGGTGGCTATATCCAGAAGAAGCAAGGCAAAGGTTCCATCGTGCTTGACATCAGACGCTTCAATTTCCCCGTTTCCGGGCTGACCAGTTTCAAAGAACTTCAAGATTCCCAACAAATCCCAAATGAAACAATCGTCATCAAAAATAAGCTAGAAACCCTTCCGGACTTCCTAGCCGAAAATCTGAAGGTGGATCCCGGCCGCGAAGTGATTTCACTCATCCGCTTGCGCAAGATTGCCGGGGAAGTCGTCATCATGGACAAGGATTACCTCTTCCATGACATCATCGATCAAATCCCTTCCGAAGCTGCCGAAAATTCCATTTATGCTTACTTGGAGAATGAATTGGGCCTGAATATCGCTTACGCCAAAAAGGAATTCGTCGTGGAGCCGGCGACACGGGAAGATCACAAACTGATGAACCTGAAGGATGACACGCACGTCGTCGTCGTAAAGAGCGAAGTCTATCTGGAGGACACACGTCTTTTCCAGTACACAGAGTCGCGCCATCGTTTGGACCGCTTCCGCTTCGTCGAGTTCGCCCGCAGAAAACACAGCCTATAAGAAAAAAGATGAAGCCAAGCCGGCTTCATCTTTTTTTTGCTTACGCAAGGGTTGCTCATTCGTTGACGTTCGTATAATCAACTGTGAAATAGGCACCTTCTGCCATCAGGATATGCCCTGATTCATAAGGGTTTCCGGCCACAGTAAGGTAGACTTCCTGGACACCGTAATATTCCCCGATCGTATTGACGACACCCTGCAAAATCAGTGATTCCGCCGATGTTCCGGCATTCATCTCAGAAACGAATTCCTGCGAGAAGTCCACATAGACGCGTCCATCGTCACTCAAGGACAAGCTGTTGATGGAGACGTTCGGTCCGATCAGACTTCCCCCCGGAGCATCCGGAACGTTCTTCAGCGCCTCCGCCAGAATGGTTCGGGTAACGTCATTGGTCGCATAGGACAAGGCAATACTTGATGCATCCAATCCCATCAGCTCGCTGTCCGGATAAAAGACGCGCAATTGTTGCGTTTCCGGAACATTCTCGTTGCGGGCTTCCAGACTGGAGGAGACGACCATGTCATCGCCAAGATCCGTCACCCGTTTCACCAAGCCCATATCCTTTACGTAATAGTCCTTGGTAGTCGAGGTTTCATAAGTCGTCGTCACTTCAAGCGCTTCGAAATTACCCATCGGTGTTTCGATCTGTGCCGTCAGATTCGTGATTTCGGAAGGGACTCCGCTCGCATTCATCCAACTGTTCCCGACTTCCAAAGGCTCCTTCAACAGAATATCCAATTGGTTTGCCGCATCGCCGCTTGCTGTTTTTTCAAGCATATTTTCCCTGAAGTAGGTTTCCGGACGCGTGAATACTTCTCTGAGTTCCCCGTCAGCTAGTTCCAATACCGTCACGATTTGAGTGCCGCCGTTGTTGGAAGTGATCTGCATACGGTTGCCTTCGATATATTGCGGATAGACCGTGAAGGAAGCGTATTCATTCCCTTCACCCAAATATTTTGTGAAGACGGATGCGCTGAACGGATAATAAGCCTCGATTGTCGCTGCATCTGCGGGTTCAGAAGAGGACGAGGAAGCCGAGCCGCTGTCTGTTGATGTGGATACGGATGAAGACACACTGCTGGCAGCCGAAGAATCGGATGAGGAATCGGATCCTCCGAAGAGACTGCAAGAAGCTAATAGGGGTACCAACAACGCTACCATCAGGTTCGAAACTTTCTTTCTCATCTTTTTTCCCACCTTCTGTCTTAGTTGTCTTCATTATATCACAACCGCTTTCTAAGGCATTGCCCTAACTATCGCTGCAACGTACGAATGCTCTGGCACTGAGTAGCTCCTTTCACGTATAATGAAGCCAGCGCGAAAATTAAAAGAAACATTTCACAATTTCAAATAGAGGTGGAAAAATTATGAAGGAAATCAGTTTGAACGATACAGTCTACAATCTGGTGAAGCAGTACCCTGAAATCAGGGAAGTCATCATCAGTCTGGGCTTCGAACCGTTGCGCAGCGACAAGATGCTGAATACCGCCGGCCGGATCATGACCATCGGGAAAGCCCTCAAGCGCAATGACGTGCCGGAGGACATATTCATCGAAACGCTGGCCAAAAACGGGTTCAGCGTGAAGGAAATGGCATCATCAGCAGTAACGGTTGCTCCAAGCGAACCGGCAGAACCGGCAGAACCGGCCGCTCCAACCGGCGGAATTGCCCGCATGGGTTCCACGGAATTCCAGGAGCGCCAGGACATTCTGCAGAGCCTCATCCTGCGCTTGCATAGAGGGGAGGACTGGGATGCGGTGCAAGCCGACTTCAAGAAACATTTCACGGGCGTCAGCGCCTACGAAATTTCCGTCATGGAGCAAGGCCTGATGGGCAAAGGGATTGACGCCGAAGACATCCAGCGCCTCTGCAACGTGCACGCCTCGCTCTTCGGCGGATCCATCGAAGCGGTCTACACCACTTCAGCAGAACAGCAGCATGCCGGCCATCCAATCCAAATTATGAAACTCGAAAATTTGGCCATCGAAAATACGCTGGAAAAGGTCAGCAAATTACTGGCTGTTTACCTCGAAACGAAGGAACCTACCCTGAAGGAAGGCATCCAGAAACAATTGGCGCTGCTCGGCGAATTCGATAAGCATTATGCCCGAAAGGAATACGCCATCTTCCCGATCATGGAGAACAAAGGCATCACAGCCCCACCGAAAGTCATGTGGGGTGTCGATGACAATATCCGCGCCATGTATAAAGGCTTCAAAACCCTGCTGCAAAAAGAGGACTTCGCCGCGATCCCGAAAGCCTTCTCCGACCTGAAATACGAAATGACGGAAATGATCACGAAGGAAGAAGACATCCTCTTGCCGATGATCATCGACATCTTCAACGAGGACCACTGGTTGCAGATCGCCGAAGAGTCTGAGGAAATCGGCTACTGCATCGTCAAACCGGAAGCAAAATGGGTGCCGGAACGGTCCCTTCCAGAAAATGTTTCACATGAAACACAAACGATTGAAGCAAATCCATACATAAATTTCCAAACCGGGCATCTGACGCCGCACCAGTTGGAAAAGATGCTGAACAACATCCCTTTGGAATTGACTTTTGTGGATGCCGACAACATCGTGCGTTACTACAATGACAATGGCGAAGAAAAGTTCTTCAAGCGCACGAGCAGCGCAATCGGCCGCGATGTGCTGAACTGCCATCCACCGAAAAGCTTACCGATCGTCACGAAACTGCTCGCCGACCTGAAATCAGGCGCGAAAGAAAGCGAATCAATGTGGTTCCGCGCGATGGGCAAATTCATCCTGGTCACTTACCGCGCCGTCAGGGATGACGACGGCAGCTATATGGGAACACTTGAATATGTGCAGGACATCCAACCGATCATCGATCTTGACGGCGAAAAGCGGACACTGTCCTAAAGACTTTTCCGGAACTGGCTACCGAAATCAAACAAATGCACGCTGACCCTTCTTTGGGGCAGCGTGCATTTGTTTCGTCATCACGTGACTAACTGTCTATTTGATTATCCTGAAAGCGATGGTTTCGTACGGCTTCAGCGTGAAGGACGGCGTGAGCTGTCTCTCCCCGTAGTTGCCCGCCAGGAAACTGCTGGCCTTGCTTGCCCATTCCTCCGGTACGCTGATCGTGTACTCCCCGGCATAGAAATGGTTCAGGACCAGCACTTTTTCCTCATCGTTCTCCCGGATGTAGGCAAACACTTCGGGATCATCCAAGAGGATGCCCTCGTAGGAACCGTCCGCAATGACCGGAAGTTCTTTCCGGATACGGATCAACTCCTGATAATAACGGAAAATTTTCCCCTCAGCAAGTTCCTTTTCGACGTTCACTTCCGGATAATTGGCCGCCACCTGCAGCCAAGGCTCGCCGGTCGTAAAGCCTGCGTGCGGACTGCTGTCCCATTGCATCGGCGTCCGGCTGTTGTCCCGGGATTTCTGTTTGATGATGCGCATAGCCTCCAGGTGCGGCAAGCCGGCAAGTTTCAGATCACGGTAGGCATTGTGCGACTCGATATCCCGATAAACGCTGATATCGTCATAATCCGGATTCGTCATGCCGATTTCCTCGCCCTGATAGATGTAGGGCGTGCCCCGCAGCAGATGGATCGTTTGCGCCAGCATGGAGGCTGTTTCGAAAGGATAATGGATCGGATCGCCGAAGCGGCTGTTGGCGCGCGGCTGATCGTGATTGTTCCAGAACAGTGCGTTCCAGCCGTTCCCATCCGACATGCCTGCCTGCCACTCATTCAAAATCCGCTTCAGTTCCAGGAAATCGAACGGATGATCCGTCCATTTTTCTCCGTCTTTGTAATCGACTTTCAGATGGTGGAAACTGAAGATCATCGACAATTCGTTCCTTTCCGGATTCGAGTAAAGGATTCCGTTTTCGACAGTGGTCGAAGACATCTCGCCGACTGTGATGATGTCCTCCAGCGTGCCGAACGATGCCTGATTCAGCTCGTGGATATAATCATGGACAATCGGACGATCCGTGTAAAGGCTCTTCTCGTTGCTTCCTTGACTGTCGACCAGCGCGACATCCTTGCCGATCAGGTTCAACACGTCGAAGCGGAAGCCCTTGATGCCCTTTTCCAACCAGAAATTGACGACTTTCTGCAGTTCCTGGCGCACTTTCGGATTGCGCCAATTCAGATCCGCCTGCGTGACATCAAACAGATGCAGATAGTACTTTCCGGTATCCCCGAAAGGTGCCCATGCCTCTCCGCCGAATTTTGAACTCCAATTCGTCGGCAGGCTGCCGTCTGCTTTCGGATCGCGGATGATGTAATAATCCTGGTACTCTTTGTCCCCGGCCAACGCTTTCCGGAACCACTCATGTGTGGTCGATGTATGATTGAACACCATGTCGAACATAATTTCGATGCCATGCTGCTTCAGCTTGCCGATCAGTTCTTCAAAATCCGCCATCGTGCCGAAAACAGGATCGATGGCATAATAATCAGTGATGTCGTATCCATTGTCCATTTGCGGGGATACGAAGATCGGATTCATCCAAATCATATCGATGCCTAACTCCGCCAAATAGGGCACTTTGCTGATGATCCCTTGGAGATCACCGATACCGTTGCCATCGGAATCCTTGAATGATTTTGGATAAAGCTGATAGATCACTTTTTTTTGAAAGTCTTTCATTGTAAAGCCCCCTGTCTTCTTACTATGACTGAAGGCAAAAAGCTTCAGTCACAGCTTTTTGCCTTCAGTAATTCACTTTTTATTTTTGCGTTTGGATAACCGGTGCGTCCTCGACTTCGCCTTTGGGAACGAAAAGTTGTTTCTTTTCGAACACAATCGTCAACAGGAACGGCACGACGATGGCGATGGCCATACATACGAAGAACATAGCCATCGAATCGGTCTGGATGCTCAGGAACCCGGGAATCCCGCCGACTCCGATACTGTTCGCCATGACGTTGAAGGTCGTAGCCACCAATCCGGCGATTCCGGATCCAATCATGGCTGCAACGAACGGATAGATGTATTTGATGTTGATCCCGAACATGGCCGGCTCGGTTACGCCCAAGTAGCAGGAAATGGCAGCAGGGATGGAAACTTGTTCCTCTTTTTCATTGCCTCTGTGCAGGAAGATGATTGCCAGCACGGCCGAGCCTTGTGCGATATTCGAAAGGGCGATCATCGGCCACAGGTTCGTGCCGCCGAAATCAGCAATCAGCTGCAGGTCGATGGCATTGGACATATGATGAAGCCCTGTGATGACAAGCGGAGAATACAGCGTACCGAAGAACAGACCGAACAACCATCTGAAGTCCCCAGTCAATCCGGCATAGACGACTTCGGAAACCCATTGTCCGATCGTCCAACCGATAGGGCCCAGCACCGTATGCGCGATGATGACAGTAGGAACCAGGGCCAACAATGGGACCACAATCATCGAAATATATTGCGGAACCCATTTACGCAGCCAAATCTCCAGATAGGCCAGCACAAACCCAGCCAACATGGCGGGAATGACTTGTGCTTGATAGCCGATCTTGTTGATCGTGAAAGCACCGAAATCCCAGAACGGAATCTCTGTTGCACCAGCGACACCATAAGCATTCAATAATTGCGGTGATACCAATGTAATCCCGAGAACGATACCCAGAATCTGCGTAGTGCCCATCTTTTTCGTGATGCTCCAAGTAATGCCGACTGGCAAGAAGTGGAAAATCGCCTCACCGATCAGCCAAAGAAAATCATTGACGCCTGTCCAGAACTGCGAATTGGAAACGATCGTGCCGTTGGCGAAATTGATCCCTTCAAGCACATTCCGGAATCCGAGGATAAGACCCCCTACTACGATCGCCGGAATCAGCGGCGTAAAGATTTCAGCCAGCACAGCCATGGCACGCTGCACTACATTTTGGTTCTGCTTGGCCGCCGCTTTTGCCTCGTCTTTCGAAACGCCCTCTTTGCCGGATACCTTCGCGAACTCGTTATAAAATTGTGGCACTTCATTGCCGATGATGACTTGAAATTGTCCTGCTTGGGTGAAGGTACCTTTCACTGCGGGTATGTCTTCGATCTTCTTGACGTTGGCAGCGGTTGGATCCTTCAGGACGAAACGCATCCGGGTGGCACAGTGACTGACTGCAGAAATATTATCGGATCCTCCGATATATTCCAGTAAGTCTTTTGCATCTTTGTTGAAATCTACCATTCTTTCTCCTCCTCAACTTGTATAGACATGTTACTTACGTCATTATTTTACCGCGAATAACTTTGCATTGCAAACGTTTTCCTTCTGCGAAACCTTCGCTTGTATAGACAAGTTACGCGTTTTCGCTATTTTATGAAGCGTTATCAAGCTGGACAACACCACTAAAAAAAACGGCAAACAGAATCGGATGAGCCTGATTCCTTGCCGTTTTTCTTGATTATGCCAAGCCGATCATATCCCGTTTTTCACTTTCACCAACGTACGCCCATGCATCTTTCCGTCCATGATCTTACCGAAAGCCGCCGGCAAATCCTCCAGCGTAATTTCTTGTTCGACCAGCAACTCCAGATTTTCAGGCTTCAGATCGCTTGCCATGCGCTCCCAAAGTTTGATGCGTTCAGCGTATGGATGGCTCACCGAATCGATTCCCACAAGTTTGACGCCTCTCAGGATGAATGGCAAAACGGTCGCTTCGAATGCGATTCCGCCGGCATTACCGCTCAAAGCCAGACAGCCGCCGTAATGCAGCTGCGCCAACAATTCCGGCAGCATCGGACCGCCGACCGGATCAACGATTGCGGCCCAACGCTGCTGAGCCAATGGCCGCTTCTTCTCCAGTGCCACTTCATCAGGATGGAGAACCGCTTCAGCACCCAGTTGCTTCAGATAATCCGTGCAGTCCGCTTTTTTCCGGGACACAGCTTCGACCGTATACCCTAGGCGCTTCAGCATAGCGATTGCCATGCCTCCGACACCGCCGGAAGCGCCAGTCACCAAAACAGCACCCGTTTGCGGCCGGATGCCTTGTTGCTCCAAAGCATCCACTGATTCCGCCGCTGTGTAACCGGCCGTTCCGATGATCATCGCTTCCTTCAGGCTTAACCATTCCGGCAAGGGCACGACCCAGGCTGCAGGGACACGGGCATATTGGCTGAATCCGCCGAAATGACTCACCCCTAGACCATAGCCAGTCACGACCACCTTATCCCCTGCCCGGAAATCCGGATCGAGCGATTCCACAACCACGCCGCTCAGATCAATCCCCAAAATCATCGGGTAATTGCGGATGACCCCGCTTTTCGGATTGGTTCCGGCCAGCCCGTCTTTGTAGTTGACGCTCGAATAGTGCACTTCGATCAGAACCTCTCCATCCGGCAAGTCCTCTTTCTTGAACGTTCTGACCATCGTCTCCACTTTCGCACCTGCATTTTCCGCCCATAAAGCCTTAAACTCTTCCATACTATCCCTCGTTTCCGCTTGTATTATCTTCAGTTTAGTCCATCTTTGCAGAATTTGCGACCTCTTCCGAGTGCCACGCAGCAAGAAAATAGCCAAATAAAAAAACCTTCACCGGGAATCAAGCTGATCCCTGGTGAAGGTTTTTCGATGTACGCTTAATCCGCTATCTCAACGACCAAATAACGATGCGGCTCTTTGCCCTCGGAATGGGTTTTGATGCGTTTGTTCTGGCTCAAACGCGCATGGATTTGTTTTCTTTCAAAAGCAGGCAGCGGTTCAAGGAATACGGGCTGTTTCGTTTTGATGACGCGTTCCGCAGTACGGTCGGCGATGCTTTCCAAAACGGCAGCTCTGCGCTCACGGTAGTCGCCGACATTCACGATTACGGACAGGCGGCGACGCACATAACGTTGCACCAGCGCTTGCGCCAAAATCTGCAAAGCATTGACGATTTTGCCGTATTTGCCGATCAATAACCCCGCCTTTTCACTTTCCATCTGGAAAATCAGCATATTGTTCTTCTCTTCAACCGTTACGATTGCGGGAGCCCCATAAGCTTCAGCTACAGAAGTAAGATAAGCAGTCACCGCGGCAATCGCTTCATCGCGGCCGGATTCTTCATCATAATCTTCCGGGAAATGTTCCGCGTCCTCATCCGAATAAATCACTCGATCGATTTCAGGTTGATCAGCCAATATCTTTTCCGCAGTTTCCGGATAATCCTCTTCAAGATCTTCTACGATATCTTCGACTGTTTCCTCGATTTCGGCTAATTGGATATCGCTGGGTTCGTCAAAGTCCCTGATTTCTTTGCGCGTGATTTCCACGACTGCTTCTTTTTGGCCGAATCCAAAAATCCCTTTTTTACCTTCAGAGATTACGACGATATTGGCTTCATGGCTATCGACGCCCAACAAATCCAGACCTTTTCGGATCGCTTTATCAACGGTCGTATCTTTCGCAATTACTTTATCCATAATAGAATGTCATCCTTTCCTACTTCAAAGTCTAACTAGTTTTTCTTTTTCTTTTTAGGATTTTGGGCTTTCTTCAATGCTTTTTCGCGTGCTTTTGCTTGTGCTTCCGCTTGTTCGCGCTCGCGGATAGCCTTGTACGGGTTGTTCAGCAACAGCGTCTGGCCGACTGAGAAGGCATTACTTGCTACCCAGTACAATGACAAGGCACTCGGGAAATTGATACCCATCATCAAAATCATGATCGGCATCGTGTACGTCATCGATTTTGTCGCGGGATTCGCTTCCGTCTGTGACATCATCGTCAGCTTGCTGGTGGCATACGTCAGGATTGCGGCCACTACAGGCAAAATGAAGAATGGATCGCGTTCTCCCAAGTTCATCCAAAGGAAGCTGCCGCTCTCCAAAATTTCAGTTCGGCTGATCGCTTGGTACAATGCCATCAGTACAGGCATTTGAACCAAGACAGGCAAACAGCCCATGTAAGGATTCACGTCGTTATCCGCATACAGCTTGGAAACTTCTTTTTGCAGGATTTCCTGCGTTTCCCGATCTTTAGAGGCATATTTTGCCTGCAACGCTTTTATCTGTGGTTGAACAGCCGACATTTTTTTCGTGCTCTTCGTCTGGAAATGATTAAGCGGCAACAGGATAACCCTGATGATGATCGTGAAGGCAATGATTCCTAGACCATAATTACTGAAAAACAAATCGGACAACCACACAATCATGTTGGAGAAATTTAAAACAACATAACGATCCCAAAAACCGGTACTTTCTGAGGTGATGGGTTCCGTTCCACATGCTGATAGGACCATCATAACAGCAAATAAGCTGAGTGTAAAAAGTAATCGCTTACGCTTTGACAAGAGAACTCCTCCTTAATAGGAATAACATAGTTTATTTGTTTTTTAAAAGGTTGGAAAGCTTAAGCACATGGGTCAGACTTTTCTTGACTTCCGCAGCCGACATTTCAGCAACCGGTTTGCGCGCGATAACGATGAAGTCAATATCCTGAACCAAATCTGCCTTCAATTCCGTGAGTGCCTGGCGGATTTTTCTTTTGACGGCGTTCCGCACCACGGCGTTGCCGATTTTTTTGCCGACGGACAAACCGACCCGAAAATGCGGTTGCCCCTTTTTATCGAGCACATAGATCACGAATTGGCGGTTCGCTTTGGACACACCATTATGAAATACTTTCTGAAATTCTTTTTCCTTCTTAACACGAAAAGATTTCCTCATGTTTCTTCCCTCAAATCTGCAATCATAGCATACAAAAAAAATCTCTCCCAAATGGAGAAAAACAGAAAAATTTCTCTCTCCGTTATCATCACAAATGTGAACCCACTGCCGAGGCTTTGCAGCTTTCGGTTCTGTCGGACACATTTGTCATACTCTCCATTTAAGAAAGACATTTTTGCATTTTTCGAAATACTTAAAAAAAAAGACCACTGAAACGGTCAGTGATCTATGCAGATATAACTTTTCTGCCTTTAGCGCGTCTTCTTGCTAATACTCTACGGCCGTTTTTTGTGCTCATACGTTTACGGAAACCATGAACGGATTGACGGTGACGTTTTTTAGGTTGGTATGTTCTTTTCATTGATCTTTACACCTCCTGATAAACTATCTTTCAAATAGGTTATATTTCACTGTTTAGACAGTCCAATACATTATAAAGAGACAGAATGTGACCTGTCAAGTAAAATTGGTTCATTTTTATTGAACTCACTGAGATATAATAGCACAAAAAATTGAAAGATAAAACACCTTTCTTGAAAAAAATTTGATTTTCACCGAAATAAAATTATCCACAACCTTTTTTTTAATACACAATGCCCCGGGATAACTCCTGCATCCCCCTTGATTGCTCACACCTTCGATCCGATTTGTCCACATTCTTACAGCGTGTGTATTTCTGCTGGAACACCATCCCGTAAATCTGTGGAAAAGTGTATCAAAAGCCGTAACAATCAACGTTTCTGAAATCTCCAATTCCACAATAACCCGTGGATAACAACTCCATCCACAAATCTTTTCCACACCATTTTTCAGCCTGTGGAAAACTATTTATGCACCGGTTAATTGTTTTATTCACAGATGAAAAGAGTTGTGGAAAACTTTTTGATATAATGCTAAAATAAAAAGGACTCACTAAAAGGAGGTGTCCCATTTGGATGACATCTATTCATTATGGCGTTATCTGCAAGAAAAATTTCAAGAATCCCTGTCCAAAGTCAGCTACGATACTTGGATAGACAGCGCAGTCCCGGTCCGGCTGACTGATACGAATATCATCATCGAAGTTCCTTCTTCTTTACATAAAGATTATTGGCAAAATAACTTGATGAGCAGAATTGTCGAAGGCATCTACGAATTCAGCGGCAAAGAACTGACTCCCATTTTTATGATCAAGAATGAGGAAATGCCTGATATTGCAAAACCGACCATAAAACGCACCAACAACAATCGTCTCTTTAAGGATGCCCAATTGAACAGCAAGTATACCTTTGACACCTTTGTTATAGGAAAAGGAAACCAGATGGCTCATGCGGCTGCCCTCGTCGTGGCAGAGGAACCCGGTACAATCTACAACCCACTCTTCTTCTATGGAGGCGTCGGATTGGGAAAAACCCATTTGATGCACGCCATCGGCCATCAAATGCTGCAACTGCGTCCAACCGCCAAGGTAAAATATGTCAGCAGCGAAACATTCGCCAATGATTTCATCAATTCCATCCAGAATCGGACGCAAGAACAATTCCGCAATGAATACCGCAGCGTCGACTTGTTGATGGTCGATGATATTCAATTTTTTGCCGACAAAGAAGGAACACAGGAAGAATTCTTCCATACTTTCAATGCGCTTTACGATGAACGCAAGCAGATTGTGCTGACGAGCGACCGTTTGCCGAATGAAATCCCTAAACTGCAGGAACGGCTCGTCTCCCGTTTTGCTTGGGGCTTATCGGTTGATATCACGCCGCCGGATCTGGAGACACGCATCGCCATTCTGCGCAAAAAAGCCAACAGCGAGCGCCTGGAAATTCCTGATGACACCCTCAGCTACATCGCTGGACAGATAGATTCCAACATCAGGGAACTGGAAGGCGCGCTCGTGCGGGTTCAAGCCTATTCAGCGATACAAGGGACCGACATCACCACCAGTCTGGCAGCGGACGCTCTGAAGAGCATCATGCCTTCCGAAAAACCAAAAGCATTATCCATCTATGCCATCCAGCAAGCGGTAGGGAAATATTACCATGTGACCGTCGAGGAATTGAAAGGCAAGAAGCGCACCAAAGGGATCGTGGTGCCAAGACAAATCGCCATGTATCTTTCCCGAGTGATGACGGACAATTCCTTGCCGAAAATCGGTTCCGAATTCGGAGGCAAAGATCACACAACCGTCATTCACGCCCATGACAAGATTGCCCTTTCCGTAAAAAAAGACCCTGTTCTGCAACGCGAAATCGAGACGATCCAAAACAGTCTGAAAAAATGATCCTCTCGCGCATTGTGGATAAGCCAATAAATAAGACGCCATTTACGAACATGTTATCCACAGGTGGAAAACGATTGGTTTTATCGGCTTCTTTCACTTATCCACAGTATGAACAGGCCCTACTACTATTACTAATATTATTTAATTTATATTAATTACCATCGGAGGTCCCTTATTATGAAATTTTCCATTAATCGTCAGGTTTTGATCAAACACTTATCTGACGTACAAAGAGCTATTTCCAGCAGAACGACAATCCCTATTTTGACAGGGGTAAAAATCAGTGCTGATGAAAATGGAATCGTATTGAGCGGAAGCGACTCGGATATTTCCATCGAAACGCTGATCCCTGTGTCGGAAGAAAATAATCAAATCGAAATCCACACACAAGGCGGCATTGTCCTGCCTGCTCGTTTCTTCAGTGAGATCGTAAAAAAATTAGCTGATGAAAAAATCACGATTGAAGTCAAAGATCACTTCCAGACAAACATCACTTCTGCAAAAGCTTCTTTCACCATCAACGGAATTGATGTAAACAACTATCCGAATTTCCCGGTCATCGATTCGAATGAAGTCATCACCTTGCCGACCGCTTTATTCAAACAAGTGATCCAGCATACCGTTATCGCAACGTCGACACAGGAAAGCCGTCCGATCTTGACTGGGGTGAACATGACCATCAAAGATGGGAAATTGACGGCTGTCGCTACGGACAGCCATCGTTTAAGCCAGCGCATCATCTCGATTGCCGCTCCGGAATCACAGCTGGAAAAAACCTACAATGTCATCATTCCCGGAAAAAGCTTGGTGGAACTCTCGCGGATCGTTGAGAACCAACCAACCATCGAAATGATGATCACGGAGAACCAAGTCCTTTTCAAAGCCGAAAATGTTTATTTCTACTCGCGCTTGCTGGAAGGCTACTATCCGGATACAAACCGGTTGATTCCGGCTAGCTCCAGCACACAGATCGTCCTGAATGCCTACGACTTGCTGCAGGCTACCGACCGTGCCTCCCTGCTTTCGCATGAAGGAAAAAATAACGTCGTCAAATTGTCCATCGACTCAAACAAAGTTGAGTTATCAGGAAACTCACCTGAAGTCGGCAATGTGGAAGAATCCTTAGCCTATCAGTCCGCCAGTGGCGATCCGCTGGTCATATCCTTCAATCCTGATTACATGAAGGATGCGCTGCGCACATTCGGCCAACAGGATGTCCAAGTCAATTTCACTTCGGCTGTACGGCCATTCACAGTCGTGCCGGCAGATCGTGAAGACGATAACGATAATTCGTTCATCCAATTGATTACGCCTGTAAGGACTTATTGATCCGAGAGATAAAATCCAAAAAGCAAGGAAACGATCCGCTCGTTTCCTTGCTTTTTGCTTATCTGAAAATGAAAACTTTTGGGCCTGCCGTTTTTCCTATAGGAAGAAAGTCTGCATCCACTCCATTTTTTCGTCCAAAGATAAAATGAGCGAAAAACGCGAATTTTTAATTTATAAGCCTATAGACGCTTTCGTTGGGATATAGCCAATTTGTATTGTTTTCGAAAAAAATTGAAATAAGGGCCTTTTTTTTCGCGAAAATTTGAAATTGATCAAAAAAAATAGTATAATAAACATATTAATGAGCGTTGTTGCGTGGATTTTGTTTTCCACGCTTATTTTATTGGAAAATAGGTGAATTTCTTGAAAAATATTGTGAATATTGATGCAGAGTTCATTACTCTTGGTCAACTCCTGAAACATGTCAATCTGATTTCCAGCGGAGGGATGGCCAAATGGTTCCTTTCCGAATATGTGGTGTACGTAGATAACGAAAAAGAAGACCGCAGAGGCCGCAAATTATTTCCCGGTACGATGATCGACATCCCTGGTGAAGGAACTTTCTTCATCCAGTCAACAAAATCGGATAAAGAAGAGGCTGAGCAAGACAACAGTGAGTCCGAAGCATGATCCTGAAGGAAGTGACGCTGCAGAATTTTCGGAATTATCCGTCTCTTTCCGTGTCCTTTTCTGATGGCATCAATGTATTTTTGGGTGAGAATGCGCAAGGCAAAACCAATCTCATGGAAGCAATCTATGCATTGGCTTTGGCAAGGAGTCCGCGCACGTCAAACGAAAAAGAAATGATTCGTTGGCAAGAAGATTCCGCCAAGATAACCGGCAAAGTCCAAAAAAGGGTTTCTGCTTTCCCTTTGGAAATCATTTTTTCAAAAAAAGGGAAGATTGCGAAGGTCAATCACCTGGAACAAAAAAAGCTCAGCCAATACATCGGCCAACTGAATGTCGTGCTGTTCGCTCCGGAAGACCTGAATTTAGTGAAAGGCGCACCCGCCAACCGGAGAAAATTCCTGGATATGGAGTTGGGCCAGATGAATCCGGTCTATCTGCATGATCTTGTGCAATATCAGCGGATACTGAAGCAACGGAATCTCTATCTGAAGCAGTTGGTGACCGGTAAAGCCAAGGATGAAGTCTATTTGGATGTGTTGACTGAACAATTGGCTATTTTGGGCGCTGATCTGTTGGTTTACCGTCTGCAGTTCATCAAAAAATTGGAAGCCTGGGCCAAACCGCTGCACAGAGAGATTTCTTTGGAGCGGGAAGAACTGACGATCGCCTACAAGTCCAACATCGAGTTGTCTGATGAGATGGATAAGGACGCACTTTTTTTGAAACTGATGGAAGCTTTCCGCCAAGGGAAAAGCCGGGAAAGAGATCAGGCGGTCACCCTTTTCGGTCCGCACCGCGATGATCTGATTTTTCAGGTGAACGGACGCAATGTCCAAAACTACGGCTCTCAAGGGCAGCAAAGAACGACTGTCCTCAGTCTTAAATTGGCGGAGATCGAATGCATGAATGAGGTCCTGGGAGAGTATCCGATCCTATTGCTGGATGATGTCCTGTCAGAATTGGATGATGAACGCCAGACCCATCTGCTGAAAGCGATCGAGAAGAAGGTCCAGACCTTTTTGACGACAACCAGTTTGGATGGCATAAAAAAGAATAAGATAGACGAACCGACTATCTACCATATAAAAAACGGTGAAGTAGAAATGGAAGGTGTGTAACAGAATGGTAGAAAACGAAAAGAACAAAGCTGAACGAGCAAAGGAATATGATGCCAGTCAGATCCAGGTTCTGGAAGGACTGGAAGCAGTCCGCAAACGTCCCGGGATGTACATTGGCTCTACCAGTGGCGCGGGTCTGCACCATTTGGTCTGGGAAATCGTGGATAATTCCATCGATGAAGCGCTGGCCGGTTTTGCGACAAAGATAGAGATTGCGATCGAAGAGAACAACAGTATCACTGTAACCGATAACGGACGCGGCATTCCGGTCGATATCCAAGCCAATACCGGTCGTCCCGCTGTAGAAACGGTCTTCACTGTTCTTCACGCAGGCGGTAAATTTGGCGGCGGAGGCTATAAAGTATCCGGCGGTCTGCACGGTGTGGGAGCTTCCGTCGTAAACGCCCTATCTTCTAAGCTCTCCGTCAGTGTGCATAAAGACAACAAAATTTATACGCAGACATTCGAGCGTGGGGACATCACTTCTGAATTGACGGTGACCGGTGATACGGACAAGCATGGAACGACCGTGAATTTCCTTCCGGATCCGGAAATCTTCAGGGAAACAACCGTTTTTGATTTTGAAAAATTGGCTGTGCGTGTGAGGGAATTGGCCTTTTTGAATAAAGGTCTGAACATCTCCATAGTCGACAATCGTCCGGAAGAACCTTTAAAACAAGAATATCATTACGAAGGCGGCATCAAGAGCTATGTCGAATTCCTGAACCGCAACAAAAAAGTCCTTTTCGAAGACCCGATCTATATCGAAGGCGAACAGGATGACATCCAAGTAGAAGTTGCGATGCAATATACGGATGGCTATCATACAAACTTTCTGAGTTTCGCCAATAATATCCATACCTATGAAGGCGGAACCCACGAATCCGGTGCAAAGACCGCTTTGACCCGTGTCATCAATGACTATGCAAAACGCAATAAGATCATCAAGGAAAATGAAGAGAACCTGACCGGGGAAGATGTGCGTGAAGGCCTTACCCTTGTCCTCTCCATCAAACATCCTGATCCGCAGTTCGAAGGACAAACCAAGACAAAATTGGGTAATTCAGAAGCGCGTACCATCACCGACCGACTCTTTTCGACTTACTTCGACAAATTCCTGATGGAAAACCCGCAAGTAGCCCGTCAGATTGTCGAAAAAGGGATGCTGGCTGCGCGTGCGCGTTTGGCCGCCAAAAGAGCCCGTGAAGTGACCCGCAAGAAGAGCGGATTGGAAATCAGCAATCTGCCCGGCAAATTGGCCGATTGCTCCAGCAAAAATCCAGTGGAGTCAGAACTGTTCATCGTCGAAGGGGATTCAGCCGGAGGTTCGGCAAAACAAGGCCGCTCCCGTTTCTTCCAGGCAATCCTGCCGATCCGCGGTAAGATTCTGAACGTAGAAAAAGCTTCAATCGACAAGATCCTTGCCAACGAAGAGATCCGTTCGCTGTTTACGGCGATGGGTACCGGATTCGGCGGAGACTTCGATGTTGCCAAAGCCCGTTATCACAAATTGGTCATCATGACCGATGCCGATGTCGATGGCGCGCATATCCGTACGTTGCTGTTGACTCTTTTCTATCGCTACATGCGTCCTTTAGTCGAAGCCGGATATGTGTATATCGCACAACCGCCTTTGTATCAAGTGAAGCAAGGCAAAAAAGAGAAGTATCTCGATTCCGATCAAGAGCTGGAAGAGTATTTGGCATCCATCCCTGAATCGCCAAAACCAAGCATCCAGCGCTATAAAGGGCTAGGAGAAATGGATGCGGAACAATTATGGGATACGACCATGAACCCTGAAAACCGTCACTTCCTGCAGGTGACCGTCGATGATGCCGTCAAAGCCGACGAAACATTGAACATGCTGATGGGGGATCATGTAGAACCAAGAAGGAACTTCATCGAAGAAAATGCGGTCTACGTGAAGAACTTGGATATCTAAAAGGGGGTTGGAAATTAAATGTCTGATGAAATTGAAAAAATAAATGATCAAGCCATGGAACAAAGGGAACTGAGCCATGAAATGGAAACTTCATTCCTGGAATATGCCATGAGCGTTATCGTAGCCAGGGCTTTGCCTGACGTCCGCGACGGGCTCAAGCCGGTTCATCGCCGTATCCTTTACGGCATGAGCGAATTGGGCGTTACGCCCGATAAAGCGCACAAAAAATCCGCACGTATCGTCGGGGATGTAATGGGTAAGTACCATCCCCACGGTGACAGTGCCATCTATGAATCCATGGTGCGTATGTCCCAGGATTTCAGTTACCGTTATCCGTTGGTCGATGGGCACGGAAACTTCGGTTCCATCGATGGAGACAGTGCCGCAGCGATGCGTTATACCGAAGCGCGGATGTCAAAAATCGCTTTGGAAATGCTGCGTGACCTCAACAAGGATACAGTCGATTACCACGATAACTATGACGGTTCCGAAAGTGAGCCCGATGTGTTGCCGGCCCGCTTCCCTAACCTGCTGGTGAATGGGGCCTCCGGTATCGCTGTTGGGATGGCTACAAATATCCCGCCGCATAATCTGACGGAAATCATTTCCGCCCTGCATATCCTGATGAATGATCCGGATGCTACGACTGCCGAATTGATGGAGGCTGTTCCTGGCCCTGATTTCCCTACTGGCGGTATCGTCATGGGCAAATCAGGCATCAGAAAAGCTTATGAAACGGGCAAAGGATCCATCATTGTCCGCGGACGTGTAGAGGTCGAAATCCTGAAAAACGGCAAAGAACGCATCATCATTTCTGAATTGCCTTACATGGTCAACAAAGCGAAATTGGTCGAACGGATTGCTGAACTGGCCCGCGATAAACGGATTGAAGGCATAACCGACTTGGCTGATGAGTCCGACCGCGATGGTATGCGTGTCGTCATCGATGTCCGCAAAGATGTCAGCGCCAGCGTCATTCTGAATAATCTGTACAAATTGACGCCGCTCCAATCATCTTTCGGCTTCAATATGTTGGCGATCGTAAAAGGCATCCCTAAAGTACTGGGACTCAAGCAGATTTTGGTTCATTACCTGGAACACCAAGAAGAAGTCATCCGCAGAAGAGCTGCATTCGACAAACGAAAAGCGGAAGCCCGGGCGCATATCTTGGCCGGATTGCGGATCGCTTTGGATCACATCGATGAGATCGTAGCGATTCTGCGCGGTTCAACCAATGGCGATGTGGCCAAACAAATCTTCATTGAAAAATACGGTCTTTCCGACAAACAAGCGCAAGCCATTTTGGATATGCGTTTGGTGCGTCTGACCGGTTTGGAAAGAGAAAAAGTTGAAGCGGAATATGATGCGCTGATGGCCTTGATCGCTGATTTGGCTGATATTTTAGCGAATGAGCAACGTGTTTTCGACATCATCTATGCAGAATTACTTGAAATCCAAGAAAAATTCGGCGACAAACGCCGCACGGAACTGTTGGTCGGAGAAGTATTATCGCTTGAGGATGAAGACTTGATCGAAGAGGAAGACATCGTCCTGACTTTGACCCATAACGGCTACATCAAACGTTTGCCGAACAGCGAATTCAGAGCCCAAAAACGCGGCGGACGCGGTGTCCAAGGCATGGGCATCCATGACGATGATTTCATCGAAACGCTGATTTCGGCATCGACGCATGATGTGTTGCTGTACTTCTCGAACCAAGGGAAAGTATACAAAACAAAAGGCTATGAAGTGCCTGAATACGGCCGCCAGGCAAAAGGTTTGCCGATCATCAACTTGCTGAACTTGGATGCCAACGAAAAAATCCAAGCCATCATCAACGTCAAAGGCGGCCCGCAAGACGGGGATTACTTGTTCTTCACGACGCGGATGGGTACCGTCAAACGGACATCCGCTACGGAATTCCAGAATATCCGCCAAAGCGGTCTGCGCGCAATCAACCTGAAGGATGAGGATGAGCTGATTAAAGTATCCTTGACTGACGGCAACCAGAACATCATAATCGGAACGCACTTCGGCTATTCCGTAAGCTTTGATGAAAAGGATGTCCGCGATATGGGCAGGACCGCCACCGGTGTCCGCGGTGTGAAACTGAGAGAAAATGACTATGTTGTCGGCATGGATGTGCTGAAACACGAGTCGGAAGTTCTGATCATCACGGAAAATGGTTACGGCAAACGTACGGCAGCCGATGAATATGCCATCAAAGGACGCGGCGGCAAAGGGGTCAAAACAGCCAACATCACTGAGAAAAACGGTAAATTGGTAGGCTTGACGACTGTCTCCGGCGAAGAAGACATCATGATCATCACAGATAAAGGCGTCATGATCCGTTTCCATGCCGACGCCATTTCCCAAACAGGCCGTGCCACTTTGGGTGTGCGCTTGATCAAGCTGGATGATGACTCTATTGTATCGACGATGGCAAAAGTCGAACGCGAAGAGGATGAAGAAGTTGTGGCACCTCTGAATGAAGAAGTGGGTTCAGAGGGCGAAAACAGCGGCTCAGAAGCATCTGATGCAATTGAACAGGCAAATACACCAGACACAACTGAACCATCAGAAATGGCCGATAAATTGAGCGATTTCGCAGATGAACTGTTGGATGAGGAAGATTCGGAAGAATAAAGCATCAAAAGAGAAACCGATAAAGAACGGGGCCGTCTCAATGTGAGATAGCCCCGTTTTTAGTATACTTTGGGTTTCGTCTCGATCCTGCCGTCACGCCGGAGTTGCAGGATCAAGACGCTGCTCCGGTGTGGCGGCTGTTCATCGGAGGACAGAGACCATTGTTGGTCAAACCTCCGATTAAGCTGATTTCATCGGAGGAAAGCAATAAAATGTTTGCCCAACTTCGGCGAAGCCTTCGTTCGCCGGAGAAGGAGGAAAAATTCACAGACCTGATTGCGGACTGCCCAGCGGAGGCTGGGTTCATCTGTCTGAGTTACCCCCAGTTCCAAAGTCATTGCAAAAAAAAGCTTGCCATAAAAAATGGAATATGGTACAATCTTTAGATGTGAGTAATCCTGAAAAGGTACTCTCCTTGCTCTTACAAAAGTAAGGGCCAAAGTCCACAAGGAGGTGACAGTCAAATGAGCAATTACGAAATCAACTACATTATCCGTCCTAACATCGAAGAAGAAGCTAAAGCAGAATTAATCGCACGTTTCGATTCTATTTTAACAGATAATGGCGCTGAAGTTATTGAATCAAAAGACTGGGCGAAACGCCGTTTAGCTTATGAAATCAAAGATTTTCGTGAAGGTATCTACCATATCGTGAAAATTTCTGCTTCAGATGCTAAAGCAATCGACGAATTCGACCGTCTAGCAAAGATCAATAGCGATATCATTCGCCACATCGTTGTTAAAGAAGAAACTAAGTAAAGTGTTCCACGTGAAACATTTTGAAAGGAGTAAGATGAATGATTAATAATGTTGTCTTAGTCGGCAGACTTACAAAAGATGTTGATTTACGCTATACATCCAGCGGCACAGCAGTCGGAACTTTCGCTCTTGCAGTAAACAGACAGTTTACTAACCAAGCAGGAGAAAGGGAAGCTGACTTCATCAATTGTGTCATTTGGAGAAAATCTGCAGAGAATTTCGCGAATTTCACTCGTAAAGGCTCTTTAGTCGGTATCACTGGCAGAATCCAAACAAGAAATTATGATAATCAACAAGGACAGCGCGTATACGTGACTGAAGTCGTTGCAGATAATTTCACATTGTTGGAGTCGAGAACAACTACTGAACAAAGACCAAGAGAGACTGGCGCAGGTTCTTCAAATCAATCAGCTCCGAGTGCAAACTTCGGATCAAGCAAATCTTTTGAATCTAGCCAAAACCAAGGACAGTATAATAATCAATACTCTTCTCCGAAACAAAACGGTTTTTCTGATTTTAACTCAACTGCTGATCCGTTTTCATCAAACGGTGAATCAATTGACATTTCAGACGATGATTTGCCATTCTAGTCTTTAGGACAGAATGGTTAGTTTAGGAAAAGGAGGAATTGACATGGCATTTCAACGTAACAGCAGAGGCGGACGCAAACGTAAGAAAGTTTGTTACTTCTGTGCTAACCACATTGATCATGTAGATTACAAAGAGACTGATTTATTGAAACGTTATATATCTGAAAAAGGTAAAATTTTACCTCGTCGTGTAACAGGTACATGCGCTAAACATCAAAGAACTTTGACTGTATCTATCAAACGTGCTCGTATCATGGCTCTTATGCCATTTACATTAGCAGAATAATATTAAGGGAGTCGCTTCCAGGAGCGCTCCTTTTTTTGTACCCAAGAACTGTAACTGGACACAGGTTGCAGCTGATATAGCCAATAACCCCCTCTTCGCCCGTCCAGGAACAACTTTACTTTTTTCCGCGCCCTATCCGATTCTGTTGACCGATCGGCTTGTCAGTTGAGGCAAACTGCTGGCTGCACTTTTTCAAATCCTGCATCGTTCTGAGTCTCTTCTCTCCTGTTTCCTTTTGGCATCATCGCAGCGGTTGATGCTTAACAATTTTTGTCCATCAGCCAGAGCTGATCGATCCCCTAACCCTAGCCATTATCCCATCAGAGGGATTCAGAAATGTTTTTCGGATAATTAAAAGTACAGTGACGGGCTGTTCCCCATCAACTTATAAGAGAAGGCTCTATAATGCTCTGATTGGCTCTAAATTCGCAGCAGAAACCGAAGTATACTTGGCCGAAGGTAAATAACTTAAGATAACGATGGAAAATGCTGTCAGGAGCTCAAATACTGCCAAACTGAATAAAGAAAAACCGAAAGCGATACAATGTTCCACGTGGAACATTGTATCGCTTTCGGTTTTTAGGATGGCTTTCTAATCGAGTGCCGCCCTTTTCAATTGAAAGTGGGATCTCAAAAAAACATCACCTCCGGATCTGCGCAATTGCTCGGCGTATACTTTCATCAAAAAAAATTCTGGGAGCAGGAAGAATGACTTTATCGGGAGAATACCAACAGTGCCAAAATAAGAAAATAGTAAGAATTGCTCTTCTGTTGGTGCCCTACTGCTCCCCATAGTTAATCCTGAACAGCAAACAAGTGGCAAGGAGTAAGCACACTATACTTGCAAGCAGCGACGGAACACACTTCCCCTCTTCATCTAAACCAAGGCTAAGCAGATAGTGAGCAGTACGCCACAAAATCAGAATTTTTCAATAAAATTTTTGCAGAGAACCTGAGCGATCAGCATCAGAAGCTATCAACCCGTCTATGCGTAAAAAAGTAGCCGATTTTGAATTCAAAACTATAGAGACTATTGGTAGAGGAAAATGACGCATCTGCCTGATAAAAAGGTGCACACGCGAGCATATCCTGAAGAAAAAAAATGGATCGGCAGCACTCGAAATAATTCAGCTTCACAGTCGAAAGCAGCCATTCATTTTTTTATTCCGCTTTGAAATTCCTAAGTTGCAGCTGATCTCAAAAGATGGAAGGTCCTACAATTCCTCAGGAAATATGAAAGCTTTGATTCACTGAAAATAATCGAACCTGCTCGGAACGAGGAAAGGTTTCCTAACAATCAGGTTAATAGTACTATTCAACAGCTGAGAGGCAGCCTCTTCACCCTTCTGTAGCCCATATGATGATCGGGTTTAATTGCGATAAATCAAAATTACAGCTCGTGCGGGAAGAGCAAGTGGGTCTCTTTTGCATACTATATCAATGAGACAGTGTCGTAAACGCAGTGTATTTTGTTATTGTTGCTGAAGTTATCCACACAAAGTCATGATTATGATTTTGGGTTATTTTACATGTTAAAAACAGGATGTGGAAAACTAGTTCCTGAACGTTATCCACAGAAGTGGTCCATCAAGAAGAACTGGATTTTGTTATACTACCGTAAACGAGCAGAGATGATTAAATGGTGGGTATAGGGGTACTTTTTCAAAATTAAGGCTATTTTCATTAAAATAACAGTAAATTCGTCCAAAATAAGGGGAATTGTTTCATACATGCGTTAGTCAAACAAATGTTCACGCAGATAAGGAAGAAACTGTGCAACCAGATCGATTTATGCACACGTTATCCACAGGCGCTCGAAGGCGCCAAAGGTGGAACAAATAGTATCAGGATCATAAGTTATCAACAAAACAAATTTACGGCAGAAATACGATGACAGCAAGGATAAAACGAATTATTCAATCTAGATGTCCACAAGCTATGAGCAATTAATGTGCATAACTAAAAAGGTTGGGGATGGTTTTGTTTATCCACAGGACCAGGAGCAGCTTTAGGAACGCAAACCTGAAAAAGGTGGAAAGTATGAAAATTAATTTTCAAGCAAGAGAATTGATTCTGAAAGATTGCATGAAAAAATAGGAGAACATCGTATAGCTAGATTATTCAAATTAGTAGTGAAATAATAATAAAGCAGCAGAAAAATCGTTTTTCGTAAAAAAGTTGTCAGAATAGCAGGTAGATAGAAAAGCAAATAGATGCTGGGGAAAGATTAACTGAAGGAATCAAACCGAAAAAAAGACATTGTCGAAAAAGTTCCACGTGGAACATCAGTTGAGGGAGGAAAATGATACAGGGTTGAAGGAGATTTTGAAGATGGAGCAATAAATGTTCCACGTGGAACTTTTGAGGGATAGTAGCGGAAACTGCAGTTGACCAGTGACTATAATAATAATTACCTTTGATTCGAAAATGGTTACTATTTTGAGAAATAAATTTCACGTCATCCAAATCAGTTTGTGGGCAACTACTCGTCCAAACTGCAGTTATGTTTTGAAAAAATGACCAGTAAAAATGCAGCACTATAATCCGATTTGGGGCCGATGGTGAAGTGAGGTCCGGACGGGGGGACATTTGGACTATCCGTGCCAGAGCACATATGATTTTTCAAGAAAACCTACTTTTCAATGACGAAAACATAGCGATGACCCTTCTCGTTCAGAAAAGCTGCTTTCCGAAATGAGAACATTAC
Source organism: Trichococcus pasteurii (assembly GCF_900112935.1). GTDB lineage: Bacteria > Bacillota > Bacilli > Lactobacillales > Aerococcaceae > Trichococcus > Trichococcus pasteurii. Next base: position 63,967 of record NZ_FONM01000011.1, read on the forward strand.
CCAGAGGAAATGTTTCACGTGAAACATTCAATTTGACGTTGAGATGTCAACTAATCCCGTTGGAAAGGGCATTATAGCTATTATTATTTGAATATGTTAAAATGTACAAGTGCAAATTGTAGGTTCAGTAAAGGAGCTATCATGAAAATAAAGGAAAAGTTAAAAAATCTTCCTCACTTCATAAAGGCTGACAAGATTAAGGTTCCTTTCCTGATTATCGTGTTCTTATTGCTGCTGATCGTTGTTTTGACTTTCATTGCAGATTGGAAAATAGGAATTGGAATTACGCTCTTATGCGTTGGAATTGTTGGATTCATCAGTTATTCTTCGGAGTATTTGATTGATGAGACAAATCAATACATATCTGACTTATCTTATCGAATCAAAAAAGGTGAACAAGAGGCTTTAATTAAAATGCCTATTGGGATACTTCTATATAATAAGCAAGAAGAAATCCAATGGATGAACCCATATTTAATAAAGTATTTTGGCAAGAAAGATACATTGGGACGTAAGCTGAATGTAGTGGATGAAGAATTATATCAGCTTTTTAAGGAATCGCAGGATTATGTGATACGCCGGGTGAAATGGGGAGATCATTATTTTGATATGATCATTCAAGAGGATATTGGCGTCATTTATTTGATGGATATAACGGAGTATGCCAAAATTGAAGAAAAATACAAAGACGAAAAATTTGTTTTTGGGAATATCATTGTCGACAATTATGATGAGGCTGTTCAATCCATGAACGATCGTAAGCGATCGAATGTAAACAACTATCTGACGAATCAACTCACAAATTGGGCAAACATGAACAATGTCTTTTTGAAACGAGTGGATGATGACCGCTTTATCGCATTGACCAATATGCGTGCATTAAAGAAAATAGAAGAAAACAATTTTGATATCATAAATCAAATAAGGGAAAGAACCTACAAGCAAAATTTTCCGTTGACATTGAGCATGGGTTTCTCATATGAGAAAACGTTTGAGCAGACCAATTTTAAAGAAGTCGCCAAAATGGCGCAGTCGAATATTGATTTGGCCTTGGCAAGAGGTGGCGATCAAGTTGTTGTGAGGGCCGAAAATGAAGATGCTCGTTTTTATGGCGGCAAAACAAATCCAATGGAAAAAAGGACGCGTATCCGTGCGAGAATGATCAGCCAGGCTTTGGAAGAGCTCATTGTTCATGCCGATAAAGTGATCATTATGGGTCATAGTTATCCGGATATGGACGTCATCGGTTCCTGTTTAGGAATCCGCCGCATTTCTCAGATGAACAATCGGGAAGCTTGGATAGTATTGGATCCGCAACAGTTCTCCAATGATGTGAATCGGATTATGCAGGAGATAGACAAAGACCCCTTGATTGCGAAGCGGATCATTTCACCCGAGCAAGCAATGGCGTTGGTTACTTCACAAACGCTTATCGTGATGGTAGATGTCCATCGTCCATCCATGACACCGGCACCTGGGCTTCTGAATCTGTCCAAAAAAATAGTCGTCCTGGATCATCACAGACGCGGACAAGAGTTCCCGAAAGATTCTGTTTTGGTCTATATGGAACCCTACGCTTCTTCCACGTCGGAATTGATCGCGGAACTGTTCGAATATCAATCCAATGAGATGGACGCCATCAATAAGATTGAAGCGACAGCCATGTTGGCGGGGATTATTGTCGATACCCGCAATTTCAGTTTGAGAACCGGATCCAGAACTTTTGATGCTGCCAGTTATCTGCAGTCGAATGGAGCGGACACCGTTCTGATTCAGAAATCACTGAAAGAGGACTTGGATACCTATCTGTTGCGCAGTCATTTGTTGCAGACCATGGAATTTGTGAACGGTAACCTGGCGATCGTCCATGGGGAAGATGAAAAAATCTATGACACGGTCGTCGCCGCTCAAACAGCCGATACGATGTTGTCGATGGAAGCGGTAGATGCTTCATTTGTCGTCACAAAACGCCAGGACGGCAGAGTCGGTATCAGCGCCAGAAGTCTGGGACAATACAATGTGCAGACCATCATGGAAAAATTAGGCGGCGGCGGACATTTATCCAATGCAGCTACGCAGCTAGAGAATACGACAGTCCATGAAGTCGTTGAGAGACTGAAGGCAGTCATAAATCCAGAAAAAATCAAGGAAGGGGAATAATAAATGAAAGTTGTGTTTTTAGAGGACGTTAAAGGTAAAGGCAAAAAAGGGGAAGTCAAAGATGTTGCGGATGGCTACGCTAATTTCCTGATCAAAAACCGTAAAGCTGAAGAAGCGAACGCCGCCACTATTTCCGCATTGAAAGGCCAAAAGAAGGCTGAAGAGAAGAAGCAGGCTGAGGAGTTGGCAGCTGCCCAAGAATTAAAGGCACTTCTGGAGAAAGATGAATCAATCATCAAATTGTCCGCAAAAATTGGCGAAGATGGTCGTTTGTTTGGTTCCATAACGACGAAACAGGTTGCTGAAGCACTGCAAAAGCAACATAATGTTAAATTGGATAAGCGAAAAATTGAATTAGAAAGTCCTATCCGCGCATTGGGTTTCACGAAAATGCCCGTAAAAATTCATCCGGAAGTGACAGCAATATTGACAGTGCAGGTTACGGAAGGGTAATGATTTTCCAAATACAAACGAAAGACAGGGATACCGATCTCTGTCTTTTCGTTTGTTTATGAGTATCACTGAGGCAGCCCCTATAATATAGAAGAAAATAAATCGGACCGCCTCATTCAGCCGGACGACCCCAACAGAACTTTTGATAAAAAGGGAACAAATGTTCTTGTTTGTGAATTGTAAATGTGGCTGATTTAGAGTACAATAAGGAAGCAAAAGATGGGGAAGCCAGCAGCTGTTTCCTTATCGAAATGAATAAAACCTAAAGGGTGAAAATATAAAATGGAAGAAATACTTCAAGATCGCGTACCCCCTCATAGTATAGAAGCAGAGCAATCCGTTCTGGGCTCCATTTTTTTGGATCCTGAAACGGTTGTGAATGTTTTAGAATACCTTGAAACATCTGATTTTTACCGAAAAAATCATCAGATTATTTTTGATGCGATTTTGCAATTGAACAATCGGAATGAAGCGATAGACGTCGTCACCATCGCGAATGAGTTGGATACGAAGAATCAGCTTGAAAATGCTGGCGGCATGGAGTACTTGGCCGAATTGGCCGTTGCCGTGCCCACTTCAGCCAACGTGGAATATTACGCCAAGATAGTGGAAGAGAAATCGATCTTGCGCAATCTGATCCGATCGGCTACAGAAATCGTCCGCAAAGGCTATGAAGAGGGTGATGAACTCGCAGTCATGCTGGACAGTGCCGAACAGAACATCCTTCAGGTATCCGAACGGAGAAACCGATCCGGCTTCATCCGCATATCGGATGTCGTTTCGGCATCGCTGCAGAACATCGAATCGTTGGCTCAACAAAGCGATGACGTCACAGGGGTGCCAACAGGTTACATCGCCTTGGACAAAATGACGGCGGGCCTCCAGAAAGAAGAGCTGATCATCCTGGCAGCACGTCCAGCCGTAGGTAAGACCGCCTTCGCGCTGAACATCGCACAGAATGTCGCAACCAAAGCGGATCAGGTAGTCGCGATCTTCAGTTTGGAGATGGGGGCGGAGTCATTGGTCAACCGGATGCTGTGTGCGGAAGGGAACATTGATGCCGGCCATTTGAGGACAGGGCAACTCTCTGAAGATGAGTGGTCCAACCTGATCATGGCAATGGGGACTTTGGGCCAGTCAAAAATCTTCATAGATGATACGCCGGGTATCCGGATTGCGGAAATCAGGGCAAAAAGCCGTCGTTTGCTGCAGGAACAGGGAAAACTGGGCCTCATCGTGATCGACTATCTGCAGCTGATCGAAGGGAATAACCGCGAAAGCCGCCAACAGGAAGTTTCCGACATTTCGCGTCAATTGAAAAAGCTAGCGAAGGAACTGAAAGTACCGGTCATCGCCCTTTCCCAATTGTCCCGTGGCGTGGAACAAAGGCAAGACAAACGTCCGGTTTTGAGCGATATCCGTGAATCGGGATCGATCGAGCAGGATGCCGATATCGTTGCTTTCCTGTACCGCGACGATTATTACGAACGTGAAGGCGGCGAAGAGTCGGAACGGGATGAGCAAGAGAACAATGTCGTTGAGGTCATCATCGAAAAAAACCGGAGCGGGGCGCGGGGAACCGTAAAGCTCCTGTTCAAAAAGGAATTCAATAAATTTTCTTCGATGAGCTATATGCCGGAAATTAGCTGACCATTTTGGACAAATTGTTCAGAAATGAGCGCTTTTATTTGATTCTTTATTGAAAGACATAGGTAATATTGGTAAACTAGCATAGTGTTATGAATAAATAAGATGAGGTGGAGTAAATAATGACTTCAGTAGTAGTTGTTGGGACTCAATGGGGAGACGAAGGTAAAGGGAAGATTACAGATTTCCTTAGTGAGAATGCAGAAGTAATCGCTAGATATCAAGGCGGAGACAATGCTGGCCACACAATCCAGTTTGATGGCGTTACATACAAATTGCACTTAATTCCATCCGGCATTTTTTATCCAGAAAAAATCAGTGTAATCGGAAACGGTGTAGTAGTGAATCCAAAATCATTGATCAAAGAATTGGCATATTTGAAAGATCACGGCATCAACACGGATAACCTGCGTATTTCCGACCGTGCTCACGTCATTTTGCCTTATCATATTCAATTGGATCAGCTTCAGGAGGATTCAAAAGGCGAAAACAAAATCGGTACGACCATCAAAGGTATCGGGCCAGCTTACATGGATAAAGCAGCGCGTGTCGGTATCCGAGTAGCTGATTTGTTGGACAAAGAAATCTTTGCAGAGCGCCTGAAGATCAACTTGGAAGAAAAGAACCGTCAATTCACAAAAATGTTCGATTCTGTAGAAATCAAATTCGAAGATATCTTTGAAGAATACTATCAGTACGGACAAGAAATCAAAAAATATGTGTGCGATACATCCGTTATCCTGAACGATGTATTGGATGCAGGCAAACGCGTCCTATTCGAGGGCGCTCAAGGGGTTATGCTGGATATCGACCAAGGTACTTATCCATTCGTTACTTCTTCCAATCCTGTTGCCGGTGGTGTAACTATCGGTAGTGGTGTGGGCCCTACCAAGATCGACAAAGTTGTCGGTGTCTGCAAGGCTTACACTTCCCGTGTCGGAGATGGCCCGTTCCCTACTGAATTGTTCGATGAAGTAGGAAGCCAAATCCGCGAAGTTGGCCGTGAATACGGAACAACGACAGGCAGACCGCGCCGTATCGGCTGGTTCGATGCAGTTGTTATGCGTCATTCAAAACGCGTTTCAGGCATCACAAACCTATGCTTGAACTCCATCGATGTTTTGAGCGGATTGGAAACAGTCAAAATCTGTACTGCCTATAAAAATGCTGAAGGCGAATTGATCTACCATTATCCAGCAAGCTTGAAGGAATTGGCTCAATGCACGCCTGTCTACGAAGAGCTTCCGGGCTGGAGCGAAGACATCACTGCTTGCCGTACTTTGGAAGAACTTCCAGAAAATGCACGCAACTATGTCCGCCGCGTTCAAGAAACAGTTGGCGTTCGCATCTCCACTTTCTCAGTGGGACCTGACCGCAACCAGACGAACGTATTGGAAAATGTTTGGGCAAGTATCTAAGACAGTAATGAATACAAAAAAGAGTCCGCATCCGGAGATACTATCCGGAAGTGGACCCTTTTTTTCGTGAAGTTATTGCATTTTATTGAAAAGGAGAGTAAAATAACATTTGTTACGTGATCGGCACGTGATATGGGTAATTAGCTCAGTTGGCAGAGCAGCTGACTCTTAATCAGCGGGTCGGGGGTTCAAGCCCCTCATTACCCATACTTCTTAATAAAAAATCCTTGGAACAGTGAAGTAATTTTCTTCACTGTTTCCAAGGATTTTTTTGTTTTATAAATAATACAGAATGACGAAGATGGGCATGGTCACGATACATACCAGCGTGGTCATGATATTGATCGAGCCAGCATACTCCGCATCTTTGTTATGCACTTGTGCGAATTGCGTAACGGTGGATGCCGCGGGGGTTACAGTCGCCAAAAAGGTGATCAGCAATATTTCCATGCCGTTATCAACTAAACGGTCAGCATTGCTGAGTTTCAGCAACGGCAGAATGACGGCCGGACAAAGGATCATTCTGAAGAAGGTGATCACATAAACTTTTTTGCTTGTGAAGATTTGCTTCATATCCATTCCGGCAACAATCATGCCTGTGATCAGCATACCCATCGGTCCGATCATAGTGCCGATTGAACCCAATGTTTCATTGAGCATAGCCGGGAGTCTGATCCCTGACAGCATGGATACGACTCCTAAAAAAATGGCGATCATGTTTACATTCAAAATGATTTTTCGGACATTGGGTTTCTTTTCTTTTGAGAACATCAATTTGCAATGCGTCCACAGAAAAATCAATTGTACGGACACAAACGCGGTGGAATAGATGACCCATTCAGGCCCCAAAACGGAGGTTACGATGGGAATGATCAAATTGCCCGCATTAGAATAGATGATCGATGCAATATCTATTTCCTCAAAATTGAACAATCTGCCTGAGACATGCCCAATTATTAGCAGCAGTATATGGATGGCGACAGCCGCAACAAAGGCCAGCATCAATCCTTCTCTGATTTCCTGCTTGAAGTCGACCTGAAAGGCGCTGAGTATGACTGCAGGCATAATCAGATAGAGGGATATTTTTGACAAGACTACACTTTCCTCTGTTTTTACAACTTTCAGTTTAACAATTACATAGCCCAAAATCATGATGAGAAAAAGTTGGACAATTTTACGCACCAATAACAAACTGATCATTTACAGCCTCCCTAATGTATCAACCGGTCCTTATTTTGCATAAAGCCTATTATATATCATCTTCTCGCTGTCTACTAGTTTACTTGGAATTCATGCAAAGCAATAACCGTATTCTTTGTTTTTAAATTTTTCAGCAGGCACTGCAAATAATGACCGTAATCTGATATTTTTATATTCTTACATGATTAAAGTATGGTACGATTATAATTAGAATGTAAACGTTTGCCGAGGGGTGATGATTTTTGCAGAGGATTGAAAAAGTGCTCGAGGCATTGGGCATGCTTTACGAGGAGAAGAAGCAGGGCATAACAGCCGAGGAAATCGCCTATAGATTGAAAAGCGACAGAAGCAATATTTCGCGTGATCTGAATCAGCTGCATAAAGAAAAACGCTGCTACAAAGAAAAAACAAGGCCGGTTCGTTTTTTCCCGTGCACACGCAAGGTGCTCCAACAGGTTGCGGCACCGAAGGAAACACCCAGAATCGTGGACATGGATAACTTCCTGAAGAAGAATCCCAGCCTTTTCCATCAGATTGAGCAAGGAAAGGCGGCGATCCTGTATCCAGGAGATGGCATGCATATGCTGTTGCTGGGCGAAACCGGTGTCGGCAAGTCGTTGTTTGCCGATTTGTTGCACAAATACGGCATCCAATCGGGGAAACTGGAGGGATCTTCCCCCTTCATCCAGTTCAATTGCGCTGATTATGCCCATAATCCGCAGCTGTTGATGAGCCAACTGTTTGGCCATGCAAAAGGGGCTTACACGGGTGCGGAAACAAATAAGACAGGGCTTCTCGAGAAGGCGAACGGAGGCATCCTTTTTTTGGATGAAATCCACCGGTTGCCGATCGAAGGGCAGGAGATGCTGTTCACCTACATCGACCGCGGTGTTTTCCGGCCGCTCGGTGAATCCGAAAAAGATCACCATGCCAGTGTCCTGATCATCGGAGCGACTACCGAAAAAAAGGACACGCTTCTGAAGACATTCATCCGCAGGCTGCCGATCATCATCGATCTGCCGAGTTTGAGGGAAAGGTCGATCGAGGAACGCCATCAGCTGTTCGATGCCTTCGTCCAGCAGGAAGTCGATCAGTTGGGAGTGCCAATGTATTTCAGCAAGAATGCGCTGAAAGCCTTTCTGCATTACAAATGCGAATTGAATATCGGGCAATTCAAAGCGGATATCCGGATCGCTTTCGCGAAAAGCTATGCCCGGTTTTTGGCCGTCAAAGAGGATTATCTGAAAGTCAGCAGCAAAGATCTGCCGGATTATATCCGGGCGGGGCTGCTCAGCAATGCGGATCACCGCCAGATGTGGTCGAAATACGAGGGGACGAACCGACAGGCAATCCAGTATCTGCCCTCCAACGCTACCGTTCCGGAAGTCAGTGCACCGAGCGAAAGCACCATCTACCGGGAAATGAACACACGCTATCGGGAATTGGAGAAGAACAAAGCCAGTGCGGAAGAGATCCAAAAAGCAATGGAGCACGATCTGAAGACGTATTTCAAATTGACAGGAGAAAAAGAACAGCGTTTCTGCAACAAAGAAAACCTGATTGCGCTCGTGCCGGACAACATCATCAAGGAACTCGAAAAAATCCTCCGCCATGTCACAATCAAGACCGGCAAGGTGGTGAGCGATAAGGTGTTCCAGATGATGGCAATCCATATCTACAACCTTGTGAAGCGAAGCCAACAGGATCATGTGCTGAAGAACGATATGCATGAAGCGATCATCGACAAGTATCCGGAGATGTACGGCGTTGCGAAAGAATGCATGGCCATTTTGGAAGCGGATCTGGGTGTGCGCATTCCGGAAGAGGAAGCGAGCTACTTCATCATGTTCCTGACGCACGATGAGATGGATGCGATCGAAAGATTGGCGAAAGTACAGGTCATCGTGATTGCGCACGGATCAGGGATTGCGTCGGCACTTTGCGACACGGCAAACCAACTGCTGAACCATGAGGGGGCCATCGGGATCAATGCGCGCTTGGATGAGGAGCCCCAGCAAGTGTTCGAAAGGCTGGTCCGCTACATCAAAAACCATCAGATTACGGATGATATCCTGCTGCTGGTGGATATGGGCAGTCTGACGACTTTTGCGGGGGAACTGGAGAAACTGTTTCCCTTGAAGGCCGAGTCCATCCCACTCGTGAGCACGATGCATGTCCTCGAGGCAAGCAGAAAAGCGATGATCGGCTGCAGTTTGCGTGAAGTCTATGTCGAAACGCTGAAGGTGAACGATTATATGGCCATTTATCAGGACAGGAAGGCGTTGGAACAGGTGCAGAAGCCGAAAGTGCGGCCGCAAGCCACCGATTCGTTCCATTTCCGACCGTTGGCGATCATTTCGATCTGCCTGACCGGCGAAGGGACGGCCGTAACGATCCGTGACATCATCCGCAAGGAGATTTCCTTTGATGAGAAGGAAATCACGATCGTGCCGATCAATCTCGTGGGCAAGGAGAGTATTTATGCGCGCCTTCAGGAATCGACGAAGGAATACGAAATCATCTGTGTCATCAGTACCTTTGCGATCAAAACGGAGTATCCGACCTTTGAACTGTATACGGTCATGAACCGGGCGGGACTGCAAAGGATTCAGGACTGCATCGACGAAATCTATACGTATCGTTCGATAAAGGAAACGATCCTGAAGTATTACGACATGCCCGAAATAGAGGAGCTGCTGTCCAGCATTTATCGCTTCAACGATGAAGTGAACGAAATGATGAGCCCATCCCTATTCGTGAGCGATAAGATCGGCCTTTCTTTCCATATCATCGGCATGCTGCGGAAAATCAAGCGCAAGGAACAGATTCCGCATTTTGAAAAAGGGATGGTTTCATTTCCGCAGGACAAATATATCGTTCCGAAAATCAAGAATCTCTTCCTGGATTATTTCCGGGAGCATCTGGAGATGATCAACGAAGACATGCTGAACCATGTCGCGTACGCTTATTTGGCCCGAAGTGTGTCCTATACAGCGAATGGCTGACACACAAGTGCACAATTCAAAAAAATCTGTGTCGTTTCGGCGACACAGATTTTTTTGTTGCGTGATGCGGTGCGCTTAGTGTGTGTTGGCACGGTTTTTGCATATCTATACAGGTGGGGATTGCATGACAGTATCAATTATGTTGGCCTGTACAGGAGGTTTCTCGACCAGCATACTGGTTGAATGGGTGAAGAATACGGCAAAAGAAAAAGTGGATAAGCTAATCCAGAATATCGATATTCTCCTGCTGGGCCTGCAAGTTGGTTACATGGAAGAGAGCGTGAACTACTCACGACCCAAGCCGCGAGCTTCCTACGAACTCCTTCCTTACCTGCGTATGTCTTTGCAGGCAGCGGGAATGGATATTGAGTAGGCTCAAAAGGCAGTACCTGCCTCGTGTGTTTTCTTTTACTTGGCCAAAGCCAAGAGGTTCTTGCTGGCATTGATGTCCCGGTCGTGGGTTGTACCGCAAGCCGGGCAGGTCCAGTCGCGGATATGCAGGGCTTTCTTGCCGTCTCTGTGTCCACATGCGGAACAGATTTGGGTGGATGGGTAAAACCTGTCAGACTTGATGAGCGTTCGGACTTTCCATTCAGCTTTGTAGGCCAACTGCCTGCAAAATTCGGACCAACTGACATCCCCAATCGCTTTCGCAAGTTTGTGGTTCTTCATCATATTCGAACTCCGCAGAGTTTCGATCACGATGACTTGGTTTTCGTCCGTGATTTTATTGGAGAGTTTGTGCAGGAAGTCCTTGCGTTGGTTCGCAATCTTTTCGTGTTTTTTGGCCAGTACCAAGCGTGCCTTTTCTCGGTTTTTGCTGCCTTTTTGCTTGCGGGACAAGGCGCGTTGGGCTTTCTTGACTTTCTGTTCGGACTGGTATAGGCATTTCGGGTTCGCATGTTTCACGGATTCGTCGGCATCATTTGTGGTGACGGCGAAATCAGAAATGCCGAGATCGATGCCGATTTTGTGTTCCACCGGCAGCCATTCGGGCGTTTCCTGTTCCACTAAAATGGAAATGAAATAATTGCCTGCCTTGTTCATGGAAATCGTACAGGACTTGATCAGTCCGTCAAACCCCCGGTGTTGCTTGATTGTGACGAAGCCGATTTTCGGCAGTTTGATGTTTCCGTTTTCGATGCGGATGTTTCCGCCTTGGTTGTTGGTGGTGTAGGACGCTTTTGACTTGTGCTTGGTTTTGAATTTCGGATGACCGACGGATTTGTCGCGGAAGAAGTTTTTGTAGGCCTTGTTCAGGTTTTGGCTGGCATTCGCCAAGGCCAGGTTGTCCACTTCTTTCAGGAACGGGAATTCCTCTTTGAAGGAAGTGTAGGTCCTCGGCTTGATGGATTTCAGCAGTTCTTTGTCGTCTTTGTAGGTTTCGTAAATTTCTTTTCGGTCAGCCAGCATCTGATTGTAGACAAATCTTGCGGAGCCGAAGCAATTGGTGAAAAATTCTTTCTGTATTTGATTGGGATGTAAACGGAACTGATAGGCTTTCAGCATGAAACTCACCTCCTTGGCTTCATTATACATCTTCGAACGTGTGTTCGCAAAATGTAAAGAAAAAAACGTTCTAACGCACTTCTTCAAATGTACAGATAAGTTTACAATGTGGTCAGGGTGCAATCCAAAATAACAAATATATCAGTGCCAGCACAAGCGAAATGTCCAAACGTTACGGCTTTATCTACGTCGATCAGGATGACGAAGGCAAAGGCAGCCTGAAACGCAGCAAAGAAGATTCGTTCCAAGGGTACAAAAAGGTCATCGTTTCAAACGGGGCCGATCTGGACTGAATGTCCGAACAGTCCTTGAACGACTGATCGATTTGCCGCAACTAGGATAAAATGAACAGCCTCCGGAATTCCGTGTGATGCGGATTTTCGGAGGCTGTTTTATGTCGTTTTGATGCTTTAAGAGCGTGGGTATCAGTGAGCGGATAATGGTTTGTCGGACAAGGCCCAGCCTTCAATGACTCGTACCCCGATCGGTTCGGGATTTTCTTTGAATTTGACGAACTCCATCGTCTTCTGTTCGATCCGTTCGCCAGTGCGTTTGTCGATGATATATACGACATAGCGGATGGCACCCCATTCACCTTCCACAATCATATTATGGAATTCGCCCAGTTCGATGTCATAGGCTTGGAAAAGTTGCCCCATCATGTCCGTGTACTGTTGCAAGGTCAGACGGTCGCTGTAGACATTGTAGTGCGCATCCGGTTCATAAAGCGTTTCGCACCAGTCCAACCAAGCATCGTACCCATTGTTCCAATTTTTGAATCCTTGCTCAAACCGCTCTCTGATCGCATTCTCAAAATTCTGACTCATTATTTTTCCTCCTTTGGTTTGGCTTACTTTTTATGTTCTGTAAACCTTGGTATAACTATAACTGGAGGAGATAAACTGAGCGTAAACTTTGCGATGCGGGCCAAAAAGAATAAAAATATCGGGACGTTTGTTGTATGATAGTAAAAAATGCAGAGGAGGAATCGTGATGGTGGAACTGGATCGGTTGGTCAAACTGCTTGTGGAGAAGATGCTGCGGTCGTCCAAAAAACCGGAGCCAAGCGAGAGTGGGACCGATGACGAAAAATTGGTAGGGAATAAACCCCAAGAGCGTGTTTCGGAAGAAGAAGCCAAAGACGAAAAGGACGAAAAAATGCCTGAAGGGTGATTCCCTTCAGACATATTGGAGCAGTTCGTCATAATAAAGTTTTGTGATCAATTCCCGATCGGCCGTAGTGGGTTTGTCGATGTAGATGACGTATTCGGCGTCCCAGGTATAGGCTGATGTGCCTTCCAAAAACGGATTTTCTACGGGCGTTTCGGTTTCCAATTCGGCGATGAGGACGGCGATGTAGTCTTCACTTTCGGTTTCGTCGTGGAAGTCGAAGTCATCGCTTGTCTCGATGTAGAGTTTGTAGGCTTTGTTCGGGTGCTCGGCTTTGAATTTTTTGATGATCGCAATTTCTTTGTCCAGGTTTCTCATGGTGCTTGCTCCCTTCGGAAACGGCTTTGGATCAAGTGTTTTCTATAGGTCTATCATAACATTCCCGACCTGCATCTGCACTCAATAACGCAGAGTTGGGTGACGATTACGGGATAATGGATTATGATGGGAATAAACAATTTTGAGGAGGGATCAGCATGCAAATCGCAATTTTGCAGCACGTAGATTTTGAAGGGCCAGGGGAAATCGAGAATTGGTGCCGGCAGACCGGGACCGACTACAAAATCTACCGTCTATTTCTGGGGGAGGCTTTGCCGAAAGCGGAGGAAACGGATTTCCTGGTGATATTGGGCGGTCCCATGAGCGTTTTGGATGAACTGCCGTGGCTGGAAGAGGAGCGCCAGCTTATCCGCGCACTCATCAGCCATGGCAAGTCGGTCTTCGGTGTTTGTCTGGGCGGACAGCAGATCGCCAAAGCTTTGGGTGCTGCTATTTTTCAGGGGGAATACCGGGAAGCGGGCTGGCTGCCGATCCGAACGATAAGCTCGACAACTGTCGGCGCTCTGCCTGAGGAACTGGTCGTGTTCCATTGGCACGGGGAGCAATTCGGCTTGCCGGAAGGAGCGGAGCACCTGTTCGCAAGCGACATCTGTCCGAATCAAGGTTTTGTCTATAAAGGTAACGTGATCGGCTTGCAGTTCCATTTCGAGTCCACAAAGGAGAGCATCGAGAGCATTCTCCAGAACGATGCGGCATTCTTGGATGGCACCGCCTATACGCAGACGGCAGCAGAAATCCGGAATTATCCGATTCCCGCGAGCAACCGGGAGCTGCTTTATCGATTGTTGGACCGGTTGAAAGCTAGCGTTCCGGATTGGACAGCATAAAGCAGGCGCAATCGATAGGATGGGTGAATCGGAATTTCCGGTGAAAGTGTGCTTCGTCGGTTGTTCGTCATGTGCCTCCTTGCGAACAGTCGAGGAATCCTCGTTGTGTTTGCTGATGTGCAGGCGCTACTTTGCGAACAATCAAGGAATCTACTTTGTGTCGGCTGTTACACGTTTAGGCACCTCATATCCGCAAAGCGCAGAAAGAGGCTGGGACAAAATCCCAGCCTCTTTCGATGTTTACAGCAAGTCATTCAATTCGCGGATATCGTCTATCAGTGCATCCGCCGATTCCAATTCACCGGGAAAACCGAAGCCGTAGCGGCAACCCACTGTGCGGACGGGATGATGTTCGGCGACTTCGATGTCCTGGAAACGGTCGCCCACAATCAGGTAATCGTCAGGAAAAACAGCTCGGATCGATTCGAAGATTTCGTATTTTGGGATGAAGCTGAAGTCTTCAGTGCAGTACATGCCGTCGAAGTAGCGGTCCAAGCCGAAGCTTTCCCGGTGGGCTTCCATATAGGCGCGGCTGCAGTTGCTCAAGAAGACCAAGCGGTAGCCTTTCAGCTTCAATGCCTGCAGTGTTTCCAGCGCGCCCTCGTAAAGGACAGCCTGCCCGGTTTGGGCTTTTTCCAGCAGAATCTGTCCGATCATTTTTGAGGCCTTCGATTGGACAGATTCGTCCAGGTCGGGCATGAAATTTTCCCACATGGCTTTGCTGCTGTAGCCCAGCCACTTCGTGATTTCCGCATCCTCCCAATCTCTGGGTGCGGCGTGGCCGGCTTCAACGAGGTAAGCATAGGCTTGTTTGAAAGCGTGGATGTAATTCTTGGTGCTGTCATGGAGGGTGCCGTCATAGTCAAGGATGATGGTGTGGACCTCTTTGAACATTAGTTTTTCCATAGACTTTTATAGATTTTTGAGCAGGTTGGCCATTTCGATGGCAGATACAGCACAATCATAGCCTTTGTTGCCCGCTTTCGTACCGGCGCGCTCGATGGCTTGTTCGATCGTGTCGGTCGTCAGGACGCCGAAGATGACCGGAACGCCTGTACTCATGGAGGCTGTCGCTACGCCTTTTGAAACTTCCGAGCAGACGTAATCGAAATGCGCCGTTGCGCCCTTGATGACGGCGCCCAAAGTGATGACGGCATCATATTTTCCGGAAGCCGCCATTTTTTGTGCGACCAATGGGATTTCGTATGCACCTGGCACCCATGCCAAGTCGATGGCATCTTCAGCCACGCCATGGCGTTTCAAACCGTCCAAGGCGCCGCCCACCAATTTTGAGCCGATGAATTCGTTGAATCTTGCCACCACGATCGCGATTTTTAAATCCTGTGCAATTAATTGTCCTTCGATGATGTTCATTTTGTTTTCCTCCTGTTTGGTTGTTTTTTTATAAATCCAAGTAGTGACCCATCTTTTGTTTCTTTGTTTCCATATAACGCTGCGTTTCGTCGAAGATCTCGAGTTGGATCGGAATCCGTTCGGTGATCTTCAGGCCGTGCTTTTTCAATCCTTCAATCTTAAGCGGGTTGTTGGTCAAAAGCCGGATTTCTTTCACGCCCAAATCCTGCAGCATCTCGTCGGCCATGTAGTATTCGCGCAGATCGCTGGGGAATCCCAGCATCAGGTTGGCGTCAACCGTATCGTAGCCTTGGTCCTGCAGCGCATAAGCGTGGATTTTGTTGACGAGGCCGATGCCGCGGCCTTCCTGACGCAAGTAGACCAAGACCCCTCGGCCAGCCTCGGCGATTTGCTTCATGGCCGCGTCCAATTGCTGGCCGCAGTCGCAGCGTTTCGATCCGAAGACATCGCCGGTCAAGCATTCGGAATGGACGCGCACCAGAACGGGTTCTTCCGTCGTGACATCGCCCATGACCAAGGCGACATGGTGCTCGTCCGCATCGATCTTGCTCACGTAAGTGTAGATGTCGAATTCACCGTATTTGGTAGGGAGTTTGGCTTGGCCTTCGCGCTTGTAGAGCTGTTCGTTCTCCTTGCGGTAGGCGATCAGGTCAGCAATCGTACCGATCTTCAAGTCATGCTCTTTGGCGAAAGTGATCAGTTCGGCCGTGCGCATCATCGTGCCGTCATCGGCCATGATTTCGCAGCAGAGACCCGCCGGCTTCAATCCGGCCAAACGCGCCAAATCGACGGTGGCTTCAGTGTGGCCGTTACGCGCGAGCACGCCGTTGTCCACTGCCTTCAGCGGGAAGATATGGCCCGGTCTGCGGAAATCCTCGGGCTGCGCGTCATCCTCGACTGCCTTCATGACGGTCAAAGAGCGTTCGAAGGCCGAGATGCCGGTGGTCGTCTCGACATGGTCGATGGCGACGGTGAAGGCTGTCCCGTGATTATCGGTGTTGCGGTCCACCATCGGAGTCAGCACCAGTTTTTCGGTGAGTATCCGATCCATCGGCATGCAGATCAAGCCTTTCGCATAGATGGCCATGAAATTGATGTTTTCCGGCGTCGCGAATTCCGCCGCACAGATCAGATCGCCTTCATTTTCGCGATCCTCATCATCGACCAGCACAATAATTTTGCCGGCTTTGATGTCCGCGATGATTTCTTCAGATGTATTGAACATATATGTTTCCCTCCTCTTTCTTTCAGAAGAAGCCGTTCTCTTTCAAGAAAGCTTCAGATAGGTTGCTTTGTTTTGATTGTATCTGCGGGCTCAGGCCCAGCAGTTTTTCCACGTATTTTCCGATGATGTCGCACTCCAGATTGACCGTGTCGCCCAATTTCTTCTCAAGCAAAATCGTCTCTGCTCCAGTATGGGGAATGATGGATACCTGGAACGATTGGCTATCGACTGTCGCAACCGTCAGGCTGACGCCGTCGATGGCGATCGAGCCTTTTTCAATGATGTAGCGGAGCAGCTCCGGTCCGGCTGAGACGGTGATCCAGACGGCATTATCGTCCTTGCGGTATTCCTTGATCGAGCCGGTCCCGTCGATGTGGCCGCTGACGATGTGGCCGCCCAATCGGGTGTCGAGCTGAAGCGCCCGTTCCAGATTGACACGGCCGCCCATCTGCAGGGAGCCTAGATTGGAGCGCTGCAGCGTTTCCGGCATGACGTCGGCATCGAAGGCATCCTTATGCAGCTTCGTTACCGTCAGGCAGACACCGTTGGTGGATATGCTGTCGCCGATTTTTGTCCCGACCAGCACTTTTTTTCCGCCGACCGTGACGATGGAAGATTTTTGGCCATGGCGGATGCCTTTTAAGGTGCCGACTTCTTCGATGATTCCAGTAAACATGAATTTCCTCCCACTTTCCGTTGTTATTCTTTCTTGGAGATGTAGCCTTCCAAGAGGATGTCTTCCCCGACGGTGCTGGCTTTCAGCTCGATTACGCTGAAAGCCTGGCTCAGCTTCTCGATGCCATCTCCTCCGACAGGTGTTTTTGCCGTTTCCCCCCCGATCAGTTTCGGGGCGATATAGATCTGCACCTTGTCGACGATGCCTGCCTTCAGGGCGGAAAAGTTCAAGGTTGCGCCGCCTTCCAGGAGGATGCTGTCGATGCCGCGCTCCCCGAGGACTTTCATCAATGCCTTCAGGTCGGTCTGTCCGTCCTTGGCAGGTACAGTCACGATTTCGATGCCGGCTGCTTCGAGCAGGGCGGCTTTATTGCGATCCGCCCGTTCTGTCGTTGCGATAAGAGTTTTGGCCACGTCCTGATCCTGGAGCACTTTTGCTTCCATAGGGATGCGCAAGGTGCTGTCGACGATGATCCGCAGCGGATTTTTTCCTCCCGGAATGCGGGAAGTCAGCTGCGGAGCGTCCGTGATGACGGTCTGGACACCGACCATGATGCCGCTGAGGGCGCTGCGCAGTTGATGCACGCGTTCCCTTGCGGCAGGTCCCGTAATCCATTGCGATTCTCCGGTCCGGGTCGCAATCTTTCCGTCCAGGGACATCGCTGCTTTCATAACGACGAAGGGCTCTTTTTTGACGATGTATTTCATGAATATTTCATTCAAACGGCTGCTTTCTTCGGCCAGGACACCTGTCACCACTTCGATGCCGGCATCCTGCAGTTTCTTGACTCCGCGACCGGAAACCAATGGATTCGGATCCAAAGCCGCGATGACGACCCGCCCGATCTTCTTTTCGATGATCTTGTCGGAGCAGGGCGGTGTTTTGCCGAAATGGGAGCAGGGTTCCAAAGTCACGTAGATGGTTGCGCCGGCCACATCTTCTGTTGCCGAGCGGAACGCGTTCACTTCAGCATGGCCTTCCCCGATTTTTTCGTGGTAGCCTAATCCGATGATGCGTCCGTCCTTGACGATGATGGCGCCGACCATCGGATTTGGTGCGACGGCCCCGCGGCCTTTCTCTGCAAGTTCCAGAGCCATTTGCATAAAGTGTGTATCTTTATCGTGCATCTTTACGTGCCTCCCTTTTCCAAAATAAAGAGCCCTGAACAGTTTCTGCTTCAGGGCTCGACAAAGGAAGGCCAGCTAAACAAAGCCAAAAAATCCCTGGGTATAGACTACACCCAGGGATTGACATTCCGGTCATGAACGGATGGCACGAAAGCGTTTTTATGAAAAATATACGCAGCGTGCCACTCGATAAATGGTTATTGTCTTCTTTCATCCAGACTCTGACTGTCGGCTTCGGAATCTAACCGAATCTGCCTTTACGGCTCGTGGGCTTTACCACCGGTAGGGATTTTCACCCGTCCCTGAAGACTATTCAATTAAGTTGTCTCTAGGATAATCCCAATCCGTACTATTGTCAAATAAAAGTTTTTGCAAACAAATGTTCAACGGCTGACGGGTTTCCGAAGCGGCAAAAGTCAGTCTTTTGCTTGATGAATCAGGCCTTATACTATATATATGATTAAAATAAAGTTTGTAATTAATTAGAATTGGGTATAAAATGAGTCCAATAATAGTTGCATCATGACTCGGAAATGATCGTTCGCAAGAGCATCAGTGAGAATAAAATTAAAAGGGGATGGCAGAATTTTGGAACAAGTATTTCAAGGAAGAAGCTTATTGGCGGAAAAAGATTTCACTCGGGAAGAATTGGAGTATCTGATTGATTTTTCAGCGCATCTGAAGGATCTGAAAAAACGGAATATTCCGCACCGTTATCTTGAAGGCAAAAACATTGCCCTTTTGTTCGAAAAAGCCTCCACGCGTACCAGAGCCGCTTTTACAGTGGCTGCCATCGATCTTGGGGCACATCCTGAATACCTCGGGAAAAATGATATCCAATTGGGCAAAAAGGAATCCGTTGAGGACACCGCTAAAGTGCTCGGCAGCATGTTCGACGGTATCGAATTCCGCGGTTTCAGCCAAAAGACCGTCGAAGACCTGGCGAAATATGCCGGTGTACCGGTATGGAATGGCTTGACTGACGACTGGCATCCGACTCAAATGATCGCCGATTTCCTGACGGTCAAAGAGCATTTCGGCAAGTTGGCCGGACTTAAGTTGGTCTATGTAGGGGATGGACGCAACAATGTCGCCAACAGCTTGTTGGTTACCGGCGCTATCCTTGGCGTTAACATCACGATCTGCGCGCCGGAATCGTTGTTCCCGACCGATGGATTGGTTGAGATGGCACAGAAATTCGCTGAAAAGAGCGGCAGCAAAATCGAAATCACGGCCGATGTGGCCAAAGGCGTAAAAGCGGCTGATGTCCTTTATACCGATGTATGGGTATCGATGGGTGAAGAGGATAAATTTGAGGAGCGCATCGAATTATTGACGCCATATCAGATCAACATGGAAATGATTGAGAAGACCGGAAATGATGATGTGATCATGTTGCATTGCTTGCCGGCTTTCCATGATACTAAAACGCAATACGGGCAGGAAATCGCGGAAACATTCGGCATGCGCGAGATGGAAGTGACCGATGCCGCCTTCCGCAGCAAGCACGGTCTTCAGTTTGAACAAGCCGAAAATCGCATGCATTCCATCAAGGCAATCATGGCTGCGACCTTAGGAAATTTATTTATTCCAAAAGTTTGATTGACAAAGTGAAAAACAGATGATAAATTTAATGCAAATGTCAAACAACATCTAACACAAACAAAAACTTTGACAAGAAGAGTAATCCATTTGCACAGTGAAGCGAACCTTGGAGGGTGAAAGCAAGGTCAACCGCGATGGATGAACAGGAACTTTGAGTTGATAAGCTGAATGTGAACCATAAAGTTTAATCCGGTTGCCCCGTTATCGCAAAAGTAGCAATACTTGAGTCCGGCATGCGTGCATGCTGGAAAATAAGGGTGGCACCACGAACTTTCGTCCCTATACTGAATCTATTTGATTTGGTATAGGCACGGAAGTTTTTTTGTATAGTCACAACAATTTGTAAACAGGCTTGGCCTGCATTTACTACAAACATTAATGAGGGGGATGGGAAGTATGATTCATGTCAGTATCATTGGAGCAACAGGTTACACGGGGGTGGAATTAGTCCGATTATTGGGATTGCGCGAGGATGTGGTCTTGGATCATCTGACCTCCCGCACGTATGCGGGTCAAAAGATCCAGCATCTTTTTCCGCACCTGTTGGGCCACATCGATCACACCTGCGAAGAATTGGATCTGGAACAGGTGACGACCGACAGCGATGTGATCTTTGTGGCCTTGCCGCATGGACACGCGTTGCCGATAGCCAAAAAAGCCAAAGAAAAAGGCAAAAAAGTCATCGATTTGGGGGCCGATTTCCGCTTGAAGGATGCAGCCGTCTATGAAGAATGGTACAAAGTTGCGCACACCGAGCCGGAACTATTGGAGGAAGCCGTCTACGGTCTGCCCGAATGGGACCGCGACGCGATCAAAGATGCAACAGTCATCGCCAATCCGGGTTGCTTTGTGACCAGTATCCTCTTGGGACTGATGCCGTTGATGAAAAAAGGCTGGGTAGTGCCGAACAGCATCGTCTGCGATTCCAAATCCGGCACATCCGGAGCGGGCCGCGCCGGCAACGTAGCGAACCTCTTCACTGAGGTGGAAAGTAGCTTCAAAGCCTACGGTGTAGCGCACCATCGCCACACACCGGAAATCGAGCAGCTGTTGACGCAGATGGCCGGTACGGACACGATGATCCAATTTACGCCGCATCTGGTGCCGATGAGCCGAGGCATCCTCAGCACCATCTATGCGACGGTCAAGGAAAAAACGACGGCAGCGGAAATCCAGTCTCTTTTTGAGGAAGCTTACGCCGATGAACCGTTTGTGCAGGTTCTGCCTGCGGGCATGTGGCCGATGACGAAATCGGTGAAAGGCACAAATAACTGCCAATTGGGTGTCACCTACGACGAGCGTACAGGCCGGGTCATCATCGTGTCGGTCATCGACAACTTGATGAAGGGCGCTGCCGGCCAAGCCGTGCAAAACATGAACCTGATGTTCGGACTTGCCGAAACGACAGGATTACAGATGATTGGGCTTTTCCCGTAATAACGGAAGACTGAAGGAGGAAACGGACGAAATGACAAAGAAATTACATAAAAGCGGTGTGACTGCAGCTGCAGGTGTGCAAGCCGCGGGTATCCACGCCGGGTTCAAGAAACGCAAAAAGGATATGGCGCTGCTGTATTTCCCTGATGGGGCAACAGTTGCGGGCGTCTTCACCAAAAACAAAGTCAAAGCGGCTCCGGTCCAGTACGATCAGCAGGCCCTGCAGCAGCATGACCGCTTCAAGGCTATCCTGATCAACAGCGGCAACGCGAACGCGTGTACAGGCAAACAAGGCAAAGCCGATGTGGAAGAGACCGTGAAGCTCCTTTCGACAGAACTGAATATCCAACCGGAAGAGGTGTTGGTGTCTTCGACAGGCGTCATCGGAATGTTCATGAACATGGAGACAATGAAAAAAGGGGTCAAGGCGATCGCGCCGGAAGTTTCCGAATTTGGCGGCGCTGCAGCCAGCAAGGCGATCATGACGACGGATACGGTTCCGAAAGAAGTCAGTTTCACCTTTGAAGTCGCCGGCAAAACAGCTACCATCGGCGGAATGGTCAAAGGATCCGGGATGATCCATCCGAACCTTGGCACGATGCTGGGCTACATCACAACCGATGTCGCAATCAGCCAAGCAGCTTTACATGCGATGTTACTGAAAGCCGCGGATGCGACCTTCAACCACGCGACCATCGATGGGGACACGAGCACGAACGATTCCGTCTTTGTGGCCGCTACCGGCAAACTGGACAATCCGCTGATTGTTTCCTCTGATGACGCCGGCTATGCCGAGGTTGAAGCGGCTGTCCTGTCGATCTGCTCCCAATTGGCGCAGCTTTTGGTCAAAGACGGCGAAGGCGCGACAAAATTTGTCGAGGTGCTGGTTTCCGGCGCGAAGACAATGGCTGATGCGGTTTCGGTCGGCAAATCGGTCGCGACTTCGAGCTTGGTTAAAACGGCGATGTTCGGCGAGGATGCCAACTGGGGCCGGGTCATCACAGCTGCCGGTTATGCGGAAACGGAATACTTCGATGCCGACGTGATCGACATCGCCTTCTCGAGCAAGAACGGCGAAATCCAGCTTTGCGAAGCGGGGATGGGTGTCGTCTTCGATGAAGAACTTGCGAAAAAAATACTGGAAGCAGATGAGATCAACATTCTGATCGACCTGCATCTGGGCACGGAAGCCGCCAGCACGTGGACATGCGACTTCTCTTACGACTACGTGAAAATCAATGCGGATTACAGGAGCTGAGAGCGGGATGAAGATGAACAAGAGCAATTGTGAAAAAGCCGAAATGCTTGTCGAAGTACTGCCTTACGTCAACCGTTTCCGCGACAAGATCATCGTCATAAAATACGGCGGCAATGCCATGATCAATGAAGATCTGAAAAAGGCCGTCATGCAGGATTTGTTATTGATGAAATCGGTGGGGATGCACCCGATCCTTGTCCATGGCGGCGGGCCGGCCATCAACGACATGCTGAAAAAACTGAAGGTTGAGAGCCACTTTGAACAGGGGCTGCGTGTGACAGACAAAGAGACGATGGAAATCGTCGAAATGGTGTTGGCGGGCAAAGTCAACAAGGATATCGTCGGCACTCTGAATCAGATCGGCGGCAAAGGCATCGGCTTGTCAGGGAAAGACGGCAATCTGATTCAAGCGCGCAAAAAATATCTGGAAAAGAACGGCGAAAAAATCGACATCGGCTATGTCGGCGAAGTGGAAGCAGTCAACAAGGAAATGCTGGAGTCGCTCATCTACAGCGGCTACATCCCGGTCATTTCCTCCATCGGGATGGGCAAGGACGGGATGAGCTACAACATCAACGCTGATTATGTAGCCGGTGCTGTGGCGAAAGCCGTTCAGGCAAACAAATTCATCCTGTTGACAGATGTGGAAGGGATTTTCCGCGACTATCATGATAAGGATTCGCTCATTTCGAGGATCACGCTCGAGGAAATCGAAGCATTGGAAGCGGACGGCATCATCTCAGGCGGAATGGTTCCGAAAGTGGACTGCTGCATCGACGCCTTGAAGGGCGGCGTTGCCGGAGCGCACATCATTGACGGCCGTCTGCGCCACTCGATTTTATTGGAAGTTTTTTTCGACGAAGGGATCGGCACGATGATCGATCGCGATAAGGAAGGGGTACTCGAATAATGAATGAAGATATAAAAACAAAAGGGCAAGCCTACTTGATGAATACATTCAACCGCGGAGCCATCTGCATGGTCGAAGGACAAGGCAGCTACCTGAAGGATGCGGACGGCAAGCAATATTTGGACTTCTTGGCAGGCATCGCCGTGAACGCGTTAGGACACAATCACCCGAAAGTGACGGCTGCGATAGCGGAACAGGCGGCCAAACTGGTCCACTGCTCTAACTTTTATTGGATCGAGCCGCAAGTGCAGTTGGCGGAAAAACTGATCACGAATTCTGTTCTGGATAAGGTCTTTTTCGGCAACAGTGGCGCGGAAGCCAATGAAGGAGCCATCAAATTGGCGCGCAAATACGGACGTGAGGTCCACGGCGAAGGCTGCTACGAGATCATTACTGCAGATAATTCCTTCCACGGACGCACGTTGGCGACGTTGACGGCGACCGGCCAAAAACAATTCCATAAAGACTACGATCCATTCCTGGAAGGTTTCCATTACGTTCCGTTCAATGACTTTGAGGCTTTGGCCGCCAAAGTTACAGAAAAGACATGCGCAATCCTTTTGGAGCCAATCCAAGGCGAAGGCGGCGTCTATGTGGGCGATCAAGCTTACCTGCAGCAAGTGCGCGCACTCTGCGACGAGAAGGATATCCTGTTGATCTTTGATGAAGTCCAAACTGGCATGGGCCGCACCGGCAAGCTGTTTGCCTATGAAGGCTACGGTGTGGAACCGGATGTGATGACTTTGGCGAAAGCTTTGGGCAATGGCGTTCCGATCGGCGCGCTGTTGGCAAAAGATGCTGTCGCTTCCCATTTCAAACCGGGTGACCATGGTTCGACTTTCGGCGGCAACCCGCTGGTCTGTGCGGCAGCTTTCGCAACAATTCAAGCGATTGAAGACGAGAATATTTTGACGAATGTAAATGAGATGGGCAACTATTTCGAAGGGAAATTAGTGGCATTCAAGGAAAAATACGACTTCATCCTCGATGTGCGCGGCAAAGGCTTGCTGCTCGGGATGGAACTGGCGATGAAGGGAGCCGACATCGTCGCGAAGTGCCTGGAAAAGGGCGTCATCATCAACTGCACGCATGATACGGTATTGCGTTTCCTTCCGCCGCTGAACGTGACCAGCGCGGAAATCGACAAGGCTGTTGCAGTGATGGACGAGGTTTTTCAAACAATTGAAGCTTAAAGAAAGGATGGCAAAGCATGCCTAAACGAACAGACATCAAGTCGATCCTAGTGATCGGCTCGGGACCTATCATCATCGGCCAAGCCGCGGAATTTGACTATGCTGGAACGCAAGCATGTTTAGCCTTAAGGGAAGAAGGGTACAAGGTCATCCTGGTCAACTCCAATCCTGCTACGATCATGACGGACGTTGAAATCGCCGATAAAGTCTATATGGAACCACTGACATTGGAGTTCATCGCGAACATCATCCGCAAAGAGCGTCCGGACGCCTTATTGCCGACATTGGGCGGCCAGACCGGTTTGAACATGGCGGTGGAACTGGATGAAGCCGGCATTCTGGAGGAGTACAAGGTCGAGTTGCTTGGCACGAAACTGACTTCCATCCAACAAGCCGAAGACCGCGACCTGTTCCGCCAATTGATGGCGGAATTGAATCAGCCGGTCCCTGAGAGCGACATCATCCACACCGTTGGGGAAGCATTGAGCTTCGCGGCGGAAGTCGGTTATCCGTTGATCGTCCGTCCGGCCTTCACGATGGGCGGCACCGGCGGCGGCATCTGCCATAATGAAGCCGACCTGCGCGAAATCGTAGCCAACGGCTTGCGCTACTCACCGGTGACGCAATGTCTGCTGGAAAAATCGATCGCCGGCTTCAAGGAAATCGAATACGAAGTGATGCGCGACAGCAACGACAACGCCATCGTTGTCTGCAACATGGAAAACATCGACCCGGTCGGCGTCCATACAGGCGATTCCGTCGTCGTGGCGCCTTCCCAGACGTTGTCCGACAAAGAATACCAAATGTTGCGCGATGTCTCGCTGCAGATTATCCGCGCCCTGAAAATCGAAGGCGGCTGCAATGTCCAGTTGGCATTGGATCCGTACTCGTTCGACTACTACATCATTGAAGTGAATCCGCGCGTCAGCCGTTCTTCGGCTTTGGCGAGTAAAGCGACCGGTTACCCGATCGCGAAGATGGCGGCGAAGATCGCGGTCGGCCTGACCTTGGATGAAATGAAGAACCCGGTTACCGGCACTTCTTATGCGGCTTTCGAGCCGGCTTTGGACTACATCGTATCCAAAATCCCGCGTTTCCCGTTCGATAAATTCGAAAAGGGCGACCGTACCCTCGGCACACAGATGAAAGCGACAGGCGAAGTTATGGCCATGGGCCATACGTTCGAGGAATCGATGCTGAAAGCCGTCCGTTCTTTGGAATACGGCGTCAACCATCTGGCATTGCCGAAAGACCAAGGCCAGACCGTGACGATGGCAGAAATCGAACAGAATATCCGCGTTGCTTGCGACGAACGTCTTTTCTATCTGGGCGAAGCGCTGCGCCGCGGCGTGACACCGGAAACGATCCACGAATGGAGCGAAATCGACTACTTCTTCCTGTACAAATTCAAGCACATCATCGATTTGGAGAAGGAAGTGGCGGCAGCCGAACCGAAAGACCTTGAGATCCTGCGCGAAGCGAAAAAATACGGCTTCAGCGATGAAATCATCGCGGAATTGTGGGGCATGGCTTCGGAAGACATCTACGCGTTGCGCAAAGCCAACGGCATCGTTCCTGTCTTCAAGATGGTGGATACGTGTGCGGGTGAATTCGAATCCTTCACACCGTACTTCTACAGCACGTATGAGATGGAACAGGAATCGTTCCCGAGCTACCGCGAAAAAGTCATCGTCCTGGGCTCCGGCCCGATCCGCATCGGCCAAGGGGTCGAGTTCGACTACGCGACGGTGCATGCGGTCTGGGCAATCCAGGAAGCCGGCTATGAAGCGATCGTCGTCAACAACAACCCGGAAACCGTTTCGACGGACTTCTCGATCTCCGACAAGCTGTATTTCGAACCTCTGACCGAAGAGGACGTGATGGCGATCATCGATCTGGAACAACCGCTGGGCGTCGTGGTGCAGTTCGGTGGCCAAACGGCCATCAACCTAGCCGACAAATTGGTCAAACACGGCGTGAAGATCCTGGGCACAAGCTTGGAAGATCTGGACCGCGCTGAAGACCGCAAATTGTTCGAACAGTTGTTGCGCGACTTGGATATCCCGCAAGCACCCGGCAAAACAGCCGTGACCGTTGAAGAAGCGGTCGCAGTTGCCGACGAAATCGGTTATCCGGTCTTGGTGCGTCCGTCCTACGTATTGGGCGGCCGGGCGATGCAGATCGTCTACAATCAAGCCGATCTGGAGAAATATATGCGTGAAGCGGTCGTGGCCAGTCCTGAACGTCCGGTCCTGGTCGATCATTACCTGATCGGACAAGAGCTGGAAGTCGATGCGATCTGCGATGGTGAAAC
>NZ_FONM01000022.1 GCF_900112935.1 Trichococcus pasteurii
CCTAGATTCCCAAAAAATTATAACGTGGTCGGGGGCACAACACCTAAGGTGTTATATAATTGCGACTGCTTCTTCGTAACCTCACCCACTCGCAATGCACTGCCTGGATTTTCAAATGCTTCAATGATATCCAATTCGTCCAGTAATTCCTGCATCGTATAATTTTTATACAGCTCTTTTTCGGACATCTGCTTTTTGATGTACGATAAATAGATCAATGCAATAAACTGTACGAATAATTTTCCTTCAAGCGAACTTTCTGATGAAACGGCTGTGCGCCGTAAATTCAGCCGCTCTTTAAGATTTCCAAATGCTTTCTCAACGATGTCTTTGTTACGGTACAAATCTAAAGCGGCGATGGGATCCTTGATTTCATTGCTGATGAGGGCAAAGAATCCGTAGTCTTTTTCCGCTTGGGTAATGGCTTTTTGTTTGGGGGGTACCTTTGTCCCGCGTTTTGGCGTTGAAGTGATTTCGAAGTATTTAGCGTACTGCTTTTCGTGTTCCACTTTGCGGTTCCCGGAAACTAGTTCTGCTTCGAGCCGATCAAGAAGCGCATTGAAACGGTTCTCGTGCTCCAGTGCTTTTTCACCGCTAAAATAAAGATGCAGGTACATCCGCCGTTTCCCTTCAATCACATCGCCTTTGTACGGCCGTTTCTGTGAATACTCCCAGTCTATCGTTGCAGTATGGCTGTAAAGTTGGTAACTGGCATTGTAATTAGCGCGTGTGCGGATGTTATCTCGAACCTTGTTCAGTTCTTCCTGCACGTATTTAAGGGATACTTTTGTGGCCATCAAAAATTTCAAATGATTTTGGTACAAGGCATCGATATTTTCCTTGCTGTAAAACCCTCGGTCCATTACGAGTTTGACCTTGCTAAAACCAAGATTGCCTAAATCGGCAAGCAAGTGCTTCACTGTTTTGACGTCGCTTATATTGCCTGCTAACTTGCGGTAGTAAAACGGCAATCCAGATTCTTCACCAAACAACAAAGCAAGATTGATCTGCGCAAGCGGATCGTGGTCCTTGTTGATACCGTATTTGACTTGCTTAAGAGACTCTGAATAGGAGGAAACACTGGTAGTATCATAAGCCCAATATTCATTCTCCGTCCGTCGCTTAGCCTGCAGGCTGAAAAAACGATTTTTAGCTTCTTCCGTAACCGAGGCAAACAGATCGCTGCTTCTTTGCGAGGGAATACAGCTGCCGTAAGGATGGGAATGGGTGCGATCCCACTTTGGAAAACGAAGCATCGTATTGCGATCTTCCAAAATCAAGAAGTAGGCAATCGAGAGTATCTGCTTATAGTTTTCAGGAAAGCAAGCTTTTAGATCAGCTGTAACACCAAGCAGTTCACCGATTTTGTCAAACAGATAGGTCGCACCGTAGAAGCTTCGTTTCATGACGGTGGATGGTACCGGGCCTTGCTTTGCAGGTGTTAATGCCGGCGGCATAGCCAATCGCTTAGAGGGAACCAGGTTCCCAGCTTCGTCCAGTTTTCCGATGCAGACACGCTTGCTGCGCGACTGTTTCTTTTCTTTATCCCAATAGCTTGTTGATTCGTAAACATAGGTAGTGCCGTTCTTCTTGTTGGTTACATATACTAAACTCATAAAATCACGCCTTTCCACGTTATAATTATAACGTGGAAAGTGCGAGAATTCAATAGGGAAATCCAGAAAAACCCTTTTATATCAATGTTTTTAGCGTTCCTCGTTATAATTCACACGGGAATGAAGGATTTTAGGCTAACTTGGAATAAAAATTTTTGGAACTGTGAATAGCATCCTCTATAGGCTCTCTATTGATTGCTTGTTCATTATTCTTTTTAACCAACAGATCAGTAGTAGTTAAGGATTTAAGGATTTTAATTGACAGAATGCAAAGTTCCGTAGTTTTAGCTTCTTCAGGTGTGAAACTACGGAAATCAGTTTTAGTCTCAACTATACTTGAAAGATCGCTTAAAAGAATTCTATGTTGGGCGAGTAGTTGGTTGATTTCCCCATAAACTTGATGGGTGAGTGATTTGATATTGTTCATAAGAACTATACTTGTTTGGAATTTTTTAATTGCTTCGTCAGCTTTATGAGAGGTTTCATGAGCTTTTTCAAGATTTGAAATGCCTTTTGCAGCCAATAATAGACCGCCAACAGCCAATGCAGGTGCAGCAACCAAACCACCTAAAACTGTTGTACCACCTGCCATACCGAGTCCACCTGCAGCAAGAGATCCTCCACCTAATGAAGCTAATGTGGCGTTCGTGGCCGCAACTCCAGAGAGGGAACTAATGAGTGTGCCCGTGGAAGCTACTCCGCTGGCCATGGTACCTCCATAAGCCGCAAGACCCGTCAATGCACCTACTCCTATCGATCCTGCGCTGGTTTTTAGAAGATCTCCCGCTGTAATTGAGAGTGTTTGTATATTATCTAATTCGTCTTTTGATAAATGAATATTTTCTTCTGAATAGTTTCCCTCAAGCATTTTGCAGTTCTTTATTTTAGATACAACCGTATAAAATTCATCAAAGCCGTCCCACACTGAAATTTTTAACTTACCCAATTTTTTTAGAGCCTCATTACCGTATTTTTCTGCTTGATCTAGTCTTTCTTTTTTTTCATTGTATCGTGAATTGGCATCTTCAACAATTTCTTTTGCCTCAGATAGTTTCTTAACACCGGTCATTGTTGATAAGGCAGTGATAGCTCCTGCTGTAGACATTGTTCCTACTGCAGTTGCTCCTGCTCCTGTTACGGCTATAGTACTAGCTACAGAACTTATTCCGACAACACTAGTGGCAGAGGCTACTGCCGTTCCTACAGTTGCCATAGCCCCCCCGACTGCAGTCGCAGCTGCAGAGCCTGCAACAGTAGTTCCGGCAGCTGCGACAGCTGTCCCTACGGCAGAGCTTGCAACAGCAGTTCCAGCAGCAGTGACAGCCGTTCCTACGGCAGAGCCTGCAACAGCAGTTCCAGCAGCTGCGACAGCTGTCCCTACGGCAGAGCCTGCAATTGCAGTTCCAGCAGCAGCAGCAGCGGCCGCTGCTGCGGGTAATACGATTGGAGCTGCAACGATTGCTCCAACTACACATAAACCACCTGCTAAATATTTGCCAATTCCCATAATTACCCCTCCATTTCTAATAAATCGTCCCCGTTATTTTTCCAAACCATGCCAGCAATTACCCATTCCTCTATAGCAGTTAGAATAGAGGGAGAAATGCCAAGGTGGATTGCAGTTTCTTGTATGAAAATTCTTTCGTTTTCGGAGAACCCCCCGCTAACGTAGCTGAGTTGGATAGCTTCACGAAGGAAAAAAATTTTACTGGTCCTATCGGGAAATGACAGATCCGGCATTTCTTTTTTTTCCCAACAAGCGTTCAAGTCCAAAGTGGATTCATCGCTCAGAGCCAAGGAGCTGGCTGCATTTTGGAAGAAATACTTCTCACTTTCATCAATGTTACCGTCAGCCTTAGAAAGAAAAACAAGTCCAATCAGAAAACTACGTCGTGCTTCTTCAGATATTAAAATTTCATTGATTTCCATTTTTTCACTCCTTAAATTTCTAAAATAGTATCTTCATCTAGCATGAAACTCATGAATTCCTCACTGTCGTGAAATTGAAGGATGATATTATTGTTACTGCAGTAATTATATAGCGCGACTGTGTTAGATGATTTCAGTGCAGCATTGATATCATGTAATTCGCAGATTTTACTATGAAGCTGTTCAACGTCTATTTCGCACAATTTTGCGATGTAGCTATCGATTAGGCGGTTTGCTTCATCCATCTTGTTCAAAGCAGAGTCGAAGCAGTTTTCACGAGTTTTATCTATGAATGAAATCAAATCCTTTATTTTTTCAGAATGATCTATGTAGTAAATAAAGGAGACAGACAGCAATCCCGTAAGAAGAACACCGGCAAATGTCGAAATAACATCAACCAATATTGGGCCGATAACAGGTATAGCACTACCTATTCCTACTAGGGATTCTGACAAATGCTGCTCAACAAAGACCCCCAATACCGTGCTAGCACCTACTAATCCAACTTTTGAAGCAGCTATAATACGTTCACCAGTTGTTCGTCTTTCTTTATCAAAAAACAGTATTTTTACAGCCTCAGTTATGCTGACCATCGATTGGCGTATCAATCGGACAATGTTCTTTGCCGTAGAAGCAAACAAGTTAATGATGGTTGTGGTTATTGATGTGAAGATTCCTGACACAAAGCCACTCTTAATTGCTTCCAAAATGTCGCCTTTCTTTTCTTTTACTCGTTTAAATGCAGTTTTTACAATATCGCCAATGCGTAAAAAGAAGCGCTTCAATGAGAAATCATTCTTCATAGATTTTATCAACTCGGGCATTTCATCCATAACAACCATTGCGGCTTCAGTAAAAACTAGACCTAATGCTTGGCGAATTGCCATTAAGCTACCTTGCTTGAGGCTATCTTTAGCCATACTTTTAGAATAATGGTCAAGCTTGCGGCGAGCCACTGTTGCATCAATTTGCTTTCGGGCGTTTGCGTCGGCTGCATAAGCTTTTTCTGTATTGACATCATAGAATTCTGCATTTGACTTTGTTGGATCTTTTTTACTTTGTTTATTTGCCCATTCTTCCATAGTATATGAATTTTTTGACATATTAAGGCTAGCATTTGTGTAAAGAGTATTATTGTCACTGTTTATTGTTTTGGACATTTCATCCTCAGTGAAAAGTACACGCATAGCAGTGTTATCATGGTTTTCCTTAGCCGATACGATATGTTCAAGATGGGAGCTACCATCTTTTACAAGGTCCTTTCCAGTATATCCATCAGTTAATTTTTCCATGTTTTGGAAATCTTTTTTGCGTCTGTTGTTCATGTATGTTGCGGTCGCATAGTCATTGCGGTTATATGCTCGCTCGCCACGTTTCTCAAATGTATTATCTGAGTAGATGTGATTTTCTGCATTGTGCATTGTCTGCACGTTACCTCCATCGTGATCTACAAAGAGAATGCGATCGAGACCGAATGCGGTTACTAAGGAATTGATAATTACACCCCGATACTGATGAAATAAGCCATCAAAATTACCATTTTCAAATGATCCATCAAAATCAGGTAATACTTGAACTGTTGAATTTTCCCCATTCTGAAAAGTGCATAGAGTGGAGCACATCATGTTATTTTCCATCACTTCACTGCCTCCGTTACACTGATAAAATATTTCTGACTTTTAATCAGTCAATCATTGCTAATATTGGTACGATACATGAGAAAAACAGGGGTCTATCATTCGCTTCAAATAAGTGATTCATTACGTACAATAATAAAATAAACTGTTTAAAATTATTATACGCTTACATTTTATAAATCACAATTATAATAATTAGATTTAGATTAAATAAAGTGGTTGTATCAACTTTGAAGAAACAATCCCAATTTGAAATATATATCATATCCATGAATCATCAGAAAATAGGAAGGCCAAGATCTCAAATGTGGATTTTGGTCTTTTTCTTTTTACCTAAAAATAACGAGTGAAAGAAGGATGGAATATGTTTCAATCAAAAAATAACCGCTATGTCACCAGAAGTGTAGATAATACCGTACCAATCGAAACGCAGTTCTTTCTGTGGTCCCTGATCGACGATCAAGTGCAGAATGGGAATGCAGTGGACTATTTCCAAAAGTTCGAGTTGAAGGCTACGGAAATGGGTCAAGAGATTCTCCATAGCCAAGAGGTGCCTCAGTGGAGCCAAGTAACAGTAATGGCGGTTCCTAGCGAATGCTGCATCACCGAAACCATCTGGGTGATCGATAGCGATGATTACCAAACAATGCTCTTTCCGGAAGAATACTAATCAGAAAAGGGGAAATCAAAATGAAAAACGACTACACTAACCAAACGAAACAGCATACCGTTGAAGAACTAGCCCTTACAGCAGCCAAACGTGTGGATGTTGTGAAAATACAGATGGTGAAAGACAAATCTTTGCTGTACAAGTACCGTGCCATCAGTTGCCCGAACGATGGCTACCAGTTGATGCGCCAGTTTTTGGGGGATGTCGATCGTGAATACCTGATTGTGCTGTGTCTGAATACCAAAAATGAGCCTACGAACATCAATTGCTGTCACATCGGTAGCATCAACTCATCCATTGCGCATCCACGCGAAATATTTAAGACTGCTATACTTTCCAATTCAGCCCGCATCATGGTAGGTCACACGCACCCAAGCGGGAACCCTGAACCATCTGAAGCGGATCTTGTGATGACAGCAAGATTGACTGAAGCAGGTGAAATCTTGGGAATCGATGTGCTGGACCACATTATATTAGGCGATGATGATTTCGTTTCACTTAAAACGGGCGGATACATGTAAAAAGTGGTCGGGGATAAAAATTCCGATAGATACAATCTGGTTTTTTTAAAGACACTGTGTGCCGTTTTGGGGTCCAGCGTGTCTGATGGCAAGGAAAAAGGAGGATAACAAATGGACAAATTACAGTATGTAATGGATCTGATGCACAGGGATTTCGGTTGTTCCAAAAACAGTGCTGACTACGCTACTGAAAGCATTTTGCTGTTCAGAAATGAGCTGGATAGGAATCTTTTGCCGGATTTTTTCGATGAAATCAATCTAGAAAAGGAAGTTCTTGTACATTACTACGCCGTCGACGAATATATTGTGTACATCATTACTGACGCAACTAACAGCGAATGGAAGCTGCTGGGTGTACTCAAAGACAATAAACTTACTTTTCATAAAGCGTTTGTTTAAAGGAGGAGAAGACGATGGGCTTTCCGCTTTTTTTTACCTTCCAATTAACCTACGGAACTAAGACGCTAATCCTGTAAGAAAGGGTTAGCATCTTAGTTTTTTAAGCTTATCGCGTTCGTAACTTAAGAAATTTGCTATTCCTTACGGGTCTGTCATAGTCTTTTAGAATAGTTACAAAATGAGGAATAATCTGCAGTGGGAACAAGCCATTTACGCAAAATTGTTAATGCTGTCAACGAAGTCTATCCAGTGTTTGCGTATAGAGTTCAATAACTTCTTTACGACTAATTTGACTTTTCTTATCTTTGTACCAAAAAACAGATTGAATCGTGATGCCCATAATAATCTGTCCTTTATAACTTAGTTGCAGAGGCAGTTCCTTGTCAGTGTCCTCTTTTTTTACGTAATTGTTTAACATACTCTTTCCGTATTCCCGTACACTTTCAAGTTCAAAGATGCTGTTCCCATTCGTTTGAATACTGAAAATGAGGTGTAAGAGATTGTCGAATTGATCCAAAAGCTGCTCGAAAACAACAATGAAAAAATCAACACCTTCATCGTTTGACTTTTGAATGGCAAAATCAAATATTTTATTCATCTTGTGTTTAATGAAAAAAGTTATGAAGTCATATTTATCCAAGAAATGCTTGTAGAAAGTGGGGCGACGAATCATGGCAGCATCACATATTTCGGTTACGGATATACTCTCAAATTCTTTTTCTAGTAGTAAGCGTTCAAATGCTTCAACTAGGGCTTTATACGTCTTTTGAACCCTTAAATCTAATTGCTCCATCCTGGGTTTCCTCCTTAAGGAAAACTATCAATTATCAAAAGAATGTAAGTTAAGTATCAAATACCAATTATATGTATCTTGTTCTGCTTTTCGATATTAGTATAATAGAAATTGTAACAAATGTAAATAAAGAAACGAATGTAATTTATCTTACATAAGCAAATTAAAAGAAAGGCAGTGACACTATGTCAGTTATCGAAGTAAGACACGTAACCAAAGATTATGGGCATGGACGGGGAATATTCGATGTTTCCTTTGAGATAGCAGAAGGAGAAGTCTTTGGCTTTCTTGGGCCTAACGGTGCCGGGAAGACCACTACTATCCGCCACTTGATGGGATTTTCCAAGCCTCAAGAAGGGGAACTATATATCAATGGTAAAGACTGTTGGAAATCAGCAGCTATCATTAAACATGATGTTGGGTACTTACCTGGAGAGTTGGCCTTTCCGAAGGGGATGACCGGAGAGGGCTTTATCCAATTCATGGCTGAAGAAAGACAAATCAGCGATATGTCCCGAACAGATTATCTGAAGGAAATGTTTGAATTGGATTCAGCAATGGAAATTGAAGCAATGAGTCTTGGCTCTAAACGAAAGCTGGCATTGGTGACAGCCTTCATGCATAATCCCAAGGTATTAATTCTGGATGAGCCAACCTCAGGATTGGACCCGGTCATGCAAGAACGTTTCATCCAATTTATTTTGGAAGAAAAAAAAGAAGGAAAGACCATTCTGCTCTCTAGCCACATCTTCAGTGAAGTGGATGCAACGTGTGACCGGATTGCCATAATCAAGGATGGAGTGGTTGTCTCAACTATTGAAGCAGCCAAACTTAAACATAATACAAACAAAACTTTTAAAATAGAGTTTGCGACAAAAAAAGATTACCAACAGTTCCTGGCCCGAACGAAATTTAAAATTCCGGTCGAACGGCCCGATCAGAATCAAGTTAAGTTAAATCTGACAGATGAGACGATGCAACGGTTGTTTACCGAACTAAGTGAAGTAAGTATTCGTTTTATCTCAGAAATTAAATTTACACTGGAAGATTACTTTATGGACTTCTATGATCGTAAGAAATCTATAGCAGCCGGAGAGGAGAACCTAGAACATGGCGTACATTGAAATTAAGCATCTGACAAAGGACTATGGAAAGAAACGCGGTATTTTCGATATGTCATTAGAAGTTGAAAAAGGTGAGATATATGGCTTTGTTGGTGTAAACGGTGCAGGCAAGACCACGACGATCCGACACATGATGGGCTTTTTAACACCGGATGAAGGAACGGTCACCATTAATGGGCTTGATGCGAACAAAAGTAGTGCAGAGGTAAAGCGCTATGTATCGTATATACCTGGTGAAATTAATTTTCCAGGTAATTCGACCGGAGAGGATTTTATCAAAAATCAGATTTATTTATCAGGTCGAGGTGATTGGGAATATGCAGAGAATGTTATTGACCAGCTCCAATTAGACGCGAAAGCGAATGTCCGAGCCATGAGCAAAGGAATGAAGCAGAAAACCGCTATCGTCTCAGCTTTTGCCTCTGATGCCGATATTTTGATAATGGACGAGCCAACGACAGGACTGGATCCTTTGATGCGGGATATCTTTATCGAGCTATTGAAAGAGGAAAAAGCCAAAGGGAAAACCATTTTTATGTCCAGTCATATTTTCCAAGAAGTGGAAGAGGTCTGTGACCGCGTCGCAATCATTCGTGATGGGATGATCATTGATGTGATTGATATGAAGGACATCCGCTATAACAAGATGAAAACTTATAAAATGGAGTTTAAATCGATTGAAGATTTCGAGCACTTCCGCAGTCTCGGTTATGACCTACATCGGGTTAAGGTGGACGACCTGCAATTAAACATCATGATTCATGATCAAGATATTAATCGTTTGATCCAAGATTTAAAGAATTTTAACTTAGTGTATTTCAAGGAAATTAAAGTCACATTCGAAGATTATGTCACGCAAGTGTTCAAGGGGGAAAAATAACATGTTCTCAAAACCAATTTTTAAGCAAAGTATTCAAGCCAATTGGAAGCTCTGGGTTATTATTACTTTCGTTGCAGCGATGATCCTATCGGCCTTTACGGTAACTTTTGATGCAGAAGGCTTTGCGGCAATCGCATCTGCTGCTGAAGGGACAAGATTTTCTAATATCTTATCAACGATGACAAGCTTATTGGGAAGTCTGGAAAACTTCTATAAACTGATTGCCGTTATCCTGGGAATTGTCTACGTCGTGTTCACCGCAAACAACCTGGTGGTTAATGAAGTGGATTCTGGCTCAATGGCCTATACCTTATCCACTCCGATTAAACGGTCCAGTGTTATTTTTACTAAATCGATCTTTTTGGTCCTTTCCATTGTTTTGATGTATGGAATCATTGGATCCACCGGTCTGGTTGCAGCCCAACTTAAGTATCAAAACGTCACCGGCTATACCATTACCGATGATGTGCGGGCAGCCGCTGAGGCATTGAATCAAGACGAGGGCTATATATCCGAGCGTATGTATCTAATTTTGGAAAACGATCATGCCATGCGGGAAGCAGCTGCAGTCAGAAATATGGATACCGAAGCCTATACGATCTATCTTGAGAGTGTCATCAATGACCGCTCCTATGAGGAAGCCGCAGCAGTCATCACCGATGAACGCTGGGATATCTACAAAGATGATGAAGACATGGAAGACGAAGATATTGAAATCACTGCGGAGGAATTGGCCGCCGACCCCACCATGCTTCTGTTAAGTAACGATGCCCTTGTTACTGGCGCAAAAGTAACAGGCTTGTCAGTGAATGAATACCAACAATTTATCAATAATGAAATGGTTTCACTTGAACAGGAAACTGAAGTCGCCGTTAAAGAGGAAAAAACACCAAATGAAGAGGGTACAGAAGCGACTGCACAACCGGCTACACAACCGACTGTCATGGTATCCGAAGATAATGCCGATATCTTAATGCAATTAGTGATTGAGTCTTCAGCGAAAGCTTTGAATATGGAGACTGATCAAGTTGCGGATAAGATTGCCTTGATTAAAGATCCAGTGGCACTAGAAGCGGCGATGCTAGCAACGGATTTAACCGAGCAACAAATCATTACAATGGCTAATAATGGCATGGTCAGCTCTGCCAAAGCGGTCGATGAAGCGTTGGAATTTGATGCTGAAGCGTATATTTGGTTAAGTGTCGGACTTTTGTTGTTGATATTGGCTCTTAGTTCGATTTCCTTTTTTGCATCAACGCTATTCAACCGTACAGGTTTAGCTTTAGCTATTGGTGGCGGAATTCCATTTACATTCTTTATTATTACCATGGTACAACAATTGATGGATACATCAGAAAATCTCGAGTATCTGACTATAACGACTCTATTTGATACTGAAGCAATTCTAACAGGTGGAGATTTTGGTTGGGGATTGGTGGCTTTAGGAGGCATTACCTTCGTCTTGTATGCAGCCTCTAATGTCATTTTTACCAAGAAGGATTTGCCACTATAGAAAGACTGGTCATGTACATAATTATGAAAATAAAATCAAGTTATTAAGTATGAGATTAAATGAATGCAGAGATATTTTGAGTATTCAGAGCATTATTCGTGAAGTGGTTCGGGGCTGCCTTTTGGAGCACGCCTGCGAAGCAAACATTCGTATATATCAGAGAGGCTGGGACGTTTGTCCCAGCCTCTTGGCTATTTAATGATTGTTATCCCAGTCATCGATTTATAGCAGTAGTCATAAAAAATACAAATTTCGGTAAAGTTTTGAGCAACAGATCATTTTTGTATTGGTATGAACTATTCAGGGATAAATAGATAGTTTTAAATATATTTTGCTAATATAGAAACAATAAAAAAGAGTGCTTTTATGATAATTGGTCAACTACTTGTCAGCATATCATAAATGAGGTCATTTTTTTGAGGAGAATGGCGCTGTAAAGGCATTACAGATCTAGGTACAGAAAGGGCTTGAAAAAGAGAATAGAACCGAAAAAAGCGGAAAGCCCATAGTGACGGGATTTCCGCTTTATTTTTGCCTTTAGGATTATATAAGGCAAAAACAATTATAATAATAAGTTATTAAGAAGTTTTTAGAAAATCACTTCTCTGGTTCAAAAGTATGATAATAAATGTTAATTGGAACATCTTGACGATACCACTTTTCTATAACATACTCTTCATTACCAGAAACTGTTACTTTTTCTACTTCCCCATCCTTTGTTATGATACCAAATTTGAGGTCTTCAATAGGGGTTAATGTAATATTAGAAAAACCCGCATCTTCAAATTGTTGAGCTACGATTGAGAAATTCACTGATTCAAACTGTCTTGAACTTCCAGGAACTTGAATTTGTGGAGTACTCTCAGCATCCATACCAATAACTAAACCAAATAATAATAAAATGAATAGGGTAAGAAATCCAAGCACGCCCCAACGATTTGAACGAGGAATTTTATTAGATAAGAGGCGATTTGCAAGAATACCTGATCCAAATGCCACACCATATTTTGCGTAACGAGTGCGTTTGCTTTCCTTCTTCTTCACTTCAACTTCAGCTTGCCTAATTACTTCTCCTAAATTATTTTCTAATACATCAGAAAGAATGTTAATAGTTACGTTATCATAAGAAAGCTGTAAGTCATTCAGACCGTTACCAATAGCTTCTTCTATGGAATTTCCATTATATACAGGCATAAGTTTCTCCTCCATTACTATGATTAACATTTCAACAATTAATCATTTGAAAGCAAGAAATTAGAAAAGTTATTAAGCATAACCCAAATTGTCAGAGTTAAAGAACCACTAATCACAAAAATACTATTATTATAAATTATATCATGGTTTAAATAGTCAGACGATATAAGTTCACATCACTTGTATATATTTTTTTTAGGCTAAAAAAATCAAAACCACAACATGTTGATTGAATCCGCTGTTATTGAGATAATGAAGCGAAATGAACTTACTTTAACGTACCGAGAAATAAGAATGGGTAAAAGTTTGAGAGGGTGGTGGGCTATGTCTAACATAATCGAACAGGTAAGGCAGGAACTAATCAACAATTCAGACGAAACGACAAAGGAAAGCGGCAAAAGATTTTTTAAAGAAGAAGTAAGGTTCTATGGCGTAAAAACGATGACAGTCTCGAGAATTTCCAAGGAGGCATTTAAAAGCATTAAGAAGCTTTCCAAAAAAGAAATATTTGATCTGTGTGAACAACTGTGGCTTTCCGGAATGATGGAGGAATCTTTTATTGCCTGCAATTGGGCCTATGCCATCAACAAACAATACACTGAAGATGATTTTCTTTTGTTCGAAAGATGGGTAAATGAATATGTTACCAATTGGGCATCTTGTGACACTTTTTGTAACCACACTATCGGAACATTCTTGGAAATGTATCCATTGTACATAGAAAAATTAAAAGATTGGACGAAATCCCAAAATAGATGGGTTAGGCGGGCGTCAGCCGTATCGCTTATAATTCCAGCCAGAAAAGGTCTGTTCAAAGACGATATTTTTGAAATTGCCGACAGATTATTGTTGGATAAGGACGATTTAGTGCAAAAAGGGTATGGCTGGATGCTGAAGTCTTTATGCACCAAGTATGAAGATGACGTATACCAGTATGTGTTAAGCAAGAGGGACATCATGCCCAGAACGGCATTAAGGTATGCGATAGAAAAAATGCCGCCGCCAAGGAAACTTGAGGCAATGAAAAGAGAGAAGAAAAAGTGAGTATACGGTTCAATAATTGAGAGGTGGAATAAGATGCATAATCAATTCGATCCCAATAACAAGATCATTCAACTGCTTCTTCAGGGGATGGGCATGGAAGATAGCGGCAACCCTGAAGCGGCAGGCCTGCTGTTTCTTAAAGCCTGGAGTGAAGCGACAGACGATTTTGAAAAATTTGTCGCAGCCTATTATGTGGCCCGGCATCAAAAAATTGTATCAGAAAAATTAATATGGTTCGAAACCTCTTTGCGGTTTGCGCTAGAAGTGAATGATATTGCGGTAAAGAGTGCGTTCCCATCTTTGTATATGAACATCGCGAAATGCTATGAGGCGTTATCCGATCCGGACAAAGCAAAAAAGAATATTGAATTGTCACATTCGTATAAGGGTACGCCTTCTGACCCAGGCCCCTTCTTTCATGGGACAAGAGCAGATCTGCAGGTCGGTGAGCTGCTGACAGCAAAAGAGGAATCGAATTACAAACCTGGACTTAAAATGAACCACATTTATTTTACGGCCTTGATTAGTGGGGCGGGACTTGCGGCCGCATTGGCAAAAGGCGATGGTCCTGAGCGGGTTTATATTGTAGAGCCGACCGGGGAATTTGAGAACGACCCAAATGTCACGGATAAGAAATTCCCCGGAAATCTGACGCGATCCTACCGCTCGCAAGTACCTTTAAAAATTGTTGGCGAAGCAACTGATTGGTTGCAACAGACGCCTGAGGAACTTCGTCGGTGGCGTGAAAAGTTGGCGAATAATCAAGGCGAAATTATCAACTGAGGATTCAACTTTTACCCCGGAAATATTGACAATTTTCCGTCCTATCCTAAAGTACGGAGGGACCCTGATAGTCTTTTGTGGACAGAAATGTTAAAATTCGATTAATAGTAAGTGTTTGCGGATGAGAATACGGGAGGGGTTTGGGAATGGATAACGAGAAGAACAAAAAAGATTTACGCATCAACAGTTTCGTCTATGATGGGGTTGTGAAATCACCGAACCGTGCGATGCTGCGCGCGACAGGCATGCATGACGAAGACTTCAAAAAGCCGATGGTCGGAGTGATAAGCACTTGGGCTGAGAACACGCCTTGCAATATCCACTTGAATGATCTAGCTGCAATCGCAAAAAACGGCATCAAGAAGCAGCACGGATGGCCAGTCCAGTTTACGACAGTGACCGTTTCCGATGGCATCGCCATGGGTACGCCGGGGATGAATTATTCGTTGCCTTCGCGCGATCTGATTGCCGATTCGATAGAAATTGCGGTAGGTGGCCAAAATCTGGATGCCTTCATCAGCATCGGCGGCTGCGACAAGAACATGCCGGGCTCTGTCATCGCGATGGCCAATGCGAACATACCCTCCATTTTTGTATATGGGGGCACGATTGCGCCGGGCCAAGATGAGGATGGCAATGACATCGATCTCGTATCAGTATTTGAAGCCATCGGAAAGTGGAACAACGGCGAAATGACGGAAGAAGAAGTACGGGCGATCGAATGCAACGCCTGTCCCGGACCTGGGGCTTGCGGCGGGATGTATACGGCCAACACGATGGCATCGGCAATCGAAACGATGGGGCTGAGCTTGCCAGGATCATCGTCGAACCCTGCAGCAACGGGTGATAAATTGAAGGATGTTTTCGAGGCCGGCGAAGCCATCATCGGCTTGATCGAAAAAAATATCCGTCCGCGCGACATCATCACCCGCAAATCGCTGGAAAATGCCGTGGTGATCACGATGGCCTTGGGCGGATCGACGAACGCCATCCTGCATCTATTGGCGATCGCCCATGCCGCTGAGGTCGACTTCGCGATCGAGGACTTCAATGAAATCCAAAAACGGGTACCGCATTTGGCCGACCTTAAACCTTCAGGAAAATATGTGTTCCAAGACCTCTACAACGTCGGCGGTGTGCCCGCCGTTCAAAAATACTTGCTTGACAACGGCTTGCTGCACGGCGACTGCTTGACCGTGACCGGCAAGACGCTGGCGGAAAATCTGGAAAATGTGGCTCCTTTGGCAGAAGGCCAGGACGTGATCATGCCGCTTGAGAATCCGAAACGCAAAGATGGCCCGCTGATTGTGCTGAAAGGCAATCTAGCCCCGGATGGCGCTGTCGTAAAAGTTTCCGGACTGAAGCAACGACGCCATGAAGGACCTGCGAAGGTTTTCAACACCGAAGAAGCGGCGATCGAAGCGACACTGAACGGGGAAATCGTGGATGGCGACGTCGTGGTTGTCCGCTTTGTCGGGCCGAAAGGTGGGCCGGGTATGCCGGAAATGCTGTCCTTATCAAGCATCATTTCCGGAAAAGGCATCAAAGTATGTCTGATCACAGATGGCCGTTTTTCCGGCGGTTCCCACGGGT
The DNA here is from genome assembly GCF_900112935.1 of Trichococcus pasteurii. Lineage (GTDB taxonomy): Bacteria > Bacillota > Bacilli > Lactobacillales > Aerococcaceae > Trichococcus > Trichococcus pasteurii. Next base: position 15,697 of record NZ_FONM01000022.1, read on the forward strand.
TCGTGGTCGGACATATCGCACCGGAGGCACAAGACGGCGGACCGATCGCCTTATTGGCAACGAATGATACGATCATCATTGACCAGGATACGCGTGAGTTGACGATGCAAGTATCCGATGAAGAGTTGGCCAAGCGACGCGAAAAACTGGTGTTGCCGCCTTTGAAATCGCGCGGTGTCCTGGGCAAATACGCACACATCGTGTCATCCGCATCGAAAGGTGCCGTAACCGACTTCTTCAACCGCAACCCATTTGAGGAAAAATAAAGGAGGCGTGCTTCATAGTGGAAAAAGCCATCACGTATACTGGTCAAGCGGATCAGCACAAGGAAGAACTGGAAGAAAAACTAATGAACGTCATCGATACGGAAATCGGCCTCGATATCGTCAATCTCGGATTGATTTACGGCATCGATTTGGATGACGACGGGATTTGCACGGTCCGATTGACGTTTACGGGGGCCGGCTGTTCTTGCTCGGAGCATATTTTGAAGGGGGTCCATGAGCAGCTGGATCCGTTGGGTTTCATCAATGCCGTCAAAATCAAGATTGTGTGGAGTCCGGCTTGGGTGTTGGATCGCATCACCCGCTATGGCCGCATTTCGCTTGGAATCAATCCGGGCAGATAAGAAAAAGGATCGGAACAAAGTGTTTTTGATACACTTTGTTCCGATCCTTTTTTGAATGGACGTAAGCACTGCTGGATTGGCAAGCGAACTTCTATTAGCGAAGAACGGGCGCCATCAAAACTTTGCCTGTTCCACGATAGACATTGACCAAACCTTCGCCGGATGCGGCTGAACCCAGAAGCGTCTGGCCTGATCTTGATACTGTAAATTCCAGGCTGCCGGACCAAGCGATCGCCATATTCCCATCAATCTTCAATTCATCATTTTCCAACTCTATTTCTATCAGTTCTTCTCTTGGTACGTACGATTCAAGTGCGACAATCCCGCCGCCAGAAAGACCTAGGTTAAAAAGACCTTCTCCGCCCATCGCAGCAGAAGAGAGGTTGGACTTCATGACTGCTTTGTGGTTCAATTCCGAATCGCAAGCCAAAAATAATCCGTCTTCGATTACAATTGAGCCATTCCAGTCATCGACATCAATCAGCAAAATATGCTTATAGGTCGGTTCCAATACCAGTTTTCCGGTTCCGGTGTATTCAGGCTTAATTGCGGATTCATTCGTGACTTTCCCTCGAAGCGCTTTTCCCAAAAAATCGCCCACGCCTTTAAGCCCGGTTGTAGCACTGACATTCCCGACCATCCACTGCATGGCTCCTGATTGAACGGTGATGTCGGAAAGGCTGACATCGCAGACCAGCTGTCTTCTTCTGACGTTCATTTCAGAAGCATAGTAGGCAGCTTGAGCTGTCAGGTGATCGACACTCAAATCTTTCAAGTATTCCACGACCTTAAATGCGCCCATCTCTTCGACAATTTTCACATCATTGTTATCTTCGAAATTTTTTATTCTGAACATATCCATTTTCCTTCTTTCTTTTGCAGAGGCAATAGCTGTGTCTGGTCAATAAAGGCTTATTCAAATTTGGTGTATCATTGTCTATCATTATAACACTATTTTGATTATCGACCAATATTTAGATGGAAACGGTAACCGGATGGAAGAAGAACGCTTGTGTTGTCAGCCGTAGAAGGAGAAAAGTCCTGACTCTCAGAGCTAGGACTTGTCATTCATCGGTGCGGATAAAAGGTGAATTGGTGTCACCGGAACGATTTAATATTCCAAAGCTTTCAATTCTTCGATCGTAACGTCTTGCTCGACATAGTTATCAACCATGAATCCACTTAAAACTGAAAACTCTTTGTAAAGAAGATCATACGCCGCCATGTCGGTATTGAAATTCTCTTTGTTCAATTGCTCGATCAGTGCCTTTGTTTTAGCTTGCGTGTCGCTGTCAAGTTCCCAGCTATCCGGTCTCAGGCGGCCAGCTTCATCATACTCAGCCTTGGTACCATAAACCATATCGCGATAAATGCGGTCGATATGCATGATCGGTGTTTCGTGGGTGCCTTTTTCCGTCATGACTTTGTAAAGACCGATGCAATAAACAGGGAAGAACGGAATGACTGAGCTTGCTTTGGTGGTAACGGCAGTTGCCACCACAATCTGGGCTTTACCGTTGATGTCAGCCAACAACGCATTGATGGTCTTCGCCTTCTCATCACAATCTGCTTTGGCAAGACCAAGGGTACCGCCACCGTAGTAAGGACGGTTCAGCTCTGTTCCCAAATAAGAATAATTGGTCGTCAGAACCCCGTCAGCCAATACATCTGCTTCCTTCAACGCTTCCATCCATAGCTGCCAGTCTTCGCCACCCATGACTTTTAGGGTACCGGCGATTTCTTCCTCTGTTGCAGGTTCCAGCGTTTCGATGTAGAAATCCTGATTTTGCATATTGATGTTCGGACCGACCACGGGCTCCCCAAGGGCTTTGATTGCGGAAGTGTACGTCTCTCCAGTATCGGGATCTGTCCTTCTGCCGCTTGCCAGACTATAAACAACCAGGTCTACTTTGCCCCCGAACTCGTTCTTGATATATTCGATGACTTCTTGCTTACTTTCGTGGCTGAAGGCGTCCTGCACAAAATTCTTGGCGATCAGGCCTTCTTTTTCGGCAGCCTCACGGAAAGCGATATTGTTGTACCAGCCGGCTGTGCCGAGATTCCGTTCATTTTTCGGTCCTTTTTCGAAAGAAACGCCGATCGTATCCGCTCCCGCACCAAAAGCCAGGCTGATTCGGGTGGCTAAACCGTAGCTTGATGACGCACCAATGATCAATACCTTTTTCGGACCTGCAAAAGTTCCTTTGTTTTTTACATAGTCGATTTCATTCAATACTTCCTGCTTGCATCCAAGCGGGTTTACACCAAGGGCTACATTTCCCCGTATATTTTGTTTAAATTCCAACATGTTTGATTTTCCTCCATTAAAATGTCATAAGAATATAATACCAGAAAATGCTTCTCAAGAATAATTATCTGCAGAAATTTCGGGGATAAGTTAGCCACCTTTGTTTACCAGTCATTCAGTTGATGGGCTCAACTGGAATTTAGTTTTTCAAATAACATAATAAAAAAACTGGATTTCTATGGGGTTCATTTTTGTACATTCGAGAAGCAGAGGTGTACAATTAACGTGTGATATATTGAACAAATTGAGAGTCTGAAAATAAACTAAACAGCAGAAATCCATTTTGTGAAAGTAGCTCAGATTATAGGAGAGCTGCGCAAAAACGGAAATGATATACGGGAAATAGCATTCGAAAATTTCATGACGGGGGTGAAAAAACGATCCAAACAACGAATGTTAACAGAAATTCATCAAAGCGAGGTGAAGAACAGTTTAGTTTGATTGAGCCACTGTATCCTTGCGGTATTTAAAATGAATCAGGGTACAATGATACACTAACGTTTAAATATTTAAGGTAATGATTCTTTTTTTTGAAGGAAAACTCAAGCGCGCTATTCAATAGTGAGGAATCAGAGTTCTCCACACGATTTAATGAAGCGCCTATTATATATTGATTTAGAAATTTGATAGGGGGCGATCAAATTGATGGACAGAAAGTTGATTGAAGAAACAATAAAAGTCGTAAGAGAGAATCCGGATGCACAAGATGCCGAAATACAAAAGAAAGTGGAAGATATAGTGGGATATACAGGTATACCTTTTGTTTATAAATATTCTATCGTTATCCTAGGCATTTTGGCTTTAACTGCTGCATTTGCGGGGGTAATAGTACTCATTATAGACCCAACTGGGGCGAGCAAGATTCCTGAAGCGCTAGTTTCTATTGGGTCAGCATCAGTAGGTGCCCTAGTCGGAATCTTTGCACGCACTCCTAACAATGACGGGAAATAATGGTTAAGAAGCTTAATACCATAGTCAATGTCTTTTCAAAGGTTTCCACCAAAACGAGATAAAACCTGAAACGGGCAAATTCAAGCGGTTCGTTCTTGAGAAACACTCGAGCTGCAAGAGCATCCTACGCTACTTTACAAGCTTTGGAAGATGAGGAAAGAGGATATCGAAAATGAAAAAGAGGCTACTTATTACTGTACCGGCTATCGTTATTCTTATCGCGTCCATCGTCGCAAGCATTTTCCTGATTAACATAAAGCCGGACACATCTCAAGTCAGCACCGCAAAAAAAGTGGCGGATTACACCGATCCAGCCATTGTATATATATACAATGGCGTAAGTGTTGAATGGACATATTACGGAACCGGTGATTCTTATTACGATGATCTGCTTTACAATTTCTTTCAAGGGATTGGTACTGTGGATCAGTTTGGCGCTCAAGGATCCGGCTTTGTCATAAATGAAAATGGCTATATCGTCACAAACGCTCATGTTGTTGAATATTCCAAATTGGATGATCAAGACTTAGCGGATATGTCTTTAGCCTACTATGCCGACCAGTTCAGTTCTTATCTGACCTCCATTGGCATTGAAGAAACTTACGACAACGCCTATGATTTCCTGTGGAGCTACATGGGATGGCTCAACGTTGATAGGAGTCTTATAGTGGTCCTTCCAGGCAGCGAGATTGCCGATGTCCAACAGATAGATAGCAAAATCATGTTCAACGGCGAAATCAAGAGTTATGGCGCACCTACAGGGGAAGGCAAAGATGTCGCCATAGTCAAGATTGAAGCGGATAATCTTCCGACTTTGAGCCTTGCGAATTCGGATGAAGTTCAGCTTCAAGATAGCGTATGGGCGTTCGGTTTCCCGGCTGCTGCGGAATCGAGTGCGCTTTCTCCGGACGCCGCTTTGGTTGTTTCTGTGACTTCCGGTAATATTTCGGCTGTGGACAAACGCTCGACGCAAGGCGCAGCTATTCTCCAAATGGATGCAGCCATCACCCATGGCAGCAGCGGCGGGCCCATCGTCAAAGCGGATGGTGAAGTTATCGGGATATCCACATTCGGGGGTGACACCGTCAACGGTCAGGAAGTTCAAGGATTCAACTTCATTGTTCCTTCAAACACCATAAAGGAATTCGTTTCCCAATCTGGGGGTTCCAATGAGGAAGGAGCAGTAGACAAACTCTACAAAGAGGGTCTCAATTTGTATTGGGGCGGATATTATAAAGATGCACTGTCGAAATTTGAGGCGGTCCAGAGGCTTTTCCCTGAACATTCTGAAATCGACAAGCTCATAGAAAATTCACAGAAGAAAAGCTCCGAGAGCAAGACACTATGGTCAAACTACAAGACTGCCTTCATAAGCTATGATGCTGTGGCAGCAGTGGCTATTGGACTTCTTTTGTTGTTCACCTTCAAAGGCAAAAAACCATCCAAGAAAAAAGGCGGTATCGCTGAAACAGAACCAGCTCGGGAAAAGGGGATCACTTCCCCAGTTTCATCCAAAGATGATGACAGCAACTCCGAGAGTGAAGCGAGCAGTAAATCGAATGATGACTATATTGGGGAGTAGCAACTGTTAGCTGAATAAAACACAATTATGAATTTGAATCATGCATTTCTGGTAATGAAGGTATTCTGCCCAATAGCTGGCAAAAAGTAACTATGGAAATACAATCGATTTCAAATATCAATTATGTCGATGAACCCTCGGACAAAAAAGAAGGCCAAGATTCCCTAAACGGATTCTGGCCTTTCTTTTTGCGGAATATGGAAATAACTGAGGAAGTTGTGGCAGAGGCTACTCTAATCCTCTGTTTTCACCATTCCTTAGGCTCGTAGTTTAACTCTTGGAATAACTGCGCCTTTTCCTTCTTGGACAGGTAGCGCCATTGTCCCACTGGAAGATTGTCCAACTGGATATTCATGATGCGGATTCTTTGCAATCGGTAGACGTTGTATCCCAATTCCTCGCACATGCGGCGGATTTGACGGTTGAGTCCTTGGGTCAGGATGATTTTAAAATCATATTTTGATAGTTGCTCTACTTTGCAAGGCAGGGTGACCGTATCCAATATTTTGACCCCTTCTGACATCTGCTTCAGGAATTCAGGCGTGATTGGGCGGTCCACGGAAACGACATATTCCTTCTCATGCTGGTTCTCGGAACGCAGAATTTCATTGACGATATCGCCGTCATTCGTGAGTAGGATCAAGCCCTCAGAATCTTTATCGAGGCGCCCGATATGGAAAACACGGAAGGGATGGTTGACCAAATCGACAATATTCCCTTTGACGCCTTTTTCGGTCGTGCTCGTGATGCCGACCGGTTTGTTCAAGGCAATGTAGACGTTGTTGCGGGCTACGAAAAGCTGGTTGCCGTTTACGCGGACATCGTCCCCCGGCTCCACTTGGCTGCCGATCGTTGCCCGCTTTCCGTTGATCGTTACGCGCCCCTCGGTAATCAGTTTGTCGGCGCCTCGTCGGGAGGCTGTACCTGCTTCACTTATAAATTTATTGATACGCATGTGGACACTTCCTTAATCCAAATTTTATTTTATCACTTATTAAATATTTCACAAGACAAAGCAGAAGAGCAGTGTTTTATGGGTTGCACGGCAAGTTGAGCGAGCAGCTTTTGTGGCAATCAATGAAAAATAGCCGAATACTTGCGAAAAACCGCAGCGTATTCGTCTATTTTTTTAGAATTTGTGCCTACTGTCAATCGTAATAAACTTCATCCAGGAACAGCCCGTGTGAAGGAACGGTCATCCCAGCCTCGCTGCGGATTCCGCTCTTGAAGATGGCGTCAATGTATTCCGGTTCCATCGTCCCGGCTCCGATTTCCAGGATCGTCCCCATCATGATCCGCACCATGTTGTAGAGGAAGCCTTCCCCTGTGAACGAAAAGTGCAGCAGATTGCCTTCCTGCTGGATTGTGATGTCATTGATGGTCCGGAACGTCGATTTTTTCGATTTCTTGAGTGAAGAGAACCCGAGGAAATCATGCTTCCCGACAAGCTTTTGGCAAGCCTCGTTCATTCTGTCGACATCAAGCTGGCCAGGGTAATGGTAGCTGTAATGGCGCTCAAATGCGGAAGGCACGACATTATTCCAGACATGGTAGCTGTATGTCTTTCCGGCTGCGTGATAGCGGGCATGGAACCTTTCCGGAACTTCTTCCAGCTCTTTGACGACAATGTCGCGCGGTAGATAACGGATCAGGTGGTCCCGCATCGCCAACAAATCCATATCGGATGTCGTTTTGAAATTGGCAACTTGTCCCCTTGCGTGCGTGCCGGCATCGGTCCGGCCTGAGCCGATGATTTCGATCTCTGTTCCTGTCATTGCCGACAGGATGTTCTCTATTTTGCCTTGAATGGTTTTGTCCGAATCCCCGAGCCTTTGCCAGCCTAGGTATCTGCCGCCATCATACTCGATCGTCATTTTTATGTTTCTCATTTTATCTCCCTTAAACATCGGATTCTGGGCATCGTTACATGCCTTGTACTCCTGTATTATACCGAATTTCATTCCGATTTGGCGGTTTTTCGTGGAATCTTTATATTTTTCAATCAGATCCAATAGGCAAGATTTTTTAATCAGTCCAATATTTTGTTCCGTATTATTAATGTTTTTACTGTTAATGACAGAACTAGTTTAAACTAAAATCATTGACAGTCGCCTTTTTCATTGAATCAATTTTTTGTTGCTGTATGAATTCAAAATATAAGAAAAAAGGAGGTAGGCAAGGAGAAAACGTACATTTTTCAATAGGATGGTACTATCTTCTCCGACTACGCTTTACGTAAAAACGGAGGTCTCCTTACCGAAACGGAATATAATCTGAGCGATACAGGAGACCTGCTGCCTCAGATCACAGAGTAAGGTGAGCCTTCGATGTAATCTTCAATATACAATCTGGAATTGGATTGTGATAATCACCTTCTATTCGGCAGCCTAAATTCTGTTTGAAATTTTCTGAGAATCCAGTAAGAAAACCTTGTAAAAGAAAAGCAAGCAACCTGCGAAAAGGCATCGCACGTTGCTTGCTTTTCATTCTGATTTACGTTTCTGCGCAAAAATTTCTCCAAGAGAAATACCTAAAGTTACCCAAACACCAATGTTTCCTAAACCTATACCCGAAGCGGATTTCCCGCCTAAAGCGGTCAGCAAGAGCATTACGAAGAACAAATAGATTATTGACAGTATCTGCCCATTTATATTGTCTGTATTTTTGGGACGGCGGAATCGTTTTGATAGAATATATAAAAGGTACAAACTTAAGATGATCCATAAATTTAACTTTATGGGAATTAAATTAAATAGGAACGAATCAGGAAAATAGTCATTAATCATCAAAAGTGTTAAAGAAAAATAAAAAATGAAATCAATGCATTTCCAAAAATTCATAATATATTACCTCCTATCACCTCCCAAATAAGGGTTCCGATGCTTTCCAACATTTTACACTCCTCCTACTTCCTATTTGTTTACATATTTAGTGTAAACTAGTTATACTGTTAATAGTAAAAATGTTAATAATACGGAACAAAAAGGTGGGGTGTTGATGCACATCGGAGAAGTACTAGGTGACATTCGGAAGAACAAGAATCTGAAATCGAAAGAAGTTTACAAAGGTATACTGAGCAGGCCGGCCATATCGCGATTTGAAAAAGGTCACAGCGATACGACTGCCGAGAAATTTCTCCAGATTCTTGATAATTTGAATCTGTATTTGGAGGAGTTCACTTTCATTTATAGCGATAATAAAGCGAATACGGATGCTATGATGATCAGCGCTTATTCAGAAGCCTACTACGCAAAGGATATACCAAGGTTGGCGGCTTTAGAAGAAGCGTCCAGAAATCATTTTGATGAAACTTCCCAAATCAAATATTTGCACCATGCGAGCATCATCCATCTACTGCGGTGTAACCTCAGCGAACTGCCATTCCCGCACAAGGAGATGGCGGTCATAAAAGACTATCTTTTCGATTGCGAGACATGGCATTATTATGAGTTGGTCTTGTTCACCAATGCCTTGGATTTTTTTCCGGAGGATGCAGTGGATGTTGTGTACGCTAAAGCCAAGGAGAAGATGACTGAGTTCACTCGGATGAAACGGTATAAAAACGAACTGTTTTCCCTCATTTCAAATATCCTGGTTTTGCAGCTGGAGAAAAATGACCTGGAGAAGAGCTTGTTTTATTACGCTGATTTGGAAAAGACCGTTTCTGCATCGGACAACAAGATGTATGAACATACCATGTTGCTGTTCTTCAAGGAATTAATCGCCATCATGCAGCAACAGGAGGATGCCCAAAAGCTCACTGACATCATGCAGACATTCAAGTTGCTGAATATGGATCGCATAGCAAACCAGTGCGTAGGCTTGCTGGAGATTGTAAGAAATAATAATGCGTGATCTGCAGGTGCTTCTCAATTGAAGCGTATGCAGATCACGCATTTTTTCATTCGTTTAAAACGTTCAAGCAACCACGGGCAATTTGTGCACTTCGGCTAAATCTATCCGATTTTTCTTGTGATATTGTAATCTTATAAAATGGTAGCGCTTTATGGCTAGTGGAGGTCAGTCTGTTTGGTGACTTCCAACATGCATTCAGTCTAGTTATCATTATTGAAAGGCGAAGGAGGAATCATTCATGTCGGAAGAAAAATTGATCAAAGTGACTCCCGATGAGTTGCACGCGTTGATCCAAAATAAACTCCAAGCAGCGGGCCTGCCGGAAGTCCAGGCAGCCGAAACCGCGAACCATTTGGTGTATGCGGACTTATGCGGCGTGCATTCCCACGGCGCAGTCCGGGTGGAGTACTATTCGGAACGCATCCATAAAGGCGGCATCACACTAGAACCCAAAATCAGATTCGAAAAAACCGGGGAAAGCTCCGGCGTTTTCCATGGGGATAACGCGCAAGGGCAGTACGTGGCGAACTTGGCCTTGGAACCAGCCATCCAAATGGCGAAAGAATCCGGCGTTGCGGTAGTCGGCGTGTCCAGATGTGGGCACACAGGCACATTGTCCTATTATTTGCGCAAAATTGCTGAAGCGGGATTAGCCGGAATGGCGATGACGCAGTCGGATCCGATGGCTGTGCCTTTTGGCGGCGCAGAAGTGTATTACGGGACCAATCCGCTCGGCTTCGGCGCGCCAAGTGCGACGGAAACGCCGCTGATTTTTGATATGGCGACCACTGTGCAGGCCTGGGGAAAAATCCTGGATGCCCGCTCAAAAGGCCGTGAAATTCCAGCAGATTGGGCGGTCGATGAAAACGGGCAAGCCACAACCGATCCGCATGCGGTGAGGGGATTGATGCCCATCGCCGGTCCTAAAGGTTATGGCCTGATGATGATGGTCGACATCTTTTCGGGCGTCCTGATGAATCTGCCGTTCGGAAAACACGTCAGCTCCATGTACAATGACCTGCATGCCGGCCGGAACTTGGGACAACTCTACATTATCCTCGATCCAGCCCGCTTCGGGGATGCCGATACTTTCAGACAGCACATCAGCCAAACGATGGAGGAATTGAACGCCATCAAACCAACAGAAGGCTTTTCAAGTGTCCGTTACCCTGGACAAGGATCCAACGAGCGCTATGAGAGAAACAAGTCTCAAGGCGTGGAAATTCCGGAATCAATCATCGATTACTTGAAGTCTGATGTGATCCACAGCGACAGCTATGAAGGGCTAAGCGCCTTTGCTAATTGATACTTGATTACGTAAATGACATTTGAACTTAAATGAAAACCGCATGAAACCAACGTTTAGTTGTTGGTTTCATGCGGTTTTTTTCTTGTTAATTATTGAAATTTGATTTAATAGAACTCGACGTCCACTTCATCATAGCCGTGAGACTTCAAAACGGAAGTCATAAATGACTGAGCATTCGCGTCTGCTTCTTCCAAGAACCCCTGACTGATTTTTTCTTCTTCAAGTTGTTTTTTATGAACGTTGATTTCGTCAATAATGATTTGAGTGGGGTAGTCGGAAAAGATAGTTCCTTTTACATCTTCAACGGTCATTTGTTCAGTCTCGACGACATTGTCGAGAATTTGTGATTCTGGAAGTCTGACCGACGCTTTATTGGATGCTTCATCAATGTCTAATTCCATTTTTGCCAGATCGGTCCCGGCTTTCAGATAGCCGGAATATTCAATGAGCCGAATGGCCTCTGCATATTTGAAATCAGGCAGGTCAAAAAAAGAAAAACTTTTGTCTGTCCGGCTGACAATTACATTGCTGTACTCGTACTTCAATGTTGTCAATTCCGACATGTCCACCAATTGCTCCCGCAGTAGAGCCGTTTCGGAGGATTTGTTCCTTGCGGTTTCAAATAAGGGACTGGCATCAATTAAGGGAGGAACAACTATTGCAGCTATTATGACAGAAACAATCCATAAAAATTTTTTCATTAGTTTGTTCTTCATGCGATTCTCTCCATTTCTATCATCTGGATTGGCAAGGCCTATGAAATTCAGGATGCTTGCAGAATTCAAGTATCCTTTTCTGAATGAATTATTCATCAATATTTTACCATAAAAAAGCTCAGATCCCATAAATAGAATATTACACCCACAATAAGTGGATACATTCTGTAAGGGGTGTGCTTTTGCGTTGGAAAATGGAAGCGTTATAATAAATGTGTGGCATTTTGCAAGAAAGTCAGTATATGGAAGAACGGCACTGAGCAGGCAACCATGGAGGAGGCTTGTTATAAGAAGCGCAAGTTGTTGGATTCTAAATCATCGGAATTCCAGGTACATCAACCACAGTTATGATGAGGAAAGAGGATATCGAAAATGAAAAAGAGGCTGTTTATGACCGTTCCGGCTATCGTTATTCTTATCGCGTCCATCGTCACAAGCATTTTTCTGATCAACATAAAACCGGACACTTCTCACATCAGCACCGCAAAAAAGGTGGCGGATTACACGGATCCAGCGGTTGTATATTTATTTGACATGGTAAGTGTGGAATGGACTTATTATGGGACCGGTGATTCTTATTATGATGATCTGCTTTACAATTTCTTCAATGGAATCGGTACTGTGGATCAATTCGGCGCCCAAGGATCCGGCTTTATCATCAACGAAAATGGCTATATCGTCACAAACGCCCATGTTGTTGAATATTCCAAATTGGATGATCAGGATTTGGCGGATATGTCGTTAGCCTACTATGCCGACCAATTCAGTTCTTATCTGACATCCATAGGCATTTCAGAGACCTACGACAACGCCTATAATTTCCTGTGGAGCTACATGGGATGGACTAAGGTCGATAGGAGCCTGAGAGTGGTGCTGCCCGGTAGTGAGATTGCTGATGTCCAACAGATAGACAGTAAAATCATGTTCAATGGCGAAATCAAGAGTTACGGGGCACCTACAGGGGAAGGGAAAGATGTTGCTATCGTCAAGATTGAAGCGGATAATCTTCCATCGTTGAGCCTTGCGAATTCGGATGAAGTTCAGCTGCAAGATAGCGTATGGGCGCTCGGGTTCCCGGCCGCAGCCGAATCGAGTGCGCTTTCTCCTGATGCTGCTTTGGTGGTTTCTGTGACTTCCGGGAACATTTCGGCTGTGGACAAACGTTCAACGCAAGGGGCACCTATTCTCCAAATGGATGCAGCCATCACCCACGGCAATAGTGGCGGGCCAGTCGTCAGAGCGGATGGTGAAGTTATCGGGATATCTACATTCGGGGGCGACACCGTCAACGGTCAGGAAGTTCAAGGATTCAACTTCATTGTCCCTTCCAACACCATCAAGGAATTCGTTTCCCAATCTGGCGGCTCCAATGAGGAAGGCGAAGTGGACAAACTCTACAAAGAGGGGCTCGAATTGTATTGGGGCGGCTACTACAAAGACGCCTTGACGAAATTTGAGGCGGTCAAGAGACTATTCCCTGAACATTCTGAAATCGACAAGCTCATAGAAAATTCACAGAAGAAAAGCTCCGAGAGCAAAACACTCTGGTCAAATTTCAAGACTGCTTTCATAGCCTATGATGTTGTGGCAACAGTGGCTATCGGACTTCTTGTCTTTTTCTCCTTCAAAGGGAAAAGCAAGGGCAAACCATCTAAGCAAAAAGGCAGTGGCGCTGAAACCGTTCCGGTTGCGGATAAGGGAATCCCATCCCAAGTTCCATCCAAAGAGGATGACAGCAACTCCGAAAGTGAAGACAGCAATCAAGAAACTGATGATTATATTGGGGAGTAGTCAATAGAATAACACCTTCTGCAGGTTTGGGGACAGAAATGGTCAGCCGGTTGCAAGGGAGTCCGGAATCTGCAGTAGTCGTAGAGTTCTGCAGGCATTCTTATTAGGGTATCCATCAAGCGCGATGCCTGGATCAACAGACAAAAAGAAAGGCCAGGATTCCATATGCGAATCTTGGCCTTTCTGTTCGTATGCCTGAGAAGTGCTCAGAAATAGCAATCTTTTGGCGGTTATTAAGCGTGGTAGGCTTTGTCCGCTTCAGCCAACATCTGGTAGACCGCTTCGTAGCTTTCGCAGACATCATCCGGAACGGTGTAGTTATTCGAAACGGCGCGCAATTGGGTGAATTCTTCGTTCAAGTCGGGTTTTTCTGCGCCGGCTGCTTGGGTTTTCTCAATAATTGCGTTGAACAGTTTGTGGACTTCATGGAATTCCGGGTGATTTTTTCCGTGAACGCGGGCTACGATCGGCACATATTGCTCCAGTGTTGGAAAGATGCTTTCCTTTACATCGTTAAAGGTTGATTGATTGGACATATGGACTCCTACTTTCTGATGATTGATGATTTCATTATAGGATGGATTCACAAAAATAGACTTGACCTACATCAACAATAAAGATTATTTCACCCCCTCTTTTGCCTGCCCTCTTGCGCACCGAAATTAGTCAGCACTGTTTTGGCGTTTCCAGCTGAATTGCCGTAAAATCTGACGTCCATGAGCAGAATTACTCCCATGCAGAAGTGAATTTTTTGGTAAAATCAGCAAAAACGGATAAATCAATCAAACAGGCCCCACTCGATAGTTTCATCCAATCATCAAATCCCCACTTTTTCTGAAATTCCCCATTTTATTGATAGAATTCAATAAGAAAGTTGATCTGACAGGCTTTTTGACCTATTGCTTCTGGTGTGCGGTGACAAGTAATGTGAGCTTGTTCACAGAGTTTCCATAGCTAAACGGAGCATATGCACTGGGGCAGAGACATCAAGTAAGTGCAGAATTTGCATTTAGATTCACTGTTTTTTAGGGCATCCTGCCGTCGAAAAAGCCTCTGATTCGGGAGTTATTCCAATAGAGAGACGTCGCGGAACACTGAACTGATGGGTTTTTCAGCGGTTTTTCCTTGCTCGTGAAGAAAGGAATGAGTAGGCGAATCCTTCCGCAAACACTGTGGCTTATATTTTTGCGGACGAACAGCGATCACTGACAGAACCGGCGACTGTTTTGGACTGTGTATATTTGCGAGCGCTGTCATGAATTTGGGTATAATCCCAGGTTTATGTAACATATAGTCCCATCAGTTGTGAGTATCGGAATGACTATCTTCTTTTTTGATTATATAATTTGCTCCATAGTTAAGAACAAATCAGAAATATTCAGGCAAAGGAGATCAATTAAATGGAAATCAATATGGCGGACACGACTTTCATGTTCCTCGCAACGGTAATGGTCTTGCTGATGACCCCAGCTTTATCTTTATTTTACGGAGGGATGGTCAGGGCAAAAAATGTTCTGAGCACAACCATGCATAGTTATGCAGCTATTGTAGTTGTGGTTATACAATGGATACTTTTAGGTTATTCCTTGTCATTCGGAGGAGACAATTCAATCATCGGCGACTTTTCATTTGCTTTTCTTAAAAATGTTGGTTTCGCCCCTGCAGATTATGCTCCGACAATCCCACATCAGTTATTCATGATGTTTCAATTGGCTTTTGCAATCATTACACCTGCAATCATTTCCGGAAGCGTTGCGGAAAGAATGAAATTCCCGGCGTACCTTGCATTCGTACTGCTCTGGTCAACCTTGGTCTATGACCCGATCGCGCATTGGGTATGGGGCAATGGCGGTTGGATCCGTGAAATGGGCGCTCTCGACTTCGCAGGCGGAACGGTTATTCATGTCAGCGCCGGTATATCAGCGCTTGTGGCTGCGATTTTTGTCGGAAAAAGAACCAACAAAGACTCTGTCCGACCGCATAACATCCCGATGACGATGATCGGTGCCGGCTTGTTGTTGTTCGGCTGGTTCGGCTTCAATGCCGGCAGCGCGCTCAGCATGAACGGCATTGCAATGAATGCCTTCATCACAACGACTGTATCCGGAGCTGCTGCTGGATTCAGCTGGCTTATGTGCGAATGGGTCCTGCATAAAAAACCGACTGCGTTAGGTTTGGTCAGCGGAATCATCGCCGGACTTGGCTCGATTACGCAAAGTGCCGGTTATGTCAGCCCATTCTCAGCTCTGCTCATCGGTTTCGTCGGTGGGATACTTTGTTTCTTCGCTGTCACTGAATTGAAAAAGAGAATCGGCTATGATGATGCACTAGATGCTTTTGGCTGTCACGGGGTCGGCGGAATTTGGGGTGGAATCTCAGCGGGGATTTTCGCGACATCCACAATCAATCCGGATATAACAGGCGGCTTGGTTGACGGAAATGCTGCCCTGCTGATCGCAGAAATCATCAGTATCTTGGCGGTCACTGTTTATTCAGCCATCGTTTCCTTTGTCATTCTGAAACTGATCAGCCTGGTTATGCCGGTAAGAGCCTCCGAGGAGGAAGAGGAAGACGGTTTGGACTATTCCTTGCACGGCGAAACGGCTTACGGGTCGGTCAGTGCTGCAGGCCTTGCGGTTGGTTCGCATGATGCTGTTGCCATTCCGGCAAGTCCAGCCGTTTCCCCGAAAAAGCAGTTTGGTGCAGAAGTAGTCGCCATGGATGAAGCCGTTGTCGTGGAAAACCACGCGACAGCGACCCCGGGCAACAAGGCACATAAGACGAAAAAAATGACCAAAGTGGAAATTTTGATCAATGAAAGCAAATTCGATCATCTGAAAAAAGCTTTGAACGGCATCGGAATCACCGGCATGACGGTCGTGAATGTGTTCGGCTACGGCGTGCAAAAAGGGCATACAACTTATTATCGCGGCGTAGAAACCGATGCGGATCTGCTGCCTAAAGTCCGGGTGGAAGTCGTGATCAGCAAAGTGCCGCTCCAACAAGTGATCGAAACTGCCAGAAAAGCGTTATATACAGGCAATATCGGCGACGGGAAAATCTTTGTCTATGATGTTGAAAATGTCATCCGCGTTAGCACTGGTGAAGAAGGCGCGCAAGCATTGGCGTACAACGGCGATGCAGAGTTACTGCGTGCGACTTCCTGATTGAAGTAAAATTCTGATGGCCGTTGGGTTGAAATGTTTATTCCAGGTCCATCCAAATTGAAAATTTGAAGCACTTGTCAGAGTCGAATTCTGACAAGTGCTTCTTTTTTTATTTTCGGTTTATAAGTAGGCTTATACTGGATAGTGAATGATACCGCTTGCGTGATCTTTGGGGGTATAATAAAGGTACATATTAAAGAAGAAATACCGACTTCTTGCCCAGGAAAAAGCTGCGGGGAAGAGGACAGAATGCGGGAGGTGGATTTTATGGCAAAGAAGACAAGCAATGAGGCAAACGGAATACTGTTATTGAAAAAATGGTGGTTTTGGTTGATTTTTATTGTTGCGGTCGGGACGATGGTTGCATTCGGTAAAGGAACGGATACGGCGGAAACAAACGCATCCGGTACAGCAGTGCAAACCGCAATAGCTAACTTTGAAGAGATGGCGACTGCAGCAAGCATAGAAAAAGCTGAGGCGGATAAACAGGCAACAGAGGCCATCCAAGCGGCTGAAGAGAAAGCTAATGCTGAAGCTCAAGCCAAAGCTCAGGCTGAAGCAGAGGCAAAACTCAAGGATCCTGCGAATTATCGGACGGATATCACCTATGATCAATTAGCACAGGCACCCGATGATTATAATTCTGAGATGATTGTGTTGTCCGGTCGGGTCATTCAAATGATGCAAGGTGAGGGATCTTCACAAATGCTGGTGGCGGTTGATGATAAGGAGGGTGCCGTCATTTTTCTGGGATACGAATCTAATATCAATGGATCTGGGATTTCGGAAAATGACCTCATAAAATTTTATGGCACGGCGGCTGGAACGATCAGCTACGAGTCCACCCTTGGAGAAACCATTACGGTTCCGGCTGCCTTCGTAAATATGATGGAGCGGCAATAATTTGCGACCGAAAAAATGATGATAACTAAGCTTTGGCAGAAACTGCCGATTCCGCGAGTTCGCTGTTGGTTATGCAAATTTCGACGCATGGGGGATGAAATATGTTCACGTTGTACGAACCTTCTGAACAGAAAGTGCCGATCAAAATTTGGCTTGAGGATACAGGCCAACTGGATCGGATTTGTCTGGAACAAGCTAAAAATCTGGCCAATCTGCCTTTTGCCTATCAACACATCGCGCTCATGCCGGATGCCCACGCCGGTTATGGCATGCCCATCGGAGGCATCCTGGCTGCTGAAGGGATGATCGTCCCGAATGCAGTCGGGGCTGATATCGGCTGTGGCATGACTTTTGTGCAAACCAATATTCCCGTGGAAATCCTTATTACGGGTGAGACGCCCGATGGGAAATTGGCGCAAACCATCGTCAACACTATTCTGCGCAGCATTCCGAACGGCTATGAAAAACATAAACGCAAACAAGCTAGCGAAGCTGTCCGGCAGTTTTCCTGGTATCTGGAAGAACAGGATAAGGTGGGAGCAACCAAGGAACTTGCCTATGTGTTGGATGAGGCTTATTTTCAAGCAAGGACGCTTGGCGGCGGGAACCACTTTATCGAGCTGCAAACCGATGAAGAGGGCTTCTTGGGCGTGATGGTCCATACCGGTTCGCGGAATGTTGGGGATACTGTCTGCCGTTATTTTGATGACAAGGCAATGCAACTGAACAAACAGCAACATTCACCCGTTCCTCCGGAGTGGAACTTGGCTTATCTGCCGGCGGAAAGCGACATCGGAAAAGAATATATCCGATGGATGGAGTTTGCCATGGCGTTTGCCAAAGAGAACCGGGCGAAGATTACGGGGATCGTTATCGAAATCATTCGTCGCCTTGTTGCCGAATATGCAGATTTTACCGAGATTGAAGTGTCCGAACCGATCGATTGCCATCATAATTATGCCGCTTATGAAGAACATGCCGGGAAGAGGATCTGGGTTCATCGGAAAGGTGCCATCCGGGTCAGGGAAGGCGAATGGGGGATCATCCCAGGTGCAATGGGGACGAGTTCCTATTTGGTCAAAGGAAAAGGGAATCCGGAAAGTTTTCAATCTTGCTCGCACGGAGCCGGACGCCAGATGAGCAGGAAAGAGGCGATGGAAACATTCAGTGTGGAGGATACAATCCTCGATCTTGAATCGAAGGGAATTTTTCTGGGGAAGACAAGGAAACGCGATATAGGAGAAGAAGCCCGGTTTGCCTATAAAGATATCGATT
The DNA here is from genome assembly GCF_900112935.1 of Trichococcus pasteurii. Lineage (GTDB taxonomy): Bacteria > Bacillota > Bacilli > Lactobacillales > Aerococcaceae > Trichococcus > Trichococcus pasteurii. The sequence continues at coordinate 34,182 of NZ_FONM01000022.1, forward strand.
TTGTCATCGCCAATGAACTGGACTTGATTGAGCCTATCCGCAGGCTGGAAACGCTGGGTGTTGTGAAAGGATAGCCGGTGGTCGCAAAACAGTTGAAAATATGCCAAAGAAGAGGCTGTATCAAACCAGAAAATACTATTCTGATTTTGATACAGCCCCATTCACTTTTTATACAATTATGCGGAAAAGACTGTAAAATTCAACGTTAGTCAGTGATAACCCAGTACTGCGAGCCATCGCTGTTGCGATCCATAAATCCATATTCGATAAAATAGCGACGCACCGTCACATAATCATCGTGAGCCGTTTTAATGATGTCGTTGACTTCCTTCTCAGAATATTTCTTATCTTGGTCAAAACGCTTCAAAATATGCTGCAGCACCATAATTTTGCGTTTTTCCTTGCTTGGGAAAATATCCACTGCCCCATCCAATCCGTTTTTAAAATAGGTTTGCAGTACTTTTTCCCGTTCAGTTTCTGAAATGCCATAGCGTGAATCCACTATTAAATCCTCCTTGTGAATAGGGCTATCTTTCATGGGTACTCTGCCGCTGTCCAGGTTGGCCATCAGAGCAAGAAAAATTTTTGCCTGCCTTTCCTTTTCCTTCAGCTTGAATCGATGTTGCCGGATGGTCGAGATACTTCCCGAAGAAGACCGCTCCAATATTTCCTTGTCGGATAGTCCTTCATGAAATAGCAGTAACATTTCCCTTTGAACGTCAGATAATCCTGTATATTTTTTATCTAATTGAATTAGTGTTTCGAAAACAGAGCCATGCGATTGCTGTATGTGTACGAGCATAGCCTTTTCCGCTTCATAAAGCACCTCTTCCATTGGATAGATGATGCCCTGTTGGTAGATTTGACGACAAAATAAGCAGGCGTAGCTTTTAGCATGCTGATCAAATCGATAACCGTTCTGTAATTCTGCTAGAGTGCTGTTGTCAATCATAAAACCCCATCCTCCTCCCTTTTTGTTATGTAAACGATTATACAATTCGTTATCATAATTGTAAACAAAAAATAAAAACGTTTATAAAAACAAGTTTCGTGAGATGCGATTGATCATTTGGTGAGCACTTATTTCAAAGACTGCATAATTTTTTGTAATATCCTATATTTCTGGGATAATAAGTATGACGGAATGTTCTTTTTTAAGAAGGGGAGGGATAAGCTGATGGAATCTAAAATGCCCCCGAAGGTCAATAAACAATGGCTGAATTTTGCTGTGACAATTGCAATTTTTCTGATTGTGCTGAATTTTTTCGTTTTTCCCGGTCTTCAGGAAAATCCGGTAACGGAAGTGGATTATAAGACGTTTGTTACAATGCTTGAAGAAGGCAGTGTCGAGTCGGTTCTGGTGGAGGAAAACCGGATAGAATTCACAGCGCTGGACGATGAAGGTGAAGAGAGCACCTTCATCACCGGCAGAATGGAGGATCCACAGCTTACTGAACGACTGCTGCTTACTGAAGCAAAGTTTGAAAAAGAGATTGTTGAAGAAAGTTCGCCGATTGTTGATTTTTTCCTGATCTGGATGCTGCCATTGGCGTTATTGTATGTCTTCTGGGGATTCATGATGCGCAGGCTTCAGGGAAGAGTCGGAGGGCTCGGCGGCAGCGAAATGAAATTCGGCAAAAGCAATGTCATGGTTTATGCTGCATCTGAAACAGGAAAAACATTTGCGGACGTAGCGGGCCAGGACGAAGCGAAAGAAGCACTTTGGGAAGTAATCGATTTTCTGCACAATCCCCAAAAATACCGGGAAATCGGGGCGAAGATGCCAAAAGGGATTCTGCTTGTCGGACCTCCGGGGACCGGTAAAACGCTGCTTGCAAAAGCGGTCGCTGGAGAAGCCGGGGTTCCCTTCTTCTCTATTTCGGGATCAGAATTCATGGAGATGTTCGTCGGCGTGGGAGCTGCGAGGGTGCGGGATCTGTTCAATCAAGCGCAGGCAAAAGCCCCTTGCATCGTCTTCATTGATGAAATCGATACGATCGGCAAGAGCCGTAATCTGTCAGGGATAACCGGAAATGATGAGCGGGACCAGACGCTCAACCAATTATTGAACGAGATGGATGGTTTTTCCTCGGAAAAAGGTGTGGTGATCCTGGCGGCAACGAACAAACCTGAAGTTCTCGACAAAGCGCTGCTGCGACCTGGACGGTTTGACCGGCGCATCCCGCTTGAACTGCCGGATATTGCCGGGAGGCAAGCGATTCTGGAGGTTCATGTAAAATCCGTCAAAATGGCCGAAGATATCAACCTGAAGGAGATCGCTAGGGATACACCCGGCAGCTCCGGCGCTGATCTTGCCAATTTGATAAATGAAGGCGCTCTCCATGCTATAAAGGAGGGACGCGGCAAAATCAACCAATCCGATCTGGAGTATGCTTTGGAAATCATTCTGGCCGGATACCAGCGGAAAAATGCGATCCTTTCGAAAGAAGACAAACTGGCAATCGCGTACCATGAAATTGGCCATGCGATTGTTGCCGCAAAACAGACCGATTCCGCACCAGTCAATAAAATTAGCATCATCCCAAGGACATCTGGAGTTCTTGGCTACACCATGCAATCTGAAGAGACAGACCAGATTCTGATGAGCCGGGAAAAATTCCTGAATAAAATCGTCACCTACATGGGCGGTCGTTCTGCCGAGGAAGTTATTTTGAATACGGTTACATCCGGAGCTGAAAATGACATAGAGGCAGCAACAGCTATTGCGAGAGCGATGGTCACGCGCTACGGTATGAGTGATAAATTCGACATGATGGCTTTGGAAACAATCAATAATCCTTATCTGGGAACGGATGTAACCTCGCTCGTATCGAATGAAACCTCCGCGAAAATTGATGATGAGGTTTTGCGCATCATCAAATTCGCCCACGAGAAAGCCAAGGAAATCATCCGGGAAAACTTACCGAAAATGCATGAACTTGCAAAATATCTTCTCGAAAAAGAAACAATGACCGGCGAGGAATTCATGGAAATGCTGACGAAAGAAGAATGAGGAATCCAGAATTTAGGCTGGCGCTCTGGTTGATCAGGGAAGTTATGGGAAAACGGGAATTATCAGTGCGGAAATATGGGCGAAACACCTATTTTTGAGGGGATTTTCGTATTATTTTGTAGCAAATACATTTAGGAGTACAATTAGTTTATGAAGTTTGCAACCGCTGACAGGGAAACTGCCGTAGAGGGATTCAAAAAAGTAAAGGGATGATAGTAGAACAGGTGACTGTATTCAACGCTAAACGTAATGGTTATAGTCTGCTTTGATTCGCAAAATAATTTGAAAAGGGGTTATCTATCATGTTTATTCGGAAAATATCCATCACAATCTTCAACTTATTGTTGCTTTCCGCCATGGCTACTGGAACGGTATCCGCAGCGGAAAATAAAAAGACAATCGATTATGTTGCCTTGGGGGACTCCCTTGCTGCGGGCCAAAAACCGACTGAGTTAGGCAGCGGATCTACTAAGGTATATGGGACAAGTTATCCCAAGTTCATCCGGGATGAGTTATCCGGTAAAGGTCTGTTAAGCAGCTATGCCAATTTTGGGGAGTCGGGCAAGACAACTCAGACTGTCCTAGAACCTGTTACTGGTGGTGACCGTGCAAAGCTTGTTGAGGCAATTCAGGAAGCTGATGTCATCACGTTGAACATTGGCGCTAATGACTTGTTGAGTTGGGTGCAAATGGACGATGTAGGATTATCGAATTTAACAAAAACAGACCTAGCGAATTGGCTTTATACTCAGAATTATCAGGGAGATATAGCCCCGACAATACAAGGGATAAGGGGCTATATTCCTACTGTTACATACTTAGTTGTCCAAAAAATCTTGGAAATACGTGCTATGGAGGATAGTGCAGGGAAGCCATACGCCCAAATATACATTATGGGCTATTATAATGCTTTCCCTTTTTTGGCGGACTTGGGTGTGAATGATCCAGATGATCCAAACAAAATTCCCTTACTGCAGGCTGACTTGGACGGTTTGATTCAGGACTATAATTTAAGTCTTAGTAACCTACCCGATACCATGCCAAGCGTCACCTATGTTGATCCCTATGACAGTATGGACAAACATCTAGAGAAATTCTTGCCAATCGATATTCATCCGACTGTTCAAGGATACCGGGCAATAGCGCAAGTTTTCTGGGATGCAATGGAACCTACACTAGTTACAGAATAGCAAGTGACTGTTGAGGAGAGACACTTGCTGTTCAAAAATAGAGAACGTGATGAACAAACAGAATAGGCAGACCGAGAAAGCATCTGCAGTGCACCGATAAAGTGGAACTCCCGTCGACAATAGGGAACAGAAAAAGGCTGGCTAGCGGTTCGGAGATAAGCAGTCTCCAGACTGCTGGCTTTTTTCTGTTTGAACCGAATTTTATCCTACCATCTTTTTTAGCCATTGCTAGCATCCCGTAAAATTAGAGCCCGGAGCCGTGAATTATAATGTGCGATGGCTACAGAAAAGACCTAAAAAAGAAAATAGAATCGATTAAGCGGAATACCTATAATATGTCGGATTTTCCGCTTTTTTTTGCCTTCCGGATTATTTGAATGCCGTTTTTTGATTAACAATTATTGAAGCAGTAAAATAGAGTTGAAGAACAAGGTACGAATTTTAAAGCCATTATAAAAATGTATTAAATTCCGCTTTGGACAACCTCATTGCTGATGGATTCGGAAAAGAGGGAGAGAAAAATGCTTACTTGTGTACAAGGGATGCGTAGATTAGTTGGCTCTGTGTTTTTTTCGATGTTGTTCCTTTTCGGCTTTTTTTCGACAAACGTACTTGCTGTGGATTCACAAAAGGCAGCACAAGAAAATATCGTATACACTGTCAAAGCAGGCGATACTCTTTACGGAATTGCCCTCGAATATGGTGTAACCTTGCGACAGCTTGTGATGGAAAATGATATCGTCCAACCAAGACTGATCAGGTTGGGGCAAAAACTAATCATTCCTGCAAGGGGGGATTCTTCGCAACCATTCGGGATGAAGTATACGGTTGTATCCGGCGATACGCTCTCCGAAATCGCGCTCAGGTATGGTGTGACTGTTGCTCAGCTTGTAGAAACCAACCAAATCAGTAACCCCAACCTGATTTACGTCGGCCAGATGCTGACGCTTCCCCTTGCTTCCAGTTTCACGCAACAAGAAATCCTTTCCGCGGGCGGAGGCTATGTGGTCGGGGTGAAAAAAGCGGGTACGGTAGTTGCTGCAGGCTGGAATGAAGCCGGGCAAGGGAATGTCGGAAGTTGGTCGGAGATTATTTCTGTATCAGCGGGAGCCTATCACACGGTAGGCTTGAAACCGGATGGCACGGTGGTGGCAACAGGGAGTAATCTTAGCGGAGAAAGCACCGTTGCGGATTGGAAAGATATTGTGGCTGTATCTGCCGGAATCGGCCATACGGTTGGCCTGAAGGCAGATGGAACAGTCATCGCAACCGGAAACGATGGCAGCGGGGAATGCAACGTACAGGATTGGAGAGACATCATTGCCATATCCGCGGGGAATGGCTATACCTTGGGGCTGAAATCGGATGGAAAAGTTGTCGCCACAGGGAAAAATGAGTGCAACCAACTTGCTGTCTCCGGATGGTCGGATATCGTGGCTATTTCCGCCGGTGATTCGCATGCTGTCGGTTTGAAGGCTGACGGGACCGTCGTTGTTGCGGGAGACAACATCTATGGTCAAGGTGATGTCTCCGAATGGTCGGATGTCATCGCCGTGGCAGCAGGAGCCCATAATACTGTCGGATTGAAATCGGACGGCACGGTCGTTGCAACGGGATACAACCAAGAAGGGCAATGCGACGTATCAGGCTGGAAAGATATGATAGCCATTACCGCAGGCGGGAATACTTTCGGACTAAGAAAAGACGGCACTGTTGCAGTGGCAGGCGAAAATGTTTGGAATCAGTATGCTGTTCTGGGATGGACGAACATGGGGCACTATGAAGCAGGATCACAGGGAACGGCAACGGTGGACCCAACCGAGGCATTGCTGCATCAAGTGGCTAACCTTTTGGGTGAGAGCCCAGATCATTTACCCTCCACGATTCCGCTGAATCCTGGGTACACATATGCCAGTGCTGCTGCCGAAAGGACGGAATACGGATACTTTGTCACTTTCTACGAAACAAAAGGGCTTGTTCCGATCAATGATGCAGCGTTGAATAATCCGGACATAGCCCGCCAAGTAGCTACATTTGAAGCCATCGTCTATGTACATAAATCGGCTGCAACGAAAGCCATTGACCACCACGATGCCAGTGAGGGATTTTCACCGGATGCTCCCACTCTTGATCTGGGGTACGGAATAGTCGGCTATCAAAATTCGGGCATGGGCAAAACGCTGTTGGCATGGAATGAAGGCAATTGGTTATTGGAAGTGCTGTATCCTATCGGAAACCAGATTGGTCCAGATTTGGCAAAGAATATTGTAGATGAATTGGAAAGCATCTTTTTGCCGCCGCCAAATGATGCGGGGCGTATCCGAGTGGCTGTGACAAGCCCTTCGCAAACGGAAACGATGGTTATGTGGCAGAAGAATGAAGTTGTGTATCGAATCGACAGCACAAATGATCCGATAGATATCCTGGATATGACGGCGAGCATCAAGCAGTAAAATTAATAAATGGTGAGCTTTTTTGCGATTTATGGCATAATAAAAAGCATAAGCACCAAAGATAGCTTCAGGAAGATTCGGAAGGGGGTACTCATGAAGAACACAAGAATATTCGGAATGTCGTTCGCCAGCGTCTATCCGTTGTATATCCAGAAAGCCGAGAAAAAAGGCCGCACGAAAGAGGAAGTCGATGAAATCATTTTCTGGCTGACCGGATACGATGAAGCGACCCTGCAGCAACAGTTGGAAAACAAAGTCGATTTCGAAACCTTTTTTGCCCAGGCGCCAAAGCTGAATCCCAACGTTTCGCTTATCACAGGGGTCATTTGCGGTTACCGAGTCGAAGAGATCGAAGACAAACTTATGCAAAAGATCCGTTACCTGGATAAACTCATTGATGAGTTGGCAAAAGGCAAGGCCATGGAGAAGATACTGAGGAAATAGTAATACGTGCAAGAAAAACATAAAATAATCAAGCTAATGGGGGAAATAGGATGGAATTCAAAAATGTGACAGTGATCAAGGAAGCAAATGTGTATTTTGACGGGAAAGTAACCAGCAGAACGGTTCTGTTCGAAAGCGGAGAGAAAAAGACGTTGGGCTTCATGTTGGCAGGCGAGTACGAATTCAACACCGATGCCGAAGAAATCATGGAAGTCCTGGGCGGTGACATGTCGGTCATGCTGCCGGGTGAAGCGGAATACACGCTTTACAGCAAAGGTCAAAGCTATGTCGTTCCTGCAAACTCATCCTTCAAGATGATCGTCGAGAAGTATGTGGACTATTGCTGTTCATACAAAAATGACTAAATCTGAAGCACCACGGTTGCAATAACTACGTAGCACAACATAGGTAAATCAATTGATTTCAACAAAATAAACCAGCCGGGAAACGGAGTTCGTCTATCGAACTTTCGTTTTCCGGCTGGTTTTTTATAGTGTAGGGACAGCGTTTGTTTTCGCTGCCGATCATCAACGACTGGACATATTCAACGATGCCGCGTTTGAGAAGCTCTTTCCTCAAAGCCTCATTTTCAGCCCGCAGTCGTTTCACATCTGCTCTCAAAACAGAATCATATTTACGGATTGTATTTATGATCAACATCACTAAGACTAGAACCATCAGTATTGAAATAATAAATTGGATTGTCAGCATTATTTGGCACTTCTTTCCGGATTGTTTTTTTACTACAGTCACAGGATATCAGGCCATTATGTGACTCAGATGAAGACTCCCAATCTCCATCCAATCTACACATTCTTCCAGTATACCTGAATTATTCATACCACCCCAAATCTTGATATGAACAACTCTATTTCATCTGCAATATTGGATTTTTGGTAGAGCTGTTATTTTTTCCCTTTCAAAACGTCTCTTAGAGACGAAAAGAAGCACGGAATGCGATTGTTATTGTGTTTTTGGGCATACTAATTCCTTTGTTCGAACGTTTTTTTTAAATTTGCGGGGTCTCCTCACCAAGACAAGGATTGAATTTGCCGTAGGATATGAAAAAATTCATCTTGGTAGACATGATGGGTGCTGAGTTTTAGCATCATGCGTCTTCCGCTGTGGATCAGTTTCCCAGCGATCTTGAAAAACCGAAGACGAATACTTTGTATCTGTAGGCCTTTGGCCTTTTCCGGGAAAGCTAGTGTGCGTATAAAATTGTTGATGTTATAGGAAAGGACGCTGACCATCATGCGGACGGCATTCTCCAAGAAATGAGAACTGTCCGTCTTGTCGAAGAAGAAGCCATTCTTGGCTTCCTTGATGAAATTCTCCATCGTACCTCTCTTCCAATACGTTTGGTAGACTTGTTCAGTCGAGACAACATCGGATAGATTGGTGATAATGAATTCATGGTGGAAAATCAGTTCATTTGCTTCCCTGACAGAACGAATGCAAACTCTACGATCATGCTTCCAAGTGCCGGCTTGGTAGCGAATGGAGTAGAAATGCTCTTCCTTCTGACTCCATTCGGTCTCATCCCCAACTTGAACAAACTGTTCCGCGAACTTATGCAAGCGGGCATTCCGTTTGAGCCGAATGACGTACTGATGCTCTTTTTCTTCACAGAGGTCATACAGTTCCGGCGCTGCAAAGCCACTATCTGCGCGGACAAGAATGGTGCTGACTGGAACGGTCTGATTATAGTGTTCAAGAAGCGGATTCAAAAAATCGGCTGCCCCGGTTGAGCAGTATGTGTTTCCGGAACGCAGTTCCGCCTTCAGAAAGTCCTTGGTCAGACCATCAAAGGCAACGAGCGGATGATAACCGGTTGTTTGATAATGTGTGTTAAAGGCCGTTTCTTCTTGATCGCCGTAGGTGTCACTATATGTGGAATCCAAATCAAAAACCAGTTCTGTTGCATTACGTTGTATGCGTACCTTATCCAGAATCGCTTGATTGAGCGCTTGTAGCTGCAAAAGCGCATCGGGACTCTCACTAATGCGATCCCAAAAACGCGAAAGCGAAGGTTGTGAAGCCAATGTACTTTTTTCAAGCATCTGCTGGAAGAAAGGATCATGACGTAAGATGTTGGCAGATGCATCGGTATCATAGCCTGCAATTAATTGGAAAATCAGTTGTTCAAGGATGGTTTCATTCGAATGTGTAGGTGAGAGACGGGAGTCTTGAAAATGAAGCTCTTTCTCCATCAACTGTTCGAATCCGATTGAATGAAGGAATTCTTTAACCAAAATGAGACCAGCATCCGTGGAGAGATTACCTCCAGTATTTGTAACCGTCATTTTTTGATTGAATTTTAGAGTGTTTTCGTGTAAAGTTGCCATTGAGAGAACCCCTTTCTATGGTTGTTGGTAGTACATTAACCATAACAGATAGGGGTTCTTTTTTCACACCTTTTGGGTGTGAAAGTGAAATAAAGAATACGTTGATAGAACAACATTTCAAGGTGTTTTCTGAAAACCTATGAATAATTCAGG